>CAVUXI010000010.1:0-109308 GCA_963745385.1 uncultured beta proteobacterium
GATCGCGATGATGGACCGTCAGCTCGCGAAGGTTGGCATGCGTGAACTCGCGGGCGCAGCGACCGCAGATCCAGGGGTAGATCTTGAGCGCTTGCTCGCGATAGCCTTGTTCGCGCTTTTTGGAAGCGCGGCGTGCTTCGGCCACGATGCGATCGAGCTTGCCCGGGTCGCTTGCCTTCATAGCATCAACTTGTAGAGATGACGCGCCGAGCCGGTCATCAATCGAGAGTTGCGCCGTCCTCGGACGTTCATCGCTAGTTACCCGTGCCCGGCTGGGCATCGAAGTCCGCTGACTGCAATCGCTCGACGCCCGCAGCGGTCATGTCCTGCCACGCCTTGGCGAGCGAACCGTTCAAGTCGATGGCACGCGAGGCGTCTTCGATGACCGCGGCGGAAAACCCCGCCTTGCGCGCGTCGATCGCGGTCCACGCAACACAGAAGTCGGTCGCAAGCCCGGCGACATAACATTTTCGCAACCTCCGCGCCCGCAGGTATCCGGCAAGCCCGGTAGGCGTCTTGCGATCGGCCTCGACAAACGCCGAGTAGCTGTCGACGTCCTGCCGAAAGCCCTTGCGAATCACGAGCTGCGCATTGGGAACGTGCAGATCCTTGTGCAGCGATGCGCCTTCGGTCCCCTGTACGCAGTGTTCCGGCCACAGCACTTGCGGTCCGTACGGCAGCGCAATCTGGTCGAACGGCTTCTTGTCGTCGTGCTGGGAAGCGAATGAGACGTGCTGCGGATGGTGCCAATCCTGGGTCAGCACGACATTCCGGAACAAGCGTGCAAGACGGTTGATCACCGGGACAACTTCGTCGCCGTGCGGCACGCCCAAGCTTCCTTCCGGCATGAAGCAGTTCTGGACGTCGACGACGATCAATACGCTCCTGGCGTCGGGTCTGATCTTCGTCTGCGCCAACGCAGCTCCCGTCGAACCTGCTGCATCGACGCGCGCCGCCGCGCTCGTTCGGACGCGACGTTTTGCAGGCTCCGTCATGGCTTGCGTCTCATCTCACGGCCGTCCGATAGTCTAGCAGGCTGATGCAGAACCCCACGTGGCCGCGGCGCTGGCTTTGCGGGATGAGATGCGCGAAGCGACGCGCAGCCAATGGTAGGTCCCATTGGCAAGCGTCGCGACAAAGCAGATCGCCCGCAAAGCCGCGCCCCGAATGGGTTTGCGCAATACGGGCCCGCCTGCGTTGTTGTGCGCCTCGGACGTGGGACCTGCCACGCCCTTCGGCGCCCGCCTAGCATTCGGGCCCATCTTGCGGCAAACGCGGCTCATGGAGGGTTTTGCATCAGCCTGCTAGGCTTCGCTACACGCGCTTTCCAGGCGCTGTCGGCGACTTCGCGCGGAGTCGCGCGATGGAGCCCCCGCCGCGGAAACGATCACGGGAAAGCTGACATTTTGCTGACAATGACGCATCCAGTCCAGCCGGTACAATCATGCCCTGCTCGCGCCGGCCATCGGGCGAATGTCGCCCGATGAGTGCAACCGATCGGGCCGACTCCCGCTCTTAGAGCATCGATGGGCCGCGCAATTGGATGGCTGCAGCATCGGATCGTTCTCTTGCCACACAAAACGAGCGGCACCCTTACAACAGATCGAACCTAGGAGGATCACCATGACGAATCAGAGCAAGGCAAAAAGGATCAGCCGTCGCACGCTTCTGAAGGCAGCCGGCGCCGTCGGCGCCGTGCAGCTCTCCGCTCCATTCATCCTCAAGGCGCGCGGAGAGGAGATGGTCAAGATCGGCTTGGACAACCCGCTTACCGGGACCTACGCCGCGGTGGGCAAGAACGAGCTGACCGGTTGCCAGCTCGCCGTCGATCAGATCAACGGCAAGGGCGGCATTCTCGGCCGACAGGTTCAACTTCTCGTCGAAGATTCGACAAGCGGCGACGCCGGGACGGCGGTGCAAAAAGCGCGCAAGCTCATCGAGCGCGATCAGGTCAACTTCCTCGTCGGGAACGTCAATTCCGCGCTCGCCCTCGCGATGGCGCAGGTCAGCTATGAGAAAGGGCTGCTGCACATCGTTCCGGGCGGGCACACCGATGGCATCACCGGATCGACGTGCCATTGGAACGTGTTCCGCGTGTGCAACAACACCACCATGGAAGCCAACGCGGTAGCCGGGCCTCTGATCAAGACCGCCGGGAAGAAGTGGTATTACATCACGCCGGACTATGCGTTCGGCCACACGCTGCAAGCCGGGCTCGAGAAAGCGGCCGCCAAGCTCGGCGGCATCAAATCGGGCGCCGATCTGACGCCGCTCGGGACGACGGATTTCTCGTCCTATCTCATCAAGGCGCAGTCCGCGAGCCCGGACGTCATCGTCTTCCTCGTCCAGGGAGACGACATGATCAACGCGCTCAAGCAGGCAGTGCAATTCGGGCTCGACAAGCGCATCCATCTTGCGGGCTCGCAACAGGAGCTGGAAGCGCTGCAGGGCCTGCCGCCCGAGGCCCGGGTCGGCAGCTGGGTGTTCGAGTGGTACTGGAAGCAGCCGGGCGTTCCTCACGTCGCGGAGTTCGTCGCTGCCATCAAGAAGACCACCGGCAAGGTGCCGACGGCGCGGACCTGGTTCGGCTTTGTAGCGACGTGGAGCTGCGCGCTCGCGGCCAACCAGGCGAAGTCGCTCGACTCGCGCAAGATGGCCAAGGCGCTCGAGGGTATGAAGCTGCCGCCCGAAGTGGGGCTCATGCCGGAACAGCCGTTCTATCGCGCCGGCGATCACCAGTTGATCGGCACGCTCTACGACGGCAACGCGCAGGCGAAGGGAAGCGAACCGGACGATTTGTTCAACGTGACGTCGCTCGTCAAAGGCGCCGAGGCGGCAGGTCCCGTTGAAGATTCCGGCTGCAAGATGACCTGGCCGGCTTGAGTCCTCGGTCGAGAGCGGTTGCGCCGGGCGCCCAGATGATCGGGCGCGAACCGCGTACCGTACCAAATATAGGCGCCGCACCCATGCGGATCATTGCAGGGAGCTTTGCGTCCGCAGAAAACGGAGGGCCTGAAATCGAATGACGCAGCTCCTCCTCTTCAACATCTTCAACGGCCTGATCGTCGGCGCGTTCTATGCGCTGATGGCGCTCGGCCTCTCCTTGATACTCAACCTGAGCGGCGTGATCAATTTCGCCCACGGCGGGTTCCTGGCGATCGGCGCCTACATCGCTTACACGCTCATCCCCTACATCGGGTTCTGGGGCGGACTTCTCGTCGCGCCGTTCCTGACCGCCGGGCTGGGGCTCCTGGTCGAACGCGTGCTGATCCGCCGAGTGTACGGGCGCGATCCGCTCTACAGCCTGCTGCTCACGTTCGGGCTCGCCTATATCTTCGAGGACGTCACGCGTTACATCTGGGGCGCGCAAAGCCTTCCGTATCCGATTCCCGGCTGGCTCGCCACACCGCTGTCGAGCGAATTATTTTTCCTGACCGGATATCGTCTGTTCATGGTCGCGCTGGTCGCCGTTGCTGTCGCAGGCCTGTTCTTCATTCTCAATCGAACGCGGCTCGGCATGCGCATTCGCGCGGGGACGCTCGATCTCGAGACGGTATCGGTGCTCGGCGTGAATGTACGCATCCTGCGCAACCTCAATTTCGGGCTCGGCATCTACCTGGCGGGGTTGGCGGGCGTGCTGGCCGCGGGCATGCTGGGCTTGCAGCCCACGATTGGCACGTCGCTCATCATGCCGAGCTTCGTCGCGATCATTGTCGGCGGGCTCGGCAGCCTCCCCGGCACCCTGCTCGGCGGCCTTTTGATCGGTGTCGCGTCGGGGATTACGACGGTGTTCTTTCCCTCGGCAACCGAAGCGGTGATCTACGTGATGATGGGCATCGTCCTGCTGGTGCGGCCGCGAGGACTGCTCGGCGAGGAAGGAAGAATCCATTGAGCGGACTGCACAAACATGCGCTAACCATCGTCATCGGCCTGTTGCTCGTGACGATGCCCTATTGGCTGGGCCCGCTGGGTGGGTACACGGAGCTCGGCAGCCGGGTTCTTGTCCTGGGCCTCGCGGCGATGTCGCTCAATTTCCTGCTTGGCTTCACGGGCGTGCTCTCTTTCGGACACGCGGCCTATTTTGGTCTTGGAGCGTACGGCGCAGGCATGACACTCAAGTATCTCGCGCCCAGCACGCCCCTGGGCATTCTTGTGGGAGTCGTCACCGGCGCCGTGGCTGCCGCGCTCATCGGCGCGTTGATTGTCAAGCTGCGCGGTGTTTACTTCGCCATGGTCACGATTGCGTTCGGTCAGGTCTTTTTCTTCATCGCCTTCCGCTGGAATGCCGTGACGGGCGGCGACGATGGATTGACCGGTTGGACGCGGCAGGCGCTGAACCTCGGCGTCGGACACATCGACATCCTCGGCAACGACAAGGCCTTTTATTATCTGGTGCTCGCCTTGTTTGCCGCGGCGGCCGGCATCATGGCGCTGCTGCTGCGCTCCCCTTTCGGCAGAACGCTGATCGCGATCCGCGAGAACGAGCGCCGGGCGCGCTTCCTCGGAATCCCGGTCGAGCAGCACATCTGGCTCTCGTTCGTGATCTCGTGTCTCTTCGTGGCGCTCGCGGGCACGCTCTACGCACTTCTCAATAACTTCACCGATCCGCGCGCGCTTCGGTGGGACCAGTCGGGTAATTTCGTGATCATGGCAGTGCTGGGCGGCATGCGCTCGTTCTGGGGGCCGCTGATCGGCGCGGCGATCTTTGTCGTGCTGCAGGACTATGTCTCGAGCCACACGGAAAACTGGATGTCGTTTATCGGTCTTTTCTTCGTGCTGGTGGTGCTCTTTTTCCCGCGCGGCGTACTGGGCATCATCCGGAGAAAGGCGACGACGTGAGTCTCCTGCGCGTGGAGAGCGTTTCGCAGCATTTCGGCAGCCTGATCGCAGTCGATCGAGTTTCGCTGACGGTCGAGCCTGGAGAGCTGCGCGCGGTGATCGGGCCGAACGGCGCCGGCAAGACCACGTTCTTCAACCTCATCAGCGGCTTCTTTCCACCGACTGCGGGCAGAATCATCTTCGACGACCGGGATATCACTTCGCTGCCTGCGCACAAACGCGTTGCAATGGGGATGGCGCGCACGTTCCAGATCACCGAGATTTTTCCCGAGCTCACGGTGCACGAGAACCTGCGCATTCCCGTCGAGGTCGCGTCGGGATTGCGTCTGGTGCCATGGCTGAGTCGCAAAGCTAACGATGCCATCCGCGCGCGCATCGACGAGTTGATGGAGATGGGAGGCTTGACAAACAAAGCCGGCCGCCTCGTCGGAGAGCTCTCCCACGGAGATCAGCGCGCCACCGAGATCATGATGTCGCTCGCGCTCAAGCCGCGGCTGCTTCTGCTCGATGAACCGACAGCGGGCATGGGCGATCAGGAGACCTACGACATTACGCGGCTCATCCGCCGCCTGCACAAGGACGAGCAACTGACCATCGTGCTGATCGAGCACGACATGCGCGTGGTCTTCCATCTTGCCGACCGCATCATGGTGCTTGCGGAAGGCTCGGTTCTCGCCGAGGGCACGGCGGCCGAAATCGCGGCCAACGATCACGTGCAGGCCGCCTACCTGGGAAAAGCCGCGTGAACGCGCTCGAAGCCGAGGGCTTGCACACCTATTACGGCAAGAGCCACATCCTGCACGGGGTCGGACTCACCGTGGGCGAGGGTGAGATCGTCACCCTGCTCGGCCGCAACGGCGCGGGCAAGACGACGACGTTGAGAAGCCTCATGGGGCTGACGCACGCGAGCAAAGGCTCGGTGCGGATTTTCGGTCGCACGACGACCGATTGGCCGCCTTACCGCATCGCGAGCCTGGGTGCAGGGTACGTGCCGGAAGGACGACGCGTCTTCGCCAACCTGACGGTCGAAGAAAATCTGAAAGTGCCGCTCGAGCGTCCGGGTCCCTGGACCCTCGAGCGGGTCTACCAGCTCTTCCCTCGCTTGGCGCTGCGCAAATCGAACAAGGGGCGGCAACTGTCGGGAGGCGAGCAGGAGATGCTGGCGATCGGAAGAGCGTTGCTCCTGAACCCGAGTCTGCTATTGCTCGACGAGCCCTCGCAGGGTCTGGCACCCCTGATCGTACAGGACGTCTTCAACGTCATCGCCGCCATGCGCAAGGAAGGGATGTCGGTTTTGCTTGTCGAACAGAACGTCCGCGCCGCAGTGGAAATCGCCGACCGTGCGTACGTGCTCGATGACGGGCGCATGGTCTACGAGGGCTCAGCCGCGGAATTCGGCGCCGACGAGGAACGCGTGCGAGCGCTCGCGGGAGCAAGTGCGGAAAAATGGGAAGCGGTCTAGTCGATCGATTGCCTTCCTGAGCCAAGCGTGCGAATGAATTCGCACCCACGGACGCGGGTTTGTAGGCCCGAATTTATTCGGGCGCGGTCGCAGCACCCTCCGAATTGCCATCCGCGCACTGCTTCGACGACTCTGGTAAGGTAGCGACGGCCAATCGGCCGAGGTCACCATCTAACTTTGAGTGTCGCAACGGATGCGCGTGTGGATCCGCCGCTGAAGCTCGGGATCGCGGGACTCGGGCGTGCGTTCATGGTGATGCTGCCTACGTTCGCCGCCCATCCGCGTGTGCGGCTCATCGCCGCGGCGGATCCGCGCGAAGATGCCCGCCGCCGATTCCAGAGCGATTTCGGTGGGCGCAGCTATCCGACCATGGAGGCACTTTGCGCGGACCCGGATGTCGAGGCGGTCTATATCGCCACGCCGCATCAGTGTCATGCCGAGCACGTCGTGCTCGCCGCGAGATATGGCAAGCACGCACTCGTGGAAAAACCGATGGCACTCACCTTGGAGGAATGCGAATCGATGATCGACGCAGCCCGCAACGCGGGTGTGCGACTCATCGTCGGCCACAGCCACAGTTTCGACGCGCCCTTTCTGCGCGCCCGCGAGCTCGTGGCGGGAGGAACCTTCGGGGCCGTGCGGATGATTCATGGCACTCAACTACACCGACTTTCTGTATCGTCCGCGCCGCCCGGAAGAGCTCGACACGGCACAGGGCGGCGGCGTCGTGTTCAGCCAGGGCGCGCATCAGATCGACTCGTGCGACTGCTCGGCGGCGGCATGACGCGCAGCGTGCGCGCGCACACCGGATCGCTGGGATCCGGCCCGCCCGACCGAAGGGGCGTATTCGGCGCGATCCTGACATTCGAAGACGGTACGTTCGCATCGGTCACCTACAGCGGATACGCGCATTTCGACTCCGACGAGCTCACCGGCTGGATCGGCGAGCTCGGACACGCCGAAGGACCCGGCGAAGCTACGGCGCCGCTCGCGCGACGCTTCCCGGTGGCGATCACGCGGCGGAAGAGGCCGCGCTGAAGAACGAACGTGCCTATGGTGCCGCGCCGACAAAGGCGGCGGCGCCGGTCGGACACAATCATTTCGGCATGATCATCGCGTCGTGCGATCGCGCCGACCTGCGACCGCTGCCGACCGGCGTGATGATTTACGACGATGACGCGCGCGTGGCTCGATGCGCTGCCGCCGCCCGTCGTTCCTCGTGCCGAGGTTATCGACGAGCTCTACGACGCGGTCGTCAAGGGCCGTCCCGCCATTCACACGCGGCGAGTGGGCGATGGCCACGCTCGAGGTCTGCCTCGCCATTCTCGAGTCGGCGCGTTCAGGCAAGGAGGTTCGACTCGAGCATCAGGTCGAGGTACCGCGGCAATGAAGCTCGTCTTGCGCCGGAGCGTCGGCTCGACCCGGCGACGAGCGAAAGCCTGCCGCCCGCGCGCCGGCTCGCGCGGCGTCGCCCCCGGTCCCGACTTCTGCCACGGATCGACTATCATTGAACAGCCGCCGCTGTGCGGATCCGCCTGCACACTCTTTTGACCGCGCGGGACTGACGCACTCATTCACGGCCTTCCCGTAAGGAGAACCTTCATGCTTACCCACGAAGAAAACGACCTGCTCTGTCGCGTCGACGGCGATGCGCCGATGGGCCAGCTGATGCGCCGGCACTGGCTGCCCGCGCCTGATGATCGAAGAAGTGGCCGAGCCCGACGGCGACACCGGTCAGAGTGCGGATGCTCGGCGAGGATCTGGTTGTGTTCCGCGACTCCGACGGCCGCGTCGGTGCTGCTCGGCGAACATCTGCCCTCACCGTCGAGCCTCGCTCGTGTTCGGCCGCAACGAGGAGGGCGGCCTGCGCTGCCTCTATCACGGCTGGAAGATGGACGTCGATCGGCAACGTTCTCGAGATGGCGTCCGAGCCGCCGGACAGCCGCCGGCCGAGAAAGTGAAGCACATCGCGTATCCGACGCGAGAGGCCGGCGGCTTCGTCTGGATCTACATGGGGCCGGCCGACGAGATGCCGGAGTTCGAGCAACCCGCGTTCGCACCGAGCGAGGCGGCGAGTGTTGCTATCGTGAAGATCCAGGCGCCGTGCAACTGGGCGCAGATCCTTGAAGGGGCGATCGATTCAGCGCACAGCTCGAGCTTGCATTCGACGGACATGCCGCCCGCGCACGTCGATCGGGCGATGTCGCAGGGCGGGTGTGGCCGCGGCCGTCGACGGACAAGGCGCCGCGGCTGCAGGTTCAGCTCACGAGCTACGGTTTCCGCTACGCGGCGATCCGGCGTCCCATCAAGGACGCCGCAACCAATGACTATGTGCGCATCACGACGTTCGTCGCACCAATCACCGTGCTGATTCCGCCCAACAACGTGTACAGCCTCGCAAACGTCAACGTGCCCATCGACGACACGCATACCATGTTCTACTTCATCGCCTGGAGCGATTGGGGCGCGGGCATCGACAAGGAGGCGTTCCGAGCATTCTGCTACGCGCGTGTAGGCGTCGATCTCGACAGCCAGTACCGGCGCGTCCGCACGCGCGACAACAACTATCTGCAGGATCGCCAGAAGATGAAGCTTGGCGACCACACGGGAATCCCCGGCATCCCGAATCAGGACATGGCGATGTGGGAGACGATGGGCCCTATCGCCGATCGTACGCGCGAGCGGCTCGGAACGCAGCGATGTTGCGATCGCGCGATTTCGCGCCTGATGCTCGACTCGCTGCGCGCTTTTCGGGAAGGCAAGAAACCGTTGGGGCGCACCGAGCCGCGAATCCCGCACGCCGAGTTGCGAAGCTTCGAAGGCATCGTGCCCAAGACGGTGAACTGGCGCACTCTAGGCGTATCGGAACAGGAGCTGGCGCAGTCTTCGAAGGAACTCAATAAGGAAGACACCGGCGTCGTCCCGAGCCCCGCCCCCGCCGCGACTTGAGAGGAACTCGTGTCGAAGCTGAGGCTGTCGCTCGCCTGCTGGAATTACGACCGCACGCGCTCGCTCATGGATGGCTCGGTGCAGCCCGACGGCATCGACCTCATCTATCTCAATCTTCCCGGTCGAGGAGACCTTTTTCCGGATGCTGCGACACCGCGAGTTCGACGTCGCGGAAATGTCGCTGTCGTCGTACACGGTTTCGATGTTCCGCGAGCCGCGGCCGTTCGTCGCGATTCCGATCTTTCCTTCGCGCTTCTTCCGTCATTCGTGCATCTACGTCAACGCCGACGCCGGCATCCGCGAGCCGAAGGACCTGATCGGCAAACGCATCGGCACGCCCGAGTTCCAGATGACCGCGCCGGTGTGGATCCGCGGGATCCTGTCCGACCACTACGGCGTGCCGGTCGACAGCGTCACCTACTGCACCGGCGGCGAGGAGGAGCCCGGCCGCTCGGAAAAGCTCAAGCTCGACCTGCCGGCCAATATCAAGATCGAGCCGATCGGCGAGACGCAGACGCTGGCGGCGATGCTCGCGAGCGGCGAGATCGACGCGCTGCACACGGCGCGAATGCCGTCGACGTTCTCGACCGGCAACGGCAAGGTGCGGCGGCTGTTTCGAGAACTACAAGGAGGTCGAGCAGCACTACTTCCGCGAGACCGGCATCTTTCCGATCATGCACACCGTGGTGATCCGGCGCGAGGTCTACGAGCAGAACCGCTGGGTCGCGCAATCGCTGTTCAAGGCCTTCGTCGAGGCGCAGAAGCGAACCTACGACGATCTCTACGTCACCGCGGCGCTGAAGGCGATGCTGCCCTGGCTCACGGCGCACGTCGAGGAGACGCGCGCGCTCATGGGCGACGATTACTGGTCGTACGGGTTCGAGCGCAACCGCGCGACGCTTGCGACGTTCCTGCGCTATCACCACGATGCGGGTTGTCGAAAAGCGACTGCTCACGCCCGAGGAGCTGTTCGCGCCGGAAGCGATGGAGTCGTTCAAGATCTAGCGGGCTGATCGCGGGCGGACTGTGCCGCCGCCGGTCGCAGCCATTTCCCGAAGATCCTTGTCAGCAGCGGTCCGACGACATACGTCATCGCCAGCACGACGAGCATCGTCACAAGACCGATGGTGATGATCGCGGGCGTGTCGGCCGGAACGAGCATGCGAATCACCGTCGCGAAGGTGTACACGAGAGGAAAAATGCCGATCCATGTCACCACCGCGATTTTCGCGCGAGGCGGCGCCGCGAGGGGGACATGTCCGGGAAGAGTGAACCAGGCTTCCAGGCCGCTCAGCACCGTGCGCTGCGGCTCGCCCTGGGTCAGGCGGTTGGCCGCAGAAGCCAGTCGCGCGTGCTCGTCCGACATTTCCCATGCCTTCAGATGCTCGCTGGAGTCGAACCGATAGACGATGCGGAAGCCGGGTTGTTGCGGCAGCGCGGGGCGTGTCACGGTCACGCCGAGGTGACCCGGATAGCGCAAAGCCGCACCGATCAGCGCCTTGATCGCCTGCTCGAGCTCGCGCTCCTTGCCCGGCAGTGGAATGCGGTCGATGATCTTGGTGACAGCCGGCTTCTCCTTGTCCTTCGGATCCACGGTGCCGGTGCCGAATGAATTCGAATCGTTGTCCATGGTGGTTTCCGTTCATCTGAGCACGATAACGGCAGCCCCCGCTAACGCGAGAGCGCGGCCAGGCACGATACCCGGCGTGGTGCATTGCGGGTGCAGAGCGCTCAGGCGGCGCCGTCGACGCTGCGTTTGAGGACGACGGGGACGCCGCCGTAGCGCTTTTTCACCATCCATTGCGCGAGCGCCGAGTCCATGTAGTCGGCGTGTGCGGGAAACCACCGTACCAGCTCCATCGCGAGTCGCCGTCCGATGGCGATGTCGCCCGCCGTCACTCGCTCGCACACGCGGCGCACCGACTTCATCACCGCGTCGTGCTCATCGACGTGGCACTGCATCGCGGGAAAGCCCGTGTCCTCCATCCATGCGGCCTCCTGACCGAAATGCGCTTCGGCGTGCCGCTCGAAAACCGCGATCGCATCTGCGAGCTCGGCGTCGCGAGCGCGAAGTATCGAGTCGACAGCTTCGACAAACTCGCGGTGCGTGTCGTCGATGGGCTGGTAACCCAGCAGATAAGCGTCGGACCAGCGCAATCCGGTCGGCGGAAGAGTCACGAAACTCCGTGGCAAAAGAGGCTACGAAATGGCTGCGCGGGCGGGCCGCAAAGGGCCCTCGCGGACGGACCGATCAAGCGCGCTCGAGTGCGACGTCACCGAACAAGAACCCATGCAAACCGCGCCATACCGCGGCTCATCGAGTCCATTCATTCGATCACCCTGTCCGCGCTCAGAAGGATCGAGCTGGGGAACTTGACCCCCAGCGCCTTCGCCGCATTCATGTTTATGACCAGCTCGAACTTGGTTGGCTGTTCAATGGGGAGATCCGCGGGCTTTGCACCTCTGAGAATTCTGTCGACGTAGGTAGCCGCACGGCGAAACTGATCCGGAATGTTGGGTCCATAGGAGATGAGGCCGCCGACGTCGACAAATTCGCTGGATTCGTAAATCGCCGGCAGGCGTTGCTGGGCCGCGAACTCGACGATGCGCGATCGCTGACTTCGGGTGAACGGATCGACCAGCAGCAAAAGGGCCTCGGGATGCTGACGGACAATGGCCTCGAAGGCCGCATCCAGCTCGCGCGTATCCCGAACCTCCACGGATCGAACGGTCAAGCCTACGGCAGGCGCCGCGACCTTGGCCTGCTCGAACCGCGCGCGCATGCCCACGTAGTCGGGATTCCACAGAACGTCCATTGCATGGGACGCTGTGGGAAACATCTCCTTGAGCAGCTGGATCCGTTTTTCGCCGAGCTCGGGAGACATGACCGACAGACCCGTGACGTTGCCGCCCGGGTGTGCAAGACTCGCGACCAGCCCGTCTCCGACGGGATCGGAGCTCAGGGGCATCACGATGGGAATCGTCTGCGTTGCCTTGCGGGCCGCGACGATTGATGGCGAGCTCGCCGCGACGATGACATCCACCTTCAACTGAACGAGCTCGGATGCCAGGGCCGGCAGCCGCTCGAGCTTGCCGTCCCCATAGCGAACCTCGAGCTGAAAGTTTTTCCCTTCCACGTAGCCCAACTCGCGCAGCCCGTCTCGAAACGCTTGCAGCTGCGTCTCGGCGCCTTGCGAGGACGCCGCAAATAGAAAGCCAATTCGGGCAATCCTGGGTTGCTGCGCGAGCGACGCGGGCGGCGCTGCAAGCGCGCCCGCGATGAGCGCAAGAACCCACGTCTCGCACAGACTCCGCAACGCACGCCGCACGCGCATGTATGGGTCCCTTTAGTCGACGCGAGGTGCAAAGGCGGCAAGGTCGCCCGGCTTGCGCAGCATCTTGTCTACTTCCGCTGCGTGCAGCTCCTCGGCCTGGATCATCTGTCGCGCGAATTCCTCCAAGCCCACGGCCTTGCCTTCGACCAATCGCAGCAATTGCCGGTAGAGCTCGAGTGCGTGGCCTTCCGCGGCCAGCGATTCGCGCAGCATCGCGCCAATGTCATGCTGGTGCGAATCCAGGAGCGGCCCCAGGGCGAGCGAGGGATAGTCGCCCAACGTCGTGATCCATTCGCCCACCTGCTGCGCGTGCAGAAGCGATTCATCGGCCTGAGCGCGCAGCCAGGAGACAATGGGTATGCGGCCAAAGCCAAACACAAGAAACGAATAGTGTGTATAACGCACCACGCCTGCCAATTCGCTTTCAAGCAATTGATTCAGCACGGCGACGACAGGTTTGACATCGATCTTCGTCATGGCGGCCTCCCCGCGAGGATCCCAGTATAATTTATCTTCATTTGGCGCCGCGGGGTTCTCGATGGCTGAAACGAGCGTCATGACGGGCGAGGCCCCCGCAAGCTGATGTTCGGGCTCGATACCTTGTTCGCTCCGGCGATGATCGCTGCGCTGGTGGCGATCGTGATCGTCGCGGGCATCACGCACGGGGTGATCGGCTTCGGCTTCCCGTTGGTATCCACGCCCCTGGTCGCCCTGCTGGTCGATGTCAAGACAGCGGTGCTCATCACGGTCGTGCCGAACATCGCCGTCAATATGATCAGCATTATGCGGGGAGGCAACTGGCGCGAGAGCATCGGCCGGTACTGGCCGATGGCGCTATGGGTCGTCGTCGGCACGCTGATCGGCACGCACTTCCTGCTGGTGGCCGCTCCCGAGGCACTCCAGCTTCTGCTCGCCGCGATGATTGTCGTGTTCCTGCTCCAGGACAAAATCCGGCAACTGGATTTGAGCTGGATCAAGCGGAAGCCCGCCGTGTCCGGTGCCGCATTCGGCATCTTGGCGGGATTGTTTTCGGGCGCGGTGAACGTTTCAGCGCCGCCCCTGGTCATCTATTTCATGATGCTCGGGCTGTCTCCGGTCGCGCTGACGCAGATGCTCAATCTATGCTTTATCACCGGCAAGTCGATCCAGGCCCTCACATTGAGCCTGGCCGGCCCGGGCACTCTGCCTTTGCTCGCCGCATCGCTGCCGTTGACCGCCCTGGGCATTGCGGGATTGATGCTCGGGTTCCGCCTGCAGACGCGGATGAGTCCCGCCGTCTACGCCAAGATACTTCGCGCGACGCTTGTCGCGTTCGTGGTGCTCTTGATCGGGCAGGCAACGATCGAGCTGGCTCACCGCCTGACGCAACCCGGGGGCGGATCGATCGCGATCGCGTAAGACCCATGTCACAACGCCGTCTGCGTCGGTTCATCCGAAAAACAAAATGGTAGAGTAATCCAACGTCATCGCCGGCCGCCTCCGCCTTACTGTGCCCGCTTCGAAGCCACCGCCCTATGTCATCCGCCCCTCGCCGACGCACGGGCGCGGCGTCTTCGCGACCCGGACCATTCGCAAAGGCGCGCGCATCGTCGAATACCGCGGCAAACGCATGCCCGAAGACGTCGCCGACAATCGTCCGGCGACGGACGCAAACGATCCTTACCACACCCTCCTCTTCAAGCTCCACGACGGCACGGTTCTCGATGCAAGCCTGGGCGGCAACGCCGCGCGATGGATCAACCATGGCTGCGATCCGAACTGTGAAGCGATCGAATACGACAAGGGGCGCGTGTTCATCTGCGCCAGGCGCACGATCCGCGCGGGCGAGGAACTGCGCTACGACTATGGCCTCGAGTACGAGGGCCGGATGAGCAAGCGCGCGCAACGCGGGTTTTCCTGCCGCTGTGGCGCGCGGCGCTGCCGCGGCACGATGCTCTCGAAGGCAATCGCGCAAAGCGCGCGTCAAGCCGCAAATGCCGGCGGCAAGGCGACGACTTTGTCCCGGGGCCGGCGAGACGTCACTTCGAAGCGGGCTTCCGGCAATCGATAGCTCGCGGTTGAAGGCGTTCCGTTCGATGGAGGAAATCGAAACATGCGCATTCTGGTTGTAGGTGCCGGCGCGATCGGCGGTTATTTTGGCGGCCGGCTGCTCCAGGCGGGCCGGGACGTCACATTTCTCGTCCGGCCCCGGCGCGCCGCCGAGCTGGCCGATGCCGGTCTGATCATCCAGAGCCCGCATGGCGATGTGACGCTTGCTGCGCCTCCCACCGTCGTCGCGGACGACCTCCGTCAATCGTTCGATCTCGTGCTGCTGAGCTGCAAGGCCTACGATCTTGCGGGAGCGATGGATTCCTTCGCCGCAGCCGTCGGGCCCGACACCATGATCCTGCCTTTGCTCAACGGCATGAAGCATCTTGACGTGCTCGACCAGCGATTCGGCCGATCCCACGTTCTCGGCGGCCTGTGCATCATCGCCGCGACGCTGAACGACAAGCGCGCCATCGTCCACCTCAACAGCCTGCACACGCTCTCGTTCGGCGAGCGCGAGGGGGGACTGTCCGATCGTGTTCGCAGCGTAGCCGGCATCATGGCGAACGCGCTATTCGACGCTCGCCTCACCGAGCATATCGTGCAGGAGATGTGGGAGAAGTGGGTCTTCCTGGCGACGTTGGCCAGCGTCACGTGTCTCATGCGAGCGTCCGTCGGAGATGTCGTGGCAGCGCGGGGCGGCACCGACCTGATCCTGTCTCTCTTCGAGGAATGCCGCGCCATTGCCGAAGCCGAGGGGCACGCGCCGCGCGCGCCATCCATGGAGCTGGCGCGCACGGCGCTCACGGCAGCCGGCTCGCCTCTGACAGCCTCGATGCTCCGCGACATCGAAGCCAATGCGCCAATCGAGGCGGACCACGTCGTAGGCGACCTTCTTCGTCGAGCTCCCGCGAGCCCCGAGCGCCGCGAACCATCGCCGCTCGCGACCGCCTATACTCACATGAAGGCGTACGAAGCGCGGCGCGCCAGAGGTCTCGCCAAGTCCGCACCGGCAACGAGCGCTCGAGCGTGAATTGCTTCGCGCTCGCCCGAACGATTCGGACCATCGAGCGAGCGTCGACCATTGTGGGAGAAATGACCATGCGTGGATGGCGTGTTCGCGCCACAGGCGCCCTTGTTGCCGGGATGATCGCGACATTCCTGACCGGCGCCGCGTTCGCGGCGGACGCGACCGTCGGATCGGTGCTCGCGGCGCGCGGCGCGGTCTTTGTGGAGACCGCGGGAGGCAGGCAGCCGGCGGCCTCCAACGCGCCGGTTTATCGAGGGGACACCATCGTCACCGCCGCGGGCAAAGCAAAGATTGCGCTCGATGACGGCTCGATCATCTCGGTGGGCGAGAACAGCCGTGTGCGAATCGCCGATTACGACAACACGGCCGACAACGCGAGAACGCGCCTTGGGCTGATCTCGGGTGTGCTTCGACTGCTCGTCGCACGGGTCACGCCTTCCGGAAAATTCGAGGTCGAGACCGAGACAGCGATTGCCGCGGTGCGCGGCACCGACTGGGTGATCGAAGCAGTGCAGGACCTGACGTCCGTTGCGCTCGTGTCCGGAGTGGTTGCCGTCTCCGGGCGTGACGGGCAATCGCAAGCGTCCGTAGTCCTGGATACTCCCGGGCAGGGGACAGATGTTCGCCGCGGCGAAGCGCCCATACCGGCCGTCCGTTGGGGCGCCCAGCGCTTTACGACTACGGTGGCGCGCGCGACATTCGAGTAGAAACGATGAGCCCTCGGCGGCTGCGCGATCTGAAGCTGTGCGGTCTGGCCCTGCTCATCATGACGCCGTTTGCGCTTCTGCACTTGTTCGCGGTCGATTTGCCCTGGCTGCGCCGCCTCGAGCTCTCCTCTCTCGATGTGCAACTGAGGTTGCGCGGCCCGCGCCCGCCCGGCCCCGAAACGGTCATCGTGATGATCGACGACCAGACGATCAACGATCTCGGCCGCTGGCCGGTTCCGCGGCGCCAGATGGCGGAATTAGTCACGAGACTGCACCATGCGGGGGCGAAGGCCATCGGCATCGATGTCTTGTATGCCGATCCCGAGCCGGCCGTGGAAGCGGACACGCGAAGCGGGAGCAGCGGCGACGCCGCACTCGCCCGGGCGATCGCCGATGCAGGCAGTGTCGCATTGCCTTTCACGTTCAAGTTCGGCGGGCGGGCCGATGTCGCGGCCAAGCCGTATCTGGCCCGCGCCGCATATCCGCGGCTGCGCAAGAGCGGTGCCTATCGCCCGCTTGCGCTCGAGCCGACGGGCGTCCTGACGCCTGTTGCGATATTGGCGGAGGCGGCGACGCTCGGCCACATGCTCGTCGCTTACGACATCGACGGCGCTCCTCGATACGAGTACCCCGCGCTCGAATACGATGTCGACTACTATCCTTCGATGGCGATACGCGTCGCCCAGCTTTTTCTGAACGTGCCCTGGAGCGACGTCGATGTCGAGCTCGGACGCGGCATCTCGCTCGGAACCCTGTTCGTCCCCACCGATCCGGAGATGCGGATTCTGGTCGACTATATCGGTCCGGCCCGCACCTTTCCTACCTACCCGCTTTCGCAAGTCCTGGCGGGAAGCGTGCCCGATGCGGTGTTTCGCAACCGCATCGTGCTCGTAGGCGCCAACGCCGTGGGCACCCGCGACACGTTCGTCTCCCCGTTCACCGCTGTCATGCCTGGAGTCGAACGGCTCGCGTCGGTGATCGACTCCATCCTGCACGAGCACCATCTTCGCAGGCCGGGGAACGCGGTATGGTCCGAGATCGGCTTGATGCTGGCGTCTGCGCTGGCGATAGGCATCGCGATGTCGCGTCTATCGCTCGCGGCCGCTTTTCTTTGTGCTGGCGGTCTTGTCGTGCTCATTGCAATATCGGGGCAGGTCGCGCTGGAACGCTTCGGCGTATGGCAGGCGAGCGCGGTGCCGATCGCAGCGATCGTTCTGACTTTTACTGCCTTGTCGCTGTATCGCTACGGGCTGCTCGATCAGGAGCGCCGGCACATTCGCCGCGTCTTCAAACGCTATCTGGCGCCTCACATGGTCGACCAAATCGTCAGTAATCAAAAGCTGCCGGAGCTCGGCGGCGAGCTGCGGGATCTCAGTATCCTGTTCTGCGACCTTCGAGGCTTCACCGCGCTTTCGGAGCGTCTCGACGCAGCGGTTCTCACGCGAGTGGCCAATCAATTCTTCGACCTTGCGACGGACGCTATTCTCGAACAGGGCGGCACCATCGACAAATACATCGGCGACGCGATCATGGCCTTCTGGAACGCGCCCGCCGACCAGCCGGACCACGCCGCTCTCGCCTGTCGTGCGGCGCTGCGCATCGTGGAGAAGGTGAACGCGTTCAACGAATCGGTCGCAGCGGCAGGTAGCTTGCCGCGCCTTGAAATCGGAGTGGGAATCAACACCGGTCCGTGCACCGTGGGAAATTTCGGATCGAGCCGCCGCTTCGATTACTCGGCGATCGGCGACGCGGTCAACGTTGCGGCGCGCCTCGAGAGCGCTACGAAGACCTATCGCATTGCAGTACTGCTTGGCCCGGAGACTGCGGCGCGGGCAGTCGATTTCGCCACACTGCCGATCGACCACATCCGCCTGCGCGGCCGCACCGAGGCTTTGGAGATCCACGCGCTGGCAGGTGACGAGGCGGTCGCGGCTACTGCATCGTTTCGCGAGCTTCGTGCCATGCACTTGGAGCTGCGCGCGGCCTCGATGGCGCGAGACGAGGAAACCATTCAGCGCCTCGCCGACGAGCTCGCTCAAAAAGCGCCGGCCAGCCTTCGGCCGCTCTATGACGTGCTCGCTGCTCGCCCGGCGCGCGCCGTTTGACACTACTCGTTCGCGGGCTTCGGGGTGTTGCATCCCGCGACCGACCACCTGAGGAGACATCGTGATTTCTCGGTCTCGGATTGATGTACGGAGCGTCTCTGGATGGGCCGCACTCGCGGTTCTTTCGCTGGTTGCCTCATCGGCCACCCCTGCGCAGGGCGCCGACGCCCAAACGCCGCGCCCGTCCGATGCCGTGGCGTTGCCGACCACGCAAGGACCGACCCAGGCCGAAATGGACAGAGCAGACGTCGATCCGAGTCAATGGCTCACGTTCAACAAGGGCTACCTCGGTTATCGCTATTCCAAGCTGACGCAGATCGATTTGCAGAGCGTGCGCAATCTCAGGCAAGTGTGCTCGTTCAAGCTTGGCGAGCAGGGCTCATTCCAGAACGGACCCATCGTGTACGACGGCGTGCTCTATACGACCTCGGCCCTGGGCACGTTCGCGATCGACGCCGCCACCTGCGAGCCGCGCTGGAGCTATCGCCATCGGCCCGGCCATGTGTTCCAGCCGAACAACAAGGGCGCCGCGATCGCAGGCGGCCGCGTTATCCGTGGGACGCCCGACGGCCACCTCATTGCGCTCGATGCCAGAACCGGCGCCTTGCTGTGGGATCGCACGATCATGGATTCAAGCAAAGGCGAGTTCGCGACTGCCGCGCCGCTGGTCTGGAAGGATGTGATCTTTCTGGGCAAGGCCGGCGGCGACATGGGCATCCGCGGCGAAATGATGGCGTTTCGCGCTTCCGACGGCACGAAGCTCTGGGGTTTTCATACCATTCCCGGCCCCGGCGAGACGGGCTCGGATACGTGGAAGAATCCCGCAAGCATCGCGCACGGGGGTGGCGGAACGTGGACAAGCTACAGTCTCGATCGCGCAACGGGCGAGATTTTGGTGCCGATCGGCAATCCGGGGCCCGACTTCGCCAGCGAGCTGCGGCCCGGCGCCAACCTGTTCACCAACTCGGTTGTCGCTCTCGATGCCGCGACGGGAAAACTGAAATGGTGGCATCAACTGCTCGGCCCCGAGGACCGCGACTGGGACACCGCCGTCGTCGCGGCGTTCGATTCGGCCGATGGGAGCCGTCTCGCGGCCGTCGCCGGGAAGGATGGGGTGCTGCATGTCGTGGATCGAGCGAACGGCAAACTTCGCTTTACGACATCGCTGGTCTCCCAGTACACCAACCGTCAAACAGCGATCCTCACCGATGCCGACATCCGCCTGTGCCCGATCGGGGCCGTGCAATGGAACGGGCCGGCGTACAGTCCGGACACCAACTTGCTCTACATGAACGGCGTCGACTGGTGCGCCAAGGCGATCAAGGGTCCCGCACCGCAGTACGTTCGAGGCAAGCCGTACCTGGGCTGGGCGACGCCCACGGGCTACGGCGATCGCGACCCTATCGAGCGGGCATTCGGTCTTGTCAATGCCATCGACCCTGCGACGGGTGAGCTGAAGTGGCGCTACAGGGTTCCTTCGCCGCCCGTTGCCGGCCTGATTGCGACGGCAGGCGGCATCATTCTGACGGCTGATACGCAAGGTGACTTGTTCGCACTCGACGCAAAGACGGGAACGCTGCTGCATCAAGCGCAACTCGGTGCAGGCGCGATCGATGGCGGCGTGATCACGTACGAGGTGAAGGGCAGGCAGTTCATCGCTGTCGCGGCGGGCGACAACAACGGCACCTACAAAGCGAAGGGCGACAACGTCATCGTGATCCTCGCCTTGCCCTGACCGTCGCTTCGACTTTAAAGCACGTATTTGTCCGCTAGCGGACAGAGCGCCTCTGAAATAGGGAGTACTAGTTGATCCGGGACGCAATCGAGAAGGGGGTGCTCCGTGGATCGCGCAGTCGTAGACTTGAATACGCTCGACCAACTCGTACGCGATGAGCTGGACAAGATCGAGAGCTCCAAAGTCTTTGGAGTCGCTCTCTGGCGGCAAGACGCCGACGACTCGGGTGCCAACTGGAACGCGTTCGTTACCCGCCTTGCGGGTACCGGCTCGTCGGATACCCGATGGTGGAACGTCGTGCCCAAGCTGCGCGCGGCTTTCAGCCTCACGGACTCCGATTGATCGCGTGCCGGCTCATCGGCATCAAACGATGACCACCGCCGTGCAGGCGTAGACCGACGTCTACCTTCCGCCGGAAACGTCGAGCACCGCGCCGTGAATGTAAGACGCGGACGGCGACGCCAGCCACACGATTGCCTCGGCGACCTCATCGGCAGTGCCCGCGCGTCCGAGCGGAATTGTCGGAGCGATGGCCGCGACGGTCGCCTCGCCGCCGTGCGCTGCGTGAATATCCGTCTCGATCAGACCAGGCCGCACTGCGTTCACGCGCACGCCGTCGCGCCCGGCCTCCTTTGCAAGGGCGATCGTGAAGCTGTCGATCGCGCCTTTGCTGGCGGCGTAGTGCGCCTCTTTGGGCAAGCCGCCGTGCCGCGCGGCTGCTGAGGAGACGTTCACGATGGCACCGCCCTGCCCGCCGTGGCGCGTCGACATGCGGCGCAGCGCTTCGCGCGCACAGTAAAAACTGCCGAAGACATTGATCGCGAATGTCTCCTGCAACCGCGCTTCGTCGATGTCTTCGATGGCACATTGGCCGCCGATCACGCCGGCGTTGTTGACGAGCACCGTTACTTTGCCGAGCTCCTTGTCGACATCGCGGAACAGCTTCTCGACCTCCGCTTGTCGCGAGATATTCGCCTGCAGTGCGATCGCTTTGCCGCCATCTCGTCCAATCGCGGCGACAACCTCGTCCGCGCCGTCGCCGCTGGAACTGTAATTCACACAGACGGCATAGCCCTGCCGCGCCGCCACGCGCGCAACGGCGGCGCCGATGCCGCGGCCTGCACCCGTTACGACGATGACCCCTGCCATCTTCGCGTCCTCGATGAACATCGAATTCCGATAGGTTCGATTCGCGAGCCGGTCCGTCTCGCGCATCGAAAAACTCCCGCCGCTCGCTCTATCTGCCGAGCGACGCCTCCACTTTTTGCAGCTCCTGCGCGCCGAGGCGGCGGCGGCACCACTCTCCGAACTGCGAGATTCCATAGCATAGAACGAAGTAAACGATCGCGACAAATGAATAGATCTGGATGGAAGCGTATTCGCGATTGTTCACGATGGTGGCCGCCCGGAAGAACTCGATGACCCCAACGATGTATGTGAGCGAAGTGCCCATGACGAGGGCGACGAACCGACTGATGAGCGCCGGTATCATGTTCTTGACCGCTTGCGGCATCACCACGAAGCGATAGACCTGCGATTGGCTGAGCCCGCTGCCCAGGCCGGCTTCCGTCTGGGCGCGTGGAACCGCGGCGATGCCGGCGCGCATGATCTCCGCGACATGGGTTGAGAAATATGCGACCAGCGCAATAATGCCGGCGGTATAAGGGTCGACGCGAATACCCGTAAAGCGCGGCAGGAAAAAAATGAACCAGAAGATGATGAGCAGCAGCGGCGCGCTGCGAATCACGTCGATATAGGCGCGTGCGGGAATCCGAAGCAGAGGTGAGGCGGAGCGCCGCGCGAAGCACAAGCCCGTCCCGACGATCAGGCACATGACCATCGATATCAGAGACATCAGAATGGTCGTCTTGAGGCCATTCGCCAGATACGGCAGGTTGTCGAGGATGACGTTTTTGAGCATGACGGCGCTACATGACGCGGCTTTCGACTTTCAGGTGACGCTCGAGCAAGGCGACCACGCGCAGTATCAACAGACACAACAGAACATAGATGACCGTGGCCGCGGTGGCGGCTTCGAATCCCCGGAAAGTGATGCTGTCGATCTCCTGCGTCATGAACGTCAGCTCTTCCACACCGACCGTCAACGCAATCGCGGTATTCTTGATCAGGTTGACCGCTTCGGTGCCGAGAGGAGGAAGGACGATCGCGATCGCCTGCGGCAGAATGACGTGACGGATGACCTGGAACGACGACAGGCCGCTGGCGTGAGCGGCCTCATATTGCGTGCGCGGGATCGACGACACGCCGGAGCGGACGACCTCGCCCACGAACGCACTCGAATACAGCACAAGCCCCAGAAGCCCCGCCGTGAATGATCCCATGCCCACGGCGAAGTAGAGGAAGAATATCTGAACGATGAGCGGTACATTGCGGAAGAATTCGACATAGCTCGTCGCGATGCCGCGCAACATCCGATGCCTGGAGAGCCTGCACAGACCGACGACGATGCCCAGCGCGGCACTCAATACGAAGCTGACGGCGGAGAGCTGGAGTGTGACCAGCAAGCCCCGAAACAGCAGGTCCTTGTAGTCGAACAGGACCTGCCAGGAAAATGAGTATTGGATCGTCTTTCCCTAAACGGCGCCCACCGGCGCGCGGCGGCGCGCAGTGGCGTTAACGCACGCCCACGGTGGCTACTGGATCTTGAATTCCGGATCGTAGGTCAGGCCATACGGCGCCACGATTCGCTTCAGCTCGCCGCTCTTCCATAAGTCAGCCATCACCTGGTTGACATAGCGGAGCCACTCTTCGTCGTTCTTTCGCACGCCCAGACCGACGTAATAGGCCTCGAAATCGCGCGGGCTTCCGACAAGCTTGAATTTGTCGGCCCTGCCCTTGATGAGATTCAACAGCGTCGCGTCTTCTGCCATCAGCGTGTCGGCCCTTCCCTGCTCCACAGCCAGGACAGCTTGCGGATACTCCTGGAACGATACGGACTGAAAATCCGTGAGCTTCTCGCGCAGCCGCGCCAGATACACCGTGCCCTGGACGGTGGCCACCGTCTTGCCCTTGAGGTCGCGATACGATTGGATGGGACTATCCTTGAGCACAAGAAACAAGGTCCCCGACTCGATGTAGATCGACGAAAAGTCGATGACCTTGCTTCGCTCATCGGTCTTGGCCAGGCCCGCTGCCAGCAAATCCACGTTGCCGTTGACCAGCATCGGAATACGCGTCTGGGCGGTGACCTGCTGGTACTTCACCTTGACCCCAAGCTTGCTGGCGATCTGCTTCGCAACTTCGATGTCGATACCCTGCAAGGCTCCTTGCGGGTCGACAGTCCCGAAGGGCGGCATGTCATAGCGGACGCCGACGATAAGCTCGCCCCGTTTCTTCACCTCGTCGAGCGTGCCCGCCGCAGAGGCCATCGGCAGCGCAATCAAGGAAAACAGCAAAGTCAACTTGCCGATACCCGCGATAACCCGCTCCACTCTCATGTCCGCTCTCCTGTATCTGCCGCTCGAGCATTTCCGGGCGTTACTGTCTGCATACTGTCAACGAGCGCCGCTAACGCTTCGATGCCCTACCGAGCTTTACGGAAATGGTCGTCGACCATTTCCGTCACGATGCTCCCCTCGCCCGCTCAACTTGTTCTGTTGATTAATCGACCGGACAAGTTTATGTTGCTCATCCTGCGTAGTCAACGACGCCAAGGCAACGCTTGTTTAGCGGCGATACTGCAATTCCCTCGAATCTGGGATAACGTTCAAATGCTGGACGATACGCATGATCGTGCACAACCCCGGAGGGCTTAAGGCGATGCAGCGGACAAAGGACCATGCGGCCAAAAGGGACGCCGCCACCGGCGCCCACGACCTGCCTGGCGGCCCGGCCATCGAGTTCGAGGGGGTCAACAAATATTTTGGCGCGCTGCACGTGCTGCGCGACGTCTCGCTGACCGTTCCCCGAGGTGAGGTCGTCGTCATTTGCGGCCCTTCCGGATCCGGCAAGAGCACGCTCATACGCTGCGTAAACAAGCTTGAGACGTTTCAATCGGGCACGATTCGCGTCTTGGGAGCGGATCTCAGCGATCCCAAACTCAGGCTGACCAACCTCCGCTCAAGAGTGGGCATTGTCTTCCAGAGTTTCAGCCTCTACCCGCACATGACCGTGCTCGACAACATCGCTCTGGCTCCGATGAAGGCGAGCGGCCTGACCCGGGAGGCTGCAAGCGAACGCGCGCTGACTCTGTTGCGGCGAGTCGACATTCCGGAAAAGGCCGACG
This sequence comes from uncultured beta proteobacterium, assembly GCA_963745385.1. Taxonomy (GTDB): domain Bacteria; phylum Pseudomonadota; class Gammaproteobacteria; order Burkholderiales; family Casimicrobiaceae; genus PALSA-1003. The sequence continues at coordinate 24,437 of CAVUXI010000010.1, forward strand.
CGTATCCAGCGCAATTGTCCGGCGGCCAGCAGCAGCGGGTGGCGATCGCTCGCGCGCTGGCGATGCAGCCGGACATCATGCTGTTCGACGAGCCGACGTCGGCCCTCGATCCGGAAATGATAAAGGAGGTTTTGGAGGTCATGACCACCCTGTCCGGTGATGGAATGACGATGATCGTGGTCACGCACGAGATGGGATTCGCTCGGCGCGTGGCCGACCGTGTGGTCTTCATGACAGACGGATCGGTTGTCGAGTCCGGCGCCCCCGAAGAATTTTTCTCCAGCCCGAAAAGCGATCGCACCAAGGCCTTCCTGTCCAAGATCCTTATGCACTGACCACGTTCAAGCCGATCGCCAGCGTGATGCGCGGGTCAGAAACCGACCGCGTTCCGCCCCTTGAGCTCCAGAATCTGTCGCGCGTCGTTGGGCGCGGCGATCTCCAGACCCATGGCCTCGATCATGGAGCGCGCGGCCTTTACCTGGGCAGCGTTGGATTCGGCAAGCTTTCCCGGCCCTAACCAGAGGCTGTCCTCCAGGCCCACACGGACGTTGCCGCCCATCGACGCGGACATTTCCGCGATGGGGAGCTGGTTGCGGCCGGCGCCGAGCACACTCCAGTGATATTGACTGCCGAACAGGCGATCGGCGGTACGCTTCATATGGGCGACATCGTCGGGATGGGCGCCGATGCCGCCGAGAATGCCGAATACACTCTGGATGAAAAGCGGGGGCCGGACGGCGCCGCGATCGAGAAAATGCGCTGCGGTGTACAGATGCCCGATGTCGTAACACTCGATCTCGAACCGAGTGCCGTTGCTGGCACATGATCTGAGAATGTATTCGATGTCCTTGAAGGTGTTTTTGAACACACGGTCGTCCGACGTGGCGAGGTAGGGGCGTTCCCACTCATATTTGAAATCGTGAAAGCGCTTGAGCATCGGAAACAGCCCGAAGTTCATCGAGCCCATGTTGAGCGATGCGACTTCCGGCTTTAACCGCAACGCGGGCTGCAAGCGCTCCTCGATCGTCATCGTCGATGCACCCCCGGTCGTAAAATTGATGACTACGTCGCTCCGGCGCGCGATGTCGCTGGCAAAGTTGCGAAAATATTCCGGGTCCTGCGTCGGATGCCCGTCGACCGGGTCACGTGCGTGGAGGTGCACAATCGCGGCGCCCGCCTCCGCCGCGCCCACGGCCGCGTCCGCAATCTCGCGCGGCGTGATCGGCAGGTACGGCGACATCGACGGCGTGTGAATCGAGCCCGTCACGGCACAGGTGATAATGACTTTGCGCTGCGGAGCAGCCATTGCCGAGCCTTTCCCGCGATTACCGCGAATTACCCTTGAGCTTCGTGCACCCGTGCACGGTTGCCAACTTCCGACTCGGCGTACTCGCATACGCGCAAGGCGGCCGCCGCAAAAATCTTCGAGGCCACCACGAGCTTCTCGACTTCGACGTGCTCGTCGACAACACTCGAGGTGAAGGCGCCCGGCCCGATGAGCGCTCCGTCGTTCATGCCGGCGGCCTGCATATGACCCGAATCCGAGGCCATGAACATGTAGGGCTGTATCGGTCCGACCGTCGCTTTCTGCCCAGTCACTTCGGCGTACGCCTTTGAAGCCGCGTCGACGGCAATGGACCCGTCTTTTGCTTCGAAACCCTTCATGTCCCGCATGATCGATATCTCGTATTTGAAGCCCGGGTCCTGCAATCTCATCCCTTCCAGAACGCGTCCAATGTCCTCCATCGTGCTTTCGATCTTCTTGTTGGGCGTCGCTCTCACATTGAGGATCCCGCTGCAAAAATCCGGGGTGTTCGAGGGACCCTCGCGGAAATCTCTCGTCAGGCCGCCCCGGATGGTTCCGAGGTGATACCGCGGCAGACCGTGGTACTGGGGCTTGTCCGTGAATTTGATCCAGCTTGCCGGCCCGAGGTCCTCGTGCATCGGCCCCAGTCTATCGGTCAACTCGTACATTTTCATGATGGCGTTGAGGCCGTGGTCGTGAGTGCCGAAGTGTCCGGTCCGTCCGATGATGTTGACTCTGAAATACTGGGAATATGCGTGTACGTTCAGGATGTTCAGGTAGGTCGGCTCGGTGCAGAGGAAAACATCCGCTCTTACGCCGCTCTTCATCAGCGCTTTGGTTCCCACGCCGCCGTGGCATTCGCCCACGACGAGCGCGAGCGAAAGGTCGCCCTTGAGCCTGATGCCCGCGCGCTTGATCGCATTGACGGCGTACACCATGGCGGTATCGGAAGCCTTCATGTTGGACACGCCGTGCCCGTAGATCCTGCCGTCCTCCAACTCACCGCCATAGGGGGCCTTGGTCCATCCCAGCAATTCCTCGACGGTATCCATATGGCCGTTGAACATGAGGGAGCGCCCGCCCCCTGATCCTTTCAGCGTTCCGAGGATATTGAACCGGTTCTTCTCGACGTCGAGCTTCTGGGTGTCGATTCCCAACTCACGCATGCGGCCGAAGAAAGCCTCGCCGATGGCGTACTCATCCCCGTGAACGCTCGGAATTCGGGCGACCGCTCGGGTAAATTCAATCAGATCCGGCTCCGAAATCTCGGCCACCACCCTTTCGAGAACCTCCTGGTGCGCCACGCTGTGACCTCCTTGTCCGGACGAGCGACGAGCGTCGTCTCGATCTTGAATTGCCGATCGCCTGTCGCTAGGCGAGGTTGAGCGGACGCACTATTCCGCTGCCGCGGCGGCCGAGCTGGCTCTTTTGCCTGGAGACTCGATCCTGCCTTGTCTTGCTCGCCGATGCGCCCCAATCGCTCAGCGTCACGGTGTATTTGTGCCGATCCGATCGGTACCATGACCGTGTAAATTGGATGGGCCGATCTTTGCTGCTGAAAAAGGTCCGCTCGATGCGCAGAAGCGGCGATCCGATCGGAAAATCCAGAGCGGTCGCAACCTCGGGGTCCGCCAGAACGGCATCGATGGTCTGGTCTGCGCGGGTCAGCGGTACACGATATTTCTCCCGCAACAGGTACGCGATCGGCGAGTTGGTGAGGGCCTTGTCTTCGTCGTATATCTTGATGCCGATGTCGCGCGGCAGATAATTGATAATGTACGCAAACGGTTCGGTGCCGACGATGGCCACTCGCCTGATGATCACGACCTCATCATCGGGCCGCAGGCGAAGGTGCGACCGAATGTCCAAGGGCGCATCCCATGTGCAGCTCTTGCCGATAACCCTGGCCTTCGCGCCGTTCTCATAGACCATCAGGCTCTCGAGCGCGCCGCTTATCGCCTGCGCTTTTCCGGCCCTGCTCTCGCCGGTATAGAAGGTGCCTTTGCCTTGCTGCCGTATGATCATTCCGTCGTCGACGAGCTGCGAGAGGGCTCGCTGAAGCGTCACCCGGCTGACGCCGAACTGTTTCGCCAGTTGCCACTCGGAGGGAACTCGATCTCCGCGGTTGTACTTGGCAAAGCTCTGGCGAAGGATATTGATGATCATGTAGTACTTCGGAACGGGGACGTTCATGTCTTGAGTTCTTTCTTCTTGGGCGCCGCCCGCGCTTCGCGGGAAACTCAGTTGGCTTGATCCGCGAGCGCGTGACTGCTTTTCGGCGTTTTCGTGGCCGTCCTCCTGTCGAGGACGGTCTGAATGGCGCGATCGAGAGTGTGTCCCGCCTGATCGTACTGCGCATGCGTGGTGGTGATCGGCGGAACGAATCGTATGACGCTTCCACCGCGTCTGGCGCTGCAGAGCACGCCATTTTCCAACAGCACCTTGTGCACCTCGTTCCCAAACGCCTTGGCCGGGGTCTTGGTTTTGCGATCCTCGACGAATTCCACGCCGTGGATCTGCCCCTTTCCCCGGACATCTCCGACGACTTCATACTTTTGCAGCAGGCGGCGAAGGATGGTCTGAAAGTATTCACCCATCTCCGCCGATCTTTGCGGAACGTTCTCGCCAATGATGATCTCGATGCTGGCGATCCCTGCGGCGCATCCAAGCGGATCGTTGCAATGGGAGTGGCCGCAGACGAAGCCCTTTGCGACGATGTTGTCCTCTATCTCTCTGCTCGTGATCGCGGCGCTGACGCTCATTCCCCCGCCGAAGTGCTTCGAGATAGTCAGTATGTCGGGGACGACGCCGTGCTGCTCGAAGGCGAACATCGTTCCCAGCTTTCCCAGGCCGGTCTGAGCTTCATCGAAGATGAGGAGCATCCCCCGCTCATGGCATTTCTTCTTGAGCTCCTTCAGCCATATCGTCGGAGCGGGTATGACGCCCCCGGCGCTGAACAAAGGCTCGGTGATGACCGCCGCGAGCGATCCTACCGATTGCGAATCCAGAAGCTCGAAACTCGTGTTCAGGCAGTCGAGCGTGCAGTCTTTGGCGTGTTGGCAAAATCCGCATCGATAGCGGTAGGGCGTGAGCATCGCGTACGCGCCGGGGATCAGCGGCCCATAACCGGCGTGCCATCCAGCGAAGGTCACGGCACGCGCGGAATCCGACAGTCCGTGAAAACTGGAGTTCGGGCTCGCTATCTCGTACTTTCCCGTATAGACCTTCGCCATCGACATCGCCGCCTCATTCGCGTCGCTTCCCGAGATGAGAAACGTGCACTTCGACAGTGCCGGAGGAAGGACAGCCGCTAGCCGCGAAGCGAGCTCGATCTCCTGCGTGTTGAAGTACATGCTGCTCGAGTGGATCAGCGTCCGGCAGCTCTCCTCGATAGCCTTGATGATCTTGGGATGATTGTGCCCGAGCGCCGAGCACATCTGTCCGGAGTTGAAGTCGAGAAATTCCTTGCCGTTCACGTCCCATACGACCGAGTCCTGCCCCCGTTCGAAGATGGGACCGGAAAATTCTCCTTTGTCCATACGGCCGCGAAAGTTGTGCTGCTTCGCCATCTCCAGCCACTCGCGCTCGGTCCGCTTCATGACGCATCCGTTGTCCTATTGATAGAACAACCATGCTAAACCTTCTGCGCAAGTGGAGTCAAGGAGCGCCAAGTTGTTCCGCAACGTGGCGCAATCGTCGATCCCGCGCTAGAGAAAAATGAAACGATGGACCGCGGGCCCTGCATCGGCGCTGCCCGGACCTCTGCAGGTCGCGGCGGGACGGCTGCGCGCGGCAGGCACGATCGGGGAGCCGGTTTGCGCTATCCTGCGGTGTCGACCGATTTCAGCTGCAACGCAACGACGGCGACGCGCAACGCGGTGGAAACGCCGCAGGAGCGTAATGCGTACGTGTAGGAAGCTCATCTCTTGGGGTATCGGCTGTCGGCAACAAGCCTGGCATCTGGCACAATCGGCAGCATTTGGCACGGTTAATGCATAACGTTGGGCACGGAGGTAGAAACCGCCATGGAAACCATGATTCCGATTGCCGACCTGCAACCGATCTATTCCGTCGCGGACGTCGATCGGGCGCTCGGCGATGGCGCCGCGCGCCGCAACGAGGGCCTCAAGAGCTGGTACGACCGAATGCGGGAGCTGGGCGGGTCGCGCTATATCATCAAACCGTCGACGACGGCCGCAGTCGACGATCTCTGCGAAAAGTCACCCAATTTCGTCAACGTCATCGACGATCTGCGCAAGTATCTGGCGCTGGCGGTCGCCGGCAACGAAGCGGTGCAATTCACCCCCATGCTCCTTCTGGGTGAACCAGGATTGGGCAAAACCTACTTCGCGAAAAGGTTGGCTCGAGCGCTGGGTACCGGCTTCGAGTTCGTGTCGATGAGCTCGCTTACCGCGGGCTGGGTGCTGACCGGCGCTTCCGCGCAGTGGAACAACGCCCGCCCCGGCAAGGTCGCGCAGACGCTCATCGAAAAAGAGTATGCGAACCCGGTGGTCGTGCTCGACGAGGTCGACAAGGCGGGCGGCGATTCGCGCTATGACCCCATGGGCGCGCTCTACGGATTGCTCGAGCGCGACACCGCGTCGCATTTCAAGGACGAATTCATCGATGTCGACATGGACGCGTCCCACATTCTCTGGATCGCGACCGCCAACGATGAAAGCAGCATCCCGGAGCCGATCCTTAACCGGATGAACGTCTACGCGATCGAGCGCCCGGATGAGCACGGCGCGCGCCGGATCGCGATGGCGGTCTATCACGAGATTCTCGACGCGCATCGCTGGCCATTCCCGCATGATCCGTCGGAATCGGTCCTCGAGCGCCTCTCAGCCCTGCCGCCGCGGGACATGCGCAAGCTGCTCCTCGACGCCTTCGGCACGGCGCAGCTCGCCAACCGCGATTTCCTGCTTCCCGAGGACATCGACGCGACCAAGCTTTGCGGTCGCAAGGCGCGCGTCGGCTTCTGACAGACGCGTCCTGCGGGTGTCTCGCGATTACCGTGCGAGTGCCGCCGCCAGTACCTCGATGCCTGTTTGCATGTCGGCTCTGCGCGCTGTTCCAAGCCTGAATTCACGCTCCAACGACGGACCTCGGAGCTCCATTGCGCCAAAGCGAGAGCTTCGCGAGCACTGCCACATCCACTCACGCACCGAACGGGATCATCGTAGCGAGGTTCGTCCAAGTGAGAGCGAACCTTGGCCAGGGAAGAGCAGAATTTTCACGTTGACCCGACTCTCGACCGGGTGATAATTCATTTACGTGCATCGCGGCTCGGCGGCGTGGCGCCCCGCGGCGGCCAATCCCAGGGGGGAACAGATATGCGCAACTACAAGACGCTACTTGCTTCTTGGCTGTTCGTCGTGCTGTGCGTGCTGTCCAACACGGCCCTGGCGGCGCCCGAAGCGGGCTGGTGGTGGAACCCGAACGAGAGCGGGCGCGGATTCTTCATCGAAAGCCAGAACGGCGTTACTTTTCTCGGCGGGTACTTCTATACCGACGACGGCCGCGCAACGTGGCTTGTAGCGGGCGGGCAGAACGCGGATTCGTACAACTACGGCGGACCGCTCTATGCCGTGCGCGATGGCCAGACGCTGTTCGGCGACTACGTCGCGCCATCGCCGGGCGTCGACGTCGGCCCCGTCTCGCTGCACTTCAGCGACGACACGCACGCTACCTTGATTTGGCCGGGCGGGACGATCCCGCTGCAGCGCGAGTACTTCGACAACACCACCGCGGTATTTCAGCCCTTCACGGGATGGTGGTGGAACCCGGACGAGAGCGGTCGCGGATTCAGCCTCGAGCTCCAGGGAAACCGTCTTTTTATCGTCGGCTTCATGTACGACGACGCCGGCAATCCGGTGTGGTATCTCTCCGCGGGAACGCTGTCGTCGCCGACAACGTATTCCGGAGATCTGCTGCAGATCAGCGGCGGTCAGACGATGACGGGACCGTACCAGCCTCCGACCGGAACCACGAAGGTGGGCACGCTCGACGTCGAGTTCACGACGGTGGACGAAGCGACGCTTACGTTCACGGATACGGTAACGGCCAAAAAGGGAGCAAAGCGGAACAGGAACGTGCCGGTGCGGCCGGAGTTCAAGCACTACCCGTTAGGGTGGAACGGCAGCTTTTCGTATACCACTACGTTGCATAGCGATATAGGCGGAACGAGCGATGGTCAGCTCACCCTTAGCTCCAGCAACCTGGTTTGGTCCGAAGGGCAATTCCCTATCCCTGGTTTTTACCAACCAGCGAGCGGCGATCTCGCGACTACGTTCCATCAAGTGAACACGACGGACGCGGGTACTTGCGTCGGGACCGGATCGGCGCACGGACCAATCCAAAGCCTACACATCACCTGGTTGCTCCTCGCGGATTCCAGAGCATACAGCCTGACGATGAACCTGGATTTGGGCGACTACTACATGACCATTAACTGGGTCTGCACGGATTCTGACGGGAGGATCGATACCTTCTCGACGGACTACAGCCCGGTGACAACTATCGGTACGTACGAAGGCGTGGTGGACCCTAGTGGTATTACGATCCATGCCGGCTTTGTGAACAGCGAGACGTCCCCGGGCGTCTTTTCAACCGTTAGTGCCCAATGGAACTTTACCGCATTCTGGAAGTAATCCCTCCGCTGGCTCGTGATACCGCGGCGGCCGGCGGCGTGACCGCCGTGCCCATCGGCATGGCGGTAGTCGCGACGAGGCCGACCGCGCGCCCGAACGAGACTACTGGCTGCTCAATATCGCGTCGATCCGGCATTCGATCCGTTGCGGCGGCGCTCCGAATTTTCAGCGATCGTCCGTGCCATCGGTTTTAGCCTTCATTCATTCGAGCGCCGGGGCGAGCCAATAACCTCTCGTAAAGGACCGATCGCACTCAGCGAGTGACCTTGCACCCGATGCGATCAAAGCATCTCCAGCGCCAGCGCGATTCCCTGCCCGCCGCCGATGCAAAGGGTGACGACGCCGCGCTTCAGGCCGTCGCGCTTCATCGAGTACAGCAATCTTGTCGTCAGGACCGCACCCGTCGCGCCGATGGGATGACCGTGCGCGATGGCGCCGCCTTCGATGTTGACGATGTCTTCAGACAATCCGAGCTCGCGCAGGACCGCAAGCGGCACGGCCGCGAATGCTTCGTTGATCTCCACGCGCTCGACGTCAGAGAGGCTCCAGCGAGCGCGCTCCAGCGCTTGCCGAAACGCGGGCACGGGACCGATGCCGAACATACCCGGCTCGACCGCCCCGACTCCGTATGCGACCAGGCGCGCAAAGGGCTCCAGCCCATTCTGTTCCGCGAACGACCGCTCGGCGACGATCATGGCAGCCGCGCCGCTGTTGAGACCGGGGGCGTTGCCCGCGGTGATCGTGCCGTCCTTGCGAAATGCCGGCTTCAGCTTGGAAAGAATCTCGAATGTCGTCTCCGGCCGATTGCCTTCGTCGGCAGCGAAGATTTCTGTACCCTTGCGCCCTTTCACCTCGACGCCGACGATCTCCGCCGCGAAGCGACCCTCTTTCTGCGCAGCCGAGAAGCGTTGCTGCGAGCGCGCCGCCCAACGATCCTGATCTTCTCGAGTGATGTTGAAGCGCTTCACCAGGTCCTCGGTGTGCCAGCCTGAGTGCTCCCCGGAGAATGCGTCGTTGAGTCCGTCGCGCAGCATGCTGTCGTAGATCTGCGCATCGCCCATCCGATAGCCCCAGCGGCCGCCCGCCACGAGGTACGGCGCCTGGTCCATGTTCTCCATGCCGCCCGCGATGGCCACGTCAGCGTCACCGAGCCGGATCTCCTGCGCCGCCGACGCGATCGCCTGCGCGCCCGAGCCGCAGACACGATTGACCGTCATCGCCGGCACCGTAACGGGAACGCCGCCCTTGAGCGCTGCCTGGCGTGCGGGATTCATGCGGTTTCCGGCCTGGATGACGTTGCCCATCACGACACTGCCGATGCGCGCGGCGTCGAGGCCGGAACGCCGCAGTGTCTCGCGGACGGCGGCGCTGCCGAGCTCTGCTGCGGGCGTCGCTTTCAGGGTGCCGTTATAGGTTCCGATCGCGGTGCGAACGGGGTGGGACAGCACGACCTCTCTCGCTTGCATTCGTATCTCCTTCGTTAGTGGTGGCTAGCGCCCGCGGTCAGCGAGTGCGTGTCAAAGCCGCCGCACCGGGGCCATTTTGGCGGCTCCCGGCTCGCCCGCGAAGGCGATCGAACGGGCGGCAAGCATCGCGAAGTCGGGCTCATCCGTTGACATATCCGTCGATACGCGTAACATGGGTGCATATACACCTATTGTCAAGCGCTCCAGGAGACTCTGGCGGCCCTTTGGCACGGGCCGCGGCGGGTCAGGCGGGACAACGAAACGGCGCGAACTGCGCGCGGTCGCTTCAAGGCGCGCACTGAACCGCGCTTGGGGCTCGGTCTCTCGCCATCGAGCTCGCGCAAGGAGAATCGCGAAATGATCGAGCGATACCTCGAAGACTTTGAAGTTGCGCAGACCTTCGGCGGCTCCGGCCGCGCCCGCATCGATAAGGAGCGCATCAAGAGCTTTGCCGCCGAGTTCGATCCACAACCGTTCCATCTCGACGAAGCAGCCGCGAGCAACTCGATTTTTCGCGGGCTGGCGGCGAGCGGATGGCACACGGCCGCGATCACCATGCGCCTCTTGGTCGACAGCGAGCTCAAGCCCGCCGGCGGGATCGTCGGCGCCGGATTCGATGACTTTCGATGGCCGCGTCCGGTTCGGCCGGGCGATGAGCTTCGCGTCGAGAGCGAGGTGCTCGAGGTACGGCCTTCGAAGTCCCGACCCGATCAGGGATTGATAAAGGTGAAAACGACCACCTTGAATCAGGACGGCGAGCCCGTTCAGATTTCAGTCGGAAATCTCGTGGTGCCGCGTCGGCCGAAATGATTGTGCCGCCGGCACAATCGCTGTGGCCATTGATGGACCGAGCGTCAGCCGTACCTCGGCCGGTTGCTGGCGGCGCCCGCAGGTTCTCGGGCGCCGCCCACCTCTCGGACTACTTCAGCTTGATGGCAACGCCCTGCGGCGCGAGCGTGAACCGGACGCCTTGTTGCGTACCGTGGATACGCAGCACCACGCCATGCTCGTTCTTCATGACCACGTCGTTTTGCCCGCCAGCGACGGCGATCCCCGCTTCACCTGCCGCATAGTTGCCCGAAAAATCCGCCACGTTATTCAGGTTGAATACTTCGCCGGTCGAGGTGACCGTCGTAATACCGAGATCGATGACGCTGAGCCCCGACATCGAGAAGGTATACGTCTTGCCGCCATACGAGAGCGTGCCATCGCCCCAAGTCACGCCGACACCGACGGCAACGGCCGTGCTTTTGATATTCACCCTCCCCGAGGGCGCCGGCTCGGCGGCGAACGCCGAGAACGCGACCATGCAGCCAAACGCAATCAGCCATGTTGCAAATGATTTCTTCGTCATAGTAGTGCTCCGTAGGAAGTCTGTTGAATCATAGTGCGTCCCGACCATGCTGTTGTCATGCTGCGGTGTGATGGCGCCGGTACTAGCCCTGCGCCCGGCCGGGACGCCCGTTCTCCGATAAAACGACTGCGGCGACTCACCACCGCTATGCAAAGACAGCCAAAAAACGGTCCGGTTCATCCGCGTTGAGACCGCGGCATGCGTCGCACCGCGCCCGACGCGCGTCGGCGATGTTGGGTCGCTGGAAATATCATGCACGTTTCGGCCGGTCATGAGCATGGTCCTGTTCCCGGCCGGCGGATGCGCGTACTGTGCGGGCATCGCCCAAATATTTGCCTGTTCCTGACGCGCGATGAGCGGATTCTCGCTGCCTCCCTCCGACGCTGCGGCGATTCGCACGGCTCCGAGCGCCTCGCCTTGCTCACCACGTGCGGCGCCGTGGATCCTGGCGGCGACGATCCTTGCGTCGAGCATGGCGTTCATCGACGGAACGGTGGTCAACGTCGCGCTTCCGGCGCTGCAGCGGGAGCTCAACGCCAGCCTCGTCGACGTCCAGTGGGTGATCGAAGCCTATGCGCTGTTCCTCGCCGCGTTGCTCCTAGTCGGCGGCGCAGCGGGAGATCGCTTTGGGCGTCGTCGCGTTTTCCTGCTCGGAGTGGCGCTATTCGCGTTCTCCTCCATCGCGTGCGGACTCTCCGGCAGCGTGCGTGAGCTCATCCTTGCGCGCGCATTTCAAGGTGTCGGCGCCGCGCTCCTGGTCCCGGGCAGTCTCGCCATCATCAGCGCGTCGTTTGCCGAGCGTGACCGCGGCAAGGCTATCGGCACATGGTCGGGCGCCACGGCCGTCACGGCGGCACTCGGCCCGGTACTCGGAGGTTGGCTGATCGACCATCTGTCGTGGCGCGCCGTCTTCTTCATCAATGTTCCTCTCGCGGCCGTGGTCGTGGTGCTGGCCTTCCGGCACGTGCCCGAAAGCCGTGACGTCGAGATGCACGGAGACCTCGACTGGCAGGGCGCGCTCCTCGTGACGCTTGGCCTGGGCGGCGTTGTCTACGGCCTGATCGAATCGTCCAGCGCGGCTTGGTCTCGGCCGGAGATCGTCGCTGCGTTCCTGCTCGGCGTGGCGGCACTCGCAGGTTTTGTCGCAGTGGAAATGCGTCAGGAAGCACCGATGATGCCGCCGCGTTTGTTTCGCTCGAGGACATTTTCCGGCGCCAATCTGCTTACGTTTCTCCTCTACGCGGCGCTTGGAGGAAGTCTCTTCTTCGTCCCGCTGAATCTCATCCAGGTGCAGGGCTACTCCACTACCGGTGCGGGCGCGGCGTTGCTGCCCCTCATTGTCTTGCTGGCCGCGCTGTCGCGCTGGTCGGGCGGATTGGTCGATCGTTACGGAGCAAAGGCGCCGCTGGTCATCGGACCGGCCGTAGCGGCCGCCGGCTTCGCTCTCTTCGCCTTTCCCGCTGTTGGAGGAAGCTACTGGGTCACCTTTTTCCCCGCAACCGTGGTTCTGGGCTTGGGAATGTCGATCAGCGTGGCACCTCTCACCACGACCGTCATGAGCTCGGTGGATGAACGTTTTGCGGGCGCCGCGTCGGGAATCAACAACGCGGCATCGCGCGTTTCCGGACTGCTCGCCGTTGCGTTGTTCGGGATGATCATGGCGTCGATCTTCAACCGCAACCTGCACAGCGAGCTCGAGCGCGCGAAGCTTACGCCCGCCGCGATCGAGGCCGTGGAGCAGCAGAGAAACAAGCTCGCCGCCATCGAGCTGCCCGCGAGCATGGATGCTCACGCCGCGGGGCTGGCAAAGCAGGCAATCGCGGATGCATTCGTCACCGGCTTCCGATGGATCATGCTGATTTCAGCCGCGCTTGCATTGGCCAGCGCGGCGAGCGCATGGATTCTCATGGGAAGCGCGAACGGCCGCCATCGAACGGCCGAATGAGATCGAACCCGCGATCGTTTGCGTCGCCTGACACAGAACGCAGGTTTCCTGACACGGACAGGCCGCAGCCTCGATGTACCCTCCTCACCACCTGAGCATCGGAGACCGCGAGGGGTCGTTCGTGGGAATGGTCGGCGCGTGCGCGACCTCCCGATCCGCGTCGATCATCTAATCGCAAGCTTAAGCCGCAGCGTCATCTACGAGTGGGTTGCGACGATCACACGAAGGAGAGCTCAATGCCGGAGATCTATCTTTCGCCGGGGGTTCGCACGCCGTTCGTGAAAGCGGGCGGCGCGTACGCCAAGCATTCGTCACTCGAGCTCTCCGTCCCGGCGGCAAAGGCGATGAACGATCGCGCGCGCCCTGATTTCATGGTGTGGGGTCAAGTGATTCCCGACCCCGGCGTTTCCAACATCGCTCGCGAGCTGGTGTTCGAAGCCGGACTCGATCCCGGGACGCCGGCTTTTTCGACCGTGCTGGCGTGCTCCACGAGCTTCATGGCGATGGTGGAAGCCGCCGGCATGATCGGCCGCGGCGGCGTGCATCTCGCGCTCACAGGCGGCGTGGAGACGATGAGCCATGTGCCCATCGCTCTCAAAATGCCGATCGCCGATCGCGTTCTCGCGGAGTTCGCCAAGAATCCCGCCGCCGCAGCGGAAACGCTCTCGCACGTCACGCCGGCGGATTTCGATCTGCCCATCCACGGATGGGCGAACCGGCAAAGCGGACGCTCACAGGGCGAGCACACCGAAGACACGGCCAAGTATTTCAACATCTCGCGCGCGGACCAGGATCAGCGGGCGCTCCTCAGCCACCAGGGTGCCATCGCGGGACAGGACTCCGGCTTCTTCGACGATCTCCTGGTCGCATTCGACGGCGTTGATCGCGACACGATTCCGCGTCGCGATACCTCGCTGGACAAGCTTGGCCAACTGCCGCCGGCGTTCGACCGCACCAGCGGCCGCGGCACATTGACCGCAGGCAATTCCTCACCGCTCACCGATGGCGCGGCTGCGCTGTGGGTCGCCGATCGCGAGGGACTCGATCGGCTCGGCCTCACGCCTTCCGTCAAGTTGGTCGATTGGGAAATCGCGGCGACCGATTTTCGCCGCGAGGAGGAAGGCATCCTGATGGCGCCTGCGCGCGCAATTCCGCGTCTGCTCGCCCGTCACAAGCTGAAATTCGCGGACATCGCCTTGTGGGAAATCCATGAAGCGTTTGCAGCACAGGTGCTCGCCAACATCCGGGCCGCGTCCGATCCTGAATACCGGCGCGCGAAGGCGCGTGTGGACGTCGACCTGGGACCATTCCCGTGGGATCGAGTGAACCCGCATGGCGGATCGTTAGCGGTCGGTCATCCATTCGCCGCCACCGGCGCGCGAATCTTAAGCCAGGCGGCGAAGGAATTGGGGGATCTGGTCGCCGGTTCGCGCGCGATCGTTTCCATTTGCGCGGATGGCGGCCAGGGCACGGTCGCGATGCTGGAGCGCGTATAGGGAGACCCGTCAGTCGACGTAGCTGTGCGGAGCGTATGCCATGGCAGCAGAAGGATTGACCACCCTGCCCAGCGGGTTCGCGCCGAGCGAGACGATGGATCGACTCGAGGCCGAAGTGAAGGCGAGGGGCATGACCGTGTTTGCGCGGATCGATCACGCGGCCGGAGCCGCGCTCGCCGGCTTGTCCTTGCGGCCTACCGAGGTCCTCATTTTCGGGAACGCCAAGGCGGGCACACCGCTGATGCAATCCAGTCCGACCATCGGCATCGATCTCCCGTTGAAGATGTTGGTCTGGGAAGACGCCAACGGCAAAGTCTGGCTTTCCTATAACGAGCCGAGTTGGCTCGCGAAGCGCCACGGACTGGGCAATGAATCGCAGTCGATCGTGGAGGCCATGACCGCGGGCCTGGTCTCTCTCGCGAGAAGGGCCGGCAGGCCGTGATGACCGATCGAAGCGATGTGCTGCTGCGTTGGCAAAGCGAGGAGGCGGCGGTTCGCGCGAGGCTGGCGGCTCCCGGCGTGGCGTCACCGAAGGATGTCAAAGCGTCCAGCGGCATCGAATTTCTGCAGCGGATCTTCGATGGAGAGCTGCCCTCGCCGCCCATCGGCGAAACGCTGGGCTTTGTTCCGATCCTGGCCGAGCCCGGACGTGTCGTATTTCAAGGCACCCCCGGCAAGGGGCACTACAATCCCCTCGGCGTCGTGCATGGCGGATATTTCTGCACGCTGCTCGATTCGGCGCTCGGATGCGCGATCCATTCGACGCTGCCGCAAGGCGTCGGATACACAACCTTGGAGCTCAAGGTCAACCTGATCCGTTCGTTGACCGACCAAGTGGGTCCCGTGCGCGCCGAGGGCAAGACGATTCACGTCGGCAGCCGCGTAGGAATCGCGGAAGGATTCATTGCCGACGTCGACGGCAAGCGCTACGCACATGCGACCACAACCTGTCTCATTTTTCCACTTGCATAGATTCGTCTCAGGCGCGACGCCGGCTGTCTTGCGCACCGCTCGCGTCGTTTCATGGACGACAGCCGGCCGGCCACGTAAGCTCCGTCGGCCATGGACAAGCTAGCTCCGCTGTTCGACCAACATGGATTGCTGCTCGTGTTCGGAGCGGTATTTCTGGAGCAGCTCGGCCCTCCCCTTCCATCGGGTCCGCTGCTCATCGTCGCCGGCGCATTGGCCAATGAAGCGCGCGTCTCCGCGTGGGCGATCGGCACCGCAGCGTGGCTCGCAGGCATGCTGGGCAAGACCATCCTCTATGTCGTGGGCGCCCGCTATGGCCGGCAGGCGTTGGGCGCGTTGTGCCGGATGGCGGTGGCACCGGTTTCCAGCATCGGCAAGGCCGACAGGCACTTCGAGCGCTGGGGCGGCGCGCTGCTGATTGTGGCCGAGTTCGTTCCGGGGCTTCGAACGCTTGCGCCCTCGGTGGCCGGCGCGGAGAAGCTCGGCCCGATGCCGTTTCTGCTCTATAGCGCCCTCGGCGCGGCGCTATGGACGGCGCTCTACCTGGGCATCGGGGTCGTGTTTCACGAGCAGATCGATCGGGTTCTGCTTCTCATCGAGCGATCCGGCAAAGCCGCAATCGCGCTGATTGCGGCTGCAATCGTCATCTATGTCGCCGTGAAGTGGTGGAGGCGACGAAGGTCGCGCAGCGTCACCTCGTTGCCCAAGCCGTAAAAGAGCCGATCCGCAGAGCTCTGCCTTCTGATAGCAGCCGCCACCGCATCGTAAGGGGCGAGCGGCTTTCCTCATGCCGAAAGGCTCCGCAACAGCGCGCTGGCACCATTCCATACGATCTGCACGCCGATGCAGAGGAGGATGAACGCGCTAAGGCGCAGCAGAACGTTCATCCCGGTCTCTCCGATGATCCGGCTCAAACGCTCCGCGTATCGATAGGCGACAAACACCGCGACGGCGACGAGAGTCACGCCGATCAGGGTCGCCGGGCCGTTGATGAGCAGCGAACGGACACTATCGGGATGGTTCGCGCCAATCGTTATCGCGACGGAAATCGATCCGGGACCGACGGTGAGCGGCATGGTCAACGGGTAGAACGCGAGATTTCGCCTGCGTGGCGCGGCGGCGTGGGAGGGCTTGTCGATCGAACTCGGGTCCTGGAGCAGTCGCCATCCCAGAGTGCTGACCACTAGACCGCCGCCGACCTGGACCACCGGCACCGAGAGGCCGAAGAACTCCAGTACATACGTCCCCGTGGCGACCGACGCCAGCAAGAGCACAAAGGCGTTGACGGTCACTCGCCATGCGAGCGAGGCGCGCTCCTCCGGCGAGTAGTCGCTCGTCATCGCGAGAAAAATCGGCGCGCCGCCCAGCGGATTGACGATCGGGAAGAGCGCGGCGAAGACGAGCAGCACGCCTTCGACGATCTCGCGCAGGTTGGCGGTCATGATTGAGCGGCAGGCCGCTCTATTCTCAGACTCCCCCGCCGGGCTGGCAATGCTTTCCCGCGGCGGACACGGCTTTGCTACGCCGTGGCCGCGAACTTTCCGGACTGGTAGTCCCGAACCGCCTGGGAGATCTCATCGTTGGTGTTCATCACGAACGGACCGTACTGCGCGATCGGCTCGCCCAAGCGGCTTGCCCGCGATCAGCAGCGCACGGGTGGCCTCCGACGCCTTCAGGACAACGCCGTCGCTGCCGGCGCTGTTCTCGAGAATCGCCATCCGTCTGCACCGGGACCTGCGTGCCGCCGATCTGCAGCGCCGCCGCGATAGACGTAGACGAACGCGTTGTGAAGCTGCGGCAGCGCCTGTGCGAAGTTGCGCGCCCGCCGGCATCTCGAGGTCGAGATACAGCGGCTCGGTCACGTCGCGCTGCATGGCGCCGTCGACACCGTGACTGCGACCGGCGATCACGCGCACTTTCACGCCGTCGGCAGTCGTGAACTCCGGAATCTCCGCGCTCTGGATGTCGCGATACCACGGCGCGCGCATCTTGTCCTTCGCAGCAAGATTGAGCCAGAGCTGGAAGCCTTCCATGCGGCCGTCTTCCTGCTCGGGCAGCTCGGAGTGGATCACGCCGCGCCCTGCCGTCATCCATTGGACGCCGCCGTTTTGCAGCAGGCCCTCGTGGCCCGCGCTGTCGCGATGACGCATGCGCCCGGCGATCATGTAGGTCACGGTTTCGAAGCCGCGATGCGGATGGTCGGGGAACCCGCCGATGTAGTCCTGCGGGTTGTCGGTGCCGAACGCGTCGAGCATCAGGAAGGGATCGAGCCGGCGCTGGAGCTGCTGCGTGAGCACACGCGTGAGCTTCACGCCGGCGCCGTCCGACGTCGGCAGACCCGCGACCAAGCGCTCGACCGACGCGCGGGCGCGTCACCGTTTCGCATGTGCTGGTGCGTTGTCAACAGTCTTCGTCGTCATTGCATTCTCCTGGTCGTCGTCATGCTGCGACCGCTTCCTCGATCTGCTCGTGCGCGGAAGCGATTGCGCTCTGCTCGGCGTCCGGACCCATCGCAAGGCCTTCGGCGTACACGAAGCGCACGTCGGTCAGGCCGAGAAACGAGAACACCGTCTTCAGGTACGGCACCTGGGTGTCCGCGGGCGTGTTCCGGTACTTGCCGCCGCGCGTCAGCGCAACGTAGACCTTCTTGCCCTTGAGCAGGCCTTCAGGCCCCTTCTCGGTATAGCGGAAGGTGACGCCCGCACGCGAAATCGCGTCGATCCAGTTCTTCAACTGCGCCGGCACGCCGAAGTTGTACATCGGCACGCCCAGTACGACCACGTCCGCGGCCTGGATCTCGGCGATCAAGGCATCGTCCTGCGCCACGCGTGCGGCCTGCTCCGGCGTGCGCTTGTCCGCCGGAGTGAACAGCGCGCCGAGCGCGTCCTCGTCGAGGATCGGGTGCGGGGACTTTGTTGAGATCGCGCACCGTAAGGGTCGCCTCCGGATCGGCGTCGCGCAGGCGCTGGACCAGACGGTTGGCGAGCCGCGTGGAATGGGAAGCGTCGCTGCGGGCGCTGGAATTGATCTGCAGGATGTTCATGAGGGTTCCTCGGTTTGGGTGGTGACGGAACCAATATATTTGTTGATCCGCGTGTGCGGAAGCCCTCAAAATGGATAACATTGTTCTGCCACAGCAACAATGTGGATCAGCTTGGCGGCTGCACCGGTGACGGCGGCTGCCACAGCAAAGGGAGGTTTCATGAATCTCGAGCCTAACGACCTCCTTCTGTTCGCACGCGTCGTGGACGAGGGCAGCTTTTCGCGAGCTGCAGCGCGCCTCGGCCTCCCCAAATCGAAAGTCTCGCGGCGGGTGGCCGGCCTCGAGCAACAGCTGGGCGAGCGACTGCTCTTGCGCACCACCCGCAAACTCACCGTTACCGATTTCGGGGTCGCGGTGCTCGAGCACGCACGTCACGTCGTCGAGGATGTGGCAGCAGCGGCGTCGCTCGCGCAGAACCGGCAAATCGAGCCGGGCGGCCGCCTGCGGGTGACGATGCCCGGCGACATGGCCAATCTCGTTCTAGCGCCGCTGCTGGCCGAATTCAGCCTCAAGTACACCGCGATCACGCTCGAGGTGGACCTCTCCGCACGTTTTGTCGATCTCATCGGCGAGAATTTCGACGTCGCCATCCGCATGGGAGAGCTGCGCGACGATGCGTCGCTCGCTGCCCGACGCTTGGCGGTATTCAGCGGCAGCCTTTATGCCGCGCCTTCATATCTCGCGCGAAGGGGAACGCCGTCCGAACCGGAGGCCCTGATGGAGCATGACACGCTGCGCATCCTGGCCCGCACGGGCGACCCATTGCGGTGGGTCCTCACCCGCGGCGACGAGCGCTGGGAGGGCATTCCTCCGGGCCGGGCGACGGCCAATTCTCCCGAGCTGCTGATGCGCATGGCGCTCGGTGGCGCGGGGATCACGATCATCAACGATCACTTCGCATTGTCGTACCTGCAGCGCGGCGAGCTCGCTCAGGTGCTGCCTGACTGGCGTTCGCCACCCGTAAGCGCGTGGGCGGTATTCCCCGGCCGGCGGCTGATGCCGATGCGAACGCGCGTGTTCCTCGACGCGCTCGCCGCGAAGTTCACCGGCCCCGAATGCAAGGCGATCGAAGCCAACATTCAGAAGACCAAGGCGCAGTTGCGCTAAGGAACCTCTGAACAAGCCCCACATGAGTCGCGTTTCTGTCGCAATGGCTTCAGATGGTAGGCCTCAGTTGTCAAATGAGGGCGCAGCGAATAGTTCACCCTATTCGCAAGCCGCGCAACAACGCAGATGAGGCCATTGCGGCGAAACCCGGACGGGACGGGGCCTCATTTGGCAAGTAAGGGGCGATCTGCTGTGTCGCGCCGCTGGCCAATGGGAGCTACCATTGGCTTCGCGCCGCTTCGTGCATCTCATCCCGGCAAGCCTCCGTCGCGACCACGCGGGACTTATTCAGAGGTTCCCTAAGCAACCCGGTAGGCCTTGGCAGTTGACTCGGTCCACGCGCATCGCGAGCCGATGTGCCATCACTGAAGGAAGCTGGCGAGCGCGGCAATCGTTTCCTCGGGACGCTCCTCCAGAATCCAGTGGCCCGTGTCCTTGAGGACGATCACCTTCAGATCGGAGGCGACGAGCTTCGCTTGCGCGCCAAGCGCGTCACCATTCGCTTTTTCCCCGCCGATGGAAAGGACCGGGATGGCAAGCCGGGTCTTGGACAGCTCCGCAAAATCCGTCGCCGTCTTAGGAAACGACGCGAAGTACGCGAAGCCGGCGGCCATCCGGCCCGGGCGGGCGTATTCGAGCGTGTACGCGCGCCGATCGGCCTCGGGAATCGAGCGCGCCTTGTCGGCTGCGAAATCGTTCCAGAAATGCTCGAAGTAGATGCGCTCGCGACCTTTCACGAGCGCTTCGGGCGTCGCGCCGTAGAAGCGGAAGTGCCAGATACCCGGATTGTTGTAGACGGCCTCCCAACCCGGGACCCCGGGCAGGAACGCATCCATGAGTGCGAGCTTTTCCACTTCCTGCGGATACATTGCTGCGTACGCGTAGGCGACCATCAGCCCGATGTCGTGTCCCACAACGCGAACCTTGTTGTATCCGAGCGCATGGACCGCGGCGTGGACGCGCTCGGCGGAGCTTTTCATGTCTATGCCGGTCTTGGGGATCGACGAATCTCCGATGCCCGGCAGGTCGGGCGCGACCACCGTGAAGCGCGGTGCGAGAACTTTCGCCAGCGGCTTCCACATGCGCGACGATTCGGCGTAACCGTGGATCAGAACGACCGGCGGCCCATTGCCGCCGACCGCTACATTCACGGTGCCGCCGTCGACGGCGACCGCCTGCGTCTTGAATCCGGGTCCGAAGTCGGCGGCGCGCAGAGGTGGCGAGGCGATCAGCAGCGCGAGACAGCACAGCACAGGCACGAAGCGGAGAGTGGAAAGCGTGCGATACATGGAGGACTCCTCAAGGTTGGCAAATCGGCGCGGCATTGCGCCAAGGGTCACGAAATGGGCTTTGGTGCGATTCGATGCAACTTCTCCTAATAGACCAGACGGTCCAGAATACTCAAAAAAAAATCAGTCCAGGGCCGACAGCGCGATGCGCGCGACTTGCTCGAGGCCGGCGCGATTGGAGCTCGCTCGCGCGGTCGCCCTCATGCCTTGAATCGTCGCCATGAAAAACCGTGCGAGGGCACGGGGATCCTTGTCGCCCGCCAGCTCGCCCGACTGCTGCGCCTTGCGCAGCGCGGCCTCGAAAATCGCTTCGACCTGTGCCTGATTTGTCTTGACCAGAGCCGCGATGGGCTTGTCATCGAGATTGCGCTCGAGGTTCGCGCTCAGCAAAAGGCATCCCCTCTCGTGGTCCGCGCGCGACTCGTTGACGATACCGAGCAGCAGCGCCGCAAAACAATCGCGCAGGGGATGGCCCGAGGAAAACAGCCGCCGCATCGCGGCCTGGGTCGAGTCCCGATAAGCTTCGAGCGCGCTCAAGTAGAGCTCGCGCTTGTCGCCGAAGGTGTCGTAGAGGCTCTGGCGTCCGACCTGCATGGCGGCCATGAGGTCATCGAGTGACGTCTTCTCATACCCGTTGCGCCAGAAGACCTGCATCGCCGCGGATAGCGCAGCGGGAGGATCGAACTCTTTGGGCCGGGCCATGGATCTGGACTATACAGTCCATTATTAATGCCCGTCAAGTCCGCGATGCCGGACCGGGCTTGCGGGCGACTGACCGGCCCGCGTGGCCGTCGTGCCTACCTACTCGCTTTCTCCCGGCTCGGGCAGGCGGATGCCGAACTCGTCAGCTTCCCACGCAAGGTCGAAGTAGTCTTCGGCATCGACTGGACAAGAGGCCACCGGCGGAAATACGTTGGCCGGGTTGCTGTCGATCGGGGCATTCGTGGGCTTCATGGCATTCTCCGCGGCGGGACGGCATGGACGACGTCGTATCGTCCGCAAAGGTACGCGGCGAGTATGACCGCGTGTTGACATCCGGCCGCGCCGCCTTGACGGCGTAGGCTGCCCATTCCCGAAATCATCGTCGCTCCGTCTGGGAATCCTCCTCCAACTATTGTATAAACCGTATATATAGTATATTGTGATAGCCCAACGACACATCCTCCCCTCCCATGGGGACATACGACGGTGAAAGAACGCGAAATATCCGCCGCCGCGCGGAAAAGGAAATCTCCGCCAACGACCGCCGTGCTGCGCCGAAACGGCGCTCGAAGCGGGATCGCAGGCGCGGACAGGAAAGCGTCCGCACTCAAGACGATCGGGGCCCGGCAGCGTGGGAGCCACGACTCGCGCATCGTGACCTACGTGGTCCGCGACAGCTTCACCATGCCGGTGGCCGACTACGAACTGATCGGCGCGCTCAAGAGCAAATGCATCGGCCTTGGGCTCGCGGTCAAGAAGAGCGAGCTGCTACGCGCAGGGCTTCACGCATTGACGCAGATCTCCGACGAGAATCTGGCCCGGGTAGTCTCTGCGGTCGAACGCGTTAAGACCGGAAGGCCGAAAGGAAAAAAGAAGAGGAAGAAGACCAATCGCACGAAGGGCCAAAAAGCGGTGATTCGAGTCGCGCTCACAAAACGTGTTGGAGGTGCCAAATGATGCGAGAGAATGTTGTGCTGGCGGAGGAATCCGCCCCGCATTCGATGGTCGGCTCGCAGGTCTTGCTCGATCTCTATGACTGTGAAGTCGACCGTCTCGATGATCTCGAGTGGGTCAAAAAGACGCTCGTCGATGCCGCACGCGCGGCCGGGGCCACGATCGTCGAGACGGTGTTCCACAAGTTCGCACCGTGGGGAATCTCCGGTGTCGTCGTCATTGCAGAATCGCATCTTGCCATCCATATCTGGCCGGAACGGCGCTACGCCGCCGTCGACGTGTTCACGTGCGGTGAGAACGTTCATATGGACGTTGCGAGCGAGTTCCTGACGCGCGAATTTCGGTCCAAACGCCCGATGCAGCGGTGCTTCATGAGGGGCGATCACGCTCCATCGAGCAAACCGCCTCGGAAAGCTGTCAGGCAAGCGTAGAACCCGTCACGCCAAAAAAAGGGCCGGACGAGCCGGCCCTCGGTGCACTTGGAGGCTGGCGACGTCCCTAGTTGGTGCCCGCCGTCGTGTCCGGATGAAAGAACCTTGCCAGCCGGGCCGAGAACGTTTCCTTGCCCGTCCGAGCGATGTTGCTCTGGACGTTCTCCGATGCGTTCGGAGATTGCCACGCAGCCAACGAGGACGACGACAGCGCCGCCAGCTCACGGTCGGTCCAGCCGTTTGGGTGGGTCTGGCGCCACGTCGGATCTGCGGCTACGCGAGCAAAGACCGGCGGATCGACTCGCTCCGCGGCTGAGGACAATTCGGACGATGACAACGCCGCCAGCTCACGGTCGCTCAGGCCGTTGGGGTGGCTCTGATGCCACGCAGGAACGGCTGGCGCGGCGCTGAAGACGGGGCGATTGAATTGCCCGGGCTGGCCCAGGTTTGCGCCGTTGAAGTACTTGTACGAATCTCCGGTAAACGGATTCATGCTGCTGTCGTCGGCCAGAGCGGCGCCGGACGCGCCCAGCGCGAGCGCGGCTGCCACCACCAGTTGTTGGCTCCATGAGTTAGGTTTGCGAGACATGGCTTGCTCCTTCAAAACTGCTGCGGTTGGAGAAATCGTCCTGACGCACACACAGGTCAGGTTCTACAAGCATCGTCGGTATGACTAGGGAAACCCCGATGCCGGAGCGAGCGCCCGTCCGATGGCGGCACCCGTTTGTACGGACGGGGCTGCGCGTTTCAGTGACATCGGTGACGAGCGTTCGCATACTTGTCAGACTGCAGCACCTGGTCCGGTATGCCGTTTGGAATAACAAGAGCTCGTCGACGGTAGAGTGCGCTTGCCGGTTGCCGGCGCCATCAGGGCAGTCATCGAGAAGCCTGCTAGCAGGACGATGTCGACGTGTTGCCACGAGCAATGCCATCAAGAACCGGACCTTGCGCATTGCCGAGCCGCGTGCCTGGAGCACTTCGGTCTAGCCGTGATGATGATGCGGCAACAGCTCAGGCGGCGTCCCAAAGCGATGCAGCCCGCCGTTACGGAGCCACATGCTCGTGGCGGCCTCGGCGCGGTAGATCAGATCGGCCGATTGCGAGAAATCGTACGGAGTCATTGAAAGAGGACAGAGCGGCGGGACGATCAAGACGTCGGCCACGCCAGTGAAGCGGTCGATGTCATTCACGAGTTGGCGCATGATCAAGAGATTCAGGGCATGCAAGGCGAGAGCCATGGCGCCGCGCGGCGGTTCTTCCAAGGCGCAGGAAATGCCCGTCGGCAGCACAATCACGCGCGCTGCCCCCATCCGTAGAGCCGTTGATAGCGGCGTGTTATTCGAGATTCCACCGTCAAGCAGGAAGTGGCCGTTGAGCATAACGGGCGGGAAGACTGCCGGGATCGCGGCGCTCGCGAGGAGTGCCGTGACGGCGAGCCCTGAAGACAGAACGACTTCGGTTCCTTCCATGGCGTCGGTGCCCACGACGTGGCATGGTATCCGCGCATCCTCCAGACGCTGGTACGGCAGCTCGGACTCGATCAAGGTTCGCAGCGGTGTGGGACTAACGAGATGATCGGTTCTACCGAATAAGCCCAGGAGGCTGACGATCGGCGAGAACGGAAAAATATCGGTTCGGCGCAGTTGCAGCCAGATGCGCTTGAGGCGCTCTACACCGCGATCGTCGGGCTCGGCCGCAAAATACGCGGCGTTGATCGCACCGACTGACGCGCCGACAATGAGGTCTGGCGCGACACCGTGGCGAGCGAGCGCCGCGAGCATACCGACTTGTACCGCGCCCAGGCTGCCGCCACCGGCCAGCACGAATGCCGTCTTGTTCTTTCGGTGCTGCGGCATCGCGCTATTCCTTTCTTGTAGCGCCCGGCCGCTCTACCTCCGCGTCGCGTGTGGATCAACCCGAAACGTACAGTGGATCCGGTGCGACATAGACTCTGACTTTATGGTCGACAACGCCCGCCGGTGCGACCTGACGCAAGTCGAAGACCGAAGGTACGAAGGCGAACGTGGTTGCGGAACTGCCACTAAAATTTATGGCGAACACATTGCCATTGTCGACGAACTTGATGGTCTCATGCGCGGTGACATTCACATACTTGGTCTTGGCATCGATTGGAATCGTTCGCATGGCTCCCGCTAGAGGCACGACTTCGCCCATAGGACTGCCGGGCGTGAAGGCGCCTGCGGACAAGTTCAAGAAGCCCAACGTGACTCCAATAACAGTGAGTACGAGCAATTTCGGTTTCATGACGTTCTCCATCTCGAAATTCCATTGCGATAAGAGTCGGCTCGTCTTCGACTTCTTCGTCGCCGGCCAACCAGCGAGTCCATGTGAGACACAGCGCTCTTGGCCTGTTGAGCGGATATCGCTCGCGACCGGTAATGCTCGAAGTCGCCTGTGCCTTAACAGCGCGTCGACTATGACTGTCTTACTTAATGGTGGCGGCTTTATTCCGAGGGAATGGGCGCACGACTTCGCCAGGAGCGAGTGCAGCGGCGACCACGGTCTACCCGACCACCACGGCCCTCGCCTCGGGTAGCGTCCTTGCGGCGGGGATCGAAGTCACCTTCAGTCGCGCATGGTCTGCCAACACGATCTCGTGCCAGGTTGCGGCGCTCGTATCGAACCCGGCGGCGATCATCACCGATTCCGACACTACAATTCGCGCGATCGCCGCGTCGTCATGGTGTGCAGCAAGTTGCCGGGCGATGTCGATGGTGCTGCCGACCGCCGCCAGCGTCCGCGTCGCGTTGTCGCCCGTCTCACCAACGCCGGCCGGCCCGGTGTGCAGATGGATGACGAAGTCGGCCGTCCAACCCAGCTCCCGCGCGAGTCGATCGCCCAAGGCGCGCAAGCGCCGCTCGATTCGGTCGGCTGCCGTGACCGCCTGCCGGTTGGCCTCTTTGGCCGCAACCTCGAGACCGAAGATGGCGGTCACGCCATCTCCCAGGAACTGGATCGGGACTCCGCCCTCCTTGCGCACGGTGTCGCCGACGATCTCGCTGTAGCGATTCAGAAGGTACAGAAGATCCTGCGGTAGCACGCTATGGGGAGTGGCGGTCCATCGGAAGGTAACGAGCATCACCGCGATCTCCCGTTCGACGGCCTCGTTCGCGGGATCGCGCAGGCGTGAGGGCATCGCCACCAGAAGCGGGATCACGGTGACGTTGCCCTGCGGCCGCAGTTGACATGCGAGGCGAGTACCTTCGGGCGCATGAATGCGATTCAGCGTGTCGAGCTCATCCTGTGCCGGCGGGGGGCAGTGATCGCCCCCGGCGACAATGCGCACGCGGCACGTCGAGCATCGCGCGCGGCCGCCGCACATCGAAAGATGCGGGATGTGGTGGCTCCGGCTCGCCTCGAGCACGGTCCAGCCGCGCGGCACGCGTACGATGCGTCCCGGATAAGTGATCGAGACCAGCTTTCCCCGAAAATGCTCGACGATGCGGCGAAGCAGCCGAGCCGCAAACACCGCGCCGATCAAGGCGAAGTACAGGACGAGCAAGCCGTCGCTTATCTGCGCCAGTTTTTCTGTCTGCGCCGCGCCCGGAGTCGAGACGTTGGCACTGAACCACACAGGGTCTTGAGCGAGTATCGAGACCTCCTTGAGCATCTCCAGGAATCCGAGGGTCGCGAGTACGGGTAACAACAGCGCGGCGCCGAACAGGATCAGACGCAGACGCTGGAACCAGGCGCGCCGGCCGAATGCAAAATTGATTCCCAGGCATCCGTGCAACCATCCCGGAACCAGCAACGCCATCTGTCGTCCTTCGCGATTCGAATGCCAGAGCATCCATACGACCCGGGCATAATCGGGCTGCGCGCCATAGGCTTCGAACGCGACACGGGTCGTGACAGCGTGGGCAATCAGCATGGTGGGAATCGCGAACCCGAGGACGATACGAAGCAGCTCCATTGGCGGCATGCGCAGAGTGCGATGCTCGTACAGCGCAACGAACGCGAGCGCAATGTGGATGCCACCGGCGCCGTAGAGCAGCGCGGTCCCCGGTACGCTGTGCCAAACGGTGACGGCAACGCGCAGGCCGCGCTCGGCAGCCGCAACCGAGATGAGCCCGAACGCGTGATTGATGAAATGGGCGGCGACATAGGTGAACAGGATCAGCCCGGAACCCAGGCGCAAGTCCTGCCGGCTCAAGCGAAGTCGGGTGAGCTGCATCGAGACGGCAGCGCGCATCGACAAGCGAGCGATGGGGTATCAAACGACATCGACAATCTCCGGTGCCTTGAGCTAAGCCTCAGGAGACGGACCCGCGCCTGTCTCTCGCCCGGCATTCGATGGACTCCGATTCAGAACGTGAAGCGCAAACCGACCGTCGGGTCGACGGTGGAAGTGTTAAGAAAACCGCTGCAGAGGCCGTTCGACACCTTTGAATACATAGCGACCGCATAGACATCGAAGCGCTTCGCAAATCGATAATCCGCCACGACGGAGACCGCATCCAGCTGTCCGCTGCACGCAACGGACGTGTTATCCGAGCACCCGTTGCCGGCAAAGCTGCTGGACTGCGTCGACTTGCGCTTTCAAATCCTGCATCTCGTCGGCCCGAACCGCGGCCGCCGCGCCACCGCCAATCCGGATGGCGATTGACAACGCAAGCGTCTTCGCTTTCAGTGTGTTGCCGGATGCCATGACGTACCTCCCAAAGATGGATTGCTGTTAAGCCGCAAATGTCACGGTGCCGCTTCTTCCCGCGGTCGCTGATCGACGCGAATCGCGCTCCTGGCAGTTCGAAGCCGTATGGCGTCGCGCGCCGGTGCGTTGCGGGATGTCACGCGGCGTCGTAACGCGGCACGCCCGGCTCGACCCGACGAATGCGGTCAATCGGCTGATGCTGCTTGTTGCGACGTATATATTCAGATGACGGTGACGCTATTCCTGAGGGAATAACGCGGACCAGCGCGAGGTATGGATCCCGCGCAAGCGCGCGGACCGCGCATCGCCTGCGAGGTCATCGATGGGCGCGGGAATATTTCCGGCCGCGCCCGGGTATTGCATTGCGCAATCCCTTTTCTACGCAAGGAGCTGAATGTGAGAGATCCCGAAGATCGCGGCATCGCGTTTACGTCGACCAGCGAACCATCGATGCGAGTGCAAATCGATGAAGATCGACATGGGGAGCTCTCGCGGCGCTCCCTTATCAAGACCGCCATCCGCGCACTCGCGGGTATTGCGATTGTCTCGGTTACGGCAACGAGGACATCGGCGGCTGAGGCGAAGCTGGCAAAGTCAGTCGTGCAATACGAGGATGTCGGCAAGCAGAAAGGCGCGGACTGCGATGACTGCGCCCAGTTCATTCCGGGCAAAACAGCAAATGCCCTCGGAACCTGCAAGATAGTCGACGGGGCGATCAGTCCCCATGGTCACTGCATTGCGTTTACGCCCAAGCCCGGCAAATAGCGTCCATCGGTCCGCGCACAAAGGGTCGTGTGGCCGCCGCGGAATGAGGCGCCTCAGCCAAGCGGCGCGGAACGACATGACGCGGATAGCCTAGCGGCACGTATCCGTCGACCGCGTTGCAGCTTCACCGCAGCTCATAGCTTTAGTTCCGGCGTTTTTTCATCGATCGCAGGAAGCGACGAAGCGTCGCGGGCATACCGCGCGCCGACATAAATTATTCCCTTCGGAATAGGACCGCCGGCAATGGGGTCAGACAGGAAAGAGTGGAGTACAGACTTGTCCGATCACACCCGTTTCGAGGAGTTGGTCTTGCCGCACCTGGATGCCGCCTACAATCTGGCGCGGTGGTTGACGCGCGACGTCAACGATGCCGAGGACGTCGTCCAGGACGCGTGTGTGCGGGCGATCAAGTACGTCGGCTCGCTGCACAACGGCGGCGCCCGCGCGTGGTTCCTGACGATCGTGCGCCACGCGTTCTACGACTGGTGCAAGCGCAACCGTCCCGCGGAGATCGCGCGCGACGATGGCACCGCCATCGACATAGCCGTCGATCCTGCCGCCCTCGATCCGGAGCAGGCGTTTCTGCGCACTGCCGAGTCGAAAGCGCTTGCCGATGCGGTCGCGGCGCTGCCGCTGGCCTATCGCGAAGTACTCATCCTGCGGGAGCTGGAAGAGCTGTCGTACAAGGAGATCGCGCGCGTCGTCGACATACCGATTGGCACGGTCATGTCGCGCCTCGCGCGGGCCCGCGGTCTGCTGCAGCGTTCGCCGCTCTTGCACGCAATGAACTGATCACCTCGAGACGATGATGAATTGCAAACAACTTGAAACGCTGGTCGCTGCCTACGCCGACGGTGAACTCGACGCGCTGCGAACCTACCCGATGAAGCAACATCTGCGCGGCTGCAACGGTTGTGCGGCCAAACACCGCAGCATCCTGGCGCTGCGCCAACGGATCCGGGCCGAGGTGCCCAAGTTTGTCGCGTCGCCGGCGTTGCACGCGCGCGTTCGCGCCGCAGTGGGCGCCGTGAGCGCATACGCACCGCCTCGGCCGCGTCCGACGGGAGATCGCTGGCGCTGGCTTACCGGCGGCGTGCTCGCGGGCTGCACCGCGAGCGTCTTCGCATGGATGCTCGGCACTACAGTCCTGGCGTGGCGCGCAAACGAGGATTTCGCAGTCGCTGCGGTCTCTGCCCACGTTCGTGCGACGCTCAGCAACCATCTCATCGAGGTCGCTTCATCCGACCGGCATACGGTCAAGCCGTGGCTGTCCGCGCGGCTCGACTATTCACCGCCTGTGCAGGACTTGGCGAACGAAGGGTTCCCGCTTGTCGGAGGCCGCCTCGACTATCTCGATCGACGCCCCGTCGCGACGCTTGTCTACCGCTATGGCCAGCATACGATCGACGTCTTCGTCCGGCCCGACACGTCATCGGCACCGATGTCGCCGCTGCGCACCGTTCACGGGTTCAACGTCGCCCGCGCGAGCGGCCTGGGCATGGATTGGCTCGCGGTATCCGATGCGGAGCCGGCAGCGTTGTCTGCATTGGTCCTGCGCCTCGCACGCGAAGACATTTTGCGATAGGCGTTGGCCTTCACGACAAGAGTCTCCAGCAAGCTAGAGACGCCACCATCGTTGCTCACTCGGCGCAGCTGCGGGTCAAAGGAAATCGACATGCGAGAGAGATACAAGTCATTTGCTGTTGCCGTTAGCATGTTGTGTTTGTGGTGCGTCGTCGCTTCGGCTGCGACGCAGGCTCAAGACAAATTGGACCGCTTCCAGGAGCGGCCACAGATCACCGTTGAGCATTCACTGGAAGCGGTTAGCGCCGCGCTCAAGACGACCGCTCCTCCAAATCGCGGCGATGGAGATATCGCGCCCGCGAACGTCGCCAGCAACGCAGGTATCGAGGTGCAGGTGATTGCGTTTCTACCGCTCGGGACAGCGGCCACGGGGTTATCCGACCTTGGCGGGCGGAGCGATCGTACCGAAATCGTGGTGACGCTGGCCGAATTGCCACCGGATCTGTTGAATCCCAGTCTCACCGCCCGGATCCACGAAGGCACGTGCCTGGATCTCAGGTCGGGCCTGGTTCCCGCTTCCGGAGAAACTGCGGCTGCATATTCCCTGACTCCGTCCGTGTCCTCGCTACGGTCCTTCGTCGCCGTTTTGCCGGAATCGTTGACGGCGCTGCGAAGCAGCGCCCACGCCATCACGGTCCGAAACGGTCCGGAGCTGGGAATCGCCGATACGACCTGCGTCGACGTCATGTAGCGACTAGCGCCGCATCGGTGCCGCCGCGAGCGGGCGATCCGGAGCAGTCCGCGGGCGACATCCGCCGTAAACTCTCGCCGCGGCGGGCACGTCCGGTCGCACCGCACTATTGGCGCGCGTTGGTGGGTCGCTCCTCAGTGGCCGCGACGGCCGCATTGCCGTTCCCTGGCGATGAACGTCCGTGCCCCTCCCCGCGCTGCAGCGATTGTCTCGCTCGCGAAAGGCGCGACAGAGGCGTCGACGAGGCTTTGGCTTCGGACGGGCGGCCTGCATCACCCTGGCTCGCGCCGCCTGCGCCATTACCGCATGATCACAACGCCCAGCCCGATATATCAGGCGTCGCATCGCGCAGCATCACGTCCTTAACCCGCGGCCCGCGGGCCGCCGAACTGCGCCCGGTGTGGGCGCGTGCCGCGCGCTAACGCGCCATTCATACCTCCATTTCGTCGCCGTTATTCCGTCGGGAATGACGTCACCGTCGGCGGGATACACACGCTGGCAACAAACAGCATTGCTGGATTGGCCGCGCCTGTAAGGACAAGCCGGTCGTGCCACGTCTCCACTGCGCCTGAAACCCGGCGTGGTGACACGCGTGTGACGTCCACTACGCCCAGGTGCTGGTCGAGAAACGCGTGCGTCGCGTCGAGCGTCTTCGGCGCGAAGAAGCAAAGACGATCCACTCGCGATTTACCCGCAATCAATCGATCGGAGGAATGATCATGAAATCCAATAACGCACTCAGAAAGAAGGCAGTTGTGTCGGCGTTTGCAGTGGGTTTGGGAGGTTTAGCAACCGTGGCTGAGGCTGATACGCAGCAAGATATGCAGGCGCAAATCGAGGCGCTGCAGAAGAAAGTTCTGGAATTCGAGGCGCTGCAGAAGAAAGTTCTGGAATTGGAACGGAAGCAACAGATGACCGAGCAGAAGCAGGTCGATGCCGCTCCGGACAATGTCGTCACCGGCGGGGCCACCAAGGGCTCGTTCAAGCTGCCCGGGTCGAATACGTCGGTCACGTTAGGCGGGTACGTCAAGCTCGATGCGGTCTTCAGCAATCCACATATCGGTGCGGGGACTAACGTAGACTTACAGTTAAACCCCGCCGCCATCCCGGTCGGACCTGGCGCCGAGGACCACAAAAAAAATCAGGTCGATTTCGGCGCCCGAGAGTCGAGGCTGTTCGCGAAGACAAGCACGCCGACCCCGTTGGGCGACTTCAACACGCACGTGGAAGCCGATTTCTACGGGGGCCGACGGCAACGAAGTCGTAAGCAACTCGCACGGCCTGAGACTTCGTCACGCCTATGGAACGTTGGGCAATTTCCTGGCAGGGCAAACGTGGACCAACTTCATGAATGCCGCCGCGCTGCCCGACACAGTGGATTTTGGCGGTCCGGTCGGCCAGATTTTCGATCGGCAGGCCCAGGTGCGCTGGACGCAGCCGTTCGGCGGTCCCGGATCGGCAACGAGCGGTTTATGGTCGGCCGGGCTGGAGAACCCTGAGACCAACGTGCAGATCCCCGGCGCGGCAACCGTCGTTTCCGGCCGCGACCGTTGGCCGGATATTACCGGACAAGCCCTGTTCAATACGTCGATCGGCAAAATCTCGGTCCACGGCGTGGTGCGGCAACTGCGCGTCGACTCGGCGACGCCATCAGCCGTGGACCAGAAGTGGGGCGGCGCGGTCAGCGTTGCCGGCGTCCTCCCGAGCGTCGGCAGGGACGATTTCCGCTTCACCGCCAGCATCGGCAACGCCATCGGCCGTTATTTGGATGGCTTCTTCCCCGATGCGATCCTCGGTAAAGACGGGCAGATTCGACTGCCGAAACAATACGGATGGTTTGCGGCGTACCGCCACTACTGGTTCGACCAGCTGCGCTCGAACCTCGTGCTGTCGACCGCTGAGGAGAATAATCCCGCTGATGCTCCCGCCAATACCAACAAGAGCACGGTCTCCGCGCATGTCAACCTGATCTGGAATCCCGTCGCGAACACCGATCTGGGTCTCGAATACATCTTTGCGAATCGCAAGACTGAGGACGGGCTCAGAGGGAACCTGAACCGGATCCAAGCGGCGGCGAAGTACGCGTTCTAGGCGCGTCCAGCTAGCGTCGGTCAGCAAGTCGAGGAGCTTCAGTCTGTGATCGTCTGCGACGCCTTATGAACCGCAACTGCTCCCAACGATGGCTAATCCTCCCATCGTATTTATCGGGTGCCTTCGGCACCCATTTTTTCGCAATGCCAGCATATCGGATGGGCACTTGCATCGCTTCCTTCGGATGAAACCCAATTGGATTCGCTGCCCGGTTTCGCCGGCGCGAGACTTCATACGCGCCTTTTTTATTCCAATGGGCATAAACAGGTATCCCGCTGCGGTCTGACAGGAATGCGGGCAGCGTCGTTGTTGGCATTCAGGCTTCTGTGTCGTGATGCGATGTCGAAGACCCCATCTGCGACGCACGACCGCTTGGCGTCGATACCGCTTAAACAGTATCGAAAGAGCCTCTAATATGGGTACTTCCGCATTCGCGTCAGGACCATTTTTCTTGACAGCAGTACAAACCTTGAAGCAGTCAACCATGTCTCACGGATATTTCACGTCGGGCAAACAGCTTGTAGTGGCATCGGCGCTCGTGTTTAGTACATCTGGCGTCGCGCTGGCGGACGACAGCGGCAGGAGTCCATTCAGTGCAGATTCGCATGTGACACGGGCCACTCCAGCGCAAGCGGCGACTGCTTCGGCCGGGCGCATCAAGAAGGAGGATGAGCTATCGCCTGAGCAGAAGATCAGATTGGCCCGTGCAGAGTTGACTGTCACGCTTCTCAGATTGTTTAGTGCCAGCAAGACTGGGCAGTAACGGGTTTCCAAATGGAACACGCGACTGGGGCGGCTTTATGCGGTTCCCACGAGCTCCGTATGGAGGCGAGTTCCGATTCGTTCCTTGCTACCGATGTCGTGACGTTTCACGCCCTTTGAGCAGCGCGCACAGAGTTTGCTGGTGGCTCAAGCTAGTCTCGCGACGGGTTCCTCCGTGAATAACTTTGGTCAGGGACTGGTGCAGTGGCAGTCCGAGGACGCCGAAACGGTGAATAACAATGCGAACCACGTGGCTTACTCGTAGGACATCGACGCGGCTGCGGCCTCAGCCCGACGCTGCGCCGCGGACTGCTCCCGCAATAGGCGCTCTGCCTCTTTCCTGGACGCCTCCAAAATCTCTTCAGCGCGCCGCTTTGCGGCAAGCTCGTCGAGCGCAGCCTGGGCTCGTTCTAGTCGCAGGATGGCCGCGGGATCGGCAACACCGGGCTTGAGGTTGAGTTGCTCCCCGCCTTTGCACGGCGTATCCGTGTAGATCAGCCCGCCTTGCGCATCTCTGCATTCGTAGATCGGCGTGCTCACTGTGGCGGCCGAGGATATGCCGACCATATTCACAAGGGTGCCAGCCAATATAAAGGTGTGAATCGGATGTAATCTCATTGGAAATAACCTTTGCCGCGGAGCCCACACAGGAATCGCGGCCGTATTATTGGCCGGTACTTGTATTTGCCGGCAAGCCACGCGGAAATGACACGGCGGCTTCCAACGCCTGGAATGGCAATCCGGTGCCCGGGCTCGCTCCCTCAGCAAAGCAGGCTGGTGCACACGCCGCGAGACTGATCAGGGCACGCGTAGAAGGTCGCACCGACCCTCGCCCTGGAGCGCCTCTGGTTGGGTCGCACTCAGCGCGTGGGCAAGTCCGAGAGTCTTCGCCATTTCATCCACCATGCGAAGAAATCTCGGATGCAGTTGTCGGATGCCATTACAGTACATTAAGCGCACTTTATCGTTGAAATCATCGCAGTGCGTGGGATCCATCGCCGGCGCCGCCGCAAGTCCGACACGGGCAAGCATCGAGTCCTGGCGGTCCCCTGTTCCGACCGAGCACACTACAATTCCTCGCTCGGCCAATACGCTATGCCGAAGCATCATCGCAAGCGCCGCGGAAGCCGCAGCCAATTGGCCACTTGGACGACCCGTCGCTCGATATGCGGAATGCACGATCCATCGCCCGATCTCTACCGTTTCCGTGCGCGTGACTCCTAGTTCACGGAGCACCGCCGAGAATCTCTTTTCCCCAAACGCTCTCTCGGAGACACACGCCGGACCGTTCGGTGCCAAGTGGTAGATCCGCACACAGCCGACGAGCCTCGTACCATCGTATGCGAGGATATGATAGGAATAGGGATCAATCGGGTCAGCGTCGAAGCAGCGTCCGTCACGGGCCATAAATTGCGGCCGTCTGCCGTTGTCGAACAACACGGACCCTCGAAGTGACCTGACGTGGGTGAGCCAACTGGGTAAGGGTGAACCCTCGCGGTGCGTCGTCTTTGCGAGAGGGAACCGCAGTTGCCATGATAGCGAAGAGGGTCGCCCATCTGTCGAACCCCGAGCCTTACGAGAGTCACGATTGGCGAGATGCACGCAATCGGCAATGAATTGTGCGTATGCATCAAGCGCGGCGCTGCCCGCAGAAACAAGCGCGGACATGCGCGATGGGCTCAGGTCAACCAATTTGGCAATCGACTGGGCGTTGAACTTCGTGTGCGCTGCGTCCAACTCGATGTGCTGCCTGACAAAACTGAGGCAACTTAGAATCTGTGCCCCGAGTATTTCAACACAGCGGGCAACGAGGAGGTCGCCATAGCGCAAGGGAATCATTTCGATCTCATACTCGATAGCGATTTGCGCGTATGGCGAGTCGCCATCGATGTTTTCTTCGTGAACCCTCGCGTACTGAAGTACCCCTGGAGTCGGTGTCTGATTCAGTAGTTCTTCGGCATTCACCGATGGCGTACGGCGAGCGTTCCATCGAGCAGCTAGCGACTTCACGTCCGCCATCATCATTCGGTGGTGGCCGGCTTCGGCTAGCGCGTGTCTCCTCAATGAACGCGCCAATTCCGTCAAGCCCATGGCGGCGCAACGTTCAGCTGCGCGGCGAATCCAACGCTCGACGGGTTCTG
Source organism: uncultured beta proteobacterium (assembly GCA_963745385.1). Classification (GTDB taxonomy): domain Bacteria; phylum Pseudomonadota; class Gammaproteobacteria; order Burkholderiales; family Casimicrobiaceae; genus PALSA-1003. Next base: position 59,858 of record CAVUXI010000010.1, read on the forward strand.
TCATCCGTGTTCCAAGAGCGCAGAAGTGCAGTAGAAATGATTCCAGAAACACCTCGTCCGAACTCGCCTCTATCGCTCTAATGCCGGAACTCGCCGCAAAGCGTTCGCGGGCAGGAGCAAGCCACTGCTCGTACTTATCCAAAGAGTTCAGCACATCGATCTTCATGCGATCGCGCCCACAATGTTAATTGCATTCGGTTCCCGCCGGATAGGCTCTCCAGCGGACAGGACATCTGACGCGCGCCCACGTTTTTGGATTACCCATTGGGCGTCGGACTTATTCCAGAAGGCGCGAGGCAAAGAATCTACTATCTCCGTTCATGGTGGGCGCCTTCTTTGTCGTTCGAGTGACTCGGCGTGAGGAAGTTATCGATGACGAAGTCGGCAACTCGATAGCCGAGAACGTGACCCTGTGTAAGGTCAAAGCTGAAATGTTGTCCAGCGAAAATACGGCTTAAGGTTGCTTCTTGGGCTGCAGCCGAGAAGGTGGTGAATGAGCGGTCTATTCCCTGTAGAACTTCAGACGTCACGTTGAATGCGAAACGGTCCGTCTCGAAAAAGGAAATCAGCACGTCTGCCCCAGCGGCACTGATAACCGCGTGGGCTCCTGGATAGGATGGGTCGGGGGCGGTGTTGCCGACTTCTGGAAGCCAAGTTGGATCAGCCGCTGTTTCAGGGTTGTCGTCGATATCGGCAGCCCGAATGGCAGTCACTGGCCGCCAAAGATTGTATGTGTACTTGGCGTCGTAGAACGCGATCACCCCATCGGCGAGACTTAGATTGAGCAGGGCAAACAGACGGGCATTTTCTGCGGTCGTCAATCGGTTCGCCACCGACGCCGTCTGCGCGATCTCGTTCCAATAATTTTGAATGGCCCCATTCCAGAAGCGGCCCGTCAACGCCTCGTCCGCCGTAGCGGTAGGACTGTTGGCGATTCCTAGTGACTTTATTTCGTTGAGAGCATCACTGTAGGTATCGCTGGTCAATGCGGGGGGAGCGCCGGGACGAAATTGACTCGCACCATCCAGGGCAAAGGGCGTGACGTGCGACCAATGCGTGAACTGAGGTTGTTGGGGGAAGTTCGGAGGTGTGGATTGGTAATCTCCTGGAGCAGTTCCAAAACTATAGGGAATAGGCGGGAGATTTGCGCCGTCGTTACTGCGCAGGGCCAAGAGTTGATCGGCCACAGTCTGTCCCACGAGGATACCCATCGCCTTGCCGTCGCCGTCCGGGATTTGGATCAATGACAACTGAAATGCTGCATCGAGCTTTTGCTTGAGCGTTGGGTACAGGGCAACAAGAATTTCGTGCGCCGCTGAATCGGTTGCGGCCTCCTGGGAAGTATCGGGTGGCACACCCTTCAAGTGAACCAGGTATGGTTCATGGGTTCCATCGATCGCATTGACTGCGTCATAGATTGCGGCGTGCATGATGGCGAAGCTGTGCGTTGCATGAACCGTGGAAGGTTGCGCGCCCGGAGTGCGGACTATGCTCAAAAGATTCCTGTTCCACTGGATGACAGGGTCGACCGCCTTACCGGAAGATTGAGCGGTCCCATCGGTCTCCGCCGAATTCGTCGTGGCCGCCAGAGCGGCGAGACTGGAGCAAAGCGCGATCGCAAAAAGAGCTCGCAACATCGGTGATATCTCCTGTATGTGTAGGTCAGACTTCGGGCTTCTTTGGAAAGACTGGCGGGTCACATCGCTTTTCGCTCCGGCAGCCGCTCGAGCCATCTAACCTGACTTGGTCGCCACTTATTCCCGGGATAACGCGAAAACGATTGTCGTCTGCCAAGAGGTTGCTCGTTGCTTTGCTGCAACGGCGTGCATGACCGGAGAGTCAGCGGTCTTATTCCCGCAGGAATAAAAACAGCGGCCGGCCCGCTTACCTTCGATCGCGTCTCGCGCTGGAGATAGAGACGCTGGGTCTGCGACATCAGACTGGCGATCTAGAAGGATCGTTTGATAGCCGACAACTATCGCGTTGATACAAGCAATCAATTTGCCAATGATGCGGCTTGCGCTCAAATTGTCGGGGTCGTAGTCCCAGCGTGCGTTTGACTCCCGCGGCGCCTGCGCGCGGCGAATCCAGCGTCGTCAGCCAACGAATTCCCGGTGCCCGATACCTTGCCCAATCCTGATCTCGTTGCCGCGCTGCCGCGCTTGCGGCGCTATGCGCGTGTGCTGACGGGCGATGTGCATCGCGCCGACGATCTGGTGCAGGACACCTTAGCGCGGGCGTGGGATAAACGCCGCCTCTGGCGGGCTGGCAGCGACCTGCGAGCATGGCTGTTTACGATCATGCACAACGTTCACGTCAACCAGTTTTCGCTTCGGCAGCGCGAGCGTGCGCACATATCCCTCGACGCCGACGACGGCGCGGCGGCGGGCTGGGAGGTTCGGGTGCGTGCGACACAGTCGGACCGCATCGAGCTCAACGAGGTGTTCGCGCAGATCGGACAGCTGCCCGTGGAACAGCGCGAGGTACTCATCTTGGCCGCAGTCGAGGAGCTGCGTTACGATGAAATTGCGCGGCTTTTCGGCGTGCCTGTAGGTACGGTGATGTCGCGCCTTAGTCGTGCCCGGGAAAGACTCAGGCGGATGGCAGGCACGCCGTCGTCGCCGCTGTAGGCGCTCAGACGAGTCGCGCACCGATCAAGGTGGCTAACTTCCGCTAGCGGACGCGCAATCCGGTCACCAGAATGTCGAAAAAGATGCAGTACAAGGCAATCGGCACCGGAAGACCTACCAGCGTACCGATGAGGTAGGTACGGAACTTGATTCCTGACATCGCGAGCGCGTAGTTCAATGCCGGCACCGTTTGGAACAGGATTCGTAGCAGCGCCACGCTCGCGATTGGATGGGCGTCGAGTTCGCGCAGTAACCGGACCGCAACTCGGTTCTTGAGCAATCTCAAGGCGTCCCCACCGAGGGCCCGGATCGTCACGAATGTGAATGCGCACGAGGTGACGGCGGCAACGTAAGTAACCGCACCTCCCCACACCCGGCCCAGCGTGAGCACCGCCGCAGCGAGAAACACCCAACCGGGAATCTGGATTAGGTTGCCTAGCGAAAAGAGCAACACGAAAAGCATCAGACCGCCGATCTGATGTTGCAGGATGACTTGCCGCATAAATGTCAGATTGAAGTGATCCCGCAGTCCGGAGACTTCGAAGACCGTCAGCAGGACGCCCAGAAAAAGACCGACACCAAGCAGTCGCTTATAGCGCCGGACCAGGGGGATCAAGATATCCAGTATTTGGCTCAGTTTCATAGCTTCGAACGGTGCGCCGTTCAAAGACCACATTGGGTCCACGCTTCTCACTCGCTCCAACCTAAGCGGACATCTGCGTGTCGCGGTAGCGGGCGCAACATTCGTCAGCGGTGTGAAAACGACAAATATACCCGCCCGAACCGGCGCGCGAATTCTAACAACGCCTCGCTTGTCAGAAGCGTTCGACCCAAGGCCTCAACTCGACCTCCCAGCTCCAGGCGCTGCGTGGCTGGCGGAGAATATTAAGATAGGTGAGCGCGATCGCGTCGGGATCAAGCAGCGCGTCGGGATCAAGCAGCGCGTCGGGCTTGTTCGGGTCGTCGTCGCGTCCGGCGCCCCGGATTCCGCCGTCGATGACGAAGTGCGCGACGTGGATCCCTTGCGGCGACAGTTCACGGGCGAGGCTCTGGGCAAGCCCGCGTAATGCAAACTTGCCCATTGCAAACGGTGCCGACTGAGCGTATCCCTTCACGCTTGCCGAAGCGCCGGTGAACAGAATCGCGCCATGTCTCTTTGGCAGCATCCGGGCGGCGGCTTGCTGTGCGACCAGAAATGCCCCGAACGCGGTGACCTGCAATGCGCGTTGGACCTCGGCCGGGACGAGTTGGAGGAAGGGTCCGCGCGTGCGTGCGCTAGCGTTATAGATGACCACGTCCGGCGCGCCGTACTCGCGTTCGATATCAGCGAACAACCGTTGTACCTGCGCCTCGTCCTGAGCGTCGCAGGCGAAGGCACGGGCGCCTGTTTCGGTGCACAGCGGCGCAAGTTTTGCGGCGTCCCGCGCGGCGATTGCCACGGCGAGACCCTCTTTCCTGAGCGTTCGGGTGAGCGACGCGCTCAGCCCTTGACCGGCGCCGACGATCAGCGCGGACGTATAGGTCGGCGATGCCATAATCTTCTCCTGAGTCCAGCCGGACTTGCATTGCAGCGTCGAGATCCGCGAGCGATGCTACATTGACAATCGCGTCCGCACCACCGTGCGCAGCCTGGCGCAGGAACGTTCAATCGACAACGCAGGAGGATACTCGATGCCGATCGAACTGCACGCTTTCGATACGCCCAACGGCCGCAAGATCAGCGTCGCCTTGGAGGAGATGGCGCTCCCTTTTCGCGCGCCATGGATGAGCCCCGCCGATCCGATCTGCGGCGCCGTGATCCACGACCCCGTTTGTTCCGTCCGCACTGTCGCTGGCGGACGGCGTGCTCATGCTTTCAGCCAAGCCCCGCTAGCTTGCAGTCCGAGGGTCTGAGCCCGCATCTATCGCGGAAGCTTCGCCGCAAGAATTTCAGCCTTCTCGATCGCAGGCGGTTGTGCGAACAGCTCTGGAGCTTTCGCCATCAGCGCTGCGGCGACACGGCCCGAGAGATGTGCCTGGCGTCCGGCGTCGTCCGGGAACGTATCGAAGATGCCGTACGTCGATGGCCCCAGTTTGATACCGTACCAGGTGCTCGTCGCCGGCTCCTCCTGGACGAGCGCAAGGCCGCTGCGCAGGAATTCTTCGACGGCTGACTCTTTGCCAGGCTTTGCTTCCAATCGAACCAGCAGCGCTAACTTGACCATTTTCCAGCTCCTCTAGTGATGAATTGACTTAAGCCCGTCCTCGGGGCGGGCGACACAGCAACACAGACCAGTTACGGCCAAGCGCTGGCCCGCAACTAAGGCCCATGCCCAAATATTGCGCAGCCAAGATCGACTTGTTCGATATGAGAACATTGTGCGCCGGATTGGTTTTCGCCCTGATTGAGGTCAATTTGCATGGCTGCTCCCGCCCGTGATCAAGCGACAAATCACCGGCGACGTGGGCGTCGATCAGTTCTCTGACTCTCTGCATCGCATAGCGCCTTGCCGCTCCGGGCCGGTCGAAAAGACGATCCTCAAAAGCGAGTGCTTGCGCGTTGCGATCGTGCACAACGGTGACAACGCCATACCATTTCATGCGGCGGTCGACTTTTATTTCTCTCACGTCCGCGTGAACTCGGTAGCGGCGGTAATTCAAATCATCGGAACATGCCTTCTCCACCGGTTGCGACCTGTTTGCAGCCTGCCTCGTCTGTCCCGAGGCACACCCTGGGTCGGCCCTAACCGCCTGCAATACTTCGCCTGCTAACGGTCAGACCGCCGGCCGCGTCGTGCGGCCGAACGCGCGCCAGGCTTAGCAGGAACTGATTCGCGGACTCGAATCCGATCACGCGAGTCCCCGGGACTTCACGCTCTTGGCTATCGAAGAAGATCGTGCCGGGTGGCCCGAACAGATGGAAGCGCTTGAGCAGCGCCTTGTCCTCATCGTTGTTCGCCGTCACGTCGGCCCTCAGCAACTGCATGCCGGCCAGCTTGTTGGCGACGCCCGGATCGCTGAAGGTGAAGCGATCCATCTCCTTGCAGGACACGCACCAGTCTGCGTAGAAGTCGAGCACTACCGGCTTGCCGTTCGCGCCCGCGAGCGCTGCATCGAGCTGGTCGACGCTTTCGACGCGACGCCAGGCCGGCGATCCTGTCTCCGAAGCGCCAGGTCCCGAAGCCAACCGTTCCAGCGGCCGCAACACATCGCGCCCGCCGCTCGCGGCGCCGACGATCTGCACCGCACCCAGGACGAGCAGCACAAGCCCGACACCTTTCCCAAGGCGCTGCCAGCCGTTCGCACCGGTGGGAAGCGCATCCAACGCGCACAGGTATGTCGCACTGACGATCAACAATGCCGCCCAGGCCAGCATCTGAGCCCAGGCCGGAATCACCGGCGAGACCGTCCACAGCGCGACCGCAATCAGCAGCATTCCGAACAGGCGCTTGATCGACTCCATCCAACGGCCCGCGCGCGGCAGCAGCGAGCCCGCGCTGACACCGACCAGCAGCAGTGGCACGCTCATGCCGGCGGCCAACGCGAACAGCGCGCTGCCGCCGATCACGACGTCGCGAGTCTGCGAGATGTACAGCAAAGCGCCGGCCAGCGGTGCGGCGACGCAGGGCCCGACGATCAAGGCGCTGATCGCCCCCATCGTGAAAACGCCGGCGAGCGTTCCGCCGCTGCTGCGCCCCGAGGCTTGCGCGAGGCGCGTTTCCCAGGCGGAAGGCAGTTGCAATTCGTAGAGGCCGAACATCGATAGCGCGAGCGCGACGAGCAGGGCAGCGAACAACGCCAGCACCCAGGGCTGCTGCAGCGCCGCGGCGAGACCTTCGCCGGCGAGACCGGCGGCGACGCCGAGTCCGCTATAGACGATCGCCATGCCGAGCGCATAAGCGAGTGCCAGCACGAAGCCGCGCGTCCTGGTCAGGCCATGGGCGTCACCCTCGCGATCAAGAGCGCCTCTTCCCACAATGATCGACGACAGGATCGGCAGCATCGGCAGCACGCACGGCGTGAAGCTCAGCAGCAGGCCGAGCACGAAAAAGATCGGCAGCACCGCCAGCAACGAGCGGGACTTCAGAGCGCTGTCGATGTGGCCCTCTTCGGTTGCCGTGACAAATTCGGATCCGGCCGAAACTGTGCCGGCGCCGGGTGGCGCCGCCGCATTCGATGCCGCGGTCAGCAGCAACCGCGCGGTGCGCTGCTCCGGTGGATAGCAAAGGCCTCGATCGGCGCAGCCCTGCAGCCCGGTGGTGAGGGTGAACGCGGCGCTACCGGACTCGACGGGCAGTCTCACGACGATATCGCCGCGATAGGTCAAGACTTCCTTGTTGAAAGTCTCGTCGAACTTGACTTTGCCCGGGGGATATTGAGGTGTGCCGAGTCGCACACCATCGCTCGCGGCGAAGGCGAAGCGCTCGTGATAGAGGTAATAACCGTCGGCGATGCTGAAGCGCGCCGCGATGCTCCTGCCGTCCTCGGCGACCGCAGCAGAAAACTTGAACGCGTCCTCCGGATCGAGAAAATCGGCCGCCTGCACGGCTGGCTGAACCGGCGACGCGAGCCAGGCGATGGCGACGAGCGCCATGCGACCGGCCCACTGCCGAAGCTTCATGCTTTCCATTTTTTTGTCGCGAGTCTGATCGGGAATCCAGGCACTAGCGCGACTGAGTTACCCGCCAGGTGCGGGGCGCAGGATGCCGCCCGTGACGCCATCGCTCAGATTCACTTCTTCATTTCATCCTTGGTCATAGCGTCCTTCGACATCGCGTCGCCGGACATCGCATCCTTCTTCATCGCGTCTTTCGACTGATGCTTCTTCTTGGCCACTTTGGGCATGGCATCCTTTGACATCCCGTCGTGCGCCATCGCATCCTTGGACACCGAATCCTTGGACATCGCATCCTTGGACATCACATCCTTGGACATCGCATCCTTGGACATCGCATCCTTGGACATCGCATCCTTGGACATCGCATCCTTGGACATCGCATCCTTGGACATCGCATCCTTGGACATCGCATCCTTGGACATCGCATCCTTGGACATCGCATCCTTGGACATCGCATCCTTGGACATTGCGTCATGCTTCATCGCATCGCTCTTCATCGCATCGCTCTTCATCGAGTCCTGTGCGTACGCGACCGAGCCGGCACACATCAGACTGGCAGAAATCAGGGCAGCAGCAAGTTTGTTCATTTGAATCTCCGAAAATGGACTACGGGTTTGCATGGCAAAGGTGCCGGGTCAAGGTGCCGGGTTTCCGGCGAAGCCGACATATCTGCTCCTACCGAAGCTTGTAGCGTGATATTCCCCATCACGAACGCAGACATTGGGATGCCCCGACGGCCTGGAGCACATGCCCCGTTCGCATATCCTGGACGAAGCCGACGATTCCCAGTTGCGCCGGATTCCAAGTCGAGCGTGTCGTCACTGCCTGCTTGATCTCGGCGTGACCGCCGTTCAAGGCGATTGGGCCGATCCATTCGCGCACGACGTGATCGTGCGACAAGGTCACGCCGCGGTTCTCACCGGCTGAAACGCTCGAAGTGATCTTGTCTTCGGTAAGTGCCACAAAGAGGGCCAGTTGCTCCGGGGACCGCGGCGCCGTCGCGGACGCCGCGACGGAAAGCGTCCCCGACCCACTGGACGCGGCTTGGACACGAACGCTCGCGCCCGCGGGCTCGGCGAGGACTCGTTTCAGCTCGCCGCCAAGGTCGGCACGCCAGTCGCGAACTTCGCTCCCGGAGACAAAGAAGTGGGGGGTGAACACCGTCTTATGTCCGTTCGTCCGCACGAGCCAGCTTTGGCGGTCCGAGAATTTAGGTTGCGCAAACGGCTCCTTCCAGCCGATGTAGTCCCAATAGTCGACGTGAAGCGAGATCGGCACAACCTGGCCGAAGCTGTATTCGCGTGATGGGAACTGGCTGAGCTGCTTGTCTGCCGGCGGACAGCTCGAGCAGCCTTCCGACGTGTAGAGCTCGACCAGCGCAGCGGTTTTCGGTCCGCTCTTCACGTCGCATGCCGCGAAGCTGACTGTCGGCATCAGAAGGGCGATTGCCAGAATTGCGTTGACGCGTCGGTTCATTTTTACCTCAGATATCACGTGCAGGTGTTAGTCCTTCCAATGCGTCTTTTTCTTACATCCAACTTGTGTGGTCAGGCCGCAAGCGCCGCCCTGCGTCCTTGTCCGAACAGGATGGCCTTCGCCGACTCGGTAACTGTCGGCGCCGTGTTGATCTCCGCTGCCTTCGCGTAGGCGCGCTTCACCGCCGGTCGTGCACCCATCGCATTGAACCAGCGTCTGAGATGGGGGAATTCTTCGAGCTTCATCCCCTGTCGCGCGTGCGGAACGATCCACGGGTAGCTGGCAATATCGGCGATCGAGTACGACCCGGCGAGGTATTGGCGGTTCTTGAAGCGTTGGTCGAGTACTGCATATAGGCGCTCTGTTTCCCTCACATAACGATCGATGGCATACGGTAACGTCTCGGGAGCGTAATGCGCAAAGTGATGGTTTTGCCCCAGCATCGGGCCCAAGCCGCTCGTTTGCCAGAACAGCCATTGCATCACCTCGCTGTGGCGACGCAGATCGGCGGGCAGCAGCTTCCGGGTCTTGCGTGCAAGGTATTGGAGAATTGCACCGGATTCGAACACAGCAAGCGGGCCGCCGCCGTCCACCGGTGCGTGGTCCACGATGGCCGGGATGCGGTTATTGGGCGAAATCGCAAGGAACTCCGACGCAAATTGTTCGCCCTTGGAAATGTTCACCGGCTTTATCGTGTAGGGCAATGCGACTTCCTCGAGGAAGATGGTGATCTTGTGGCCGTTGGGTGTGGTCCAGTAATAGAGATCGATCATAGGTCGCCCGCAATGGATACCTTTGTGGAAGCATCGAAAGCTAGGTGGTCTCCACTAGCTTGATCTTGTGCAAAGCTGTGATCGCTGCCGCCGGCTCCAGCCGCTTGCGATAATCCGGATCCACGAAGGCGAGCACTATGCGGCCTTCGCGGTCTAGGACATAGGTTGCGGGCACGGGCAGCGACCAGCGGCCATCGCCGTTGTGCGCCGGCAAATCGTTGCCGAAGCGTTCGTACAACGCGACAATGGGGTCGCTTAGATCGAAGCGGATGCCAAGCGCGTCTTCGAGCCGGCCATTGACGTCGCTCAGGATTTCGAATTTCAGGTCGTTCTTTTCAGCGGTCGAAAGCGCGTGATCCGGCGCTTCCGGAGAGATCGCGATGAGTTCGGCACCGAGCGCGCGAATGTCACCGAGCGCACTTTGATACGCCCGCAGCTCCAGGTTGCAGTACGGGCACCAGCCGCCCCGGTAGAACGTGACGACGAGCGGACCGTGAGCAAGGATGTCGTAGATACGGGTTTGCCCACCGCGTGCATTGGCAAGCGTCAGGTCCGGGAACTTCGCGCTCGCTTGCAAGGCGCGCTCGACAATCCCCGATCGCAGCAAAGACTCGTTGTCGGCGGCGATGGTGGCCGCGGCGTCGCCGCCTGCGCGCTGCTTCCAGGCAGCCTGGAAGGCGTCGAGCTCGGTCTGCAACGACATGATGATCTCCGGTTTTGAAGACTGGCGCGGCGGGGCCTCGGGATTTCGGCCGGTCGCCGCGGTCTGAAATATCGGCTTTGACGAGTCTTTGCGGAAGACCATAGGCGAGTATAGTGGATATTCCGAAATGGAATGTAAGGAACGCTGATGGATCGCCTGACCGCCATGACCGCGTTCATCCGCTGCGTCGAGAAGGGCAGCTTTTCCGCAGTGGCGCGGGAAATGAATACGACGCAGCCGACGGTGAGCAAGCTCATCGCATCGCTCGAAAGGCGCCTCGCAGGCAAGCTCTTCGCGCGCTCAACCCGTCAATTGGCATTGACGGCGGAGGGGCAGCATTTTTACGAACAGTGCCGAACGATTGTCGATGCCGTCGAAAGTGCCGAAGCGACGTTCAAGACCGGCCGCGAACAGATCGCCGGGGTACTCCACGTAGCGACGTCGGTGGGCTTCGGGCGAACACAGGTGATGAGCCGCATGCGCTCGTTCATGCAGCGCTACCCGTTACTGCGCGTCGACCTTCAATTGAACGATCGCTTTGTCGATCTGGTGGAAGAAGGCATCGACATCGCCTTCCGTATTGGCGAATTGAAGGAGAGCAATCTCATCGCCCGCCGCATCGGCACGACGTTTCGGGTGACGGCCGGCGCACCCGCCTATTTCAAACTACGTGGAGAGCCCCGCACTCCCGAGGAGCTCGGCACGCACAACTGCATCCTCTACACAGGTCTAGCCACGGCGAACGCATGGCCCTATTCGCGTGGTGGGCGCGACCGCTCGGTTCGAGTCTCGGGAAATTTCCAATCGAACAGTTCGGAAGCGGTCCGCGCCGCAACGCTGTCCGGGATCGGAATTGCACTTTCTCCGATCTGGTTGTTTGGCGACGACATCAGGGCCAAGCGCTTAAAACTCGTCCTCAAGGATTATCAGCCGAAGCCGCTGCCGATTCATGCGGTGTCACCCGCGAATCGGCGCTACTCGGCGAAGGTGAACGCGTTCGTCGATTTCTTCAAGGCCGAATTCGACCTCGATCCATTCGTATCGGGCTATCGGGCTTGACCGCGGCAAGGTCCTGTAGCGACAGCGCCGCATCGGTGCCGCCGCGAGCGGCGATCCGCAGCAATCCGGGGGCATCCGCCGTAAACTCTCACCGCGTCGGGCGCGTCCGGTCGCACCGCACTATCGGCGCTCCTCGGTGGGCCGCTCCTCGGTGGCCGCGATGGCCGCATTGCCGTTCCCCGGCGACGAACGTCCGTGCTCCTCCCCGCGCTGCAGCGATCGTCTCGCTCGCGCGAGGCGCGACATGACGGTGCCGATCGGCACTTCCATGATCTGCGCGATCTCCTTGTACGAGAGCTCCTCGACTTCGCGCAAGATGAGACATTCGCGCCACGGCGCTGGAAGCGCGTTGAGCGCGTCGTCCAGCGCCGTGAGGTCCTGTCGCTGGGTCAGCACCTCCTCGGGACCGGGACTCCAATCGGGCAGGTCCATATCGACACCGTCGTGATAGTCGTCGTGTGCGCCACTGGAGAGTGAAACTTCCATTCCCAGCCGCTCGGCCTTGAGCGTCGAGTAGGCCGCGTTGCGAACGATCTGCAGCAGCCACGCGCGGCCGGAACCGCCTCGAAACGATGCGAAGTATTTGCATGCGCGTTCGTAGGCGTCCTGAACGACGTCGTCAGCCCTAGACGGGTCGCGAACCAGCCAGCGGGCCAGGTTATATGCGGCATCGAGATGGGGAAGCATGACGTGCTCGAAATCATCGTGGTGGCCTTGATTTTTCATTGACGGCTCCGTCGCGAACGCCGATCGCGCAATGCCGCAGTTTGATCAGCTACGGATTAGCTGCAATGGACGGGCAATCCTTTGTTGCTGGAACGTAGGTACCCTCGCAAATCCAGCAGAATCAATGACCTTGCGAAACGTATTCCCCATCTTTCGCAATAACGCAGAACCGGCGTAACCACCCACTGGCCGGGGCGCCAGCCTTGGACTACGATTCGCTGAACTACGCAGCTCTAGGTCGCTCCGGCCACCAAGAGGCTTGAGCGCCCAGAGAGCTCATGTCTGCCATGCAACGACCTAACGACGCGTCCGGACGGCTACGGTTTAGTGTGTTCGAAGTCGATCTTCGAGCGCGCGAACTGACCAAGCGCGGCATGCGCATCCCGATGCAAGAGCAGCCGTTCCAAGTCCTGGCGATGCTTTTGGAAAAGCCAGGAGAGCTGATAACCCGGGAGGAGTTGCGCAAGAGACTTTGGGGGCAGACGGTCGTAGATTTCGATCACGGCCTCAACAAAGCCATCAACAAAATTCGCGGAGCGCTGGGGGACTCAGCGGAGAATCCGCGTTTCATCGAGACTGTCGCCCGTCGCGGCTACCGGTTCCTGGCCGACGTCACTCCCGTCGACACGGCGGCTGAGAAGCCGCCGGGGCCGGCAATCGAGGCTCGTGTTGCGCCTGCCGACTCCAGTCGCGCCGAACTTGCTCACGCCGCCTCCGCGCTGGAGCAACCGCGCTGGCCGCACGCGCGCAGAGATCTCGGTTTGGGTTTGGGCTTGGCTTTGGCACTCGTTGCCGCGGTGTCTTGGATGCTCTACTCGCACGGCCAGCCCTCGAAGATTCGCTCTCTGGCGGTGTTGCCATTGGAGAGCCTATCGGGCGATGCGACGCAGGACTATTTCGCCGATGGAATGACCGACGCGTTGATCGCGGACCTGGGACAAATCAGCGCGTTGCGCGTGATCTCACGTACGTCGGCAATGGCGTATAAACGCGTTCACAAGCCGCTGTCCGAGATCGCCCGCGAGCTGAACGTGGACGCTGTCGTGGAAGGGACCGTGCTGCGATCAGGCGAACGCGTGCGGATCACCGCCCAGCTGATCCAGGTCCCGGAGGAGAAGCACCTCTGGGCGCAGAGCTACGAAGGTGAGCTTCAGGACACGCTGGTGCTGCAGAACAGCGTAGCCCGGGCGATTGCGGCGCAGATCCAGGTAGCTCTGAATCCGCAGGAAGAAGCTGCGCTTGAAAGAACGAGGAAAGTAAATCCCGAAGCCTATGAGGATTACCTCAAAGGACGGTACTTCTGGAACAAAAGAACCCGCGAGGGTCTGGTCAAGGCCACCGATTATTTCCGCCATGCCATCGACAGCGACCCGGGCTTTGCCGCGGCGTATAGCGGACTGGCCGATTCCTACGCGCTATCGGGAGACTGGGAATACGGGATTCTCTCGCCGCAGGATGCTTTTCCCAAAGCCAGAGCGGCGGTGACCAAGGCGCTGGCACTGGACGATAACCTGAGCGAGGCTCACACGTCGCTAGCCTTCATCCAGGATCTGTACGATTGGGAGTGGACATCCGCCGAGAAGGAATACAAACGCGCGCTGGCGCTCAATCCCGGCTACGCAACGGCCCATCAATGGTACGCCTCGCACCTGATGGTCATGGGACGCAATGACGAAGCCATCGCCGAATTGAAAAAAGCGGAGAGCCTGGACCCTCTCTCCCTCATCATCAGCGCTGACCTAGCGGATGTATTGTGCGTCGCTCACCTTTATGAGGATTCCGTTCAACAAAGTCAGAAAGCCATCGAAATGGATCCGCACTTCGCCGTCGCGCATTACCAGCTGGGTCAGGCTCTGGAGCAGAAACACCAGCACGCCGAAGCTATCGCGGAATTCCGGAGAGCCATCGAGCTTGCCGGAGGAAATACGACGTTCGAATCCAATCTCGCCAACGTATATGCCGTTTCAGGACGCAAGGACGAGGCGATGAAGATCGTCAAGGGCCTGGAGACTCGGCTGAGTCAAGGCTCTTCGACCGATGCGAGCATCGCCTTGATCTACGTCGGGCTCGGCGACAACGACCGGGCGATGATGTGGCTGAACAACGCCTTTCGCGCGCGATTCAATCCTTCCATCCTCATGCGACCGGTCTTCGATCCGCTCCGGTCCGATCCGCGGTTTCAAGACCTCCTGCACCGTATCGGCCTGCCAAGTGGCGATGCCGGCCATCGCTGACAAGAACTCCAGCCAAGTCGACGCAAGCCGGTCCGCCGAAACGCTTTTCGACGGTATACGACGATGGGCGCGCAAGCGCTCCGTCGGACACCCTACAAGCCGACGCCGGCGGCCTTGAAGAGCCAGAACGCAGAAGTTAGCCACAACCCGACGAGCATGCAGAACAGCACACCTCCGGCAAGCGGCAGCGCCCAACTGGGGAAGGCGTGCGAGCGGACAATGAGGACCTTGGCGAGAACGGCGCCGTACAGAAATGACCCCAGCAACGAGTGAAGCGTGACGCGAACATCGTTTGTCTCGAAGCCCAGCAGGAAGATGCAATCGTAAGCGGCCGGCAGTGTCAGCAGGATGGCGATCCGCCCTGACCAACGATGAACCGCATGGTAGAAGCGGCCCTTCGGTGGAAAGCGCAGCACTTCGTAGATGCGCGCCGCCGTGAGTAACTGGCCGAGCGACAGCAGCAACGCAGCCGTCAGCAGCCATGCCTTCATGTGCAGGGTGTCGCTGAAGAAGAGATGAGAATAAGGCGTTTCGTAAGGCTGCCTGACGGTCTTGCTTGCCACAAAACCGACAATAAGCGCGACGACAGCGCCGAGCACAACAGGAAGCCCCCGGAGCACTCGACCGGAACCAGTCCGCCTGGCGGGACCGGTTGCCTCTCTCATCGAGCTATTCAGCACAATCTGTATCTTTTCCATCTAGAAGCCTGTTGCCCTCAAAGGGGTTGACGGCGGCATGACCCGATAAGCATCACGTCGATGTTGATCTCTCCGTGCTATCGCTGAATTTCCGCGATCCCGCCGGGCCGGGACCTGCGCCGTCTGGGGCATTTTTCAGCACGTCGAAGGTGCGTGCGCCGACCTCGGACGGCATGGGCGCAAGCCACGGCGATGCGACCAGCGTCGTCTGCGCATCCGCGAGTCCTTGGGCCCAGCGCTTCAGCATCGTGCTTCGGCTGAATTCATAGTCTTTCGAATGGCCCTGGGCGTCGGTCGGCCGGTAGATGAGCTCGACGACATCCATCGTTGTCACGCAGCTGAATTCATAGAGGAACTTCGCTTCCGGCGTTTTTCGCAGCCTCTCGGGCAATCGATCCCAGAGGCTATGGATGTTGTGCCGGACGTCGTGCATCGTCCGAAACATATCGGTGACGGCACGGGTCCTGCTGGAATATCGGATGTCCATCTCCCGCTCCCGGACTTCCTCGAGATCGGTGGGCAGTCGCCCCCGCGCATGGAACAAGTCGACTTGGAACGTCAGCCGGCTGAGGCGTGGAAATGATTCCAGCACGTATTGGAGCGGGGTGTTGGAGACAAGGCCGCCATCCCAGTAGTGCTCGCCCGCGATCTCGACTGCCGGAAAGCCGGGCGGCAAAGCGCCGCTGGCCATGACATGCTCGGGCCGAATGGTCATTCGAGCATTGTCGAAGTACGCGAAATTGCCGGTGCGCACATTTACGGCACCGACGCTGAAGCGGATTTCGCGGGCGTTGATGCGGTCGAAATCGACCAACCGTTCGAGCGTGTCCTTCAGCGCGCTCGTATCGTAGTAGCTCGTCGGCGCACCGCCGACCAGCCACTGCAGCGGGGGATGCGGGGCGAAGAAACCGGGCTGTCCGAACATGAGCGCGTTGAGCGAGCTCGTGCGCCGGTTCTCTCCTGCGATCGCGCTGGACAAGACCGGCCACAGCGACGACGGCGCTGTGACCCCTTCCCAGAATGTCCGCAGGCGCTCGACTCGTTTCGCCGGCGCGTTGCCGGCGATGATGGCAGCATTGATCGCGCCAATGGAGATGCCCGCCACCCAATCGGGCAGATACGGGGATGTCGAGAGAGCCTCGTAAACGCCCGCTTGGTAGCTGCCGAGCGCCCCTCCGCCCTGCAGGACAAGTGCGACCTTCTTGTCGTACGAAGCGACGCGAGCGCGCATCATCGGCGCACTCATGCCATCGCGGACGACCGTATCAGTCAAGGTCATGGTCCAACCGCTGCGCTTTGCCGGCAACCGTCCAACCCACTTCAACCTCTGGTCGAGGACTCGAGCCGGCGCTATTGCTTGTGCACGTGCACGACACCGGTCATGAATGGATGCACGGTGCAGATGTAGTTGAAGTCCCCTTCGGTGGCGAAGGTGTGCTCGAACTTGTCGTCGGTATCCAGACCCTTCGAGGCGAAGGTCTTGTCGTTGCTCGTCACCGTGTGCGGCGTTTCGTCGTGATTGGTCCAGACAATTTTGGTGCCGGGTGCGATCGTGATTTCCTTGGGACCGTACGCAAACTTTGCGATACCGATCTCGACCGTTGGCGCGGATGGCGTCGCTGCCGCGAAGATCGCAGGAATGATGAAGGCCGTGCACAGGACCAGCGCGAGCATGCCGCCGACGCGAAGCGGATGAGTGGTAATGCGGGAAAAAGAGTAGCGCACGATACTGTCCTTCTACGTTGGAGAGATTTTGCAGGCATGGCCGCCTCGCAGCGCTTTGGGCAGCGCTTTGCGATGCCGCGCGTCCCTGGCGCCGCGGCGGTTCCTGCAAGCGGCCGCTGTTTACGAATCAGCCGGCGAGTGGCGTATCGACCAGCGCCAGCTCGTGCTTTCCGCGCACGACGCTCAACTGGCGCGTGCCGAGCAGCTTGCCGAGCTCGCCCGCCGGCACGGTAACCGGACCGGGCTCGCCGATGCCTGCCTGGCCCGGAGTAGGCAGCGGATAGGCAAGCGACATCGCAGTGTGCAGCGAGACATTGCCTTCGACCTTCTGGAGCACTTGATGAATATGGCCGTTGAGCACGGTAACCGACCCGAACGGACGCAACAACGCCATCGCCTGCGGAGAATCGGCGGTGCCCCAGCCCCAAGGCTCCCAGATGGTCCACAGCGGGATATGCGCGAGCACCACGATCGGCGTCGAGTGCGAGACGCCCGCGAGATCGCTCTTTATCCAGGCGAGTTGCTCGTCGCCCAGCGACGCCATCGTTCCCATCTTGAAGTTGAGCACGTTGTTCAAGCCGATGAAATGCACGCCGCCTTGATCGAAGCTGTACCAGGCCTTGCCCTTGCCGTCGTGATCGAAAAACTTTAGGTAGCCGGTCGTGCCGTCATCGATGGTGTCGTGTTCGCCCGGAATCGTGTGTACGCGATCGACACGCAGCTCCGTCAGTATTTCGCGCGCCTGAGCGAATTCCTCGGGCTTCGACAAATGGCTCACGTCGCCGGTGTGCACGACGAAGGCCGGCGCTTGCGGCAGCGCGTTGATGTCGCCGATCGCGTGACGCAGGCTGCCCACGACGTCGGGATTGGCATCCTTGCGAAAGCCGATGTGCGTATCGCTGATCTGCACGAAGGTCAATGCATTGGCAGCGGCCGCTTTGGGACTGCCGTAGCTTGTCGCGCCGAGTGCGCGCGGCACGCCGCCGGCAACCGTCCAGACGACAGCGGCGCCGGTCCACGCGGCGAGACAGCTCATCGCCTTGCGGCGAGCAGGATTGTGGCCGGGGCCGGCCGGATCGTGCGTGCTCATGTGAGGCTCCTTGTCGTGGAGGCAGGATTGCCTGTACCCGTCTGTACCCACAAACGCGGCACTTTATTCCCGATGCGTGGATTGGACGGCTTCAAGTCTGTGCTCCGTACTTTGCTGTCTGACTTGACCGGCGGCCGTCTTATTCCAGGAATCGAAGACACGGCGGGGAAATCGCGCTCAAGGGTCCGACAGGCGACCGTCGTACCGCTCGGCGCAATCCGGGTGCTCCGCGCGGCGCGTGGCTGGGGCTGCGCTACACGTACATGTAGGGCGGCGGTTCCGCCGCCTGTCACTTAGGCGGCAAACAGGCGTATCTAGCGCCGGCTTTTCCGCGACAGCAGCGCGCGCCTCAGCGCCGCGTCCAGCGACCACCTCCACGCTTCGGCGATGACCGGCGGGTCCACCTTTTCGCCGATGTAGGGCGCACTCCAGGCTCGTCCGTCGAGCGAGCGCGTCTGGTTCGTCGCAGCAAATCTCTCAACCGCGCTCGACGGCTCTATCGCTGAAATGAAAATGTCGGTCCGATTGGCCAGATCGGCGTTGGTGCGCGCGTAGATGGGGTAGAACACGTCGCCGACGCTCGCCAGCGATTGATTGTCGCCGAGGAAAAATCCATTCGCGAAGGGCGCGTAGTGGAGATCGAACGGCCCCGCGACGTGCGTCTCGCTCCAGGTCGCACCGCCGTCGGAAGACTCAGCAAGCCAATAATCCGTCTGCAGCGCATTGTCGTCGCTCCGATTGCTGCGAAAGTCGAAATAGGTCACGCCGATCCCGCCGTCATGGCGAATGTGCACGATGGGATCGAACGCGGGAACGCTGGCCACCGCGCTGACCCGCACGGGACCCGTCCAGGTGATGCCGCCGTCGCTCGATTGTGCATACGCGATCGCGTCGCGCGCGCCCGCGCTAAAGCGCGAATCCTGCCATACGACGCCCACGACACCGTTCGTACCGACATGGATGTCGCCGATGATCGATTGATCGCGCACGGGCTTGCCCGTATCGGGATCGGTGGTGCCCACCGACAGCGCCTGTGCAATGGTGATCGGCGTCGACCATGTCTGACCTTTGTCGCCGGAGCGCAAAACGACCAGGGAAGCATTCGCGGGGCCGTTGGTGTTGAGCTCGTCGAAAAAAAGCAGCAGCGTCCCATCGGGCAGCACGGCAACGTGAGCGTTGATGGTCTGACGATGCACGCCGGGATCGTAGACGGCGCGCGCGGGCTCCCACGTCGCACCACCGTCCGTCGTGCGCGCAAAGAGCGCCGGGCCGCGATCGTCCTGCGTCAGGCGGTCCCAGGCCGCATAGGCGTATCGCGCATCGGTCAGGTCGGCGGTGATCGAATCCTTGTCGTTGAAGAATGCGGACCCGTCGCTGATCAACGGCAACGGAACGCTCCAGGTGCGTCCGCCGTCGTTCGATTTGCTCACAGTGACAGCGCTCGACGATCCCGGGGAAAGAACATCGCCGCCAAACTCCAGTGCCGTCTGATACGCCGTGCCGTCCGCGGCTATCGTGACCCATGGATTGCTCACCCTGGGAAAGTCGTTGCCATTGCCCGCGTTCCCACCGGCGCAGCGGGAGCTGGGCACGATGGTGCGCGCCCACGATTGTCCGGAATCGAACGAAACGGCGGTGACGATCCCCTGCGAGCCGCCGTCGGCCCAGCGGTCCTGCTGATACACCGCGATGAAGTGTGTTTGGTCGAGCGGATCGACGGCAAGGGTCGGTTCCACCTCGGCGTCAAGATAGAGCCCGGCGGTCTGCAGCGTTCCATTGCAGGTGGCGTTGAACGGAGTGTCGCTGCTGACGCGCGTCTGCTCGAACAACGGCGCGCTCGACGGCGAGCACATGGCGGTGGCGTCCGGACCATAGCCTTCGGCCGCGTAGCCGCGCGCGAACATCTGCGCCTTGACCACGACGTCGGTCGTATAACGGTGATTGGAGTCGGTCCGCTGGTTCCACAGCCGATACACGGGCGTCGTCCCCGCCGCACAGGCGCCGGTTCCGAGGTCCGGCAGCGCGATGTAGAACGCGTTCGGCGTCTCCTCGACGTAGTTGCTATAGGACGGATTGGTCGCGATGTTCTCGACCTCGGCGGCACATTCGCTCGCCGAGGCGGAAAAAAAGTGAGAATCTCCATGCTCCGGCGGAATGTAGAAGCGGCATACCGGCAGCGCGGTCGGCCCGCCATCGGCCTGTGTCGGAAAAACCTTGAAGCTGTAGCCGGTCCGTGCCCATCCGGGAAAGCGTCCGCCGTCGAGAGCGGCGATCTCCGTCGGGAGCGAGCTGATGAAATAGTGGTCGAGCGATGCGTTATAGAACTCGATCGAGTCGACCGTCGCGGCGGCTGCGGAAGCCGTCGCCGCAAGGGTCGCCATCGCCAGCGGCACCAGCGCGAACAGCACCGCGCCCGGCAGCGCTCGATCGTCTGACGCCAAGCGTGCTCCTTCAGGCAGCGCCCGGCCAGGACCGGACATTACTGTGTCTTACGGAAATGGTAGACGACCATTTCCGTCACGACGCGCCCCTCGCCCGCAACAGCGGGAGAGGGGATGGGGGTGAGGGCTGAGCTTTGCTGATTGTCAGTCATTTCCGCAAAGCTCAGTAGATGCGCTTTCCGGTTGCGGGGTCGAAGAGATGCATGCGCCGGAGGTCGGGCCGTAATCGCACACGGTCACCGGCATGCTGCACGGCTTCGGACGGAACCCTGGCGACCATCTCGAGCCCGGCGATCTCGAAGAATACGAGGGTGTCGGACCCCAGCGGCTCGATTACCGTTGCCGCGACTTCAACTGTAGCCTCGTCCATATCTGCCTTGACCCACGCCAGATGTTCCGGCCGCAGGCCGAAGATCACGTCTCTTCCGACCCAATCGCGATAGGCCTTGGAGTGCACCGAAGGAAGGGCGAACGACGCCTCACCCAAGACGACCGCGAGCCTGCCGTTCCGGTCATCGAGCCGAGCTGCAACCAGGTTCATGGTCGGTGCATCCGATGAATCCTGCGACGAAAAGGGAAGCGGGCTGGTTGTAGACCGCGTCGGGCGTTCCGATCTGGTCGACCCAGCCGTCGCGCATCACGACCACCCGGTCGGCCAGCGTCATCGCCTCTACCTGATCGTGCGTGACGTAGATCATCGTCGTCTCGATCCTCTTGTGCAGTTTCTTGATCTCGGTCCGCATCTGCACGCGCAGCTTCGCGTCGAGATTGGATAACGGCTCGTCGAACAGGAAGACTTTCGGATCGCGGACGATCGCGCGTCCCATTGCGACGCGCTGACGCTGGCCGCCCGACAACTGTCGAGGCCGTCGCGACAAGGTAATCGCCGATATTGAGGATCTCAGCCGCATGCTCCACTCGACGGCGGATTTCGTCCTTCGCGTGGTGGCGATAGATCAGCCCGAACGCCATGTTCTCGTAGACCGTCATGTGCGGATACAGTGCGTAATCCTGGAACACCATCGCGATATCGCGGTCCTTGGGCTGCAACTCGTTGACGACGAGGCCATCGATCGCGATCGTGCCAGAGGTGACGTCTTCGAGGCCCGCGATCATCCGAAGCAGGGTCGTCTTCCCGCAGCCGGACGGACCGACGAGCACGAGGAATTCATTGTCGCGGATCTCGAGGTTCAGCGGATGCAATACCTCGAGCGGACCAAAAGACTTGGTCACCTCGACGAGCGACAGGGACGCCATCAGCTTTTCTCCGGCGCAAACGCATGCGCCAACGTCGTCACGATGCGCAACCAAACAAAGGAAATCCGCGAACGCAGGACTTTCTTACTGCTTGATTATGCAGCAGCCGATCGATTCGCCACGGATGGAAGACTGAAGAAAAGAAAGTCACGATTCGCAGTCGCGTCAATCACAAGTCTTCGGTTCGCGGGCCTCCGCTGCATGCAGCGATCCAGCTCAGCGATAATATCGCTTTCGAGCAACCGGTCAATGGAGATCGAGGGCGATCGAAAATTCCGCAAGAGTCCGAACGCTGCGACAGCGTTGACTTGCACCCCGTAAAGGCTATCATTTGAGCAAACACAGATCATTGCGCATGGAAATGGCGGCCGATGTCGGGCGCTGTCAGGCCTTCCCCGCCCCCATGAGCATTGTCGAAAAGCAGTCACTTCGGAGGAAGCGCATGAAACGACGAACCGTATTGCACGGTGCGCTCGCGGGCGCGACCGCGCTCGCGTTGCCCCTGGCATCTCGCGCGCAAGCTTCGCGAAAGCTGAGCTATCTCACCTGGAACATCGCGGACCAGGAGCAGCTCTTCAAGGAGGAGTTCGCCGATTTCCGCAGCGCCAATCCCGGCGTAGAGATCGAGTGGCTCGACAAGAAAGGCACCGAGCTTCCGGCCTTCTATCAGACACAACTCGTCGCCGGTACGGCGCCCGACGTGGTCGATCTCCAAGGCGCGCTATGGGTCGAATACGCGGCGAACGGCGGCGCTGCTCGATCTCACGCCTTATCTGAAGAAGGAGCCGGAGGTCGCGAAGCTGTTCAACGCCGACTATCTGGCGAGCTGGCAGTATCAGGGTAAGAACTACATGCTTCCCTTCTATATCGCCAAGACACTTCTCTACTACAACAAGACGATGTTCAAGGACGCCGGATTGTCGGCACCGCCACAGACCTTCGACGAGCTGCTGAGCTTCGCCCAGAAAATGGCGAAGGGCGAGAAGACCGGCATGCTCACCTTGAATTTCGATTGGCTCTACTGGCCGTTGTTCAAGATGAACGGCATCGAGCTACTCACCCCGGACATGAAGAAGGCGGCGTTCAATACACCGCAGGCGGCGGCCGTCCTCGAGCGTCTGGCCAAGGCCACCGACAGCGGCGCGATCAACAAGATCTCTTGGACCGGGCGCTGGGTCGAGCCGAACGGCGCCTTCGCCGGCAATACTGTCGGCATGCTGCACGCCCATTCGTCGTCCTATTTCTTCGTCAAGGGCCAGGGATCCTGGATCAACGAGAACACGCTGGGCGTGGCGCAGGCGCCCGGCTATTGGGCCACGCCCACCAACCACGGCTTCGGCATCTCCAAGAGCACCAAGAATCCCGATCTCGCCTGGGCTTTCATCAAGCATGTGACCGGAACCAAATGGGCGACCCGGTTCTCGCAGAGCCGCAAGCTGTTGACCGGGAACATCGCGGCGGATCGCGCGGGGCTCGAATACCTGCGCAAGGACGATCCGCTGGGCGCGCAGGTGCTGCAGACGCAGCTCGAGCACACCGACAAGTTCACCGGCAACTGGCCGTTGCCCTTCGACGCGCAGCTCAAGGATGCGTTCTATCCGGAGATCCAGAACGCGGTGCTCGGCCGCAAGACCGCCCAGGCGGCGCTGACCGACGCGGAACGCGCGGTCAACCGGGTTCTGAGCCGGAACACCTAGCCTTTCACGCACGCCGGCTCTCTTCGTGGCTGTCGCTCCGGCGGTCCCGTACCGCCCGCGCCGCCTGGCGCGCAGGCGCACGCGTCAAGCGGTGCTGGTGTGGTGCTTCCTGGCGCCGTCGCTCGCCATTTTCCTGCTCTATCGCATCATTGCCGCTGCTCTGGAACGTGGTGCTCTCGTTCGCGGACTGGTCGCCGCTGCGGCCGATGCGCTGGGCCGGCCTCGATCAATACGAGGAGATGCTCCACGACGACGTGTTCTGGCAGGCGCTGTGGAACACGCTCATCTTCATCGCCAGCGCGCCGCTCGGGATCGTCATGGCGCTGGGTCTCGCTCTGCTGGTCAGCTCGGACATTCGCGGGCGCGACGTCTATCGCACCATCATCTTCATCTCCTATCCGCTGATGACGGTCGCGGTCGCGATCATCTGGCGATGGCTCTTCGACGAGCGAGTCGGGCTGATCAACTACGTTGCCCGCTCGCTCCATCTGGTCGACCGTCCGATCCAGTTCCTCAATTCCTTCTTTTGGGCGCTCCCTTCGGTCATCGTCGCGAATATCTGGCAGATGCTCGGCTTCTACATGATCATCCTGCTGACCGGGTTGCAGAACATTCCGCCCAACCTCTATGAGGCAGCGGCGATCGACGGCGCCAACGCGCGCCGCCGGTTCTGGCGCATTACGCTTCCGCTTCTGAAGCCGTCGCTGTTTCTGTGCTTCGTGATCGGAATGCTCAATTCGTTCACGAGCTTCGACCTGGTCTACGTGATGACAGGCGGCGGCCCGGGACGCGCGACCGAGCTTCTCGTCACCTACATCTACAAGCTCGGCTTCTCGCAGACGCGGTTCGACTACGCGGCGGCCGTGACGATCGTCTTCTTCGTCCTGCTCGTCGCGATCACCTGGGTCGCCAATCGCCTGTCCGGCGGCAACGCGGGCGCGGTGGAGAAGGACTGATGCATCCGCTATCCACGCTGGCCGATCCATCTCGCGCTCGATCGGCGTCAGCTTCCTCATGCTGATCCCGTTCTACTGGGTGCTGAAGACCAGCGTCACCGGCGAGAACATCTTCGCCTATCCGCCGAGCATTCTTCCGAAGTCGCCGCATCCGTTCTATTACGTCGACGTCTGGTACTACATCCCGTTCGCACGCTATTTTCTGAACAGCGTCGTCGTCTCGGCACTCGCGGTCGTCGCCAACGTCGTGTTCAACGCCATGGCGGGTTACGCGCTGACGCGGGACTTCCCGGCCAAGCCGTTCGTCCTGCTGCTCTTTCTCTCGTGCATGATGGTGCCGTTCCAGGCGACCATCATCCCGGCGTACCTGATCACCGGCCGCCTGGGTCTGCTCGACTCGTACTCGGGACTGGCGCTGCCGCAATTCTCGACCATCGTGTGCATCTTCGTCTTCAAGGCGAGCTTCGACGCGGTGCCGCGATCGCTGATCGACGCGGCGCGCATCGACGGGCTCTCGGAATGGCGGATCATCTGGAGAGTCATGATGCCGCTCGCCAAGGGCGCGATCGCCACCAACGTGATCCTCGCCTTCATCTGGTCCTGGAACAACTTTCTCTGGCCGCTGATCGTCACGCGCAGCGCCGACATGCAGACGCTGCCGCTGGGCTTGGCGCGGTTCCTGTCGTACCAGGAGGATACGACCGGCGCGCTCTATGCGTTCTGCATCATGGTGCTGGCGCCAGGCATCCTCCTGTTCCTGCTGGCGCAGAACGAGTTCATCCGCGGCCTCACTTCCGGGGCAACCAAGGGATGAGCGGCGACGACGTCGAGGCTCCGCTTTGGCGGCGCCTCGTCATCAACCGGTTCGTGCTGGTGCCGGCGACGATCGCCATCGCCGTCGCTGCTCTGGAATGTCTATGTGTCGATGCATGATCACGGAGTCGTCGCCGGCCAGGTGGTCGATGCCGCCGGGCGGCCCGTTCGCCGACGCGACGGTGGTGCTCTGGGTGCTGAATTTCACGACGTATGTCGAGAAGACGCGCGCAACCACCGACTCCGCGGGCCGCTTCGTCATCACCGACAACGATTCCCACAACATCCGGCTGGCCGCCGAAAAGCCGGGCGTCGGGCGCTCTGCGCGCGTGCCGGTGCGCCTGTATTTCCGCGCTCAGGACATCGAGTTGCGCGAGCCGTCTGATGCTCTCCGGCGCGAGTTGAATCCGGTGAAACAGCGCCGGACGGTATCGCTTCCGCGCAGCAAGCCGGGGCGGACGTATTCCGAGCAAGAATCGAAAGGGACGCAACAGTGAGCACCTTGCCCGAAGACGCATCGACACACAACGACACGCCAGCGCGCAGCGTTCTGATCACCGGCTGCGATACGGGATTGGGCGTCGAGTTCGCTCGCCAGTACGCCGCCGAGGGCTATCGAGTCTTCGCAACGTGTCTCGATCCCGACGCTGCCGACGCCGCGCGCGCGATCGAAGGGAGACGTGCGCGTGCTCAAGCTCGACGTTTCCGATCTGCGCGGCGATCGACACGCTGGCCGGACGAGCTGCGAAGCGAGCCCATCGACATTCTCGTCAGCAATGCGGGACTCGGAAAGCATCATCCGCCTTTCGGCCAGACCGACTACGCCCAGTGGCAGCGCATCCTGGACGTCAACCTGATCGGCCCGATGAAGCTCGCCGAGGCGTTCGTCGAGCACGTCGCCGCGAGCCGGATGAAGGTGATGGCGTTTGTCTCCAGCCGCATGGGCAGCATCGCGCCTCAACCTGACCGGCGGCTCGTATGCCTATCGATCCAGCAAGGCGGGACTGAATGCCGTCGTGAAGTGTCTCGCGATCGATCTCCAGCCGCGACACATCCTCGTGCTCGCGCTGCATCCGGGGTGGGCCAAGACCGAACCGGGCGCGCGCGTCGATGTCGACCGCAGCGTGTCCGGCATGCGCGCCGTCATCGAGCGTCCAGATTGGTGTCCTTGGCGGGAAGGGCGGCGTCGATATCCCAATAGAAGGAACAGACGCGCTCGCTGCGGTCGCGCATCAGCCAATCGACATGGTATTTGCCTTCACCGAGATCGAAAGTGCCTTGCAGGTAGGCATCGCCCTTGGCATCCTCTTCGATGGCCGGGACTGAATACTTTTGGGTGAAATAGACCGGATCGTCCTTGCGATTCTGCGCCGTAACGCGGAAGATCATGGTCAGCGCGTTCTCTGAGCCGGCGAGTTCCTTCAGCGGCACGCTGACGTCGTAGCCGGCGTGGAATTTCAGATCGAAGCCGACGCGCGCCTTGTCGGAGGTGACGGTGCAAGGCAGGTCCTTGCGTACGTCCTGCGATTCCAGAACGGCGGCGTCGCTATTGAAAATCCGGGGGACGGCTCCGGGGCCGGAGCCCTGCATCAGGCTTTGAGCGGGGAGCGAGGAGCAGGCCACCAGCAAGGCGCACGGAAGCACCCTCGCACTTGACCATCGGAAAACGCCACGTGACATCGCCATGCGAATTAGCACCTGCGGTTCCATTGTTC
Source organism: uncultured beta proteobacterium (assembly GCA_963745385.1). Taxonomy (GTDB): domain Bacteria; phylum Pseudomonadota; class Gammaproteobacteria; order Burkholderiales; family Casimicrobiaceae; genus PALSA-1003. The sequence goes on from CAVUXI010000010.1 coordinate 86,448, forward strand.
GTGAGGCAGCAGCCTAAAAGGCCTAGGCTGTATTATTGCTCCTTTTTAACCATCCTGCAAAAGAAAAAATTCCTGTCGAGACCAAAAAAGGTAATTTGCAGGCAAATGCTGCATGGGCGGCGGCAAAATTTCACACTCGCCGGGGGAAACTTGTTAACGGCCGTGATCGGCGCGGAGTTGTAATATGTTAGCGAGCAGGAGGGGGACGTGTTCTGGATGGATAAGAAGAAGGTGCAGGACGATGCGACTCCGGCGCCCGGGGGCCTGCCGGCCGACGTGATTGTAAGCCCGGACACGCGGCGCGAACGGCGCCGTGCCGCCCGGCCAGTCGCGGACGCTGAAGTGGCCGTGCTCGACGCCAGCGGGCCGCCCGAAATCGACCTGGAGCGCTGGAGTTTTCGGATCGCGGGGCTGGTGGAGAAGCCGGCCGCGTGGGACTGGCGGACGTTCCAGGAATTGCCGCGCGTGAAGGTGTTTTCCGACTTCCACTGCGTGACGCGATGGTCTCGGCTGGGGAATCTTTGGGAAGGGCCGTCCACACACGAACTGGTGCGGTTGGCCGGCGGGGCGTTACAGTCCGCGCGGTTTGTTCAGGTATTCGGACACGATGGCGGCTGGTCGACAAACATGCCGCTGGAGGACTTCCTGGCCGAAGATGCGCTGGTGGCTTTACAGCACGACGGCGAGCCGATCGCGGTGGAGCACGGGGGCCCGGCGCGGCTGATTGTCCCGAGGCTGTACGCGTGGAAGAGCGCGAAATGGGTGGCGGGCGTGGAACTGGTGGAGCGCGATCGAGCCGGATTCTGGGAGAAGAACGGATATCACATGCACGGAGATCCGTGGACGGAGGAGCGGCATAGCTGGTAAGCGCGGTTGCGGCGTGGGCTGCCGCCTGCGGATGATCGGGGTTCCCCATGAGAGTGCCTGCTTTAGGGGCAGGAGTGGTTGTGCTGCTTACCCCTTTCCGCCTTCGGCGCGGAGAATGCTGCTTTTGACCGGTCCGGCCGGTTAACCAATCTATATGGCGGCGGTGAGTTGGCCGTGCGCTCGCGGATGTCGCCGGCGCCGGTGGCGTGGGATGCCGTCACCTTGAATCGGGGCGTCGACGGATTGACGTGGCGCGGCGACATCAAGAACGGCAGCTTCCAACAGACCGCGGCAGACCTGGACGGCGGCACGCGCATGGTGCTGGAAATCACAGCCAAAGACGATCTGCCGGTAGACGGTGTGTCGTACCGGCTGGAATTCCCGCGGGCTTCGTTCCTGGGCGGACGCGCCAGCCTGGACGGCGGCGCGGCGATTTGTGGCGTACAAAAACCGGCTGGACGCGAACTGCTGGGCGGCGTGAGCCGGAGCGTGGAGATGCGCTCGTCCAGGGGGATTGCGTTTACGGCCAGCTTCGATCGGATCCTGCCGGTGCGCATCGAGGATCGCTGGGATCGGAACGGGCGGTTCTACGCCGCCACGGTCGAGTTTCATCATGGCGCGCTGGCTGCCGGGTGACCGCGCGGCTGGAGCTCACGCTGAAGCTCACCGGCGCGCCCGACGGTGCGCCCGCGCATCTGCGGACTGGCGGCCGGCCGAGCGGCGGTACAAGCTGAAGGGCTTCGGCGGAAATTACTGCTTCGCCATCGAATCGCCGGTGACGCAGTATACGCTCCAGAACCTGCGGGTGGCGTGGGCGCGGACGGAGATGAGCCTGGTGCGCTGGGCGCCGGACGGCGCCGCCAACGACCAGCCCGATTCCGCGCCTGCGCCACGAGTTCGAGCTGATGCGGCAGCTCAACCGGATGAAGATCCCCTACGTGTCGTCGATCTGGCAGTTGCCGGAGGAATTCTACTCCGATCCGGGGCCGCAAGCCGCACCGGCAGGAGAAGCGTCGGATCCCGCAGGAAAAGTGGCCGGCGGTGGTGGAGGCGATCGGCTCCTATCTTTCGTATGCCAAGGAACACTATGGCGCCGAGCCGGACCTGTTTTCGTTCAACGAATCGAATATCGGCATCGACGTGCTGCTGTCGCCGGAGGAGCATCGGGACGCGATCAGGCGCATCGGCGCGCATTTGGAAAAGCTTGGACTGAAGACGAAGATGCTGCTGGGCGACGTCTCCGGCCCGCGCGATACGCACGAATATGCGCTGGCGGCGGCCAACGATCCGGATGCGATGCGGTACGTGGGAGCAGTGGGAATGCACTCTTGGGGCGGCGCTTCGCCCGAGCAGTATAAAGCCTGGGGCGACCTGGCGGAATGGTTGAACCTCCCGCTGCTGGTGACCGAACTGGGCGTGGATGCGGGAGCTTATCGCGGCAAGATGTACGATTCGTTTCAGTACGGCCTGCGCGAGATCGAGATGTACCAGCAACTGCTGCTGTACGCCCGGCCGCGGCGACGGTGCAGTGGGAATTCACGTCGGACTACGGCGCGGTGCACGACGATCTGCAGCCGACGGCGCGCTTCTGGTTCGTGAAGCATTTCACCAATCTGACGCCGCCGGACGCGGACGCGCTGGGAACCTCGTCGGACCAGGCGGGCGTGCTGTTCACGGCATTCGCGGGCGGCGGGGATTACACGCTGCACGTGGCGAACCTGGGGGCGGCGCGGGAGATCGCGATCGAGGGCGTGCCGGGCGAGGTGAAGTCGCTGCGGGCAGTGGTGACCAGCGTGGAGGATTCGTTTCGGGAGATGGGACCGGTCGCCGTGGAAGGGGGCGCGGCGCGGCTGAAGGTGCCGGCGCGGTCACTGGTGACGCTGACGACGCAGAAACCTGGCCCATTTCCGCAGACCGGCCGGACTGCCGGAGCGGCAGCAGGCCAACAAAAGCCCTAAGCCGGCAGCCAGGAGCAGAATCGACGATGGCCTAGGATCGGGACGCCGGCGCACCAATTCGCCAGGTTACCGGGCTGCAAGGTGGCTTTGCCCCGGGTCGGCCAGACCGTGTTCCGCGGGGCCGGAACCATGGCCAGCATCTTCAGCAGGACCCGGGTGAATTCGAGCACTCGGCGCCGCACCGGCGGGATCGAGGATGAAAGCCGTGTGGTCCCACGCCCGTTTACTCCTCGGCCGGATTTCATTGGAAAAATAAGGCGCTGAGATTTGCGCTGTCACAGCGGTTGAGCGAGGTACCGTAGCACCTCCCAGTACTTGCCCGCCTTGTCGCGCCGGGTCTTCCGGCGGCTAATAGAGACAGGCCCGCAAGCGGCGGGATATGATCTCCGCTGCTTCGGCCGATAAGCTACAGTGATACGCATTGTCATTGCTTTGTGGGCGTTCGCCCGACTGGCGGCTGCCTTCGAGCCGAGCAGCATCGCCGCGGCGAAGGTGCGTGCGGCCGAGGACGGCGGCTTCCCGTGCCTGCTGGAAGGCGCCGTGACCATGCACTCCGGTACCACCGAGTTCTACCTGCAGGACGAGTCGGGCGGCGTGCGCGTTTTTTCCGACCCTTATCTGCTGGAGGACGGCTTGCGCCTGCAGACGGAAGGCTGGATGTACCTGTCCGACGACGGCGAGTTCCAGGTGCGCGCCCGCACCGTGTTGCACTCCGCCGGGGGCGCCCCCGTGACGCCCAGGCTGGTGCCGCTCGAGGCCGCGCTCCGGGGCGATTATCAGGGCGAACTGGTGAGCGTTCGCGGCGCCGTGCTCGACGTCGGTTTCGGCCGGGATTTCGACGTCATCTCGATCCAATCCGGCCGCAGCAGCGTGCGCGTCTTTTATCCCGCCAATCCGCGGGGCCAGTCTGTGTTCGAGCAGATCTATCCCGGAATGCAGGTAGCGGTGAGCGGCATCTCCGTGCCCCAGACCGTGGAGCCGGAATTCGACGGCTACCAGGTGCGGCTGCGCGGGCCCGCGGATCTCGCGATCCGGCGACGGCTGGAGCAGCAGTCGTCTGTGCTGGGCGCCGGGCTGGCTGCGTTCGCACTGGCGACTGCCGTCCTCGGCATGTGGACTCTGAGTCTGCGGCGGCGGCGCGTTACCCCATCCGATCCGCAATCGGGCTCCGTCATTTCTCCCCAGGTACAATAACAGCCTGGAGGAGATTCGCATGGAGCATTTCGTCTGGAACGCGATTCCCAAGGAGATACTGAGCCCGACGATCGCGCGCAAGATCATCACCGGCGAGAAGGCCATGGTGGCGCAGGTCTTCATCGCCAAGGGCGGCGTGGTGCCGCTGCATCATCACGAGAGCGAGCAGATCACTTACATTCTGGAAGGCGCGCTCGAATTCGAGCTCGAGGGCAAACGCGATGGTGGTGCACGCCGGCGAGGTGCTGCACATTCCGTCGAACGTGCCGCACGCGGCGGTGGCGCTCGAAGATACGCTCGATCTCGACATCTTCAGCCCGATCCGCCAGGACTGGCTCAACGAAAGACGACGAATACCTGCGGCGGATATCCGGGGATAGCCATGGATCTCGGATTGAAGGATCGCGTGGCGCTGGTGGCGGCGTCCAGCCAGGGACTTAGGCAAGGCCGTCGCGCTGGGCCTGGCGCGCGAAGGCGCGAAGCTGGCGCTGTGCGCGCGCACGGACGCGACGCTGCGAAGCGACGGCTGAGGAGATCCGCGCGGGAGACGGGCGCGGAGGTGCTGGCACGCGCGCTCGACGTGACCGTACTACGACGCAGGTGCGCGCTTCGTGCGGGAGACCGCGCAGCGCTTCGGCCGGATCGACATCTGCGTGGCCAACGCCGGCGGTCCGCCGTCGAAAACCTTCGCCGAGACGACGGTGGAGGACTGGAAGGCGGCCGCGGATCTGAACCTGATGAGCACGGTGTACCTGGCGCGCGAGGTGCTGCCGGGCATGCAGCAGCGGCGCTGGGGACGATTCATCGCGATCACGTCGGTGACGGTGAAGCAGCCGGTGGACGGCCTGATCCTGTCCAATTCGGTGCGCTCGGCGGTGAGCGGGCTGATCAAGACGCTGGCCAACGAATACGGACCGCACAACGTGCTGGTGAACAATGTGTGCCCGGGCTACACGGCGACGGCGCGGCTGGAATCGCTGACGGCGAAGCTGGCCGCGGCGGAATCGCGTGCCCGTGGAGAAGATCAAGCGAGCGCTGGGCGAGTCAGGTGCCGCTGCGCCGTCTGGGCCAGCCGGAAGAGTTCGCGAACCTGGTGGTGTTCCTGGCCTCGGAACGGGCGAGCTATATCACGGGCACATCGATCGCGGTGGATGGCGGACTGGTACGCGGTGTTTAGACATACTGCCGAAAGCCTGGAGGATTCCGCGAGATAAAGCACCTAAAAAGGTGCGTCAAGGAGAGCGTAGTTATGCTTGATATCACCAAGGACATCCAGTCTCTCACGACCTTCCGCCGCCGCTCTGGCGATTTCATGAAGCAAATCAAGAAGAGCAAGCGGCCAGTCGTGCTGACGGTCAAAGGCCAGGCAGCGGCCGTCGTCCAGGACGCTGGAGCCTATCAACGATTGCTCGACATAGCTGCTCGTGCCGGCGCTCGTGAGGGGATCCGGCAGGGTCTGGAGCAGTCCAGACGAGGACAGGGGCGCCGCATCGAGGAGTTCTTCGCAGAATTCGAAAACACACGTGGTCTATAGCGTTAAGATTATGCCCCGCGCGGAGTGGGACCTTTCCGCTCTGCCCGAAGACGCCCGAGCATCGTGATCTCAGGCATTTGCTCTACGGGAACAAACCCCATATCTACCGGATAATCTATCGCGTTCAGGAAAAGCAGAAGCGCATCGATGTTCTCCACATGCGCCACGGCGCGCGACACGAATTGACCGCTCGGCGTCGCGGCAACCCGATCATTCCCGGTCCAGCGTCTCCCGCACCAGCTTCGCCAGGCTCGCCGGATTGAACGGCTTGTTCAGGAACGCCGCCCCCCGCTTGCGTAGTTCCTCATTGCTGTAGCCCGACATATAGATCACGCGCAGCCCTGGACTCGATGCGCAGCAGGCGCTCCGCCAGTTGCGGCCCGGCGATGTCCGGCATCACCACGTCGGTCAGCAGCAGGCGGATGCTCTGCTGATGCTGGCGGAACAGGATCAGCGCCTCCTGCGCGCTTGCCGCCGCCATCACGTCGTAGCCGAAGCTCTCGAGCAGGATGCGCGCCACCTTCAGCGTGGCCGCCTGGTCGTCCACCACCAGGATCGTCTCCGATCCCGACGGCGTTCTCGCGGCTGGCCGCCTTGGCCATCATGGCCTGGATCTCGGCGAAGAACGGGCAGTCGGAATTCGCCTGATATTCGACCGCCGCGCCTTCGCCGCGCGTGCGCAGGACCTCACCCGGCGACCAGCCGCATCAGAGATCGCCGCAGGTTCTCCGGCCGGCTCTCGCATTGCCGCGGCCAGCTCCATCGCGCGGCCACCAGCGGGACGGCTCCAGATGCGTGCAGAACAGGATCCGTGGCGCGACGCCGAACAGCGCTTCCAGGCCCTTGGATTTGCGCGTCATTGATAGGTCACGTAGAACGGCGATCCCCAGGCGATCTCCGGGTCTCCTTCCGGATTGTCGGTGTCCCTTTCGAACACCCGGACATAATAATACGATTTGCCGGGCTTGAATGTCGGTGTCGCGATAGCGGATGGTGGCGGTGCGGCCGGTCGGGCCGCGTGGTGTAGACATACTTGCCGTCCTTCACCACGTCGATGCGCAGGATCTCGTCGGGCGCTTCGATCGACGCCTCGAATCAGCGGCGGCTTGCCGGCCGGCGCGGTGAATTCCTCGCCCACCATGTGGCCGTCGGCGGTGACCTTGAGGATGATCTCGTCGCTGGCGGCATAGGTGCGGCGCTGCGTACATGCCGTCGAGCAGGCCGGCGCGATCCTCCGTCTTGCGCCCAGATCGCAGGCCCAACTGTTGTGCGTGGAGCCGTGGTCGCTGAACGAGACGTAGCCGTAGATGTTGCCCTTGGCCAGCGCGTCCTGCGCGAAGTGGCCGGGCTCGTCGACCTGCGTGGGACCGCGCTTTTCCTTGTCCGGCAGGCGCCAGGCTTCGTAACTGCCGCGGCAGCCCTGGTAGATTTCGAGCAGGCAATCGAAGCGCGCGTTGGGCCAGTTCCAGTCGGCCAGCGGACCGGCGCCGAAGGTGTGCGGCACGATCACCGACTTTCTGCCCGGGCTGCGTGAAGACATTCGCCTCCATCCACTTCCACAGGTTGGGCGGCAGGTTGTCGTCGGGTCGCTTGGCGCGGTCGATCAGGCGCAGCGGCGCGCCGCGCTTGAGGAAGAGAATATTGCGATGCCCGGCCGGCCGCATCATGCTGTGCTCGTAGCTGTAGACGCCGATGAAAGTGGGCGCGTGCGTCATCAGGTCGACGGTCTTCTGCACGCTACCACCACTGGTAATCGCGCAGGCCGTCGGGCCAGCGGCCGCCCAGTCACTTCGTTGTGATCGGAGGTGCCCAGCCAGTCGAGCTGCGCGGCGTCCATGGCGTAGCGATAGGTATCGAGCACGCGAGCCGTCGACGCCGCTGTGCCCGCGGATATCGGTGTGGCGATGCGCGTCGCCCATCAGCAGATGATACGTCGCGCCGCCGGCGGTCATCGTGTAGCGCGGACGCAGCGGCGGGCGCGCGGCGGGCGCGCGGCAGCGTCGCCTCGCCAGCGTCACTTTCGGCGGACCATCGCCTTTCGGCAGCGCGCGACACGTAGACGTTGTAGTGCAGCGCGTGCATCTGGTCGTTGGGGAGGATTGGTCGGCGAGCGGCCGTCGCTCGCATAGGCCACCGACAGCTGTGCCGTCGGGCGCCAGCGCCAGCGCGGCGTGCTGCGTGTTGTGGCCGGAGCTGGACGGAGAATTGCAAGGGCACGCTCCAGGCGTCGCCGCTCAGGCGCGTGGCATAGAAGTGATAGATCTCGTGCGGCTGCGCAAGGTCCAGTGGCGGAAGACCATCCAGATCGCGCCGGAGCCGTCGGTCGCCAGGTGCGGCAGTTCGGCGTAGCGCGACATGCGGCCGGTGAGGACTTTGCGAGATGTCGGCGGAAGGATTCTGCACGCGTCCGTTGGCATAGACGCGCACGCCGATCTTGCGCGAGTAGTGCAGGCCGCGGCTGCCCGGCGCGGAACTGGCGCGCGAGAAATCCTTGCCCCAGTTGATGCCGCCTTCGTCCCAGGCCACCCAGACGCGATCGTCGCCATCCACCGCCACCGAGCTGTGGAACTGCGCGGCGGGCTCGGTGGTGATGGCGATCTGCGGGCCGAGCTTCGCTGCCGTCGAACGAGCGCAGGAACACGTCGTAGTTGCCGGTGTGATAGGAATCCCACGAGATCCAGGCGACGCCGCGGCTGTCGAGCGCGACGGCGGGCTCCCAATCGTTCGATTCGCTGGTGGAGACGCGCGTCTCCGGCCCCCACGTTCTTGCCGGTGAGGCGGCGCGCGTAGATATCGGCGTTGCCGCTGCGGAAGGATTGCCACACCACGCGTCACGTTGCCGGCGGAGTCGGCGACGGCGCGCGCGTTGAAATCGCTGAACGGCGCGCGCGTGAGGCGCTCGGGCTTCGAGGCCGCGCCCGTTGGGCGAGATCTCGGCGGCGATAGAGATCGAAGTTGCCGTTCGACTGGCCGGACCAGATGGCGAGCGCGCCCGCGCCGCGGCCGACGATGGTGGGCGAGTAGTGGTCCCAGTTGCCGTCGTCGATGGCGATGGGGCTTGCCCCACGCGCCGGCGGAGTCGCGGCGGCGCACCACGACGCGGTCGGCGTCCTTGTCGTTCCACTCGATGTAGATGGCGTAGAGCGAGCCATCGGCGGCGTAGGCGATGGCGGGCCAGTCCGATTGCTTGTCCGGGTCGCTGGCACGGTCGCCGGGAATCTCGCCCGCGATGTTGGCCGGCCGGCAGATCGACGATCTGCTGCGCTTCGGGATCGCTCTGCGCCTTCTTCCTTTTCTTCTTCGGATTCTGCGCCTGCATGAGCAGCGGCACTGCCATGAGCAGCGCAAGCAGGAAGGCAACGCGGCGTTTCGGCATAAGAACGATGGTATAACGCGGCGGGAACCAAAACACACGCGCGGTGTCCAAAGGATCAGGAAATGCGATTGAGGTTGGCCGGCCGCCTCCCAAAAAACATGAGGAGGTGGATATGTTTGAGCAGAGTGTTGTGGAAGCGCGTGGAATTGCGGCCCGGCCCTGGACGCTGGCCGCCTCATTGACGATGCAGACGGCGCTCGTCAGCGTCGCGATTGTGTTCCCCTTGGTGCATCCCGAGATGCTGCAGAAAGTCTCGGTGTACATTCCGGTGGTCGGCCCGCCGCGGGCATACCATCCGCCGGCGCCGCAGAGGACCGAGGTGTCTCGTACGCCTGTGACGCGGCGCACGATCGCAATGACCGGGCTCACCGCGCCAACCAGCGTGCCGTCCCGGGTCGCGCAGATCGTGGATCCGCCGCCTGAGGTGCTGGGAACGGCGTCAGGACCTGGTGAGGGCGTCCCCGGTGGGATGCCGTGGGTGGGCGACGTCTCGCCGGTGATTGCGAAGATCGCCAACGAACGGCACGAGGCGGCGCAGCCTCCTGCGGCGGTCGTCGTTAAGCCGCCACAACCGCCGGCCCCCACACAGCAGGTCAAGCGGGGCGGCGAGGTACAGGCAGCGCTGCTGGTTTTCGGTCCGAAGCCGGCATATCCGCCTCTCGCCAAACAGGCGCGCATCCAGGGTACCGTGCACCTGGCCGCGGTGATCGGCGCCGATGGCGCCGTACTCGATCTGCGCGCCAGGGACGGGCATCCGCTGCTGGTGGGCGCCGCGATCGATGCCGTGAAGCGCTGGGTTTACAAGCCCACGAAGCTCAACGGCGAGCCGGTGGAAGTAGTCACCGAGATCACCGTGACTTTCACACTGCAATAATGCTACGGCACCCGGATCGCCGCGGAGCGCGCATTCGACGGTCCCGCCGCCGAGATCGTCATGCTCGCGCCGTGGACCGCGGAATCGACCGTAACCGTGAACGGGGAAGACACGGTCGCGCCCGCTGGGATCGTAATGCTGTCAGGCATGGTGATCTCGCCCGGCATGCTGCTCTTTAGCTGCACCGTCACGCCTCCGGACGGGGCGACCGGCTGCAACTCGACCGTTCCCGTGAACTGGTTCGGAGAGCCCTCCACGGCTTTCAGCGTGACGCTTTGCAACTCGTTCGACGCGCTTGTGACGCTGCGCATCACTACGTTATCGATGATCACGCCGCACCTGTTTCCGAAGCGCAGGTCGGCGCAGGTCAGGCTTGCATCCTGCGTATAGTCCCAGCGCAGCGATACGGTGCTGCCCTCCATTCCATTGAACCGCATGGAGACGTGCTGAAAGCCGTTGGAGAAACCGCCCCAGTTGGACATGTCCTGGAAGTAGGCGGCCGATCCGGACCGGGGAAAATGCTTCGGGAAGTGCAGAATGTCGCCGGTGTGAATCCACTCGGCGAACGCCTCAACCAGGGCGGTCCGGGCCGTGCGGCCGGTGGTCTGATCGATAATGCGCAGGGTGGCGCCATCGTAGTCCTCGTACTGATATTCCGGGTCGTCCTCGGTGTCGTAGCAAATGTCGAAATCCAGCGTCACGTAGCCGGCGCCGGGCGGAACTACGATGCTGGGCGAAAATACGCGTTCGAAGCGCGTGTGGTTGCGCGTGCCGTTGGCCGCCGTAGGCCCGTCGTTGGCATTGATATGGAACAAGCCGTTCGAGGCGGCTCCGCAAAATGAATTGTCCGTCGTCCATGGAACGATATACCCGGGAGGCACGGGACTGACGTTTGCCGGCGGCGTGGGACCTGTATGGCTCGTCGTCCATCCCACCGGCAACGAGCCCGGCGCGACGGCATCGAAGTTTTCGGCGAAGATCTCCCGGGCCACCGGCGTGCCAGTATTCTCGGTGAAGAGAAGCGTAGTGGACCCCTGCGGGCCGGTCACCTTCAGCGAGAACTCGACCTTCGTTCCGGGCACGAAATCGGGAGCGACCTGCACCAGGAAATCCTGCGTGTTGGAGACGGTAGCTCCGGGCGCGATCGAACCGTAGGATGCGGTAGCGCCGGTGACGGTGACTTTCGGGGTGGAGGTGGAGAGGGTGGCGCTCACGCCCGCCAGCGCCGCCGGGTGCTGCGTTGGATTGAGCACGTAGTTGCGCAAGGGCACGCGCAGCCGCACCTGGTCGCCCGCGTCGATGAATCCGTTGCCTCCGCTCTCGGTGAATGTCACCGTGCCCAGACTGACTGGAAGCAGCGCCGAGACGCCCTTCTGTAGCGTGGCATTCGGATAGGGCCAGCCACTGCCGTCGGGGCTGGGTCCCTGCCCGTCGGTAAACAGCGCAATGGCGGGAGTAGTGGCATAGGCGGCGTACAGCGTGCCCCCCTGGGCGACGGCGCCGATGTAATCGCCCAGGTTCGGCTGGCCCGTGTCGTTTCCATATCCCGCGTGGAACGGCCGCGGCGACAGCGGCGAGGGCTTCACCCAGGTTACGCCGCCATCGTCGGAATAGGTCCAGGTCACCTCAGTCATGTCGCCGCTGGTGGCGATGCCCTGATCGTAATAGATCACTGACACACGGCCGGTTTGCGAATCCACGGTCACGTACGGGAACCATTGGGGCCGGTCCGAACCGGGGTTCGAGTTCAGATAAACCGGCGCGGAAAATGTAGCGGCCTGATCGGTGCTGCGCTGGAAGACGACATCGGAGCCGTCGCCGCTATCGTTGGTCACGTAGACCACGTAGACGTTCCCGTGATTCGGGCCGCTGGAGCGGTCCACGGCGAGCGAAGGAAAGTTACCGGGACGGTCGTTACCGAGCGCGTAGTCCATGTCGTAGAAGGGCGCCGGGTTCAGCCGTAGGGGAGGCGCGAAGCTCAAACCGCTGTTGGGCGATGCCGCGACAAAAATATCCAACCCCCGGTTCGCGAAGCCCTCGTATGCCACGTACACATAGCCGGAGGCATCGCCCGCAAAGCGCGGCACCGATCCCTGCGCCCCGCCGGCCGAGCCGGCGAGGTTGATCACCACCCGCGACGACCACGTGGGCGGATTACCCGTCATGATGTCGTCCGAGTAAGTGGTGGAGATCTCCGTACCTCCCCGGCGAAACGCCGTGCTGGTAAAGTTCGACCAGCTCACCAGCACCCGTCCGGTCAGCGGATCGACATCGACGAATTCCTTATCCGCCCCGTCGAGCGCCGCCACGCCGTTGACGAGTTGCCCGTTCGGATTGGTGGCGGGGGAAATCTCGAAAGGCCCCTCCCAGGTGTGGCCGCAGTCGCTGGACCGGTGGATTGCCAGGGTTCCGATGGAGTTGGTGTAGTTCGGCGCGGTACCGAAGCCCTTGCTCAAAAGTGAAGTATAGATGAACTGGCAGCCCTTTCCACCGGGGACGTACTTGACGTCGGGATCGCCAAATACCTCCGGGAACATGGTGCCGTCCTTGAACTGGCCGTCCGCGGTCACCGGAAGCTGGCCGCCATCGGTGAACGTGCGCCCGCCGTCGTCGGAATACGCGAAGCCCGAGTCGGAGATGGGATTCAGGCTGAAGCCGCGAAAGTCGTTGAACCCGATCACGATGTGCTGGCCCGAAGGATCCATGGCGATGGAGGTTTCCGAGTTCGTGCCCGACGGCAGGTCAAGCTCCTGTTCGCCGCAGTCGTCGAATTGCGTGCAGATGTCGCCGCTGAGGCGCGGTGTCGCCTTATTGGCGCGCGCGACGGCCGGAATCGTCAGGCCGTTGGCGACGCGGATCGCGAGTTGGCGCATCGGCGACAGCAACCGGTCCGAAGGCGTCTCGCCTTCGCTCTGCTTGAGATCGGCGCGGGGGCGCGTGGGAGGGTGCGGCCCCGTTGCCTGCTGGGCCGATAGCGAACCGGAAAGCGCCAAAACAGCGCACAGGAATGTCTTTGCGATCATGAATCGATCTGTCTCCTGAAATTTGCGAACCGGAACCTGATCTCGCAGTTCGGTTCAGTATATACCAGCCCCGCGATCCTCTTGATCCCGCGAATGCAGGGAGCAGGCAGTGGTGCGGAGACTCCGAACCCGTGCCGCGGAGCTTCAGCTACTCGAGTCATCAATAGTGTGAGTGTCCCTGTTCATTTCATCTATACACCTCCTGATTACTGAATACAAGCGAGAGCGATCGCGTGTAGGTGGTATACTACAGAGCAAAACGGGCGCATTGCATGCGAAATACTTTGACCCGGCGCCAGGCCCTGCAAACGGCCGCTGCATTCACGATCCTGCCGGCCGGCCTGGCGCGCGGATACGCGGCGAACGAGCAAGCTGAATCTCGGCATCATCGGCCTCACCGGCATGGGCGGCGTCGATGCCCAAGACGTTCAACGGACTGGGCGAGAACATCGCGGCCCTTGTGCGACGTGGATTCCACCATCCTGGACAAGCGCGGCGCGGAGTATCCGAAGGCGCGGAAGTACACCGACTTCCGCAAGATGATCGAGAAGGAAAAGCTCGACGGCGTGATCGTCGCCGTGCCCGATCACAACCACGCCTACATCAGCGTGTACGCCATGCGGCACGGTCTGCAACGTCTACTGCCAGAAGCCGCTCTGCAAGTCCGTGCACGAGGCCCGAGTCATGGCGCGCGTCGCCGCGGAGACGAAGGTGATCACGCAGATGGGCACGCAGACCAGCGCCGAGCCCCGCGTCCTGCGCACGGTCGAGTTGATTCAGTCCGGCGCGCTGGGCGAGATCACCGAAATCCACATGACCACCGACCGCCCGATCTGGCCGCAAGGCTACGACCGTGCCGCGACGGCGAGGATCCCGTGCCCGTCCACTCTCGATTGGGACCTGTGGCTCGGCACCGCGGCCACCCGTCCGTTCCAGGGCCACGTGGCCGGAAGGCCATCCGGTGTATCAGCCCCGAGAAGAAGCGGCAGTTCGCGGCCCGAAGGGCACGCTGTATCATCCGTTCTCCTGGCGCGGCTGGACGGAGTTCGGCAGCGGCGCGCGTCGGCGATATCGCGCCGCACAGCATGAACGTCATCTTCCTGACGCTCGATCTGGGCGCGCCTTCGGCCGTCGAAGTGGTGGATACCTCCGGCATGAAGAAGGAGATGTACCCGGATTGGAGCATCATCCGCTTCGACTGGGCGGCCCGCGGCATCCATCCGCCGCTCTCGGTCTATTGGTACGACGGCAACCTGCCGCTGCCGAGAGCGCTGCAGGCGTCCGCGAGCCGCAACCCGCACGGACCAGGCACGCGCGCCGTTGCGCGGCGGGCCAGGGCGGCATGGTCTGGATCGGCACCAAGGGCAGCTATCCCGCGGGCCGCGGACCATTCGCCGGCCAGGTACCGACTGCTCGCGCCGCCGGAGCGCGAGTGGGGCCGCGAGGAAGTCCACAAGGACTGGGCCGTGGCGGTCAAGGCGGGCAAGCCGGCGCCCTGCCATTTCGGCTACGCCGGACCGTTCACCGAAGCCTATCAACTGGGCAACATCGCGCTGCGCGTCGGCCATCGCATCGAATGGGACCCGCTGGCATTTCCGCATCACCAACTGCCGGGAAGCCAACCAGTACCTGCGCCGCGAGTATCGCACGGGCTGGGATCTCAAGGAGATCGCCGGCAGCTCCTGGAACGTGGCGTAAGCAGGCACCTATTTGACCGCCAGAGTGAAGTCCAGCGTCAGCATCAGCGCGTCGCCCGTCACCCGGATCGTCCGACACCTGGAAGCCGCTCAGTTCCTGGCTGTAGTTGCCGCGCTTCTCCTCCAGGATCTTCTTGGCGTCGTCCGCCACCCGGTAGGCGAACTGACTGCGCAGCGTCGACTCCAGCGCCGCACGCACCCGGCGGATGTAGAAGCCGTCGCGCTTCGTCTCCACCGTGCACATCCTTGAAGCGGATGGCGCCGTTCTCGTAGTAGGGCACGGCCGTGATGGAGAGGTCGAACGAATCGCCCAGGCCCACGCAACGGCCGAAGAAGTCGATCGCCGACCGGCCGCTGAAACGCGCCTCCACCTTCAGGCGGCCCTGCGCGTCGCCGTGCACGTCCGGATGCTCCAGGTAGGCGTAGTTGCAGCGCGCTTTCGGCGTGCCGCGCACGTACTGGCGGCCATCCTGCGTGAACATCTGCTCGGCCAGGATGCGCTGCAGCGCCGAATAGTGGATCCGCAGTTCCATGCCGCCGGCGCGGGCCGGCGAATCCCAGCAGAGTGCAGAGCAGCAGAAGGCTACGCACGCGGTTTTACGGCTTGCCGTACATGGCCGCGTAGCTCGAGCTGCTGCTTTCGCGAAATCGCGCGGATACGAGATGTCGACCGACGGTCACTTCGCCCTTGGCGCCGAACTGCGGCGTCAGATCGGCATTGATGCCGGCCCAGTAAGTCGGCAGGTTCAGCTTCTTGTAGCGCGCCACCACCTGGTCGCGCAGCGCCGGATCGAAGTGCACGCCGTACTGGTTCGACCAGCGCCTTGATGGCGTCGTAGTCGCCTTCGGCCTTGATGCGCATCAGCTCCGCCAGCAGCATGCCGACGCCCTGGCGCATCTTGTCGTAATCCCTCACCGCCACGTAGGTCTTGCCATCGCGCTCCTCCTTCGCGATGGCGCCGGTCTTGTCCATGATGTAATTGACGATCAGCTGGCGGTCGCGCTCGTGATCTTCTTCGATGGTGTCGCCCTTGGGAATGCGGCGCAGCTGCGTCAGCACCACGCGGGCGGCGGCGTCGTACATCGCCTTCGCGACCTCGTCCGGACTCGAGATCAGGCCCAGCTCCTTCAGCTTCGGATCGAAGACGTTCCACAGCGCCATCAGGTCGGCGCGCGCTTCTTCCAGCGTCGAGAAATATTCCTTCAGATAAGACTCCGGCGCTCGTGCGTCAGCTTCGGACTCGAGCTTGCCCGAGCCGTGCCCGATGATCTCGTGCAGCGCGGTCAGCAGGTCCTCGGCCTCGTCGCCGTACTTCGTGGCCGCGCGTCGATCTCCTCCGGCGATGCGCGCGAACTCCTCGATCGACTTCTGGCCCGGTGGCGTGCGTCGAAGGCGCGCGTGGCTGCCGGTGAACAGGAAGCTCTTGCTGCCGTACTTCTCGTGGATCTCGTTTTCGTTGGGCAGATTGTCGCCGACGGTGGTGACGTGGAAGTCGCCGGTCTCGATCACCGTTTCGACGGCCTTGGCCAGCGGCGGCTTCACGCCCTGCTTCTTGTAACTGTCGCGTCCCACGGCGCGTGATCCTCGAAATACTGCGCGTTGTCGGCGATCTTCACCATCAGCGCATTCACCCGCTGGTCGGTGACGGAGACGAAAGCCTGCGAGGTGCCCTTGGCGCCGCGCGCATCCCGGTAGACCTCGATGAAGCCGTTGGCGAAATCGACCGTCGGCGTTGTTCTGCACCCAGTCGGCGCCGAAGCGCAGCCAGTCTTCGAAGTCGCCGGTCTGGTAGAAGCGGATCAGATCGTCGGATCACCTTCGTCCTGGCCGGGCTCGGCGTACGGCACGCGCCTTCTCCAGGTATTCGTTGGCCTTCTCCAGGAACTGCGCGTAGAGGCCGGGCGGCAACCTTGCCGTCGGGCGTGCCGGCGCGATAGACCTGCTTCGACCAGCTTGCCGCCGCGCTCCTTCACCAGCCGCGAATTGAGCGGATAGCGCTCGTGGAAACCCTTCAGATCGGCCAGGCTGACGCCGAAGTAGAAGTTGTTGGCGCTGGCCTGCAGGATGTCCATGCCGCCCTGCGGCGTTCTTGGCGGTGATCATCGGCTCGAAATTGGGATCGAACAGCGATGGCTGCAGGTCGGTGAGCTCGGCATCCAGATCGGCCTCGGTGGCGATCGGCTTGCCGCGCCGTAGGGATCGCCGATTCGACGCCGTTGCGGATGAGCTGCGACGCGGCGTCCTTCAATTCGTCGAAGGTGAACTCGGGCAGGAACTTCTGCGCCGTCATTTCGTTGTGATTGCCGCGATTGGCCCAGAACAGCTTGGTGAAGTCCGAGATCTTCGTCATCACTTCGGGCGTGATTCCCTGCGGATGCGCCACCAGCGCCTCCAGCAGCCGCTTCTGGCGCAGACCGAAGCGCGACGATCTGGTCGTAGATGATGGGATCGATGGCGATGGACGCCTGCGTCAGCCAGTAGGCCAGCGCCTGCTGTTTGGGCGTGAGCCGGGTGAAGCTGTCCGCTTCCAGCTGCAGGAACGCGGTCGAGCCGACGCGGGTGATATTCGGTGAGGCCACCGGAGCCGGGTTTTGGCGGCTGCAGGCGGCGAACAGCGCGCAGCAGATTATGAGGCCGGACAGTCGTTTTGCGTACAAGGCATAGTCTCCAAACAGCATTTTGGCACGCTGCACGAAATTTTCCCAAACCCCGGCGGCGCTCCGTCGTCTCATTACCAAATGCGAACCTTGCTGCAGGACTCGATCTTCGCCTTTCGGCAGATGCGCAAGAGTCCGGGCTTCACCGCGACGGCCGTCCTTTCGCTGGCGCTGGGCATCGGCGCCACCACCGCGGTCTTCAGCGTCATTTACGCGGTGCTGCTGAATCCCTACCCGTACAAAGGCGCCGACCGCATGACGTACCCGGCTCAAAGACAAGGCCGGCAACAATCGCTTCATCGGGCTTACCATCGCGGAGCTCGAACAGCTGCGCCAGGCGAAGTGCGTGGAGAGCGCGATGGTCGCCGACGAGTGGAACCTGACCACTACCGACGAAGACCTGCCGGAGGATGTCGTTGCGGTCTATCTGCCCGGCAGCTCGTCGCACTTCGGCGTCCCGGCGTTGCTGGGCCGCAGGCTGATTCCGTCGGACGCTCCCATGGGGCAGGATCCGCAGCCGGTGGTGGTGCTCGGCTACAAGTTCTGGCAGCGGCACTACAATGCGATCCGACGTGCTCGGCCGCACGCTGCAGCTGGTTCACAAGAGCTACACCATCGTGGGAGTGGTGCCGCCGCGCTTTACCTGGGGCGACGCCGACGTTTACCTGCCGTTCTCAAGGTGCAGGATCCGGCCAGCGGTTACGTGTATCCGGCGTTAGGCCGGGAGTCACCCGCGCGGCGGCCAACGCGGAACTGCAGCCGCTGCTGGAGCAGTTCGCGCCACGGCGCCGGCCCACGTTTCCCGCCAAGTTCCGGGTGCGCTGCAAGGCCTGAACGAATGCTCGGAAGCGACCTGGGGCACACGCTGTTCCTGCTGCTTGGCGGCGGTGGGGCTGCTGCTGGTCGATCGGCTGCGCCAACGTCTCGATTCTGCTGCTGGCGCGCGGCACCGCCCGGCAGCACGAACTGGCGGTTCGCGCCGCCATGGGCGCCAGCCGCTGGCGCATCCTGCGCCAGTTGCTGACGGAGTCGCTGGCGCTCTCCGTTGCCGGGCGCGCTGGCGGCGTGCTGCTGGCGTCGGCGATCGCTGGCGCTGATCGTGACGCTGGCTGCCGGAGTTCTCGTTTCCGCACGAAGCGGCGATCGGCATCAACCTGCCGGTGCTGCTGTTCAGCGTCGGCGCTCGCGATTGCTGACCGGGGTGCTGTTCGGACTTTCGCCGGCGATTCAACTCTCCCGGCCGCGAGCTGGCGCGATCATGCAGGCCAGCTCGCGCCGCATGACCGGCGGGGTGCGCGGAAGGCGCATGCACGGCGTCCTGGTGGGCGGGGCAGATCGCGCTCACGCTGCTGCTGCTCACGGCCGCCGGGGCGGCCATCAAGGGCTTCGTGCGCCTGGTGCACACCAACCTGGGCTACGATCCGCACAACACCATGTCGGTCGGCATTCCCGTGCACATCAACACTCTACGTCACTTGGGAGGACCGCTCGCAGTTATTTCGAGCAGATCCGGCGGCGGATCGCGGCGCTGCCGGAAGTGGTGGCCGCGGGCATCTCGACGAATGCCACGCCGCCCGATAACGGCTGGATGACACCAAGTTCGAGATTCTCGGCGGAGCACGGCGCCGAGCAGAAGCAGGTGCGCGCGCAATTTCGTCAGCCCGGAATACTTCACGGTGCTGCGCATTCCGGTGCTGCAAGGCCGGCTGTGGACCAGCGCGGAGACCGTGCGGCGGCGCGCGCTGGCGGTCATCAATCAGACCATGGCGCGCCAGTACTGGCCGAACGGCGACGCGCTCGGACAACAGATTCGCGTTCCCCCAGTGAAGGCGACGACCGCCCTTTGCAGCCCGGCCGCGCCCGGACAGCGACAGACTGGCTGCAGATCGTGGGCGTGGTGGCGGACGCGCGCGACGACGGCCTGCGCAACCCGGTCAAGCCGGCGGTCTATGTGCCCTACACCCTGCAGCATGCGCATGTTCACGCAGATCCTGGTGCGCACGCGCGGTGGCTCCGCTCGCGCTGCTGAAGTCGCGTGCGCGCCGCAGGTGCATGCCGTCGACCCGGATCAGCAGGTGATGGGCCAGTGCGCGACCTGGAGCAATGGATCACGGCTCGAGCAGGAGTTGGGGCAGGAGCGCCTGGTCGCGACGCTGTTCAGCGCGTTCGCGGTAGCTCGCGCTGGCGCTCTCGGTCGTTCGGGCTTTACAGCGTGGTCTCCTACGTGCGTGGCGCAGCGGACCAACGAATTCGGCATCCGCATGGCGCTGGGCGCGGGGCGGATGCGACGTGCTGCGGCTGGTGTTCGCGTCGACGGCGGTCAGCGTGGCCGGCGGCCTGGCGGTGGGGTTGTGTTGAGCCTGGCTCTTAAAGGACTGCTGGCAAAATGGGCGGGCGTCGGTTCGAACAGTCCGCTGCTGATGGCCGCCGTAGTCGGAGTGCTGGCGATCGCGGCTTCGCTGGCCTGCGCGCGACCGGCGCGGCGCGCGTCGTCGGTGGATCCCATGCGCGCGCTGCGCTATGAGTAACTCAGATAATCATTGACTCCAGGGCCGGTCGGCGGGAAAATAGGCCCATCCACTTGGGGGAGGTGATTATGTTCCGTCGCAGCGTTCTTGTTTACCTTGTTTTTCCTTTCTGTTTGCGCTGGGCGCAGACCGTCACCGGAACCATCACCGGAACCGTCATCGATGCGACCGGCGCCGCCGCGCCGAATGTCACGGTCACGGCAACCCAAGTCGCCACCAACCTGAAGTATCACGACGCAGACCACGGAGGCCGGAGTTTACACGTTGAATTTCCTGCCGGTCGGCGATTACACCATTACCGCCGAGGCCAGCGGGTTCAAGACCGCCACGCTCGGTCCGTTCCGGCTGGACGTGAATCAGACCGTGCGCGAGGATATCGCGTCTGGAAGTCGGCCAGATCTCGGAGAGAGTGGAAGTGATCGGCGACCGCGGCCATCCTGCAGACCGAGAACGCCCAGACCGGCGACATCATCTCCAGCCAGCAGGCCACCGAACTGCCGCTGAACGGGCGGAATTTCGTCTCGCTCACGCTGCTCGTGCCCGGCTCCATCAATCCGAATCCGTCGAATATTCAGACCGCCCAGCGCAACACCACCGGCGGCCGCCCTTACGTGAATGGCAATCGCGAGCAGTCGAACAACTTCCTGCTCGACGGCATCGATATCAACGAGCCGGTCGGCGACCTCATCGGTTACACCCCGAACGTGGACGCGGTGCAGGAGATCCAGGTGCTGACCGGCAATGCCAACGCCGAGTTCGGCAACGGCAACGGCGCCGTCGTCAATATGACGACCAAGAGCGGCACCAACCAGTTCCACGGCAACGTGTTCGAATTCCTGCGAGAACGACAAGCTGAACGCCAACACGCTTCTTCAACAATCGCAGCGGCGCGAAAAAGCAGGCGCTCCGGCAGAACATCTTCGGCGGAACGCTGGGCGGACCGATCAGAAAGGACCGGCTGTTCTTCTTCATCGACTACCAGGGCACCCGGATCGCCAACAACGGTCCGTCGACTGCGGCGGTCGTGCCCGGCGAGCATGCGCGCCGGCGATCTCTCGACGTATGCCCAGGTGATCCGGGATCCGACGACCGGAAATCCGTTTCCAGGCAATCATCATTCCGGTCAGCCGATTCGGCCCGGTGGCCACCGCCCTGTTCGCCAATCCGAAGTTGTATCCGCTGCCCGAACGCCACTGGCTCCGGGCCGATCGGAGTCGTCGGCAACTACGTCGGTGTCCTGGCGTCGGCCACGCAGAACGATCAGGCGGACGCCAAGATCGATTACCGGCTCACCGATAAGGACAGCATCTTCGGGCGCTTCACCATCGACCGCTACTTACTCCAGCCCGGCGCACGAGCCGCTGCCGATCACCATCGCCCAGGCGACCAACGCGCCCACCACCGGCGGCGTGATCAACTGGACCCACACTCTCTCGCCGACCACCGTAAACGAGGCGCGCATCGGTTTCACTCGCGTCAAGATCGTGACCCAGACGATCGATCCCGATGGCGTGCTGGGCACAGAACGGCGACCAGCTGCTCGGCATCCCCGGCAGCCAGCCGATCGCCGGAGCCAGCAGTATCATCGCTGGGCGGCGATTTCACGAACATCGGCTCGGCGGCCAGCGATCGGAACACGATCGACAACGATTTCCACTACTCGGACAACTTGACCAAGATCGTGGGCCGGCACGCGCTGAAGATGGGCGTCAACTTCCTCCGCTATCAGGAGAACAATTATTACGCCGGCAACAACGGCCTGCTCGGAATCTTCACTTACGACGGCACTTACACCGGCAACGGCTTCGCGGATTTCCTGCTGGATCAGCTGCACATCAAGGGGCGCGGCAGCCAGACCGGCCTGTGGGGACATCGCCAGTGGCGCGACGGCGTCTTCTTCCAGGACGACTTCAAGGTCCGCCGCAACCTGACGCTGAACCTGGGCCTGCGCTGGGAGTACACGCAGCCGCTGTATGAAGTGGCCAACCGGCAGACCAACTTGAACCTGCAAACCGGCCAGGAGGAACTGGCCGGCCAGAACGGCAATAGCCGCGCGCTGTACAACTGCCTATTACAAGCAGTTCATGCCGCGCTTCGGCTTCGCCTGGACGCCTTCCGGCTGAATAACAAGTTCGTGGTGCGCGGCGGCTACGGCATCACCAGCTTCCTCGAAGGCACGGGAGCGAACCTGCGCCTGCCGTTGAATCCGCCGTTCTACTTCGAGTCCAACATCACTTACGACAAGAACACCCCGGGCCACATCACGACCGGGTTCACCGACGTGCAGCCGCTGAACCTCCTCTCCGGACAGGTGCGCTATTGGAATCCGGATCTGCGGCCGGCTTTCATCCAGCAGTGGAATCTGACCACGGAATACCTGTTCACGCCAGAACTTTTCGCTGACGGCGGCCTATCGTCGGACAGAACGGCACGCACCTGGTGAATGCGCGCGAGTACAACCAGCCGCTGCCGGGCGTGGGTCCGGTGTCCACGCTGGCTGCCGCTGCAGCAGACGGACGCCGCTCTACGCGGTCGCGCCGCTGATCACCAACGTCAGCGGCACCGATTCGAGCGCCGATCATGCGCTACAACTCGCTGCAGGTCAGCGCCAACAAGCGCATGAGCCACGGCCTGCAGTTCATCGCGTCCTACACGTTCAGCAAGACTCTGTCCGACAGCCTCGGCTATTACGGCTCCGGCGGCGTGGCGGCGGAGTCCGCCTATTGGCAGAACGCCTACAACCGGCATGGCGATTACGGGCCGGCGTTCTTCGACGCGACGGCACATCTTCAGCTTCGGCTCCGACCTGGGACATTCCGGTCGGCAAGGACCGCAAGTTCGGCAGCGGCATGAACCGGGCGGCGGACTCTGATCGTGGGCGGCTGGAAGGTGGACTCGATCGTCAGCGTGCACTCCGGATTCCCGATCACGATTCTGTCCGTGGATCAAAGCAACCAGTCGGTGCGCGGCGGTTCCACGCGGCCCAATTTCTATCAGCCCATGACGATCCAGAACCAGTCGATCGACCACTGGTTCGGCACGGCGAACACGTTCTGTCTGACGCCGGGCGTGAACACGGAAAATGCGTCTTACGGCGTGCCCGCGCCGGGACATTCGGCAACGCAGGCGTGGCACCCAACGCGCGCCGGCGT
>CAVUXI010000011.1:0-9657 GCA_963745385.1 uncultured beta proteobacterium
CGCAATCGATGGCGTGATGAACAGCCACGCGATCGTCCGGTCAGAAAGACCGCGGACGCGCCTTGCAAGCCGCGACGGCGTGGTGGCCGCGAGCCGTTCGCCGACCGTTTCCATGCCGCGGGTCGCCCTCATATCCATCCATTCTCTCCGATGCAGGGGTCCCCGGCGAGAGAGCACCGGGGACCGGATGAGCATGTCATGCGGCTAGAGCTTGCCTTCGTCCTTGAACACTTTGGTCCAGTCCTTGACGAGCAGATCGAGGGCGTCTTTTGCGCTGCCCTTGTCGGCAACCACGTAGTCGTGAACGCGCTTCTGCATGTCGAGGAGAAGCTCGGCATATGCGGGCTCGGCCCAGAAGTCCTGGACGATCTCCATCGATTTGAGAAAGTCGGGTGCGAAGGGCGCGCTCTTCGGGAAGCCCGGATCCTGGACCACTGCCTTGTGGGCGGAATAACCACCCAGCGCCCACCATTTCTTCTGGACCGCCGGCTGCGCGAACCACTTGATGTACTCGAGCGCGTCGTCCTTGTGATCCGAATAGGCAACGACGGAGATTCCCTGGCCGCCAAGCTGCGTTCCTTGCATCTTCTCACCGGGATTCACGAAGAACCCGATCTTGTCTCCGCCGACATTCGGATCCTTGTAGAGACCCGGAAAGAACGCGAACCAGTTCATCTGCATCGCCACCTGGCCCGACTTGAACGCGTCGAGGCCTTCCTGCATGTAGGCGTTCGTCATGCCGGGCGCGGTACAGCACTTGTAGAGCGTCTTGTAGAACTCGAGCCCCTTGACGGCGTCCGGCGAATTGACGAATCCAGTCATCTGGTAGGGCTTCTTCGGATCTTCGTATTTGAAGCCGAACGGATAGAGGACATTAGTCACCCCCATCGTGATTCCTTCGGAACCCCGCTCGGTAAAGATATACGCGCCGTAGACGGTCTTGCCGTCGATCTTGCGACCCTGGAAAAACTCGGCGACCTGCTTGAGCTCGGTCCATGTCTTGGGCGGTGCAAGGTCACGCCCGTACTTCTGCTTGAACTCCGCCTTGATCTCGGGCCGCGAGAACCAGTCCTTGCGATATGTCCAGCCGACTGCGTCGGCCATCGCCGGCAGCGCCCAATAGTTCGGAGTGTGCTTGGGCCACTCGGCATATCCCAGCACGGTGGCCGGCATGAAATCGTCCATCGAGATATTGTTCTTTTTGAAGAAATCGTTGAGCTTGACGTAGTGGCCGTTGACCGCGGCGCCGCCGATCCACTGACTGTCGCCGATAATGAGGTCGCAGAGCTTGCCCTTCGAATTCAGCTCGTTGATGAAGCGGTCCGCATAGCTCGTCCACGGCACGAATTCGAATTTCATCTGAATGCCGCTTTTTGCGGTGAAGTCCTTCGACAGCTCGACCAAAGCATTGGCAGGATCCCACGCCGCCCAGCAAAGCGTGAGCTGCTTCGTCTGCGCGCCCGCAGTGCTGGCGATACTCATACCCAGCACGACTGCGGCTGCAGCGAGGATGTTGCGTAGTTCGAATCGGTCCATCTCACACCTCCTGATCGTCATGGTCACTCATTAGCGCCCCAACGGCGCCCTTGCTCGATCTCGCTGTCGCGAGCCACAAAGCGGCCATGGCAAGGCCCGCTAGGAATGCGCGTTTTCACGAAAATAGATCTGCAACATCGGCTTGGGTAACGGCAACGAACCGCGGACATCGTTGATCAGGTTCAACGCCGCGAGGCCCGCGGAATGAACGATTCCCCGCACGTCCTGATCCAGGACGACATCGATGACCTGATCGGCAAGCAACGTCCGAGTTTCCGCGGTAAGACCGTGGCTCACGAATACGGGCTTCTCGCTCGGCTCCGCCTCCTCGACAGCGCGCGCAATGCCCGGGGCCCCGCCGCAGGTTGCGTAGATGCCGATCAGGTCCGGGTGTTTTACGAACACGCCGAGTGCTGCGAGACGCGCGCTGTCGTCGTTCTCCGGGAAGTCCGGCTCGACGACCCACCGTAGGTTGCGAAAGTCTTCCTCGAGGATCTGCGCAAAACCGGTGCGCCGTTCGACCTGGTCATGCAGTCGCGACGAGCCCGACAGCACGACCACCGTACCGATACGCCCGGCGGAGAATCGCCCGAGCAACAAGCCCGCCGTACGACCTACCATGCGGTCATCCACCCCCAGATAGAGGCCGCGCCTGCTCGCGGGCAGATCGGAGAAAATGGTGACGATGGGTACACCCGCATCGGTCGTTTCCTCGATCAAGCGTTCGACCCACGGATAGTCAAGCGGCACGATGATCCCCGCGTCGTAGCCGCCCAGGGTGTCGGCGAAAGCGGCTGTGTCGTGCTGACTTGTGAAGTCACAGCGATAGAACGATGGCGTGATCCTGTGCTCGCGGAAAAAACTCGCGGACAGCGCGATATCGCGCTCCACCTGGTCCAGAAAGTGGGACGGGATCTGTGGCAGGACCAGCGCGACTCGAAACGAGCTCGTCTTCGCCGGTCGGCCTCGGCTCGCCCTGGCCACGCGCAAGCCGTCCAGTGCGGTGCGGACGCGCTCTGCCGTTTCAGGGCGAACAGCGGAGTCGCTGCGCAGGACGCGATCCACGGTTGCGATGCTCACGCCCGCCAGTCGCGCAATGGTCAATCTCGTCGCAGCCACCGCTGCTTCCTCCACTTCAGCGTCGTCGCCGAATGATGTGATTGTTTATTTAAATTACGCCATTCTGGATTTAATGCAAGCTTTTTTTTCAGTAAATGCGTCAACCGGTCTTGGCCGTCGGCATCCGCCGTGTGCCGGCGAAATTTATTCGTGTTAAAACAATTGATTAAAAACAACAGACAACTGTTTGATAGGTGTTGCGGCGGGGACCCTTCCTGGGCGCAAACCCCATTCTGGCAGGAGCCGGGTAACCCTGTTGGACGACCGGGCTAGGGATCTGGGGGGAACCGATGATGGGAAACTCTAGGATAATGCGTCAGGCGCGTACCCTGGCACCTGCATTCGCTGCAGATTCCTCGCATGTCGAATCTGCGCGAGGTCGCGCCATCGTCCACATCCGCGCGGGTCGACAATGGCCTATCCTTCGAGCGGATCGCGCGGAACGACTAACAACGCGGCTTGGCCGCCGCATTTCCAGGGGGGGCGATGTTTAGAAAATGCATCGTGATGCTGCTGCTTGGCGCGTGCGCGACGCTCGCCGAGGGTGCGTCGTCATCTGCGCAGCGCTTTCCGACCAGACCGCTCACGCTCGTCGTCGGATTCGCCGCGGGCGGCGGAATCGACATCAACGCGCGCCTGCTCGCCCTCAGGCTCACGCAGTATTTCGGCCAGCCGGTGATCGTCGAGAACCGTCCCGGCGCCGGATCCAAAATCGCAAACGAGTACGTGGCGAAAGCCGCGCCGGACGGCTATACGCTGCTGATCGCCAGCGCAGCGGCGACGACCGACATGGCTTTTCGCGAGAAGTCGGGGATGGACGCGCTGCATGAGTTCGTGCCTGTGTCGACGATCTCGAGCACGCCGATGATCCTCGTCGTAAACCCGTCGTTGCCGGTCAAGAATGTGCAGGAACTGGTCGCGCGCGCGAGCGCCATGCGGGGCAAGCTCAACTATTCTTCTTCCGGCCCGGGCACGACCGGGCATCTCTACGGTGAGCTATTCAAGCTGCGCACCGGAATCGACATCGTGCACATACCCTTCAAGGGCAACGCGCCGTCGCTCAGCGCCCTGATTGCCGGGGACGTCGACATGAGCTTCGCAACGGTGCCGGCGGTCCTGCAATATGTGAGGAGCGGACGGCTCCGCGCACTTGCGACGACCGGTGAAAAGCGCTCCGAGCTCATTCCCGAGATCCCGACCATGAAAGAAGCCGGCATCAGGGGAGCGGAAGCGAATGTCTGGTACGGCGTGCTCGCGCCGGCGGCGACGCCGCCCGACATCGTCGACATCCTGGCGCGCGCGGTCATGGACGCGGCGCATTTGCCCGAGTTCAGCCAGCGCCTGCTGGACCTGGGCGCGGAGCCGGCCGCCACCACGCCCGAACAATTCGCGACGCTGCTGAGAGAAGAGGCGGCCAAATGGGCCGAGGTCATCAAGGCCGCGGGCATTCGCGCGGATTAATTGGGTCGCCATCGCGGTAGCGGTGGAGCGAATTCTTGCAAGCCATGTTTCCACCTCAATTGCGCGCCGGCGAGGGCAGACGATGACATCGGATTTCGCGGAGGAGACGATCGGCGGCCGCCTGGCGGCGCTTGCGGATCGTGTGCCGCAGGGAATCGCGATTGTCGAACAGGACGCGGAGATCACGTTCACGCAGCTCGACGCCGGGGCAACCGCTATTGCGCGGGAGATCGCGGCCGCGAGCGAAGGACGTCCGGGTGTCGTCGGCGTGTTCTTCGAGAGCAAGCTTCGCGCGATCAAGGCGATCTTCGGCGCTTGCAAGAGCGGCCGGGCGTACGTCCCCTTGGATGCCGCCGATCCCGAAGAACGCCTGGGCTTCATTCTTCGGGACAGCGAGCCGGTCGCGGTGCTGACCGAAGGAATTCTTTGCGACCGAGTGCGCGCAATCGCCCCCACCGGCTGCGCCATCATCGACATCGAGCACTTGCGGCAACCTGACCAAGCCTCGCCGCTTCCAGGTGTCGCTTGCGACGCAGTCGCATACCTTCACTACACATCCGGCTCCACGGGCCGACCGAAGGGAGCAAGCCAGACCCACGGCAACCTGCTCTTCTTTGCCGACGCCTATGCCAAAGCATTGGGGATTGGGCCCGGGGATCGTTTGTCGCTGCTCAATGCGCTGAGCTTCGCGGCGGCCAACAACCATATTTTCCGCGGCCTTCTTCACGGCGCCACGCTCTGCGCTTACGACATGAGGCGCAACGGAATCCCGCAACTCGCGGACTGGCTCGATCGCGAAAGGATTACGGTACTTCACGCGGTTCCAACCGTTTTTCGTGAGATGGCAATGCGCCTTGCACCGGAACGGCTGCTTCCGCACCTGAGGGCGATCCATCTCGGCGGGGAGTCCGTGTTCGCCGGCGACGTCGAGCTGTTTCGCAGGCATACGCTCGACCGCTGTGTCCTGGTCAATCAGCTGGCCTCCACCGAGGCCGGCGTGATCGCACAAAACATCATCGACCATCGGGCTCCGCTGGCGACAAGCGTGGTCGTTCCGGTCGGTCGCAGCATCGAAGGCGTGCGAGTGGAGATTCGGCGCGACGACGGAAGCATCGCAAGCATCGACGAAATCGGCGAGATGGTCGTGTGCGGTCAGCATCTCAGCCCCGGCTATTGGCGGCGCCCCGAGCTCGATGCGGGCGTGTTCCTGGCTGATCCGCTCCAACCGGGCGGGAGGCAATACAAGAGCGGTGACCTCGGACATGTCGACGGAGCGGGCAATCTGCATTTCCTGGGACGCAAAGGCAGCCGGGTCAAGATTCGCGGGCATTCGGTCGATCTGACGGAGATCGAGGCAGCGCTTTCTGCGTGCCCGGACGTGCTGGAGGCGGCGGTTGTGGGGACAGGCAGCGAAGCGCAGGCGGTCCGGCTGATCGCCTATGTGGTTGCGCGCAAGGATGCCGCTCGCGATCCATCGGTCATCCGGCGCTTCCTCGCGACGCGCCTGCCGCTGTACATGCTGCCGGCCGAAATCGTGTACCTCGACACGTTGCCGCTGTCCGCCAGTGGCAAGGTCGATCGCAACATGCTGGGTCAGATCGGAGCCGTGGCGCCCAGCCCGCCTCGTGCGGTCGAGTCGCCGCAGAACGACGTCGAACGCACGGTGTCCCGAATATTCGAGCAGTTGCTCAAGCTCGAGGCGGTCGGTCGCGACGACGACTTCTTTCTCTTCGGCGGCGACTCGCTGCTTGGCGTCGAGCTGCAGGTGCGCGTGAGAGCGGCGTTTGGAGTGCACGTCGGCAATTTTCACAAGGACGCGACCGTCGCCAGCATTTCGGCGAATATTCAGCGCGCGCTCGCTGAATCCGCGAATGAATCCCAGCCCATCCCGGTTTTGATGCCGCTGTGGCAAAACGGCAGCGAGCCGCCGCTGTTTCTCGTCCACGGGCGTCACGGGCAGGCGTTCGTGAGCCCGCACTTCATGCAATTGCTCGGCAACGATCAGCCCGTGTGGGCATTTCAGGCGCGAGGCCTGGATGGACTTCGCGAGCCGCATCCGACGGTCGAGGACATGGCGGCCGAATATCTCGGCGAAATGCGAAGTCGGCGTCCGCACGGTCCGTATTTTCTCGGATCGCTATGCGCGGGCGTCTACATCGCGACCGCGATGGCGCGCTCGTTGCGCGCAGCGGGTGAAACGGTCCTTCCGCTGCTCCTCCTCGATCCACCGAACAGCGTGCTCCATCAAGGCTATTCCAGCCTCACCGAAGAGCAGTTCGTAAGCAAGATGAAAGCGCGAAGGGCGAGCGGTCGCAGCGCGGGGCCGGTCGACGATCCCGAGTATATGAAGGCGGTGATTCGCACTGCGATGGCGTTCGAGCGCGCCATCGCCAACCACCGGCCGCTGCCGTACGACGGACCGGCGTATGTGCTGTCGAGTCGCCGGCGCATGAATGGGGCCGACCCGCTGGGTTTGAGGCAGATCTTTACCGGCAGGCTCAAACGTTACGAAGTCGGAACGACTCATGCAGACGCGCTGGATCCGCGCAACCCTGTTTTCGCAAGCGCCTTGCTGCGTTGCGTCGGGCTGATACGCGAGGCCGCGCGGAGTAGCTCGAATATCAACTAGCCGCCGAGCGCCTTCATCACTTTGGTTCCGTCGGGCGAACCGAGTCCCGATGCGGGATCCCAGCCTGATGCGGCGGCATACTTATGCAGACTACCGTCGATATCGTTGTTGCCGCGGGTGATGTCGTGGAACGCGGCCTTGTTGGCGTAGAGGATGCTGTTGATGAATCCCGCAGGCTTTTTGCCGAGCTTCGCGAGCCGCTGATTGACGAGCGCGACGAGGCCGGCCCAGAGTGGCGCCACCGCGCTGGTGCCGCCGATCGGCACGAGCTGAGCGATACCGCCGATCTTGCATAAGTAGCCCGTCGCGGAATCGGCGTTTCCCGCAACGTCGGGGACGCCCCGTCCCACCTTGCCGGTGGGTGACTTAGGAACCGTGGCGCCGGACTGGTAAGCGGGTTTGGCGAAGAAGTTGCTGACCCCCCCGCCGCCCGATCCACTGGGCTGATCCGGGGAGGTCTCGTCCCCTTCGTTCCACACAACTTCGCTCGCGATGGTCGTGCCTGCCCCCACGAGCGTTGTGCCACCGCATGCGAGCGCGAATGCGCTCGATGACGGGAAGTCGACGTGCGGCTTGCCGTCGCGCAGCGGATTGCCCTGATCGTCGGTCGGCGGCAGGTCCGCGGAGCCATCGTCGCCGGAAGCGCAGCACACGGTGACTCCAAGCATCGCCGCATCCTGCAGGATCTGGTCGATGCCGTTGCGCTGTTGCGCCGTCGTGTAGGGCAGGTCTTCCGGTCCGCCCCAGCTGATCGACACGACCGAGGGCTTGCGCACGTTGTCGTGAACGGCAGCGCTGATCACGTCGATGAAGCCCTTGTTCGTATTCGGTGCGAAGTACACGGCGATCTTCGCGCCGGGAGCGATAGCCCCGGCCACCTCGATATCCAGCATGACCTCGCCGTCGGCATCCCTATTGATGTTGGGCAGGTTGGCGCCGCCGTCGACGCCGACGGCCGTCACCTGGGGCGCGGTGAGCCCAAGCTTCTTAAAATAGGTTTTGAGATCCCCCGTCGTGTAGCCGGTACCCATCTTGTTCTGCGCGTTCGGGGTGTTGAGCTCGATCAGCGCGATGCATTGCCCCGTACCGTCGAGGCCTGTGGGAAAGTTGTAGAGCTTGGCTACTTGCGGCGCCGTGAATGGTTTGAGCGCGGAGGCTGCTGCGGCTTTTTTAAGCGGCGTCACTTTTGCGTTTTTTTTTGCGCGCACCGACGTTGCGGCCTTGCTGGTCTTGGGCTTGCCCGCTTCGCTCACCGAGCCGCCGCCGAGCGCGCCGAGGAGACGGTAGTGAGGACGTGCCGCCTGACGCGTGTCGAATCCATAGATGCCGACGATGACGTCGGCAAGCTCCGCCGGCACCGACAGGGTACCGGTGCGCCCGCGAAAGGACGCTTTGCCGACGCGATAGTTCGCCACTTTCGCTCCGAACGCCTTGCACAGCGCCGCAAGCGTGCCTGACAGCTTGATCAGCCGCTGCGCAATGCTGGACTGGGTGACCGTGAGGTCGTGGTCATGCGCGAATTTTTCGATCAGATCGAAATCGCCGGGGTCGGCGCCGCGTTCGTTCGCGAACTCGTCACGGCTGATATAGGTGCGCTGCTCCGGCAGTTTGGCAGCCATCAGCGCGGCGGCATCGGCATGCACGGCGCCTTGTGCGCTGGCGCGCTGGCGCACCATGATGGTGATTTCAATTCGCTTCGCAGGATCGGCTTTCCCCGATATCTTGGCGCCGGGCAGCATTTTGCGTTCACTGTCGGGGAGTGTCTTGCGACCTTTCACGGGGGCCATGTCGATCCTCCACTGGGGGAAGCGCCGCGAAGCGCGGGCGAGAGCGTTGGACGTAGCCTAGAACAATCCGGCACGGTCGAACAGGGTTCCGCTGCGTGAATATTCGCCGGATTCGTGCTCGCTGTCTGCACAATTCTCACGCGGGCCGCAGCGTCAAGGATTTGAGCCACTTGACGTGGCGCACGGGCCGCGTGTCCGTGACGACCACCAAAGCAATGCGACCTTCATCGTCCGAAAGCGGTGCACCGTCGCGCTCATATACGACGAATGTGCTGTCTCCGATGGGCGAGACAAACAGCTCCGCCCATGAAAATACGACCTCGTACCCATCGCTCGCGGTCACCACGACATAACTCTTGCGCAGCTCCCGCGGCTTGCTTTCGACAGGTTTCGCGGCTGCCAGGACGTCTCGCAAGAGGCACCCCGTGTATCGGCGCGGCGGTTCGTTGCCGGCTTTGCCCTCCGTTCCGCGTCCCGGCGCGTAGTCAATCTGACGCGCGGGATAGCGTTTCAGATCGGCGACGGTCAGCGAGAGCGATTGGGCGACACTGCCGTCAACGGTGAGGACCGTCGTGATCGGCGAAGAGGCGTCCGCCGCGATCCCCGCACCCGAACACAGCGCAAGAAGTGCGAGCGCTATCTGCCAGCGGGTGAGGTTCCACATTTCAATCGACCCCGACCAGAACACTGCTGGCCTTGATCAGGACCTGCGCCGGCTTGCCCACCGCGAGACCCAGATTGTTAGCCGAAGTCGTGCTGATCACGGCGACGACATCGACGCCCGGCGCGATCGACACCGTGACTTCTGCGCTGACCGGACCTTTGACGATTTGCTTGACGGTGCCTGAGAACTGGTTGCGAGCGCTGATCTTCATCTGAACCTCCCATCGGTGAATGTAGGCCGCCATCCGCATGACGCGGAATCGGCATGGTCATGATCTGACTTCGGTCGTTACTGGGACCTCACCTTGCGGAGCGATCGCCCCGCGGAATCGTGCGCAACAGCGGCTTGAGCTTGCGGGTCACAGCCAGCCCGGTCTGGTGCTCCAGCGCGCGGTAGCGGCGGACCAGCTCGACGCCGACCGGGGTAAGCGCGGTGCCTCCACCGCGTTCGCCACCCGCCGC
>CAVUXI010000012.1:0-84990 GCA_963745385.1 uncultured beta proteobacterium
CTCCGTCGGATAGAACGCGCAACAGCCGCACCTGAAGGTCGGGAGGCATGTCGCCGATCTCGTCGAGGAACAGCGTCCCGCCGTCGGCTTGCTCGAAGCGTCCGCGGCGCGAGCTCTGAGCCCCCGTAAACGCTCCCCGTTCGTGGCCGAACAACTCGGACTCGAGCAAGTCTTTCGGGATCGCCGCGGTGTTGATGGCAACGAACGGACCCGCGGCCCGCAAGCTGTGCCGGTGCAGCGCTCTCGCGACGAGCTCTTTGCCGGTGCCGGACTCGCCCGTGATCAGGACCGTGACGTGCGACTGGGATAAACGGCCTATCGCCCGAAAAACTTCCTGCATTGCCGGCGCCTGGCCGAGCATCTCGGGCGTCTCTGCGCCGATCACCTGCGCCGCCGCGATGACGGGGACGTCGGCGCTGGCGCGCCTGATCAACGCAATCGCATGATCGATGTCGAAGGGCTTCGGCAGGTACTCGAAGGCGCCGCCCTGAAACGCCGCGACTGCACTGTCGAGATCGGAGTACGCGGTCATGATGATGACCCGCACCTTGGGATGCCCGTCCTTGATCTTGTTGAGGAGCGCGAGTCCGGATTCGCCGGGCATGCGGATGTCCGAGACCAGCACCGTCGGTTCGCCGTGCAGCAGAGCCTGGCTTACCTCATAGACCGAAGCAAACGTCTTGTGAACGATTCCCTCGCGCGCAAGCGCTTTCTCGAGCACCCAGCGGATCGATCGATCGTCATCGACGATCCACACGGCATTCATGGCTTCACCCGGTGACAGCGCTTGATCATCGTATGCATGCATTCCGGTTTACTCGCAATTTACGCGCCAGCGCGATGGAACTCCAGCGGCATCAGGATTGTGAAAACGGTTCGGCCGGGGACGCTGTCGCATTCGATCGCGCCGTTGTGCTGGGCTATGAATGTCTGCGCGATCGTCAAGCCCAGCCCGCTTCCTCCCTCCCGGCCCGAAACCAGGGGGAAAAAGATCTTGTCGCGGATGGCTTCCGGAATTCCGGGGCCGTTATCCTCGATCGATAAGGCCAGCGCCAGACGGTAACGACGCTTCGACAGCGTGACTCCCCGCGCCACCCGCGTACGCAGCTTGATCTCGCGCTCGCCCGACACGGTAGCCAGCGCCTGCGCCGCATTGCGCACGATATTGAACACGGCCTGCGTAAGCTGCTCCGGATCGGCATCGAATTCAGGAAGGCTGATGTCGAAGTCGGACTGAATCGCCAGGCGCGGAAATTCAGCCTGAACGACGCTGGCGACACGTGAAAGAATTTCGTGAATGTTCGTGCGACGGTACTTCGGCAGCCGATGGGGAGTAAGCAGTCGATCGACGAGCGCTTGCAGGCGGTCCGCTTCTCCGATGATCACCTGCGTGTACTCCCGCAACGGAGCGCGATCGAGCTCGTGCTCGAGGAGCTGCGCGGCGCCGCGAATGCCCCCGAGCGGATTCTTGATCTCGTGCGCGAGGCTGCGGATAAGCTCCCGATTCGCCTGTTGCTGCTCGAGTAAACGCTCTTCCCGCGCGATCTTCAGCTGCTGATCGATATGCCGGAACTCGAGAAGCAGCGTGGCTCCGCTCGTGTCGACCACGGAAACTGTGCAAGCGAGGTGCAGTCGCGGTTTTGCTGCGATGCCGAGCTCGAGCTCCTGCTCGGTATACGAGGCGCCGTTCCGGACCGCTTTGTCGATAGCCTGAAAAAGCGCCGGTGTTTCGCCGAAGACCGACGCTGCGGCATGGTCCACCAGCTGGCGCCGGGAGAGCTCGAAGAGGTTCTCCGCCGCAGGATTTGCGTACCTGATGTTCCGTTGTCCGTCGAGCAGAACGACAGCGGTTGCCAGGAGCTCCAACCCGCGGTACGCAATGGGAGTGTCTGCTGGCGAGGAAAGATGCGTATGGACGGACATCGCGTGTCACCAGGACGGTGCGACGATAGTAGCAAGTTCCGCGCCCGGCTGAGTTGCACTTGGAAGCGTCGCTGCCCGCGGCGCTGATCGGACAACCGCATTCGCGGGACAACTGGATCCCCGCTTGCGACTGGATCCCCGCTTGCGCGGGGATGACGCAGCCGTTTCCGATCGCGATCGCGTCCCGTCGGCGGCCGCTATCGGACGGCCGCGTCACTTGAGCGCGGACAGTTCTTTCTTTAGCGCCTCGATATTTTTTTCGTGAAGGCTGACGGCTTGTCGCAATTTGGTGAGCCGCGATGCATATTTCTGTGCGTCCTTCTGCTCTTCGGGTAACGGTGGCGGCGCGCCGTCACCGTAGGCCGCGCGCGCCTCGGCGAGGAGCTTTTCCTCCGTGGAAAGCTCGTCCATGAGGACCTTACGGCGCATGTCGTCGCGGCCCCTCTGGGTGTCGGCGTCTACGCGTGGAAAGCCCGCGGGACTCGGCGTCGACTTGACCGTCTTGTCGTTGCGCTGCTCCTCCCCAACCCCGCACGAGAGCTTTTTCCAGCCTTTTTCGGGTGCCACATTGGTGTAGTGCATGTTTCCGTCGGCATCGACGTACTTGCAGATTTCGCCGGCTGCGGCCTGGGCGATTCCGAGCGCGGCGCAACAGACAGCGGCGCGCATGAATCGGGCGATGGCGGCGCTGTGACAGTTTGCAGTCATAGCGCGCCAGTGTATCAAAGTCGAAAACCCCTCCCTCGCCGGGCAAGACAAGGGCGGGCCAATTGCGGCCCGCCCTTGCGCTACTCCGCCGATCCTTCAGAGGCTGTAATACATGTCGAATTCGATCGGGTGGGTGGTCATGCGGAAACGCGTGACTTCTTCCATCTTCAGGGCGATATACGCGTCGATCATGTCGTTGGAAAACACGCCGCCGCGGGTAAGGAACTCGCGATCCTTGTCCAGATTATCCAGCGCCTCGTCGAGAGACGCGCACGGGTGCGGGACCTTGGCGGCAACTTCGGGGTCGAGATCGTAGAGATTCTTGTCGATCGGATCGCCGGGATGCGTCTTGTTCTGGACGCCATCGAGACCGGCCATGAGCAGGGCGGCAAAACACAGGTACGGGTTTGCTGTTGGATCCGGAAAGCGCACCTCGACCCGCCGCCCCTTCGGGCTGCTGACATAGGGGATGCGGCACGCCGCCGAACGGTTGCGCGCCGAGTAAGCGAGGTTGATCGGCGCCTCGAACCCGGGTACCAGCCGCTTGTACGAATTCGTTCCCGGATTCGTGATGGCGTTGAGGGCTTTGGCGTGCTTGATGACGCCGCCGATGTAGAACAGAGCAAACTCGGACAGTCCCGAATAGCCGTTGCCCGCGAACAGGTTCTGGCCGCCCTTCCATACCGACTGATGCACATGCATGCCGGATCCATTGTCTCCGACGATGGGCTTCGGCATGAACGTCGCCGTTTTGCCGTACGAATGCGCCACCATGTGCACGGTGTACTTGAGGATCTGCATCCAGTCGGCGCGTTTGACCAGACTGTTGAACTTGGTGCCGATCTCATTCTGCCCCGCGGCCGCGACCTCGTGGTGGAACACTTCGACTTCGACGCCCTGCTCTTCGAGCGCAAGGGATATCGCATTGCGGATATCCTGTAACGAGTCAATTGGCGGGACCGGAAAGTAGCCGCCCTTCACCGACGCGCGATGCGCCATGTTGCCGCCTTCGAACTCCTTGCCGGTGGACCACGGCGCCTCCTCGGACTCGATCTTCACCGAGCAGCCCGACATGTCGATGTTCCACGTCACCGAATCGAAAATGAAGAACTCGGGCTCCGGGCCGAAATAGGCCGTGTCGCCGAGCCCCGTCGACTTGAGGTAGGCCTCGGCGCGCTTCGCCAGCGAGCGCGGGTCGCGATCGTAGCCTTTTCCATCCGAAGGCTCGACCACGTCGCAAGTGATGTTGAGCGTGGTTTCGTCGGTGAACGGATCGATCCGCGAAGAGTCGGGGTCCGGCATGAGCAGCATGTCCGACGCCTCGATGCCCTTCCAGCCCGCAATCGACGATCCGTCGAAGGCGTGCCCACTGTCGAACTTGTCTTGGGTAAACTGCTTCGAAGGGACTTGGACGTGTTGCTCCTTGCCGCGCGTGTCCGTGAAGCGGAGGTCCACGAATTTGACTTCTTTGTCCTTTATATTCTTGAGAACATCGGCGGATGATGCAGCCATGCATTTCTCCTGTCGCGGGATGAATACAGCGGGAAAGTTGCGCGGAAAGCGGGAATTTTGCGTAGCAACGAAAAGCAGAAACTATGCCATAAGGTAGAGCGGAATGGCACGGGGTAAAATCGTATTCCGGAGGCTTCACGCGTCCTCGGCGAGTCCCCGCCGCACAGTTTTGGCGCAGACGGTTCTGCGCCCGCGTCGCTGTGGTGCAGCAATCCGACGTGGGGCGTGTTTACCGGGCGAGCGCCAGCTATACTGGCGGACGGCACTGCTCAGCCGATGGCGTTTTCGAGGGCGGAGATCCCCCCAAGACTTCGGCGCACCGAATGCGAAGCACACCTTGACTAGCTGCAATGGCGAACGAAACCAACGACGCGTTTGATGCGGCGCACAAACGCGCCCTCGAACATCGTCTGCCCTATTTTGGTGCGGCCACGCCTGCCGAGACCAGTGCTCTCCTGACGGGCCTTCCGGGCGCTCGACTGATCGACGTGCGAACGCGCGCCGAATGGGATTATGTCGGGCGGGTGCCGGGCAGTCGGCTTATCGAATGGAATACCTACCCGGATGGAGCCCGCAACCCGAACTTTCTCGATGCGCTCGAGGAAGCCGTCGAAGATCGCGACACCCCAGTGCTGTTCCTGTGCAGGAGCGGACAGCGTTCGGACAGCGCCGCACGCGTTGCCGCGGCGGCCGGGTACACGCGCGCGTTCAATGTCCTCGAGGGTTTCGAGGGCGCCAAGGACACCGAAGGTCATCGGGGCACGCTCGGCGGCTGGCGAAAGGCGGGCCTTCCATGGATTCAAGGCTGAGGCGTCGGCGCGATTCGCGACGCGTCGGTTTTCGCGTTGGCGAGACGTTTTATAAAACGACGTAGGTGCGAATTCATTCGCACGCGGTGGGGAAAACATACGTCGGCGGCCGAATGAATTCGGCCTTACACGCGGCCCGATGATCGGGGGCGCGAAGCCAAGGCCCCAGGTGCGAGCGCGGAGATCTGCGTCAGGGATAGAACAAATACACCTGGTATCCGGCTTGCGTCGTGGCGCTCGCATCGATGAACAGTTTCACTGCGAGCTCGCTGTTGCCGGGGATCCCGCCCGCTGTGTCCGCTGCTCCGCTTAAATACTCCAGTGGAGGAAATGCCCTCCGTACGACGACTTGATCCTGAGTGTCGGAAAGCGTGAGCTCGAGGTGGGGATAGGCCAAGGGATAGGGCGCTCGATTTCTTATCGTTGCAGAGAGTGTCAGCAAGCCCTTGTGCGCGGGATCCGCCTGCAGGTCGGACGCCTCGATGGAGAGGCCCGCAACATCCTGAAGCGGCTGCACCGTGCATCCCGCCACCGCGCACATGCGAATCAACCCTGGTTTGGTTGCAGGCCAATGCGCGGCGATCGCGTCGCGGAAGTGAAAGAGCGCCTGTGCGGCAAACAGCAGCACCAGGATCGGAATAGCGGCGGCGTACAGCCACGCCGGAGCCCCTTTGCGCTCGGGCTTCTCCTGCCATGAAAATCGCGCCGCGTAGGCTTGCTCGGCGTCGAGCGCCCGAGACGCTCCGCTCTTGCCCAGAGGGGGGTCGATTGCGGGCTCTACCCTTTCCTCCGCGACGTCCGGCGCGGGCTGAAGCGCCTGCGCGCTTCTCAGCGTGACGGTCGGCGGTCCTAAAGCGATTTCGTCGTATTCGGGTTCCTCGCGCGGTTTGCGGGTCTGCGGCGCGAGCGAGACCAGCGATGCGACGCCGTCGAATACGGTCTGGCAATGGCCGCAGCGCACTTGTCCTGCCCGCAGAGCAAGCTGTTGCGGCGTGACCCGGAAGATGGTATTGCAGCCCGGACAGCGGGTGAATTTCTCTTCAGCCATGCTCATGGCGTCGCGTGCCAGACAACGCCACCCATCCGTCTTCTCGTCCCCAAACGTCGATATTAAACCATCGCGCGTATGCTTCCGCTACGGAAGCGGCTTGCGCCTCGAGAATGCCCGAGAGCACGACGGTGCCGCCGCCGCGAACCCGATTGCCGATGACCGGAGCGAGAAGTACCAGCGGATTGGCAAGGATGTTCGCAACGACGATATCCACGACGCAGGCGGGTATTGCGTCGGGCGACCCAAAGCGCGCGTCAACGCCGTTGCGCTCGGCATTGACGCGGCTTGCGGCAACAGCCTGCGGATCGCTGTCGACGCCGCTGACTTCGCGTGCGCCCAGCATTGCGGCGGCGATGGCCAGAATTCCGGAGCCGCAGCCATAGTCGAGCAGTGACTCGCCCTTGCGCAAATGCTGCACCAGCCATTGCAGGCACAATCGCGTCGTGGGATGGCTGCCCGTGCCGAAGGCGAGTCCCGGATCGAGTCTCAGATTGATCGCCTGCGAATCGACCGGTTCTGCCCACGACGGCACGATCCACAGGTTGCCAGCCACGAAGAGCGGCGGAAATTGGCTTTGAGTGAGCCGGACCCAGTCGGCATCCTCCACGGTCTCGACCGAGTGGGCCGGAGGACGCTGGACTTTGGCGAGTTCGCTGGTCCGCCGGAGGACCGCCTGTATATCGACGTCGCCGGGAAAGAGCGCGGTGAGACGACACACGGGCCACGGTTTGGGGTCCGCGCAGTCCGGCTCGCCATAACGCGCGATCTCGTTCGCGCTCCCGGCATTCCGATCTTCGGTATCGACCGACAACGCGCCCTGTTCGAGCAACGCATCCGACCAGCGCTCGGCGTCGGTTGCGAGCGCATCGAAGGAGAGCGCAAGGTACGACATCAGGAGCTCCTCTAGAGACTGCCTCGGAGGCTCCTCAAGCCGGTTTGCGCTTCGCCATTCGCTGCTCGAGATAGTGGATCGATGCGCCGCCCCGTAGAAAAGCGTCGTCCAGCAGCAGCTCCTGATGCAGCGGAATATTGGTCTTGATTCCTTCGACGACCATTTCGGAGAGCGCGATCCGCATCCGCGCGATGGCTTGCTCGCGCGTATCCCCGAAGGCGATCACCTTGCCAACCATGGAGTCGTAGTTGGGCGGCACGAAATAATTGTGGTAGGCGTGCGAGTCGACGCGTATCCCTGGTCCGCCCGGCGCGTGATACGAAGTGATCCGTCCAGGCGAGGGAACGAAGGTATACGGGTCCTCGGCGTTGATGCGGCACTCGATCGCATGACCGCGGCGGATGACATCGCGCTGCCGAAACGCGAGCCTTTGGCCGGCGGCCACGCGTATCTGCTGCTGGACGATGTCGATGCCCGTGATGAGCTCGGTCACAGGGTGCTCGACCTGAATCCTCGTATTCATCTCGATAAAGAAGAATTCGTCATCCTGATAGAGGAACTCGAAGGTCCCCGCGCCGCGATAACCGATCTTTCGACAGGCATCGGCGCATCGCTCGCCGATACGCGTCAGCGAGCGCAATGGAATGCCGGGGGCAGGCGCCTCTTCGATGATTTTCTGATGACGCCTCTGCATCGAGCAGTCCCGCTCGAACAGGTAAACGGCGTTCTTTTGCTCATCGGCGAGAACCTGAATCTCGATATGGCGCGGCTTCTCCAGGTACTTCTCCATGTACACCGCCGGGTTGCCGAATGCGGCGCCCGCTTC
This sequence comes from uncultured beta proteobacterium, assembly GCA_963745385.1. Taxonomy (GTDB): domain Bacteria; phylum Pseudomonadota; class Gammaproteobacteria; order Burkholderiales; family Casimicrobiaceae; genus PALSA-1003. Next base: position 7,722 of record CAVUXI010000012.1, read on the forward strand.
CGCACGGGTCAGGCTGACTGCGGACAACAGCGCGGCTTCGGTGTGAACCACGCGCATACCTCTCCCTCCGCCGCCGCCGGCCGACTTGATGATCACCGGATACTTCACCGCGCGTGCGATCTTGATGATCTCCTTGGTATCTTCCGGCAAGACGCCTTCGGATCCCGGCACGCAGGGTATGCCAGCCTTGGCCATGGCCACCTTGGCGTTCACCTTGTCGCCCATGAGCCGGATCGTGTCGGGGCGCGGCCCGATGAACACGAACCCGCTCTTTTCCACCTTTTCCGCGAAGTCGGCGTTCTCCGAAAGGAAACCATACCCCGGGTGGATCGCTTGCGCGTCGGTCACTTCCGCCGCGCTGATGATCGCCGGAATGTTGAGATAGCTTTGTGTCGAGGCCGGAGGCCCGATGCATACCGACTCATCGGCTAGCCGCACGTACTTTGCGTCGGCATCGGCCTCCGAGTGCACCATGACCGTCTTGATGCCGAGCTCGCGGCACGCGCGCTGAATGCGCAGCGCGATTTCGCCTCGATTCGCGATCAACACTTTGTCGAAAAGCTGCCCTGCGGATTTGGTCGGCACCTGGAGCGTATTCCAATGAAGGTTCGGCGCGGCGGAAGCCCGCGGCGCCTATCCGCCTATGACGACGAGCGGTTGGCCGTATTCCACCGCCTGACCATTCTCGACGAGGATCGCCTTCACGACGCCCGCCTGGTCCGCTTCGATTTCGTTCATGAGCTTCATGGCTTCGATAATGCACAGCGGATCGCCGACCGCGACGGTGTCGCCGACCTCCACGAAAGGACCGGAGCCAGGGGCTGCCGATCGATAAAACGTGCCGACCATGGGTGACTTGACCACGTGGCCTTCCGCAGGCGGCGGTATGGCATCGGCGCTCGGGGGTGCGGCCGGCCCGCCGGGCGGGAGAGACTGCGCCGCGGGAGCACTCGATGGAGCGATTACAGCGGCCGCCGGCACAGAGCGCGTGATTCGTACGCGCTCCTCTCCTTCGGAGATCTCCAGCTCCGCGATCCCGGAGTTTTCCACCAACTCTATAAGCGTTTTTAGCTTTCGAAGGTCCATGGAGCTGCTCCCCACCCCTGACATCCCGTTGTGAATCCGAGCAACCGCTCCCGATGCTGCTTGTTGGGCGATGTTATATTGAATTAGGTGATTTTACGGTTGAATCCCCCAAATAGCACGGCTGTTCCGAGCGCAAAAGGCTACTCGTTGCACATCGCACCGGTGAAGTGGGCGCATGAATCATCGCAAGGCAAACGATTAGCGGGAGGCTACGGAAATTAAAGCAATTTCGTGAGGATTGCGCGAAGTTGAGGCGGCTTGAGGCGGCCGAGCTGAGTATGTGCCACGTTGCCTTGGCGGTCAATGATCACTGTGAAGGGCAGAGCGGCAAGACGATTCCCCATGGTCTTGGAGAGTTCGATGGCGCCATACCCGCCCATGAGAACGGGATAATTGAGGTCGATGGCTTTCTGAAATCTGGAAACTTTATCCAGCTCGTCGATGGCGATGCCGACGAACTGCACCCCCTTCGGACCGAGCTCGGTCTGCGAAAGAACGAACTCGGGCATCTCTTCTCGGCAAGGCTCACACCACGTCGCCCAGAAATTGACCACGATGACCCTGCCCTTCCACTGTGAAAGCGATTGTTCGCGGCCTTGCGTGTCCGGCAGTGAGAGCGCCATGAGCGTGGTCGCGTCCGGGGGCGGCGAGCGCGCAAAGCCTGCGTAGAGCCCGACGCCCAACGCCAGCGCTCCGACTCCCACCGTCAAAGCCCATGCAGTTTTCCCCATGGGGGCGTGAGTTGAGCGCGAGTAAGCGCCTACACCTAGTTGAACCAGCTTTTTTGGGCGGCGTCGACCGCGGGCCCCGGAGCGGCACCGGCCGCCGGGAGCGCCACTGTCACTCGCTGGACGTTAGGGGGATAGCAAATGCCGATATCGGCGCAGCCTTGCGACTCCGCCTTGACGACAACACGCTGCCCGGGAGTCGCATCATGGAGCGGCAAGTTAACCACAAGCATTCCGCGAAACGTCTCTACCCTTCCAAAGAATTCATCGATCTTGATCTTGCCGGATGGAAGCTCCGGCATGGGTAGACCGATTCCGGCCGGCTCGACGGTGAAGTGAATTTTGTCGCGATACAGGTAGTAACCGTCGGCGATGGCAAAGCGCGCTTCCAGCGCTTCCGGGCTTAGCGCCCGGGCGGAGAATCGGAAAGCCTTCTCGGGGGGAAGCGGATTGACCTGCGCCAGGGCGGGAAAGCCGATCAAAAGGGCTAGCGCGAGCAGAGCGCCCCGGGCCGCCAACTCAACAAGCGGCACCGGAAGCTTCCTCGGCGATCCAGTCGAGATACTCAGGCAGATCCATCGCTGATGGGGACAGCGACGATTTCGGGAAGTTCGTAGGGATGACGCGCTGCGGATCGCCGCTTCGAGGCGCGGGTACAGCGACGCGCGGGTCTTGATTGCCAGCGGAATCTCCTCGGCCGTTTCGATTTGGCCGCGCCAGTGATAAAGTGATTGCACCGTCGCGCCGATGCTGAACGCATGCGGCCAGGCGCGCGCCGAGCAAGCTCGCGCGCGAGCGCTTCGGCGGCCGCCCGCTCCGGCAGCGTCGTCAGGACCAGCAATGCAGCCTGGCGTCGCGGTGCGTGGCAAGGAGTCCCCATGCGTTTTCTCGTGCTGTTGATTGTACTGGCTTTCCCCGTTCTCGACGTGCTCGCGACGATGCGCTTCGCGCGCTGGACGGGCGTTCCGGCGTTGGCGTGGCTTGTCGCGTCCGCGGTCGGCGGGATGTTGCTGCTGCGCCACGAGCGCATCGGCTTTCGCGCCGCGACGCTCGCGGCGTTGCGCGGCGATCAGCCACTGCTGCGCGGGCTGCTCGACAGCGGCCGCAAGGTGCTTGCCGCGTTTCTGCTGATCCTTCCCGGGATCGTCTCCGACTTGATCGCGCTGCTGCTGCTTCTGCTGCCGATCAATGTCGGATCGCGCTTGCCACGGCGTCCGCCGGCATCAGCGGCGGATATCGGGCCGCAGCGCGATGCGCTCGACGGCGACTACCGCCGCGTCGAGTAGCGATCGTTAGCTGCCGTAGGCCGTGGGAGTCGTCAGTGCCGTAGACCGTCGGCTCGCTCTTGCGCGCGCGCCAATACGCCCACACCATCAGCGCGATGCCGACGACGATCATCGGCAGCGACAGCCATTGCCCCATCGAGAGTCCGAGCGCGAGCGTGCCGAGGAAGTTGTCGGGCTCGCGCGCGTACTCGACGAGGAAGCGGAAGCACGCCGTAGCCGATCAGAAACAGCCCGGACACCGCACCGACCGGCCGTCGTCGCCGCGCATAGATCCACAGCACAAAGAACAGACGATGCCTTCGAGCCCGACTCGTAGAGCTGCGACGGATGCCGCGGCAGCATGCCCGTGCGCTCGTAGATCGCGGCCAGTCCTCGCGCAGCCGCTTCCTGCGCGTGCGATGTGATCCACGACCGATCCTCTGCCATCGCCTGCGGAAACACCATCGCCCAGGGCGCGTTCGGACTCGGTACGCGTCCCCACAGCTCGCCGTTGATGAAATTGCCGAGCCGCCCCGCGGCGAGCCCCAGCGGGATCAGCGGCGCGACGAAATCGGTGACCTCGAGCCAGCGCTTGTGCCGGCTGCGCGCGAACAGCCACAGCGCGATCAGCACGCCGAGAAAGCCGCCGTGAAAGCTCATCCCGCCCTGCCACACCGCCAGCACTTCGAGCGGGATGCGCGAGGTAATAGCAGCGGCTTGTAGAACAGCACGTAGCCGAGGCGGCCGCCGAGGATCACGCCGAACACGCCGTAGAAGAGCATGTCGTCGACGTCGCGCGGATGCCAGCCGGTGAGCAGGTTCTGCCGCGCGCGATACTTGCCGAGAACGACGAACAGCACGAATCCGACGAGATACATGAGCCCGTACCAGCGGACGGCGAGCGGGCCGAGCTGGAACGCGATCGGATCGAACTGCGGATGAACGAGCATCGGGAAACGAGCGCGCATCGAGGCGGCAGCGATCGCCGCGCGCTTTGTTAGAATCTGAGGACCGTCCGATTATACGCGAGAGGTAGCGCCGATGCCGAACAACCGCCGCAGCCGGATCATCACCGCAGGGCGTCGCCCGCTCGCCGAATCGCGCGATGCTGCGCGCGGTCGGCTTCGGCGACGGCGATTTCGACAAGCCGATCGTCGGCGTCGCCAACGGCCACAGCACGATGAATCCCTGCAACGCGGGCATCCAGCCGCTGGTCGATCGCGCGATGGCGGCTTTGGGCGCAGCGGGCGCGATGCCGCAGGTGTTCGGCTTTCCGACCGTCACCGACGGCATCGGCATGGGCACCGAGGGCATGAAGTATTCGCTGGTGTCGCGCGAGGTGATCGCCGACGCGATCGAAGTCGCGGTGATCGGTCAGTGCATGGACGGCGTGCTCTGCGTCGGCGGCTGCGACAAGAACATGCCCGGCGCGATGATGGCGATGGCGCGCATGAACGTGCCGGGCATCTTCGTCTACGCCGGCACGATCAAGCCGGGGCACTGGAAAGGCCAGACGCTCACCATCGTGAGCCCGTTCGAAGCGGTCGGCGCGTTCACCGCCGGCAAGATGTGGAAGGAGGACTTCGACGGCATCGAGAGGAACGCCTGCCCGACCGTCGGCGCCTGCGGCGGCCAGTACACGGCGAACACGATGTCGTCGTCGTTCGAGGCGCTGGGCATGAGCCTGCTCGGCAGCTCGCAGATGGCCTCGCCCGATCCGGAGAAGGCCGACTCGGCCGCCGCATTCCGCACGCGCGCTGGTCAACGCGATCAAGCGCGATCTGAAGCCGCGCGACATCATCACGCGCAAATCGATCGAGAACGCGATCGCGCTGGTGATGGCGACCGGCGGCTCGACCAACGCGGTGCTGCACTATCTCGCGATCGCGTCGGCGGCGGAGGTCGAGTGGACGATCGACGATTTCGAGCGCATTCGCAAGCGCGTTCCGGTGCTCTGCGACCTGAAGCCGTCGGGCCGCTTCGTCGCCGTCGACTTCCACGCCGCGGGCGGCGTGCCGCAGGTGCTGAAGATGCTGCTCGCGCACGGCCTGCTGCACGGCGACTGCATGACGATCACCGGACGCACGATGGCCGAGGAGCTCGCCGACGATTCCGCGACGCGCCTCGCGACGGATCAGGAGGTGATCCGCCCGTGGTCGCACGCCGATGTATCCGCAAGGCCACCTCGCGATTCTCAAGGGCAATCTGGCGCCCGAAGGCTGCGTCGCCAAGATCACCGGCCTCAAGAATCCGTCGATCACCGGGCCCGCGCGCGTGTTCGATTCCGAGCCTGCCGCGCTCGACGCGATCATGGCAAAGAAGATCCAGCCGGGCGACGTCATCGTGATCCGCTACGAGGGACCGAAGGGCGGCCCCGGCATGCGGGAGATGCTGGCGCCGACTTCGGCGCTGATCGGACAGGGCCTCGGCGAGAGCGTCGGTCTCATCACCGACGGCCGCTTCTCCGGCGGCACCTGGGGCATGGTCGTCGGGCACGTCGCGCCCGAAGCGTACGTCGGCGGCACCATCGCGCTGGTCGAGGAGGGCGACTCGATCACCATCGACGCGCACCGGCTGCTCATCCAGCTCAACGTTGCCGACGACCGAGCTCGCGCGCCGGCGCGCGCGATGGAGCGCGCCGACGCCGCGCTACACGCGACGGCGTGCTGGCCAAGTACATGAAGCTCGTTTCGACGGCGAGCCTCGGCGCGATCACCGACGCGCCGTGATGCGCAGCGCTGCTCGCGCGATCGCGCGAGATACACGTGAAAGGTCGTTCCCCGATGCCCGACGCTGCCTCGATCGCCGCGCCGGCCGCACTTAGCTCAAGGAACCCGCAGGGGCCGCTCACGGTCGTATGCCATGCATTCATCGTGGTCGAGTGGTCGGACTCAACGCGAGAGCTCCAAAGCTAGCGCGCAGAGCAGAGAGCCGACAAAAGCGAACAAGGGACAGGTCTCTCGGCGCGCGGAGGTTGTCATGACGACTACATCGACATCTCGATCGCTCTACTTGCTCGGCGTTGCCGCCGCAATTCTCGCCGGATGCGCCGCGAACGCGCCGCTGGTCGGCACCGTCGAAGCGCCGCGTCTTGCGGTGGGCGACCACTGGCAGTATCGGATCACCGACAACCTTCGGCGCGGCACGGAAACGCGACTCGACGTCGACGTAGAGGCGGTGGGTCCCGATGTCGCGAGGCTGCGCCTGGTCTATACCAACGGTGAGGGACGCACCGAGCGCGTGGAGGAAATCGATGCCGGCGGCGGTCTGCGCGTCGGTGCATTCGGATACGGCCCCGTGAGGACATTTTCGCCGCCGATCAAAATGCTGAATTTTCCGCTCGCAGACGGCAAGGTCTGGCGCCAGACGGTGCCGACCACCCGGCCGGATCTGCAGCTCAAGGACGAGATCGCCGTCTTCGGCCGAGTGCAGGGACACGCGCCCGTCACCGTACCCGCAGGCAGCTTCGACACCGTCGCCGTCTATCGCATTCTGCAGCTCGACGACGAGGAATTCTGGCGCAGCCGCACCACCCGTCGCGACCGGGTGCGCTACGCCGCCGACGTCAAAGGTGTCGTCCGGGAGGATCGGGATGCGGAATACTATGAGACTCCCTCGGGGCCCGATATGGGGATCATCAGGACCGAGAACACGACCACCGAGCTTGTCTCCTTCAAACCCGGCCGGTAACCGTGTCCCAAGCGGGATGGCGGAGGCGCCTCCCTACGAAAGTCCGAGCCGCTGCCAGATCGTGGTGGTCAAGCCGGCCTGATTGAGCGTATAGAAGTGGAGCCCCGGCGCACCGTGCTCGAGCAGGTTGGCGCAAAGATCGGTCACCACGTCGAGCCCGAATGCGCGGATCGAGGCGGTATCGTCACCGAAGCTCTCCAGTTTCCTGCGGATCCAGCGTGGAATCTCCGCGCCGCATGCGTCAGAAAATCTCGCCAGTTTCGAAAAGCTCGCGATCGGCATGATGCCTGGCACGATCGGGACGTCGATGCCGAGCGCGGCAACGCTCTCGACGAAGTGATAGTAGCTTTCCGGGCTGAAGAAATACTGCGTGATTGCCGAGTCGGCGCCCGCGTCGATCTTGCGCTTGAAGCTGGCAAGATCGTCCGCGGGGCTTTTCGCCTGCGGGTGATATTCCGGATAGCACGCGACGTCGATATAGAAAGCGTCGCCGGTCGACGCGCGAATGAATTCGACCAGCTCGTTGGCGAAACGGAACTCGCCCGCGTCGGCGGTTCCCGAAGGCAGATCGCCGCGAAGCGCGACCAGATGGCCGATGCCGTGCTCGCGATACGTCGCCAGCGTTGAGCGTATGCTCTCCCGAGTCGAGCCGATGCACGATATGTGCGGTGCCGCACGCTGCCCCGACGACTGGATCTCCAGCACGGCTGCCAGCGTCCGGTCGCGCGTCGATCCACCCGCACCGTAGGTCACGGAAAAAAACTTCGGGCCGAGCTGCGCAAGCTGTGCGCGCGTCGCGCTGAGCTTGGCGACGCCTTCGGGCGTCGCGGGCGGAAAAAACTCGAAGCTGAAAACACGGCCGTCGTCGCGGTCCACTGCGCCGTCTACTTTCTATCCGGCAGGAGAAGCGCCGACAAGGCCCACGAAATGATGCTGTAGACGATCGCGCCCAGCACCGCGGACCAGAAGCCCGCGACGTGGAAACCCTGCACGAAGGACCCCACCAGCCAGAACAGCAGGCCGTTGATGACGAAAATGAAGAGACCGAGCGTAAGCAGTGTCGCAGGCAGGGTCAGCAGCACGAGCAGTGGCCGGATGAAGGTGTTGATGAGACCCAGCACCAGCGCCGCGACGAGCGCCGTAGCGAACGAGTCGACCTGGATCGACGACATCAGGTACGGCAGCGCAAGCAGCGCCACCGCGTTGATCAGCCAGACCAGCAGCAGTCGCATCAGAAGCCTTTCTCAGCCGCTCGTCATTTGAATTCGGGCCACCGCACGCAAATAGGCCTACGCGAGCAAGACGATGATCCGATCAGCCGGATTGACCGTCGCGGCAGGTGACGGTCCAATCCCGCGTGCCGCCTCGCCGACAACTAATATCGATAACTATCGGGCTTGTACGGTCCCTGCGGCGCAACGCCGATATAGCGAGCCTGCTTTTCGGTGAGCGGCGTTAACGTCGCGCCGAGCTTGGTGAGCTGCAGACGCGCAACCTTTTCGTCGAGATGCTTGGGAAGCACGTAGACGCCGACCGGATACTTGCCGGTTCGCTCGCGCGCGTCGGTCCACAGCTCGATCTGCGCCATGACCTGGTTCGCGAACGAGCTCGACATCACAAAGCTGGGGTGACCCGTTGCGCAACCGAGATTCACCAGGCGGCCTTCGGCCAGGAGAATGATCCGCTTGCCGTCGGGAAAGATGATGTGATCGACCTGAGGCTTGATGTTCTCCCACGTGTACTTGCGAAGCGACGCAACGTCGATCTCATTGTCGAAGTGACCGATATTGCAGACGATGGCGTTGTGCTTCATCCGCTTCATGTGGTCGTGCGCGATCACGTCGATGTTTCCGGTCGCCGTGACGAAAATGTCGGCCTTGTCGGCGGCATAGTCCATCGTCACCACGCGAAAGCCTTCCATTGCCGCCTGCAGCGCGCAGATCGGGTCGATCTCGGCGATCCATACCTGCGCGGACAGCGCGCGCAGCGCCTGCGCCGACCCCTTGCCGACGTCGCCGTAGCCGCAGACGAGCGCCACTTTGCCCGCGACCATGACATCGGTCGCCCGCTTGATGCCGTCGACCAGCGACTCGCGGCACCCGTAGAGATTGTCGAATTTGCTCTTGGTCACCGAGTCGTTGACGTTGATCGCGGGGAAGCCGAGCCGCCCCTCCCGGTGCATCGCGTAGAGGCGCTTGACTCCCGTGGTCGTCTCCTCGGTCACGCCTTTGATGTTGGCGTACGAGGCGCGAGTAGAAGCCGGGGTCTTTCGCGAGTTGCTGAGCGATCGCCGCGAACAGCGCGAACTCTTCCTCGTTCGCCTGGCTGGGAAATCACCGAGCGATCTTTTTCGGCCTGCACGCCGAGATGCACGAGCAACGTGGCGTCGCCTCCGTCGTCCAGAATCATGTTCGGTCCGCGTCCATCGGGCCAGTCGAAAACGCGATGGGTGTATTCCCAGTATTCCTCGAGCGATTCGCCCTTGTACGCGAACACCGGCGTGCCGGCCGCGGCGATCGCCGCGGCGGCGTGGTCCTGGGTAGAGTAGATGTTGCACGATGCCCAGCGCACATCCGCGCCAAGCGCCTTCAGGGTCTCGATGAGCACCGCCGTTTGGATCGTCATGTGCAACGAGCCGGCGATGCGCGCGCCGCGGAGCGGCCGCTCGGGCGAAAATTCCTCGCGTATGGCCATCAGGCCGGGCATCTCGGTTTCGGCGATGGCGATCTCTTTGCGCCCCCAGCCGGCAAGCTCGATGTCTGCGACCTTGAAATCGGCAAAGTTCTTGATGTCAGTTGTAGCATTCATGCGTGCGTCACTCCGTATCGAGCGACTCGGGCGGGGTGGGATCCGTGCTCGTCACCCCGCGAGAGTCGCGGTTCAACGAGCGCCGTTCCATAGGGAAGTCCCGAGCCTGGCAGGCGTGGATGTGGTCCGGATCGACCGGCCAAGCCTGTTGCAACGCTCCTCGGGAACGCGCATTTTATCGTAAGATCAGCCTCTTGGGCAATCCACTTGGGCTTCGGAGACGGATCCTGGTTCGAGAACTGCTTTGCCCATGTCACTCTGGTCCAAACACCTGGTTACAACTTCGCACGAGCGAACGAGTGCGAACCCGGACAATCCAACTCCTGCCGATTAGTGCCCCTGAGCAATGAACGACCAAACGCGCTACCCCGAAAGCCGGAACGAGCCGCCTCCCCCCCAAGGGCGCACACCCGTCCGGGAAAAGCTCGATGAACGGCCGTTGCTGACCACGCTGCCTGCCCCTACGCGCCGCTGGCGCTGGGTTCTCGTCGTCGTGGTGGTGGTCGTCGCAGTGGCGCTCGCCGCGTGGTTCTGGTTCGGCCGCGGAGCGCAGCAAGATGCCGCGAAGGCCGGAGGCGGCAAGGGCGATGCGAGCGGACGCCCGATCCCGGTGGTCGCAGCAGTCGCCCGCAAGGGCAGCATCAATGTCTACATCAGCGCGCTGGGAACCGTGACGCCGCGCAACACCGTGGTCGTGCACCCGCGCGTCGACGGCCAACTGATGACCGTCGCATTCCGCGAAGGTCAGGACGTCAAGGTGGGTGACCTGCTGGCGCAGATCGATCCTCGACCATTCGAAGTGATGCTCACGCAAGCCAACGGGCAGATGGCCCATGATCAGGCGCTGCTCAAGAATGCCGAGATCGATCTCGATCGCTACAAGACGCTGCTGTCACAGGATTCGATCTCAAAACAGCAGGTCGACACCCAGGCGGCTCTGGTTCGACAATATCAGGGCACCGTCGCGACCGATCAGGGCGCAATCGACAACGCCAAGCTGCAGATCACCTATGCCCGAATTACCGCGCCTATCGCCGGGCGTGTCGGCCTGCGCCAGGTCGACCCGGGCAACATCGTGCACGCATCGGATGCGAACGGGCTCGTTACCATTGCGCAAATCACGCCGATAACGGTGATTTATCCGATTCCGGAAGACAACGTTCCGCGCATCGTCAAGCGCACGCAGACCGGCGAGCAAGTCGCGGTCGACGCCTACGACCGCAGCGGCAAGAACAAGCTCGCGACGGGTCATCTGCTTACGTTCGACAATCAGATCGATACGACGACGGGCACGGTCAAGCTGAAGGCGGAATTTCCCAACCAGGATGGCGCGCTGTTCCCGAATCAGTTTGTCAACATTCGCATGGGAGTCGAAACGCACCAGGATGCCACGCTGGTTCCGACGGCGGGTATCCAGCGCGGCGCACCGGGGACGTTCGTCTTCCTGGTCAAGCAGGACCAAACCGTGTCGGTCACGGCGGTCAAGGTGGGCACCGTGGAAGGCGAGACCACCGAGGTGCTGAGCGGCATCGAGCCGGGAAATCAGGTCGTGGTCGACGGCGCGGACAAGCTGCGCGAAGGCTCGAAGATAGAACTGATCGACGCTGCCGCCCGCGCCGCGCAGTCCGCGTCCCCGCAAAAGGGCCGCTCGGCCGGGCAAGGCGGCGGACGGAAAAGACGGACAGGGCCGCCGTTCCAAGAGCGGCGGCTGATCCTCGAGCGAGCGGTGTGTCGACGATCGGCTGACCCGGAAGAATCGTGAATACGCGATGAGCCCGTCCCGTCCCTTTATTCTGCGGCCAGTCGCGACGTCGCTGTTGATGCTCGCGATCTTGCTGTCTGGAGTCATCGCCTATCGCGTTCTGCCGATATCGGCGCTGCCCGAGGTCGACTATCCGACGATCCAGATCGTGACCCTCTATCCGGGCGCGAGCCCGGATGTCACCACGTCGTCGATCACCGCGCCGCTCGAGCGCCAGTTCGGGCAGATGCCGGGCCTGAAGCAGATGTCGTCGACCAGCTCCGGCGGCGCGTCGGTCATCACGCTCCAGTTCGACCTCGCGTTGTCGCTCGACGTCGCGGAGCAGGAGGTGCAAGCCGCGATCAACGCCTCGGGCAGCTTCCTCCCCGCTGACCTGCCGACGCCACCCATCTACAACAAGGTCAACCCGGCGGACACGCCGATCATGACGCTGGCGCTCACGTCGAGCACCATGCCGCTGCCGAAAATCGAGGACCTGGCGGATACGCGGCTCGCGACCAAGCTTTCGCAGCTCCCCGGCGTAGGCCTGGTCAGCATCAGCGGCGGCCAGCGCCCCGCGGTGCGCATCCAGGCGAATCCGACGGCGTTGGCGGCCTACGGGATGTCGCTCGACGACGTGCGCACCGCGATCAGCGCCGCCAACACCAACCAGGCCAAGGGAAGCTTCGACGGGCCGACCCGCGCATCGACCATCGATGCCAACGATCAGCTCAAATCGGCGGAAGAATACAAGAGCATGATCGTCGCCTACCGCAACGGCGCGCCGGTACGGCTCACCGACGTCGCCGATATCATCGACGGCGCGGAAAACACGCGGCTTGCGGCGTGGGCGAATCAGCTTCCTGCGATCATCGTCAACATCCAGCGCCAGCCGGGCGCCAACGTCATCCAGGTCGTCGACAGCATCAAGAAGGTGCTGCCGCAGCTCCAGGCGTCGATGCCCGCCGCGGTCGACGTCACCGTGCTCACCGATCGCACCGTCACCGTGCGGGCATCGGTCCACGATGTGCAATTCGAGCTGTTCCTCGCCATCGCTTTGGTGGTGATGGTCATATTCCTGTTCCTGCGCAGCCTGTCCGCGACGATCATCCCGAGCGTCGCGGTGCCGCTGTCCCTGATCGGGACGTTCGGCGTGATGTACCTCGCGGGATTTTCGATCAACAACCTGACGCTGATGGCGCTGACGATCGCGACCGGCTTCGTCGTCGATGACGCAATCGTGATGATCGAGAATATCGCCCGCTACATCGAGGCAGGCGAGAAGCCGCTGGACGCCGCGCTCAAGGGCGCGGAGCAGATCGGATTCACGATCATTTCGCTGACCATCTCGTTGATCGCGGTGCTGATTCCACTGCTGTTCATGGGTGACGTCGTCGGCCGGCTGTTTCGCGAGTTCGCGATCACGCTTGCCATTTCGATCCTGATTTCGGCGGTCGTATCGCTGACGCTGACGCCGATGATGTGCGCCAAATTCCTTCGGCACACCGAGGAGAAGGACCAAACCAAGTTCTACCACAAGAGCGGCGAGATATTCGACAGCGTCATCGCGCGCTACGGCAGCATGCTGAACTGGGTGCTGGACCGGCAGCCCGCCGCGCTTCTGGTGGCCATCATCACACTGATTCTCACCATCATTCTCTACATTTTCATCCCCAAGGGTTTCTTCCCGATTCAGGACACCGGCGCGATCCAGGGCATCACCGAAGCGCCCGAAACCATATCGTTCGCGGCAATGGCGGAGCGCCAGCAGGAGCTCGCGCGCATCATCCTCCAGGATCCCGCGGTGGAAAGCCTTTCCTCCTTCATCGGCGTCGACGGCACCAATTCGACGCTGAACAGCGGACGCATGCTGATCAACTTGAAGTCGCTCTCCAAGCGCAGCGGTCGCGTCGAGGAAGTGATTCACAACCTGCAGACCAGGATCGCCGACGTCGAGGGAATCACGCTCTACATGCAGCCGGTGCAGGACCTGACGATCGAGGATCGCGTGAGCCGCACGCAGTACCAGTTCACGGTGGAGGACACCGACCCCGACGAGCTCGCGGTGTGGGTGCCGAAAATCGTCGAGAGTCTTCGGAAGGTCCCGCAGCTCGCCGACGTCGCCACCGACTTGCAGAACGGCGGCCTGCAGGCCTATGTCGACATCGACCGCGCTACCGCGAGCCGTTTCGGCATCACGCCCGCGGCGGTGGACAACGCTCTCTACAATGCCTTCGGGCAGCGCTTGGTATCGACGATCTTCACCCAGACGAACCAGTACCGTGTCGTGCTGGAAGTGAAGCCCGAGTTTCAGCTCGGTCCCGACGCACTGGCGCAAATCTATGTGCCAGCTTCCAATTCCGGCTCTCCGACGGCGAGCGCGTCGGTGCCGACCACCGGCGGCAACGCATCAGCGGCACTGGCGGCGCCCGGAGCGGGCACCACTTCAACGGCGAGCTCGTCGGGCGCGAGCCAGCAGGCGTCGATGCAGGTTCCACTGACCGCCATTGCACGCATCAGCGAACGCGCGACGCCGCTGGTCGTCAACCACATCGGCCAGTTCCCGTCCGCAACCATCTCGTTCAATCTCGCGCCTGGCGCCTCGCTCGGCGACGCGGTGACCGCTATCCAGAAGACGCAGGCGGCGATCGGTCTGCCGGCAAGCGCGCAAATCGAGTTTCAAGGCGCCGCGGCGGCGTTTCGCGGCTCGCTCGCCAACGAGCTGTGGCTGATCCTCGCCGCCATTGTCACCATGTACATCGTGCTTGGCGTGCTCTACGAGAGCTTCATTCACCCGATCACGATTCTCTCCACGCTACCGTCGGCCGGGGTCGGAGCGCTTCTGGCGCTGATGATCTTCGGCCAGGACCTCGGCGTGATCGCCATCATCGGCATCGTGCTGCTGATCGGCATCGTGAAAAAGAACGCGATCATGATGATCGACTTCGCTCTCGACGCCGAACGCAAGGAAGGCAAACCGCCGCGCGAGGCGATCTACCAGGCCTGCCTCTTGCGCTTCCGCCCGATCATGATGACGACCATGGCGGCATTGCTCGCCGCGCTGCCGCTGATGGTCGGCTGGGGCGTGGGCTCCGAGCTGCGTCACCCGCTCGGCATCACGATGGTCGGGGGACTGATCGTCAGCCAGATGCTGACCCTGTTCACCACGCCCGTGATCTACCTCGCCTTCGACGGTCTTGCGCACCGGTTCGAGAATCGCCGCAAGGGCAAGCAGGAGCCGAAGCCCGCGCCGGCGGCGGGCGACTAGGGCCTGGTGTCCTGTCCCGCAAATAAACTTCGTATGAAGCCGCGCTTTTCGCCGCGATACGTCGTTGCTCGGCCTTGCCGTAGTCCAAGCTACGACGCGGCCTCGCGCCTAGTCTGGCGACGAAAATCATCGGTTTCACTTAATGAAGCTATTCACGGGACAGGACACTAGCATGGCTGATCCGGTGGCAGACGACGACCTGAAGGCGCCCGACGCGTCGTCGCCCCAGGTCAATCTGTCGGCGCCATTCATCGATCGTCCGGTGGCGACGACGCTGCTCACGATCGGGCTCGCCCTCGCCGGCGCCGCTGCCTTTCGCCTGTTGCCGGTCGCGCCGCTGCCTCAGGTCGACTTTCCCACGATTTCGGTGTCCGCCTCGCTGCCGGGTGCGAGCCCTGAAACCATGGCCGCCACGGTTGCTACGCCGCTCGAGCGCTCGCTCGGACGCATCGCAGGCGTCACCGAGATGACGTCGAACAGCTCGCTTGGCTCGTCGCGCGTCACGCTTCAGTTCGAGCTCAACCGCGATATCGATGGCGCGGCGCGCGACGTGCAGGCCGCGCTCAACGCGGCGCGGAGTCTCCTGCCCACCGGACTTCCCAGCAATCCGACGTATCGGAAGGTCAACCCCGCCGATGCTCCGATCATGATCATCGCGCTCACCTCCGACACGATGACGCAGGGCCAGATGTACGACGCCGGCTCGACCATCATTGCGCAGAAGCTGTCGCAGCTCCCCGGCGTGGGGCAGGTGCAGGTCGGAGGCAGCTCGCTGCCGGCGGTGCGGGTCGAGCTCGACCCGCAGACGCTCAACAAGTACGGCATCTCGTTCGAGAACGTACGAACGGTTCTGGCGGCTACCAACGCCAACCGGCCGAAGGGGTCCCTCGAGGAGGGTGATCGCCACTGGCAGATCTACGCCAACGACCAGGCCAAAAAGGCGGTCGAATATCTGCCGTTGATCATTGCCTATCGCAATGGCTCGGCGGTGAAGCTCACCGACCTCGGCACTGTCGTGGACTCGGTGCAGGACCTTCGCAACGCAGGCTCCTCCAACGGCAAGCCTTCGGTGCTGATCATCATCAGCCGCCAGCCGAACGCCAACATCATCGAGACCGTCGATGCCGTCACCGAGATGCTGCCGCAGCTCCGCGCATCGATTCCAAGCGCGATCAAGGTCGACGTGATGATGGAACGAACGACAACGATTCGCGCCTCGCTGCGCGACGTGGAGCGGACGCTCGTGGTAGCCGTCATCCTGGTCGTCCTGGTCGTCTTCCTCTTTCTGCGCAACTGGAGGGCGACCCTGATTCCGAGTGTCGCCGTTCCGGTATCCCTGATCGCGACGTTCGGCGCAATGTACCTATTCGGCTTCAGTCTCAACAATCTCTCGCTGATGGCGCTGACGATCGCGACCGGGTTCGTGGTCGATGACGCGATCGTCGTGCTCGAGAACGTATCGCGCCACATCGAGGAAGGAATGCCGCCGATGAAGGCGTCGCTGCTCGGCGCACGCGAGGTCGGCTTCACGGTGCTTTCGATGAGCTTCTCGCTGATTGCCGTGTTCATCCCCATCCTGTTGATGGGAGGCATTGTCGGTCGCTACTTCCGCGAGTTCGCGGTAACGCTGTCGGTCGCAATTCTGATTTCGCTG
Organism: uncultured beta proteobacterium; assembly: GCA_963745385.1. GTDB lineage: Bacteria > Pseudomonadota > Gammaproteobacteria > Burkholderiales > Casimicrobiaceae > PALSA-1003. The sequence continues at coordinate 23,962 of CAVUXI010000012.1, forward strand.
GTGCTTTCGCTGACCATGACGCCGATGATGTGCTCGCGTCTGCTGCGCCCGGAAAAGGAACAGCGCCATGGGCGCTTCCACGCCTGGACAGAGCGCGCGTTCGACTCGATGCGCCGCGGCTACGAACGAAGTCTGACCTGGGCGCTCGGCCACGGGCTGGTCATGATCGCGATTCTCATCGCGGTCGTGTGTCTGAATGTCTACTTGTACATCATCATTCCAAAGGGATTTTTCCCCACGCAGGACACCGGCCGGCTCATAGGATTCATCCAGGCCGACCAGAGCATTTCGTTTCAGGCGATGCAACCGAAGCTGGCGAGCTTCGTCTCGATCGTCCGCGCCGACCCGGCGGTCGAAAATGTGGTCGCGTTCACCGGCGGCGCGCAGCGAAATACCGGGCAGATGTTCGTTCAGTTGAAGCCATTGGCCCAGCGCAAGGACTCCGCCGACAAGATCATCGCGCGCTTGCGGATCAAGCTCGCCAACGAGCCCGGCGCCAACCTCTTCCTCAACCCGGTGCAGGATATCCGCGTCGGAGGCCGGCAGGCCAACGCGACGTATCAGTACACTTTGCAGGCGGACGATCTGGCCGAGTTGCGCACGTGGGAGCCACGCATACGCGCGGCGATGAGCAACCTGCCGCAACTGGTGGACGTCAACACCGATCAACAGGACAAGGGCCTGCAGACATCCCTGGTCATCGATCGCGACCTGGCGACGCGTCTGGGCGTCTCGCCGCAACTGATCGACACGACACTGAACGACGCGTTTGGCCAGCGGCAGGTTTCGACCATCTATTCCGCACTGAACCAATATCACGTAGTGATGGAGGCGGCGCCGCAATACTGGCAGTCGCCGGACTCCCTCGATCAAGTCTACGTGAGCAATTCCCAGGGGGCGTCGGTGCCGCTTTCCGCGTTCGCACATTACGCCGCTACCAACACCTCGCTCGGCGTAAATCACCAATCGCAATTCGTCGCATCGACGATTTCCTTCAATTTGCCAGAAGGCACCTCGCTCGGGCAGGCAACGGTGGCGATCGCGGACGCGCTCGATCGCATCGGCGTTCCGGCGACCATACGCGGCAGCTTTCAGGGTACCGCCAGGGCGTTCCAGGATTCGCTCAGCAGCCAGCCGTGGCTCATCCTCGCGGCGCTGCTGACGGTCTATATCGTCCTCGGCATCCTGTACGAAAGCTACGTGCACCCGATTACGATCCTGTCGACGCTCCCGTCGGCGGGCGTCGGTGCATTGCTCGCGCTGCTGCTGTTTCAGAAGGAGTTCAGCGTCATCGCGCTTATCGGCGTCATCCTCCTTATCGGCATCGTGAAGAAGAATGCGATCATGATGATCGACTTCGCGCTCGAGGCCGAGCGCCACCGCGGCAAGAGCCCGCGCGATGCGATCTTCGAGGCGTGTCTCTTGCGGTTCAGGCCGATCATGATGACCACGATGGCGGCGCTCCTGGCAGCGGTGCCTTTGGCGCTCGGCACCGGCGACGGCGCGGAGTTCCGCCAGCCGCTCGGCATCTCCATCGTCGGCGGCCTGATCGTCAGCCAGATGCTGACCTTGTTCACCACGCCCGTCGTGTATCTGTACCTCGACCGGTTCAGCCTGTGGACGCGCCGACTGCGCCAGCGGCGGCCCCCGGCTGCGAACGCCGCGCCGCAGTTGGGTGACTAAGCGTCATGGGGCACGCCATAAAAACGAGTTCGCGCGGCGCATGGCGCGCGGCCGCCGTCTGGACGGCACTTGCAATGGCAGGTTGCTCGGCAGGGCCGAACTACGTGCGCCCCGCTGCCGAAGCGCCGCCTGCCTACAAGGAGGCACAGGACTGGAAAGTTGCCGAGCCGAAAGATCATCAGCCGCGAGGCAACTGGTGGGACGTCTTCAACGATCCGCAACTATCGTCGCTGGTGAGCCAAGTCGACATCAACAACCAGACGCTCAAAGCCGCGGAAGCACGCATCCGCGAGGCTCAGGCGCTGACTCGCGCCGCGCGCGCGGCATTCTTCCCGGTCGTCAGCGCGAGCGTGGACGTGTCGCGCAGCGGGAGAGGCGCAGGCGCCGCGACCGCCGGTGCGAGCAGCGGGCAGGGTGGCGCTCGCGGCGGTGTCAGCAACAACTACAACCTCGCACTCGATGTCAACTGGGAGGTCGATCTCTGGGGCCGCATACGGCGGACGGTCGAAGCAAGCGAAGCCACCGCGCAGGCGAGCGTCGGCGATCTCGAAGCCGCGAAGCTCTCGGCGCAAGCGACGCTCGCCGAGGACTATTTCCTGCTGCGCGCACAGGACGCGCAGATCCGTCTGCTCAACGATACTGTGGCGGCGTACGAGAAGTCGCTGCAATTGACCCGCAATCAGTACGCCGTAGGTGTCGCAGGACGCGTCGACGTTGTGCAAGCGGAGACCCAGTTGAACTCGACGCGGGCGCAGGCGATCGACGCGGCGATTCAGCGTGCCCAGCTCGAGCACGCCATCGCGGTTCTGATCGGCAAGCCGCCCGCCGAAGTCGCGATCGCTGTCGCAGACGTACCCGCTGGATTCCCGGACATCCCCTTGGGCGTTCCCTCTGAGCTTCTCGAGCGGCGTCCGGACATCGCGGCCGCGGAGCGCCGCGCGGCCGCAGCCAACGCTCAGGTCGGCGTCGCCGAGGCCGCGTTCTTTCCGTCGCTCACACTGTCGGCGACCGGGGGCTACCAGAGCTCGATGCTGTCGCAGCTCATTTCGCTGCCGAACCGCTATTGGTCGATCGGCACCGCGCTCGCACAGACGATTTTCGACGCGGGCTTGCGTCGTGCGCAAACCGATCAGGCTATCGCGACCTACGACGAGAACGTGGCCAATTACCGGCAGACCGTTCTCGCGGGTTTCCAGGAAGTGGAGGACAACCTCGCGGCGCTGCGGATCCTCGAGCAGGAGGCGGTGGTGCAGGACGATGCGGTCAAGTCGGCCCGTGAGACGGTCACTATCACCTTGAATCAATACCGCGCGGGCACCGCCAACTATCTTGCCGTGATCGTCGTACAAGCGGTGGCTCTGGCGAATGAACGCGCGGCGCTTACCATCCTCGGACGGCGCCTCGACGCCAGCGTGGTGTTGATCAAGGCGCTGGGCGGCGGGTGGGATGCGTCAGTACTGACTTCAGCAAGATAGGTTCTGGCGGCGAATCGAATTCAGCCCCGGCCCTCGTCCCCGACCGCCGCAATCTGCGCCAGGAGTGCCGCGACGAGGGTCGATTCGCGCTTGTAGAAGCCCTCGGTGTGAAATGTCTCCTCGAGCGCGAACAGCTCGTAATCGAGATGGTGGCAAACTTCGTGGATGAGCGTGCGCAGAAACGTCTTGAACGCGACGACCTGCTTGCGCTGCGCGGTCCGCATCCATACGGTGATGACCGCGAGTGCCTTGCCCTCCTCGGGCTCGTAGAGGCCGTGCAGCTCGCCGAAACCGTCGGCGGGACGCCGCGTCAGGACGCGCACGCGCACCGGAGGTACTCGGTATCCTTGCAATAAGGCATCGACCAGACGCTGACACGCGGTTTGCGTCGCGCCGCGATTCTCACCGCGCAGTGCGTCGCCGATTTGCACGATGGGGCCGCTGAGCGACAGCCCCCGGGGAATGCCCAGCGTTTGAATCGAATCGCTCTTGCGATAGATGCGCTGCCGCGCGGCGGAAAGTTTGTCGTAGTAGGCGAATGGCATGCTCAATGCGATCTGTTTGGAGTCTATCAAGTTCGAAGCAAAGTCGCGTACCTGCGAGGGCGCGGCACGGAACTCGCCTGGCGCCGGTCGGCGCAGGCGAGCGTAGCAAGGAACCCGAACCATGCCCGTCCTGATACGCCCGGCTGCGACGGCGTTCGATTCCTCAGGCACCCCGTTTTCGCCGGAGTTCGCCGATGTCTATCACAGTGCGTCGGGCGCGGGGCAGTCCCGCCACGTCTTCCTGTGCGGCAACGACCTCCCGGCGCGCTGGTCGCGCATGCATCTTTTCACAGTTGTCGAAACGGGTTTCGGCGTCGGCCTCAACTTCATGGCGACGTGGACCGCGTGGAAGGAAGATCGCGAGCGATGCGATCGCCTGCACTATGTGGCGATCGAGAAGCATCCCTTTACACGCCAAAGTCTCGTCTCGCTGCACGGACGTTACCCGGAATTCGCGATCCCCTCGGCCGCACTCTGTGCGGCTTGGCCCCCGGCAGTGCCCGGAATGCACCGCCTGCATTTCGATGGCGGCCGGGTGTCGCTGACGGTTTGCTTCGGCGATGCGCGAGACGTGGTGCCCGAGCTCGCGCTCGACGCCGATGCGTTCTACCTCGACGGATTCGCGCCGGACCGCAATCCCGACATGTGGTCGCCCGGCCTCATGAAAGCGCTCTCCCGCCTGGCAGCGCCCGGCGCGACGATCGCGACCTACAGCACAGCGCGCACGGTGCGCGACGCGCTTGCGGGCGCGGGCTTCACGACCGAAAGGCGCGCGGGATTCGGTGGAAAGCGTGAAATGCTCGCCGGCCGCTTTGCGCCGCGCTGGCCGCGTCGAAACCGGACGCAGAAACCCAATTCCGCGTCGGAAAAGAGCGCGCTGGTCATAGGCGCCGGGGTGGCCGGCGCGAGCGTCGCCGAGCGATTGTGTTCGCGCGGCTGGCGAGTCGACCTCGTCGAGCGCCGAGCGGGCCCCGCGGAAGAGGGCTCGGGAATGGTCGCCGGCGTTTTGCAGCCCCACGTATCGCGCGATGATTCGATTCTGTCGCGATTCACTCGCGCGGGCTTTTCGTACGCGCCAAAACGGCGGATAGATCCATCCGCCGGGTCGGCGCCGATTTTCACTCCTTGCGGGGTGTTGCAGCTTGCCGGCAGCCCGATGCAGGAGCTTCGCATGGCGGAAACGCTTTCGCGGCTGGGGTATCCGGCCGAGTATGCGCAATATCGGCCACGCGACGACGCCGCGGCGCTGGCGGGGCATGAACTGGGGACGGGCGGGTGGTGGTTTCCGGCGGCGGGATGGATGCAGCCAGCAGCATTCGTCCGGTCACAGCTCGATTCGGCGCAAGGCAATCCAGACACGACGCTCAGTCTGCACTTCGGACGGCAGATCGAGTCATTGTGCCGGGTGGGCGATCGATGGCAGGCGCGCGATGCGCGCGGCGACCTGGTCGCCCAAGCGGTGATTGCCGTTCTAGCCAACGCGCGCGATGCCGCGCGTCTCGCCGATCTCGGTCCCGCGTACCTGCAACAGGTCCGAGGTCAGGTCATGCAGATTCCGGCACCCCCATTTCCGGCGCCGAGGTGCGTCGTGTGCGGGAGCGGCTATGTGCTGCCCGCGATCGGCGGATCCGCCGTCGTTGGCGCAAGCTATGACATCGATGACGAAAATACGATGCCCGATGAAGCGGCGACCTCCGCAAACCTCATCCGCCTCGACCGTCTCCTCCCGGGAAGCAGCGTGCGTGTCGACCCGGCATCCTTGCGCAGCCAAGTCGGCTTTCGCTGCGTTGCTCCGGACCGGCTGCCGATGTTGGGTGCGATCGTCGACCTTGCCGCGGCTCGCATTCGCGCGAGCGAGCTCGCCGGCGCGCGACCTCGCGATCTGCCGAGGATCCCCGGCTTGTTCGGCGCATTCGCGTACGCGTCGCGCGGGCTCGCGTGGAACCTGCTTGCCGCTGAACTGCTCGCATGCGAGATCGAAGGTGAGCCCTTGCCGCTCGAACGCTCGCTCAGGGACGCGGTCGATCCGGGCCGGTTCGCAATGCACAGGCTGCGGCACGGCGCGCTCTGACACGCGTAGTCGCGTTAACATATCCCGCGTCTGAAGGGAAAACTTCATGTCCTCGCAAGTCGCGCTGCTCAAGCCGCACGTCAAAGACCTCGGCGGATTCCAGGTTCAACGGCTGTTGCCGGCCTTCCCGACCAAGATGGTCGGACCGTTCATTTTTTTTGATCACTTCGGTCCAGCGACATTTTCCGCGGGACAGGGTATCGATGTCCGGCCCCACCCGCACATCGGCCTTGCGACCGTCACGTACCTTTTCGAGGGCGCGATCGTGCACCGTGACAGTCTCGGGAACGTGCAACGCATCGAGCCGGGCGACGTCAACTGGATGACCGCGGGCAACGGGATTGTCCATTCGGAGCGCACCGCGCCGGAGGACCGGATCGAAGGTCAGCGGCTGCATGGACTTCAGACGTGGGTGGCGCTGCCCAAGTCGCACGAGCAGGCCGAGCCGGCGTTCTCGCATCACGGCAAGGCCTCGCTGCCGCTCGTCGACCTACCCGGCGTGCGGATGCGCGTCATCGCCGGCACGGCATTCGGTCAGCGCGCGCCGACACCGACGTTTTCGCCGATGTTCTACGTTGCGGTCGAGATGGATACGGGAGCCGCCTTCGACATGCCCCCCGAGCACGAGGAACGCGCCGTTTACGCGGTCGATGGCGACGTGCGCGTCGAATCCGAGCGCGTGCCGCCACAGCACATGACGGTGCTCGAACCCTGGAAGACGGTGCGCGTTGCGGCCGGGACCCGTGCGCTGCTCGTTCTACTCGGCGGCGGCAAGCTCGACGGCGACCGGCATATCTGGTGGAACTTCGTGGCCAGCTCGCGGGAGCTCATCGATCAGGCCAGTGCGCGCTGGCGCGAGCAGAGCTTCGGCCGCGTTCCCGAGGAAACGGAGTTCATTCCCTTGCCGGAGCATTGACCCGGTACGGCCGCGGCCGCACCGGCGCACCGGCATTAGCTTACTTCTGCCGAGCTCCTGCGCGTCGTCGCAATCCCGGCCGCCTCGCGCAATGCATCGACCTTGTCGGTGGCTTCCCAGCTGAACTCGGGCTCGTCGCGGCCGAAGTGCCCGTACGCCGCAGTCTTGAGATAGATCGGGCGCAACAGATCGAGCATCTGGATGATGCCTTTTGGTCGCAGGTCGAAGTGCGAGGTCACGAGCGCCGCGATCTTTTCGTCCGGAATCTTGCCCGTGCCCTCGGTGTAGACAGTGATATTGATCGGGTGCGCGACGCCGATCGCGTAGGAGAGCTGGACCTGGCATTGCCTGGCGATGCCGGCAGCGACGATGTTCTTAGCCACATAGCGCGCGGCGTACGCCGCCGAACGATCGACCTTCGACGGATCCTTACCCGAAAACGCTCCGCCACCGTGCGGCGCGGCACCGCCATAGGTGTCGACGATGATCTTGCGTCCAGTGAGTCCCGCGTCACCGTGCGGGCCGCCGATTTCGAAGCGCCCCGTCGGATTGACCAGATATTTGGTATTCGTGAGCATCTGCTTCGGAAAGACCGGCTTGATGATCTCCTCGATCACAGCGTCGGCAAGCTCCTTTTGCTTGCTGTTCATGCTCGGATGGTGCTGCGTCGAGAGAACGACGGTATCGACGCTCTTCGGGCGGCCGTCCACATAACGGACCGTCACCTGCGACTTCGCATCGGGCCGCAGCCATGGCAGGCGCCCGTCGCGGCGGACCTCGCTTTGCCGCTGCACCAGCCGATGCGCGTAGTAGATCGGGAACGGCATGAGAGCCGGGGTCTCGTCGCATGCATAGCCGAACATCAATCCCTGATCGCCTGCGCCCTGGTTCATGTACTCCTCGGACGTGCGGTCAACGCCGCGCGCGATATCGGGGGATTGGCGACCGTAGCACACAAGTACCGCGCAGCCTTCCGCGTCGAACCGCAGCTCCGGATCGGTGTAGCCGATCTTGTGGATGGTGTCGCGCGCGATGCGCGCGTAATCGTGTTTGTGATCCGTCGTGATCTCGCCCGTCATCACCACGAGACCGGTCGAGACGAGCGTTTCCGCGGCCACCCGGCCATGCGGATCCAGCGTTAGAATCGCATCGAGGACCGCATCCGAAATCTGGTCCGCGACCTTGTCGGGATGACCCTCCGAGACAGACTCGGACGTAAATAGAAACTCGCTCATTACCGCTCCCCGATCGTTGTGTGAGTTCGCCGTGGGCAGCCTTTGCCCCGGCGAAGCAAAGGATGTCGATTCTATCAAATTTTGTTTCCCAGGCTGACTCCCACCAAGGCCACGCAGTTGATCGTTCCCGCCACGCCTGAAAACGTCGATCTCGCCGCACGATATCTGCGCGAAGGCAGGCTGGTCGCGTTTCCCACCGAAACGGTGTACGGGCTCGGCGCCGACGCACGCAACGCCGACGCGGTGCGGCGGATCTTCGCCGCCAAGGGACGCCCCGAACAGCATCCGCTGATCGTGCATATCGATGGACTCCCGGCACTCCCGCGGTGGGTGCGCGAGATCCCCGAGGCCGCGCGCTCGCTGGGCGCCGCTTTCTGGCCGGGGCCGCTCACCTTGATTCTGCTCCGAGCCGCCGGTGTATCGGACGTTGTGACCGGCGGCCAGGACAGCGTCGGCCTTCGTGTTCCGGCGCACCGCGTTGCACGCGCGTTGCTCGCAAGGTTTGCGGAGCGCGGGGGAGACGGCATCGCAGCGCCATCGGCCAATCGCTTCGGACGCATCAGTGCGACCCGCGCCGAGCATGTCACCGAAGAATTTGGCGATCGAATTGCGCTGATTCTCGACGACGGGGGGACGCGCCACGGAATCGAATCGACCATCGTCGACTTGACCAGCGACGAACCCGCGATCCTTCGGCCAGGCGCAATCACTGCGGAAGAGATCGAGCGCGCGCTCGGAAGAACGCTCAAAGCGGCGGGCAGCGCCTCGCCTCGCGCATCGGGAACGCTGGACTCGCACTATTCGCCTTCGACGGTGACGCGTGTGATGGCGGGCTCTGAATTGCTCGAGGCACTCGGCCGAGCCGGGCCCGGATCGCACATTGCGGTCCTGGCCCATTCAACCGCCAAGCCCTCGTCGTTCGATGGAGCTTGGATCACGGCGCCAAGAGACAGCGATGCCTTCGCGCGCAATCTCTACGCCAACTTGCGCACACTCGACTCGCGCGGCGCAAGCGAGATCTGGGTCGAGGCGCCTCCTGAAGGATCGGAGTGGGTCGCCGTCAACGACCGCCTTCGCCGCGCGGCATATCGACGCTGACGATGGCCTGCGGAATGACCGCGTTGTACTCGTCTCCCAGCGCATCGGCGCCAAGCACGGGCATCTGTACTGACAGCGTCGTGAAGGGCATCGGCGAGTCCCGTGCGCAATACCCGATCAGCCCCCAGTCGGGATGCAGACCCGCGCCGTGGATGACGATCACGCCGCCTTTGGCGTCTGCGGCTTCGGTGTAGAGCGCGAGCACTCGCGGTTGCGACGGCGCCGCCAGGTAAACCGGTTCACCGACCACGACCGAAGGCTCGATTTCCCTCGCCCAGCGCGCCTCCCGGGCGTAGTCGGGCGAAGGGCTCGCGGCGCTCGTTGCAGTCGCGAAGGGCGGCCAACGAAAGCAGGCACATCCCATCACACGCCGTCGCGAGCGCGCACCATGCTGCTACCATCGCGTCACGCATCGAAACATCATACGCGAGCCGCATGCCGCGCTTTCACCCCGTCGTCGTCATCGCGCCGGATTCGTTCAAGGGATCGGTATCCGCCGTGGACGTGGCCTCCGCAATCGGCGACGGGCTGCGCCGCGTATGGTCCGATGTCGAGGTGCGCGCGTGTCCGATGGCCGACGGAGGCGAAGGAACGCTCGATGCTCTGCTCGCTCGCGGAGGCACGAAACGGCATGCGCGCGTGACCGGCGCGGGAGGCGAACCGGTCGACGCGGCGTCAGGTCTCCTCGGAGACGGCAAGACCGCCGTCGTCGAAGCCGCGCAGGTCGTCGGACTCACCGACCGCAATGGCGTCTCGGTCGACGTCGAGCGCAGAACCACGCGCGGACTCGGAGAGCTCATTCGCGAGTATCTCGACAGCGGTGCGCGGGATTTCATGATCGCGCTGGGAGGCAGCAGCACCAATGACGGAGGCGCGGGTCTGCTTGCCGCGCTCGGTCTCGCGCTTGCCGATGCGCGCGGGGGAGACGTCGATCCCACGCCCCAGGGTCTCGCTTCGCTTGCGTCAGTCGACGCGAGCCCCCTCGATCCACGCATACTGCAATCGCGGATCACGATCATGTCGGACGTCGACAATCCCCTGACAGGTGAGCGCGGCGCCACCGCGATCTTCGGACCGCAAAAAGGCGTGCGCTCGGAGCGGATAGCAGCGCTCGACGCCACGCTCGAGCGTTTCGCGTCGATCGCCGAAAAAGCGGTCGGCCGCAGTGTACGCAATAAAGCGGGCGCCGGCGCCGCGGGCGGCCTCGGGTTCGCCTTGCAATTGCTCGGCGGCGAGATGCGCTCCGGCGCCGAGCTTGTCGCCGATCTCGTCGGCCTCGACGAAGCGCTTCGAGGCGCGGACTGGCTCATCACGGGCGAGGGGCGCACCGATCTCCAGACGATGCTCGGCAAGACCCCGTGGGTCGTCGCGCACCGAGGCGCGCGGGCAAGCGTTCCTGCAACGCTCATCTCCGGCGGTATCGACCGCGCGGCGCTTCCCCGGCTCGCGGAACGCTTCGCGGGTTGCTTCTCGCTCCCGGACGGGCCCATGACTCTGGAGGAGTGCGTCGCGAACGCTGCGCGGCTTCTCGCCGATCGCGGCGAGCAGGCGGCTCGACTGTTCGACGCGGCGCGACGGCAACGCCCTCCGTAGAGGCGAGACTGCGTTGCATGCGAACATTTTACCTGCGCTCGACTCGATTCCCCACCCACGCGACCGCCGCAGACAGCGATCGGAAATCGTCGAGCGAACGCGCCTCCACGCTCTCGAATCGCGCTTGCGCGTTGCGCGCCAGCGCGTTCCCGGGCCCGAGCTCGAGGAATACGCGCGCGCCCCGTTCGTAGAGCGCTTCGAGACACCGCGCCCAGTCGATGGTCCGGGCGATCTGCCGGGATAGGGCCTCGATCGCGGCGGCACGACCTCTGATCGGGGAAGCGTCCGTGCCCGACAGGACCGCGATCTTCGGGTCGCAAAGAGACGAGCGTTCCAGTACCGCTCGAAAGGGCTCGACCGCGTCCTCGAGCATTGGCGTATGCGACGCAATTCCTACGCGAAGACGGGTCGCTTGCGCTCCTTTGGATCGAGCCTCATCGACGCAGCGTGCGATCGAAGCTTCGGAGCCACCGACAACAAACCCGGCCTCGTCGATGACAATGGCCACCCAAAGCTCCTTGCCTCGGCAAAGCCGTTCGATCTGAGAACGATCCAAACCGCGAACGGCAACGAGCCCACCCGGAGTCTTTGCAGCCGCCTGCATCAGCCGCGCGCGTTCGAGCGCAAGCTGCGCGAGCTCCCTCGCCGAGAGCGCACCGGCGCAGCCGTAGCTTGCAAGCTCGCCCACGCTGTAGCCGGCGAAAGCCATGGGCGGCGGCAATGCTTCGCGCATCGCCTGCCAGGCGGCGCACTGGGCAACGCAGATCAGCGGCTGAGCGAGGACATTGTCAAACAGATCCTCGCGGCCGGCCACGGTGTCGCGAAGATCGAAACCCAGCGCTCGCGCGGCGGCATCCAAAGCCTCGATTGCGCCGGCCTCGTTCTGGACCAGTGAGAGCATGCCCGGGTGCTGTTTGCCTTGTCCGGAGCACAGCACCGCGAACGTCATTGTGATGAGGTTTGCACATAGTGCACGAGCAAGCTTGCGCTGAGCAGGTCGGCGCTGCCACCGGGCGACAGTCGCAGCGCACAGCATCGGCGATGCATCTCGTGCGCGCGCTGGCGCCAGCGCGAATCGAACACGCCGCCCTGCGCGAGAAACGCGCCTGCGGTTTCCTGGACATAGGCGAGCGCTGCCGGGCCGCCGCGATACAGCACATTGCTGTCGGAGACATGCGCGAGCAGCGCAAACAGCGCCTGGATCTGCGCGCGCCGCGGGTCCGCGCCGCGCCGCAGCGCCTGCCTCAGCGCGGGCAGCGCGATTTCGAAAACTGCGGGGAACCCGCGCACCGCTTCTTCTCGCGCCCCGCCTGTGCGATAGCGCATCGCAACCAGTCGTCCGTGCGAGGGTTCGCCCTGACTTGAGGCCGCGGCCGCGACAAGTCCGCTACGCCAGAGGCCAATCGCATCGCGCAATCGGGCGTCGCTCGCCGGACGTCCGCTGGCGCGGACCTGCCCAATCGCCGCGCTCAGCAGGCCGAGCGCAAAAATCGCGCCGCGGTGCGTGTTCACGCCGCTCGTGGCTGCCAGCATGCGCGCTTCCGCGGCGATCCCGAGGGCACGCAACTCGCCGAATGGCGCGCAGCGCGCGCCCGCGTGCGCGATCGCCGCAAAGTAATGGCGCAGCGCGAAGAGGCTCCGCATGAATGTTGCTGCGTCCATGTCGTCGTGCGCACCGTTGTCGCGCGAGCTGACCAGACCAGGCTTGGGATGAAGCACGAGCTCGGCGTGAAGGCTCGCCACCGCGCATCTCGCGATGGAATGCGCGAGGTACGCTCGCGCGATCTGCGTGCGTCGAGACGAAGAAGGCAGGCTCAAGCGCATGCCTCGACCTGCCGGACAGTTTCCGGAGCGGATGCGCGGCTGCGGGCAAGACGATCGGTGAGCTCCCGGCGGGAACGAAGCGACACGCCCTCCCGGCTCTTGACCAGAACGCGAGGTGAGCGCGCACACTGCGTCCACTCCCGCCAGCAGACTGCTTCGTCGCTGAAGAGAATTTCTCCGTCGATGCGGATGCCGTTATCGCGTTCCCACGCATCGAGGAGCGCGACTCCTTTTGCCAGCTGCGCTTCGCTCGACGGCCGCCACAGAAGGTCGAGGTCCGAGTGCCGCGCGAGATATCCGAGGCGCGTCCAGAACTGCCACGCCGCTGAACCGAACACGCGGTATTCGATGTCGATCTGTCTTGCTGCCGCGCAGAGCGCGCGCAGCGGCGCGCGCCATGGGGATTCGAGGCGGGCGGCGAGGCTCGAGAGCAGCGCGGGCGAACGTCGATGCGTTATCGCGCGCGGATCAATCTCGAGCGCGAAACGTCGCTTGTCCAACGCGAGCGGCAGAGCGAGCCCGACCGCCAGGCGTCGCGCGCCGTCCCATCGCGGGGGCTGTCGCGAGACCACGACGGGACGGCCGGAGCCGACCCACTCGCGCGCGATTCGATAGGCATCTTCCGTGGGCGCCGCCAGGACTGCAGAAGCCGATGCGCGCCGGTCGATCCACACCAGATCGTGACGCGGGAGCGCCTCCGATCGCGATTCACCCATCGCCAGCAACGCGTTGCGCGACCCGATGCGCCAGAGTTCTTCCCCCGCGCTTAAGCCCGAGCTCGCTGCGACGATCGCGTCCGTCCGCTGCAGCCAGCGCGGCCTGCAAGCTGCTTGCAAGATCGCCCTGCCACAGCGCGTCGATCGCACCCATCTTCACGTAGTTGGCCGCACCGGGTCCGAATACCGGCGAAGTTTTCGAGAGCGCCTCCAGCTTTTCCTCGGGAAGGCGCGTCACGCGGGCCATGGCAGCGAGACCCATGACGTGGATTTGGGCATCGGGCAGCGCGCCGCAGATGTCGGCGCCCATCGCGCTCGCGATGAATCCTCCCGAGAGCGCCTGGTCGTATACCAATCCGATAATGCAGTGACCTCGCGTTCTCGCGACCTCGACGCACTTTCCGAGGTGCGCCATATAGCCGTTGAGGCCCAGCAGCTCTTCACGGTGCCGAAGGCGCTGGCCTTGGGTGTCCGTGAGGAAGAGGATGGGCCTGCGAGGATGCATCTTGACCGTGTCGAGCACCTTGCGCGCCATTCCGAGCGTGATTTCGACGCCGACTTCGGCGTGGTTCGCCGTGCCGGTGACGGCAAAGTCCTGCATTCCGCAGCGGCCCGAACCGACAAGAAGATCGCCGTGCATCACGATGTCGTGGCCTTGCGGAAACAACCGCCGGGCAACGGTCTGCCAGTCCATCTTCAGCTCGAAAAGTTTTTTGGCAGCCATCATGCAGCGCGCAGCAGACGCGCCTGAGTGAGGAAAACATCGGTGTCGGCCAAGGGAACGACGGCCGGATCGGGCCACCCGAGCGCGCGCCAGATGTCTTCGCCGTCGGTCGCGTCCCCGAATCGTTCCAGGCGCCGCGACAGCTTGGCATGCTCCGCCTCCACGGTTTCCAGGGTCAGCGGTCCGGCGGCGTCGATAGAGGCGGCGAGCGAGTCGCGAAATGCGGCCATGTCGTCGTCGACGATCGTCATGCAATCCCCGATCAGATAACGGTGCTTGCCGCCGACGGTTCGCCACACCAGCGCGCGGTCGCGCGAATCGAATTCCTCCACGCCGTGCGCCGTTTCGATCACCTCCGGCCCCGACAATCCCAGCCGGCCCTCTTCGCTCATGACGATCGCGTTGCTGCACGCCACCGCGATGCCCATGCCTCCGAAACATCCATATTGGCCGCCGATCGCAACAACGACTGCGACACCCGCGCTTCGAGCCGTGAGGATCGCGCGCATGACCTCCGACACGGCGATCAGCCCGGCGTTGGCCTCCTGGAGACGGACACCGCCCGACTCGACGAGCAGCACGACGGGCAATCGCTCCCGCATGGCCCGTCGCAGCAGGCCGACGATCTTGGCGCCGTGAACTTCGCCGACGGCGCCCCCCATGAAGCCTCCTTCCTGCGCTGCAATCAACACGTCACGGTCATCGATCGCGCCGTGCCCAACGATGACCCCGTCGTCGAAAGCGACCGACAAACCGAGCGCCTCCAGGTGAGGGCTGACCACGCGCTCGGTCGGCGGCATCAGTTCCCGGAACGAGCCCGGGTCGACGATGCCGTCGATGCGCTGGCGCGCGGTCGCCTCGTAGTAGCTGCGCCTCACGGCGTCGACTCCGTCGGAGCGATCGCGGCGAATTCCTCGACGGCCTGGTCGAGACGCAGGCTGACAATCGCCGGCGTGGCGCCGTTGTCGTTGATCGAGATTCGCACATCCGCAAGCGGGTGGCGCGAAAAGAAATCTGCAACGACAGCTTCCCATACCACGCCGAAGCCGTTTGCCGCCGTATCGATGTCGATCGTGCACGCGCCGTCGAGTGCCGCCGGTTCGATCAACACTTCGAGATTGCCGGAAGCGACGACGCCGACAATGTGCGGGCGCGCCGCGCGCATCGTCCGTCCGCCGGTAAACCGATAGTGAAGATGCTCCATACGGGCGTCACCAGTTGCGAAACCGCTGCGGCGGATCGTACAAGCCCGCAGAGGCGCGGACGAGGTCCTTGATCGATCGTGCCGCAAGCAGGTCTCGGGTCGCCATCCGTTTGTCGATACCCAGATCCTCGGCGCGCCGTATGACGCCTCGATCGCGCAGGTTCTCGACCATGCGCTTGTCGCGGGCGAGCCCCACTGCAGTGTATCCGGCGATCCCACGAATGGCTTGTTCGCGCTCGTCGTCGCTGCGGCACAGCAAGAGGTTGGCGATCCCTTCCTCGGTCAGCACATGCGTCACGTCATCGCCGTAGATCATCACCGGGGGAAGCGGCATGTCCGCGCTCTCGGCCAGTGCCCAGGCATCGAGCTCCTCCACAAACGCCGGCTGCATGTGCTCGCGGAACGTCTCGACGATCTGCACGACCAGCTTGCGCCCGCGCGGCATCGCACGACGCGCCTCGCCTCGACGTTCGGCTTCGCGCCCCGCCTGCAACCATGCTCCGGTCGCGTGACGTCTTCCGCGCGCGTCGGAGCCCATGTTGGGAGCTCCGCCGAATCCCGCGATGCGGCCGAGCGTCGCCGTGGAGCTGTTTCCGGCAAGGTCGATCTGGAGGGTGGAGCCGATGAACAGATCGCATGCGTAGTGTCCCGCGGTTTGACAGAACGCGCGGTTGGAACGCAGCGACCCGTCGGGCCCCGTGAAAAAGATGTCCGATCGCGCAGCGATGTATTTTTCCATGCCCAGCTCGGAGCCGAAAGAATAGATCGATTCGACAAAGCCGGCTTCGATCGCAGGGATGAGCGCGGGGTGCGGATTCAAGGCCCAGTGCTTGCAGATCTTTCCTTTGAGACCCAGGCTCTCCGCATAGGTCGGCAGCAGAAGCTCGATCGCGGCGGTGTCGAAACCTATCCCGTGATTGAGCCGTTGCACGCCGTATTCGGCATAGATGCCTTTGATCGCCATCATGGCCATCAGCACCTGGATCTCCGAGATCCGCGCGGGGTCGCGCGTGAACAGCGGCTCGATGGCGTGCGGCGCCGGGCTCTGCACGACGAACGAGACCCAGTCCGCAGGGATATCGACGCGCGGGAGCACGTCCACGACCTCGTTGACCTGAGCGACGACGATGCCGGCCTTGAAGGCCGTGGCTTCGACGATCACCGGCGTGTCCTCGGTATTGGGTCCAGTGTACAGATTGCCGCGGGCGTCGGCTGACTGAGCAGCGACCAGCGCCACTGCCGGCGTCAAGTCGATAAAGTACCGGCTGAAAAGCTCCAGATACGTATGGATCGCACCGACGGCGATCCGGCGCTCCGCGACCAGCCGGGCAAGGCGGGCGCTTTGCGGGCCGGAGAAAGAAAAATCGAGTCTGGTCGCGATGCCCCTCTCGAAAACATCCAGGTGCTCGGGCAGCGCCAGCACCGACTGCACCATGTGCAGATCGTGGACCACGACCGGATCGACGCGGACGAGTGCAGACGCCAGAAAATCGGCCTGCTTTTGGTTATTGCCTTCGAGGCAAACGCGATCACCCGGTTCGATCACCGCCTCCAGCAGGGTGACGATGTCCGACGGGTCCAGCAGCTTGCCGGTGACGCCGAGACGAGCGATTGCACGATCGAGTCGGCGCCGCCGACCCAGCATTCCGGATTCCCAGCTGCGCGGCGCGGCGCTACGGGCGTTCAACGGCGGCTCCTCGTCGGGCGGTGGAAAGGCAAAGTACACCTAAGCGCACTTCGCCGCGAAGGGCGAGGGGCGTGAAACGCTGATCGGCGTGTCCTCTGAATTCGAACGGTCGCCGCGAGGGTCGTTCGGCGACCGGATTCACGGCGTTCGAAGCATCGGACGACGTTGCCTGCGGGAACCCATTGAATTGTTTTGTTACCCCAATATACGAGGAAATGCGTCGTGTATACACTACGGAGCTTCCCATTCGGTGTCAAACGCCCGCGAAACGTTATAATTTGCGCGCCGGGAGGTTACAGGGCCGATGAAAATTAAAGCCGGAACCCGTGCGGAAAAACTGCGCGAAGCGATCGAGGAAAGCATCGCGACGGGGGCCTTTGCTCCGGGGATGCATCTCGACGAGACAGAGCTCGCGCAGCGATTCGGTGTTTCGCGCACACCGCTGCGCGAGGCGCTGATTCAGCTGTCGTCGATGGGGATCGTCGTTCTACGCCCGCGCCGCGGCGCCATCGTCGCTGAGGTAACACCGCAGCGGCTGTTGGAGATGTTCGAAGTCATGGCCGAGCTCGAAGCGATGTGCGGCCGGCTTGCCGCGCGGCGTATGTCGGCGGCCGATCACTCGGTGTTGATGCGAGCGCACAAGGCTTGCGAAGCCGCCTGTCTGGCCGAGGATCCCGACACCTATTATCATGAGAATGAACAGTTTCACTACGCCATTTACGCCGGCAGCCACAGCGGTTTTTTGATCGAGCAGACAACGGCGATGCACCGCCGGCTGCGTCCTTATCGGCGTCTTCAGCTCCGCGTAAGGAATCGATTGGCGAACTCGTTCAGCGAACACAGTGGCGTCGTCGAAGCATTGATCGCCGGCGATGCGGAAGCCGCATCGGAGCGCTTGCGCCAGCACATCCTGGTCCAAGGCGAGCGTTTCACCGACCTTTTGGCGTCGATCGCGAGCCTTCGCGCAAAGAATGACGCCGCAGTACCGGAAACGGCCCGACCGCCCTTGCTGCCCTTGTAGTTCCCGCCCTCGCGCCCGAGCGCGACCGCAGTCTCCACCTCATACATCGCGAGGCCGCCGCTGGTTGTCGCGTCTCACAGTTCCGGCGTCGCTTGCCTCAGCCTGCTAGGGCCTGCGCAGTCGGCCTTTCTTACACTCGCCTTGTCAGCTACTGACTTCCTGAACACAACATATTGATCGTGTTGCATCAATTCGCCGCAGGCATAGGTTATGCGTTATGGCGAAACTCGTATTTTTGAAGCGGCTTCCAATGCAAAATTTTGATTGACTTAGCGTACAGTGCACAGCATTCTGTATACATCACGGGTGCACTCCCTTGATATGTGCTTCGTCGCCGGGGCCACTGGTCATCGGGTTGGAGCGCGAAACCAACCGACCACTCGAGTCGATCGGCAACGAACGGCATCGGGCGGTTGATCGAAAGCCGCTTTTAGGAGGATCAAATGATGTTTACACCTCACGCGCTTCAAAGGCGCTCTTTGGTGGCGGTGGCCGCTGCCGCCGCGCTCGCCGGCACGGTCTTCATTGGCGGCATCGCGCCTTCCGAGGCGAGAGTCATCCGAATCGTCATCGATCAGACGCTCAACAACTTGCCGCCGACCGGTGTCCAGACGGTGGCTTACCAGACGATCAACGGCCGCGCCTTCGGCGAGCTTTGCATCTCGAACTGCGTCGGCGCGGCGAACAACACGATCATCACCGACCTGAATCTTGCGCCGCATGTCCCCAGCGCGAGCCCCGCAACGCCGGGAGCAACGGTGGTCCAATACGTTGCGAGCTTCTCGATCGTGAAGCCGATGAACAATGCCAACATCAGCGGCATCCTGTGGCACGACGTGCCCAACCGCGGCGGCAGGATCGTGATCAACGTCGCCGAGCGCGGTCTGGGCGACGTGGGCTTGAGCAGCGGCTGGCAAGGTGATAACGCAGGCGGAACGGCAGTCCCGAGCTATGCCTCAAGCACGTCTCCCGTTACCACGGGTCTTGCGAACAACGAATGGGTGAAGACGCCGGTGGCGGCAGGAACCACTGGGCTCATACTGGGACGGATCGTCAACCGCAGCGGCGCCGCTTCGGAGCCGCTCAATGTCATGGGGAACCCGATTCCCTATCTGCCGGCGACCCTGGACACCACACAGGCGACCTTGACCACCCATACTCACGAGACGATAAACGGCGTCGTCACGACGGGCTCAGTAATACCGAGCACCGACTGGGCCTTTGCCCACTGCAATACGACGAACCCGACGACCCCTGCGTTCCCGGGTACGCCGCAGGATCTCGATCCAACGCACCTGCCGGGTAGCCTGCCGGTCCATATCTGCCTGAAGAACGGCTTCGATCCGACGCTTCTCTATCAGCTCGTCTATCCGGCCACGAACCCGTACGTGCTCGGGGCGGGCACCGCCGCGTTCCGCGACGTCGGCTCGTTCTTCCGCTATGCCGCCGCCGATGACTTCGGAACCGCCAACCCGATCGCCGGCACGATCAACAAGGCCGTTATCCGCGGCGTGTCGCAGTCGGGGAACTTCACGCGGCACTACATTTACCTGGGGATGAACCAGGACGAGGCCGGCCGCATCGTTCACGATGGTGCGTGGCCGATCATTGCCGGGCGCCGCGTCGCCAACAACTCGCGTTGGGGACAGCCGGACGGCGTTCTCGAGCTGTATCAGATGGGCTCTGAAGGGCCGCAGTGGTGGATCGATTGGCCGGATACGGCGCGCAACCTGCCGACGGGAGGCATTCTCACCCGTTGCAACGCGACCACTCCCAACACCTGTCCGAAGGTCATCGAGCACTTCGGCGGATCGGAGGTCTTTGCTTTGAAGATGACGACCTCATGGGTGGGCACCACGCCGACGCAAGATATCCCTCTTCCGCCCAACGTGCGGCGCTACTACATCCCGAGCACGACGCACGGCGGCGGCGGCGGCGGCTTCAACGAGAACATTCCGCCGAACGGCGTCAGCTGCCCGGGCAACA
The DNA here is from genome assembly GCA_963745385.1 of uncultured beta proteobacterium. Classification (GTDB taxonomy): domain Bacteria; phylum Pseudomonadota; class Gammaproteobacteria; order Burkholderiales; family Casimicrobiaceae; genus PALSA-1003. The sequence continues at coordinate 43,740 of CAVUXI010000012.1, forward strand.
ACTGGGGCACCGGCGTGTTCCCGCGGCAGAGTCCGGTATCGGAGACGGAGATTACCAATGTCATACGTCTCGCGATGCGCGCCTGGATCACCAACGGAACGCCGCCTCCGCCGAGCAAGTATCCGACGCTCGCCGACGGAACGCTGGTCGATCCGACGCAGGCGGCGATGGGATTCCCGAGCGGCGTTCCGGGCATACCCGCGTCGATCTTCTTGCCCGAGAATTTCGTCAATCCGGTTTTCAACTACGACTGGGGCCCGCAATTCAACGAGTTCGATGCCACGGGTGTTCCCACGAATCTGCCGCCGCCCATCTTGGGCGTCATCGCGATGAAGGTCCCCAAGGTCGACGCGGACGGCAACGAGCTGGGCGGCGTTCCCACGGTGCTTCGTGATGCTCCGCTCGGAACCTATCTCGGGTGGAACATCACATCATCGGGCTTCCACGCCGGTCAGGTGTGCAATTACACCGGTGGCATGGTGCCGTTCGCGCACACGATGGCCGAGCGATTGGCAAACGGAGATCCACGGTTGTCGCTGCAGGAGCGGTATGGAAGCCACAGCGCATACGTGGCGGCGGTGAAAAACGCAGCGGGGAACGCGTGGAGGCAAGGCTACTTGCTCCCACAGGATATGGTCAATCTCGTCAGTCAAGCGCAGGCGAGCAACGTTTGCACTCATGGCGCATCGGGTCAGAGCTGCGATCCCGCGGCGCCGTAGCCATGCGCAGGCGCGGTGATCAACGCGTCCGCTTAATAATCAATCACGGCGGCTTCGGCCGCCGTTTTTTTGGCCGTGAGTTCGACAATTTGCATCCGATAAAAGCCGCCCACAATGGCGATCCACGCGTGCCCTCGAGGAGCGCTAATGCAGCGCCGGGCCTCCACTGTTCCTCTCAACTATCACATTGAAGAGCCGCCCGAAGCCTAGTGCGTTATGCCCATCATGTGGTCGGGCAGCCAGGTGGCGATCTCCGGAAACACGCAGAGAATGACGATCTGCAGCATCATGCAAAGTACGTACGGAATCGTGCCCCACATGATTCGAGTGACCGGAACATCCGGCGCGATCGAGCTGACGATATAGATGTTGAGCCCGACCGGGGGATGGATCAGGCCGATTTCCATGTTGATCGTAAGGATGACGCCGAACCATACCGGGTCGAAGCCGGCAGCCTTGATGATTGGATAGAGGATCGGCGCGGTCATCAGGATGATCGCTGCCGGCGGAATGAAAAATCCGCAAACCAGCAGGAAGACGTTGATCATCCCCATCAACAACCAGCGATTGACGTGCATGTCGGCGATGGCCTGGGCAAGCGTCTGCGTGAGGTAGAGCGAAGTCAGCATGTAGCCGAACAACACGGCCGCGGCAATGATCGTCAGGATCATCACCGACTCTCGCGTGGTGTCGCGCAGGATGGCCCACCACCTGTCAGGCGCCCACATGCGGTAGATCAGCACCGCGAGCAGCACGCACATCGCGGCACCCACCCCCGCCGCCTCGGAGGGCGTCGCCACTCCGCCGTAGAGCGCGTACATGACGCCGATGATGATGACGATGAACGGCGCGATCTTCGGAATCGACTGGAACTTCTGCTTCCAGCTGTAGCGGAAATCGAGGGCGTGCGAGCGGAAACCTCGCTTCCAGATGATGAACAGCGTCCACAGCATGAACAGCAGCGTGAGCATGACGCCGGGCAATACGCCGGCGAGGAACAGGCGCCCGATCGAAGTCTCGGTGGCGATACCGTAGAGAATGAAGGTGATCGACGGCGGGATCAGAATGCCGAGCGTGCCGCCGGCGCAGATCGATCCGGTCGCGATGTCGTCGGGATAGCCTCGCCTGCGCATCTCGGGGATGCCCATCTTGCCGATGGCCGCGCAGCACGCGGGCGACGATCCGGTAAGCGCGGCGAACACCGCGCACGCGCCCAGGTTCGAGATCACCAATCCGCCCGGAAGACGGTATAGCCAGCGGTCGAGCGCTTCGTAGAGATCCTTGCCTGCCGGCGAGGAGCCGATTGCCGCACCCATCATCACGAACATCGGGATCGAAACCAGCGTGAAGTCGTTCAATCCGGCGAAGAACGTCTCGGCAACGACGTGCAGCGCACCGACACCCTGAAAGATGACGATGAAAGCAATCGAAAGCGCGCCCAGGCCGAAGGCGACCGGCGTGCCCGAAAGCAGCACGACCAGCGTAACGACAAGGACGATCGCGCCCTGGGTTGATGGGCTCACGCTCGACGCTCCTTGGCCATGCCGAACGGCGGCTCGCGGCCGGTCGCCAGACAATAAAGCTCAGCGACGTATTGCAAGGTGAGAAGGCCCAGGCCGATCGGCATCGAAGCATAGGGAATCCACAGCCGCACCCGCCACATGGTGTTCGAGAGCCAGCGCTGGTTCCACGCCTCCAGCCAATACGCACCGGTGAGCACCGCCATGGTCACGCAGAACGCCATCGCCAGGAGCGTCGAGATCAGCGCCAGCCACCAGCGCTTGCGCGGGCCGAGGTAGAGCGGCAGCACGTCGACGTTGACGTGGCCGCGCGTCATCAGGACAAAAGGACTGCCGATGAAGGTCGCCGCGACCAGGCTGTAGGTGACGAAGTCGGTTTGCCAGATGGTGTTCTCGTTGAGCACGAAGCGCACGAACACCATTTGGCACACGATGACGACGCTGACCGCGATCAGCGCCGCCGCAAAATAGCCGCAGATCCGCGAGACTATTCTGATCGTGCGGACAAAGTGGTCCATGTGGAGCCCTAACCGCGCCGGCCGTCAGCCAAGGCGGGCAAATTCGGCGAACGATCGCACCGCGTTCGCCGGCCATAGGATCCAACGCGTTTTATTTGACGCTCAACGCTTCGTCGATGAGCTTCTTGCCGTCGGGCACGTCCTTGGCGAACTCCGCGTAGGAGCTCTTCTTCGCGATGTCGATCCACTGGTTGTACTGCGCGTCGCTGAGGGTCTTGACTTCGACGCCGTGATCCTTGTAGGCCTTGATGGTCGCCGCGTCGACCGACTCGGCCTTGTCCTCGTAATACTTCTGCGCTTTCTTCCCGGCCTGGATCAGCGCGTCCTGCTGCTTCTTGTCGAGCTTGTCGAAGCTCTTTTTCGACATCAGCAGCGGCTCGTACATGAACCACAGGGCGTTGTTGCCGGGCGCGGTCATGCATTTCGCCTGCTCGTAGAGACGGAATGACAGGAAGCTGCCCATGCTGGTGTCGGTTCCCTCGGCCACTCCCGTCTGGAACGCGTTGTAGATCTCGTTCGACGGGATCGATACGATCGACGCGCCGGCCGACTGCCACATCTGCGGCGAAGGTCGGACCCGCGGCGCGGAACTTCAGTCCCTTGACGTCGTTGGGCTCGAGAATGCAACCGCGCTTGGACACCATGCCGCCGCCAAACCAGGCATCGGACAGCACGATGGCGCCCGCCTGCTCGATGTGCGCGTGAATATCCTTCATGAACTGGGAATCGTTGAGCCGCTTGGCACGGTCGTAGCTGCGCACCAGGCCGGGCATCAACGTCGCGCTGAATGCGCGCACCTGGCCGCTCGCATAATCGAGCGGGAACAGGGTGATGTCGAGCTGGCCGTTGACCAGCGCGTTCCACTGCTGCTCCGCCTTGAACAGCGAGGCGCCCGGATAGACCTGGATGTCGAGATCGACGTTTGCGGCCTTGGCCTCGCGGGCGATCATCTGCACCATGTCGTCGCGCACGTCGCCCTTGCCGCCGGGAAACTGATGCGAGGCGCGCATCACGACTGGGGCGGCCGCGACAGAGCCCCCCAGCAGCTCGTCGTCAACGCCGCGAGAATACGCGGTACGCTTGAATTTGCTCATCTGTTCCTCCTCCAAGTTTGTCCATCGTGTTCGAGTCATTGCGCCCCGGCCCGAATTGTTGTTACCGAAGAAAGCGGGGTTTACTTTATCAAACTGCCTGGCCCGCGAAACCGACGCCGGCCGCCGGACTGCCGTCCCGGCGACGCACGCTCACGCTCAAGAGGGTACGCTCTCGGTCGACTGGTGATACCCCTGCTGCGGTTCCACCGTGCCCCCGGCGCTCACTCGCACCGCACAATACTTGAACTCGGGAATCTTGCCGAATGGATCGAGCGCCGGATTGGTCAGCAGGTTCGCGGCGGCCTCGTAGTAGCAGAATGGAATGAACACCGCGCCCCGCGGCGTGCCGTCGTCGGCCCGCGCGAAAAGCGTGACGCTGCCGCGTCGCGATGCGACGGTGATCGCAGCGCCGGGCGCCACGCCGAGACTTCGCAGGTCGTCGGGTGCATCGACGCGACCGGCTACCGGCTCGATCGCGTCCAGCACGCGCGGTGCGGCGGGTCATGCTGCCGGTGTGCCAGTGCTCGAGCTGGCGGCCGGTGATCAGCACGAACGGATACGCCGAATCGGGCCGCTCGGCGGCCGGAATGATCTGCGCCGGCACGAAGCGGCCTTTCCCGCTCGCGGTCGGAAAGTCCTCGGTGAATACCACGCGCTCTCCGGGATCGCCCTCGTGCTCGCATGGGTACGTGACGGCGTGCTCTTCGCTCGCAGTCGTTCCCAGGTGATGCCGGCGATCGACGGCATCGCCTTGCGCATCTCCTCGAACACCTGGCTCGGATGCTCGTAGGTCCAGTCGAGCCCGAGCCGCTTGGCCATCGCGACGATGATCCAGAGGTCCTGCCGCGCGTCGCCCGGCGGCTCGAGCGCCTGCCGCCCGAGCTGCACCGCGCGGTCGGTATTGGTGAACGTGCCGGTTTTTTCCGGGAATGCCGATGCCGGCAGGATCACGTCGGCAAGGTACGCCGGTCTCGGTCAGGAAGATGTCCTGCACGACCAGCATCTCCAGCTCGGCAAGCGCCTGCCGCGCGTGATTGACGTCGGGATCGGACATCGCCGGGTTCTCGCCCATGATGTACATGCCGCGGATCTTCCCGCGTGCACCGCGTCCATGATCTCGACGACGGTCAGGCCCGGCTTCGGATCGAGCGTCGTCGCCCCAGACCGCTTCGAACTTCGCGCGCGCTGCCGGGTTGTCGACGCGCTTGTAGTCGGGATACATCATCGGGATCAGTCCGACGTCGCTCGCGCCCTGGACGTTGTTCTGACCGCGCAGCGGATGCAGGCCGGTGCCCGGCCGGCCGATCTGGCCGGTCATCATCGCCAGCGCGATCAGGCAGCGCGCGTTGTCGGTGCCGTGGATATGCTGCGAGATGCCCATGCCCCAGAGGATCATCGACGCGCGCGACGTCGCGTAGAGGCGCGCGACCTCGCGGATCGTCGCCGCGGGAACGCCGCACACCGGCGCCATCGCCTCCGGGCTGTAGCCGGCGACGTTCTTCTTGAGCTCCTCGAAGCCGCTGGTGCGGTCGGCGACGAAGCTCTCCGCGACCAGGCCTTCGTCGATGATCGTGTGCATCATCGCGTTCAGCAGCGCGACGTCGGTGTCGGGCTTGAACTGCAGGTAGTGCGTGGCGTGCCGCGCGAGCTCGGATCGCCGCGGATCGGCGAGGATGAGCTTGGTCCCGCTGCTTGACGGCGTTCTTCATCCACGTCGCGGCGACCGGATGATTGACGACCGGATTGGCGCCGATCAGCAGCACGACGTCGGCATTGCATCACGTCCATGACCGGATTCGACACCGCGCCCGAGCCGATGCCTTCGAGCAGCGCCGCGACGCTCGACGCGTGGCAAAGCCGCGTGCAATGGTCGACGTTGTTCGAGCCGAAGCCGGTGCGCACGAGCTTCTGGAACAGATACGCTTCCTCGTTCGAGCCCTTGGCCGAGCCGAAGCCGGCGAGCGCCTTGCGGCCCGTGCGCGTCGCGGATGCGCTTCGAGCGTGCCACCGGCGAGCGCCGAGCGCCTCTTCCCAGCTCGCTTCGCGAAACACCGACAGCGGATCGGCCGGGTCCATCGACGAAGTCGGCGGTCTTCGGGACTCCCGGCTTGCGGATCAGCGGCTTGGTCAGCCGCTGGCGGTGATGCACGTAGTCGAAGCCGAAGCGCCCCTTGACGCACAGACGCTCGTGGTTGGCCGATGCCGTCGCGCCCTTCGACGCGGACGATGTGGTTGTCCTTGACGTGATAGGTGAGCTGGCAGCCGACGCCGCAGTACGGGCACACCGATGGCGACGGTCTTGTCCTCGACGACCAGATAGGCGTCGTTCGCCGGCGCCAGCGCACCGGTCGGACAGGCCTGCACGCATTCGCCGCACGCCACGCACGTCGACTCACCCATCGGGTCGGCGAGATCGAACACGATCTGCGAGCTGCGCGCCGCGAAACGCGTAGCCGATGACGTCGTTGACCTGCTCCTCGCGGCAGGCGCGCACGCAGCGCGTGCACTGGATGCAGGCGTCGAGATTGACCGCCATCGCCGGGATGCGAGAGATCGGGCCGGCTGCGCGCGCGCCTCGAAGCGCGGCACGCCGATGCCGAGCCATCGCTTCCAGTGCTCGAGCTCCGAATCGAGCTTGTAGACTCGCTCCGGCACGTCGGCGGCCAGCATTTCGACGACGATCTTCTGCGCGTGAACCGCGCGCGGGCTGTCGCTCGAGACTTCCATGCCCTTGGTGGGAGCGCGGCAGCACGAAGGCGCGAGCACGCGCTCGCCCTTGATCTCGACCATGCAGGCGCGGCAGTTGCCGTCCGGCACGCATGCCCGGCTTGTAGCAAAGGTGCGGGATCTCGACACCATGCCGCTTCGCCGCCTCGATGATCGTCTCGCCCGGCTCGGCGCCGACCGCGACTCCGTTGAGCGGAATTCGGTTTGCTGCAGAGCGATCGCCGGTTCAAGCGGAGCGTTCATGCCGTCGTGCCTCGTCGGTTTCAAGATATCGCGACAGCCGCCGACTCGGTAGTTCCACAGCGGCGGCGCCGCGAATTCGCGCGGAGCTCAACCGAGCTCCTGCGGAAAATATTTGATCACGCACGTGATCGGATTCGGCGCCGCCTGTCCGAGCCCGCAGATCGACGCGTCGATCATCACCTGCGAAAGCTCGGCCAGCAGCGCGGTGTCCCATTTCGGCTGTGGCGAGCAGCCCGACGGCCTTTTCGGTCCCGACGCGGCAGGGCGTGCACTGGCCGCACGACTCGTCGGCGAAAAAGCGCATCAGGTTGAGCGCGGCGTCGCGCGCGCGGTCGTGCTGCGAAAGGACGATCACCGCGGCCGAGCCGATAAAGCATCCGTGCGGCTGCAGCGTGTCGAAGTCGAGCGGAACGTCGGCCAGCGACGCCGGCAGGATGCCGCCCGATGCGCCGCCGGGCAGGTAGCCGTAGAGCTCGTGGCCGGGCAGCATGCCGCCGCAGTATTCGTCGATCAGCTCGCGCACGGTGATGCCCGCGGGTGCGAGGTGCACGCCCGGCTTGGCCACGCGCCCCGATACCGAAAACGAGCGCAAGCCCTTGCGGCCGTTGCGCCCGTGGCCGGCGAACCACTCCGGCGCCTTTTTCCAGGATGTCGCGCACCCAGTAGAGCGTTTCCATGTTGTGCTCGAGCGTCGGCCGCCCGAACAGTCCCACCTGCGCGACGTAGGGCGGCCGAAGCCGCGGCATGCCGCGCTTGCCCTCGATCGATTCGATCATCGCCGACTCTTCGCCGCAGATGTACGCGCCGGCGCCGCGCCGCAGATGGATCGCCGGCAGCGGGATCGGCGGGTCGGCCTGCAAGCGCCGCGAGCTCGCGCTCGAGAATCGCGCGGCATCCCGCGTACTCGTCGCGCAGATAGACGTAGATGTCGTCGATGCCGACCGCCCACGCGGCGATCAGCATGCCCTCGAGGAAGCGATGCGGATCGCGCTCGAGGTAGTAGCGATCCTTGAACGTGCCCGGCTCGCCCTCGTCGATGTTGACCGCCATCAGCCGCGGCGCGGGTTCCGCGCGGACGATTTTCCACTTGCGCCCCGCAGGGAATCCCGCGCCGCCCAGGCCGCGCAGGCCGGAATCCTCCATCGCCGCGATGACCGCGTCGACCGGGCGGCTCGCCGCGATGCAGCACGCGAGCAGCGTCGGTAGCCGCCGCCGGCGCGGTACGCGGCGTAGTCGATGTACGGCGGCAACTCGGGTTCGACTGCGCTTGCGGCGAATCGCCGCCGCGATCTTTTCCGGCGTCGCTTCGTCGACCGGATTGCGCCCGACGAGCGCGGCCGGCGCGTGCTCGCAGCGGCCGATGCACGGCGCGCCGATGACCCGCACGCCGGGCCGCTGCGCGCTTCGACCGCGCGCGCGCAGCGCATCGGCGCCCGCCATCTGGCAGGACAGCGTCTCGCAGATCCGCACCGTCAGCGCCGGCGGCGGCGTCTCGCCTTCCTTGACGCACGTCGAAGTGGTGATAGAAGGTCGCGACTTCGTACACCTCGGTGCGCGCGAGCTTCAGCTCCTCGGCCAGCGCGACGATGTGCGCGGCGGAAATGTGGCCGTAGCGGTCCTGGATGCGATGCAGGAATTCGATCAGCAGATCGCGCCGGCGCGGCGCGTCGCCGAGCAGCGCGCGGATTTCGGCCAGCGCCTGCGGCTCGACCGGGCGGCCCTTGCGGTTGACCGCGGACGCCGCGCTTGCGGCCGAGCGCCGACGTATCGACGATCGCAACGTCGCTTCATGCACGGCCTGCCGGCGTCGCGGCCAGCGCGTGGTCGTCGTCATCGAGCGTCAGTCCAGGAAATCGCAGATACTTTTCGACGTGCGCGGCGAGGTCGAGCGAATGCTGGCGGACCAGGCGCTCGGCGAGCTCGGTGTCGCGCTTTTCGAGCGCTTCGATGATGCGCATGTGATCGACGATCGAGCGCGCGGCGCGATCCTTCTGCGAAATGGTCATGCGCCGAATCGCCCGCACGTGGATGAACAGGTTCTCGATCGTCTTGCCCATCAGGTGCGAGCCCGACAGACGGATGATCGCCTGGTGGAACGCGATGTTCGCGTCCGAGTACTCCTGGATGTGCTCGCCGGGCGTCGAATTGCGGAATTCGTCGAACATGTGCCGCAGCGCGCCGATGTCTTCGTCGGATGCGTTGATCGTCGCCAGCCGCGCGGCCATGCTTTCGAGCGCCGCCCACATCTCGATCATTTCGATGATCTGCTTCTTGGTCTTGCGAACGATGAAGACGCCGCGCCGCGGCTCGGTGCGCAGGAACCCCTCCTGCTCGAGCAGCGTCATCGCTTCGCGGATCGGCGTGCGGCTCACGCCCAGGGCTGGCCGAGCTGTCGCTCGTCGAGGCGGATCTCCTCGCGGTGCGCATAGATGTCTGCGTCCATGATCGCCTGCTTCAGCGCCGCATACGCCTGGTCGCGGAAGCTTACGTTGGTGCTGAGCGGCTGCAGCGTCAGAGTCGGCGGCGCATCGGCAACGGTGCTCATGTCGGATTCGGACTCCTCGGTTGAGGTGCGCGGCGACAAGCGGCGTCTTGGCGGGAACGTCCTGCTTGTCCATCAATGCACCCGGTTCGACATCTGCTGCGCACGCAAGCGCATCAGGGCCAGCACGACATCGATGGTCGGCGTGGGCACCTGCGTGAGCTGCCCCAGCTCCTGCACGACACCGACCAGCGGCTCGATTTCCATCGTGCGTCCGTGCTCCAGATCCTGGAGCATCGACATCTTGTGCGCGCCCAGCGCGCGGGCGCCCTCGATCCGCTTTTCCAGGTCGATGCGCAGACGCAAGCCCAAGCGATCACCGATCGCTCGCGGCTTCATGCATCATCGCCCGGCAGATCGACCGCGTGCCCGGATCGCCGGTCACCAGGTCGATGGTTGCGAGCGTCAGGGCGCTGATCGGGTTGAAGCACAGGTTGCCCCAAAGCTTGAGCCAGATCTCGTCGCGGATATCGGGCGCACGGGCGCATCGAAACCGGCGGCGGTGAGCATCGTGTGCAAACGCTCGATGCGGGCGCTGCGCGAGCCCAACGGCTCGCCGATCGGAAGCTTGCTGCCGTGCTCATGTCGAATGACGCCCGGGGCGACAATTTCTGTCGCCGGGAACACGACACAACCGACCGCGCGCTGCGGACCAAGGAGCGCGCCGTTGCTTACCCGCGCGGATCGATGCTGTCGAGGGTCGTCCAACGATATGCAGGCTCGCCGACGTCGAAAAACCAGTAAGGCAGCCCATTGCTGGCCGTCACGATCGTGGTATTCGGTCCGAGCAGAGGCAGCATGGCGTCGACGGCGCCCGGGATCTGGTGGGCTTTCAAGCGCCACGATCACGTAGTCCTGGATCCCAAGCTCGGCCGGCTGGCCGGTGCAGCGAAGCCGGGCAACATGCTCGTGGCCATCGATCTGCAGGCGCAGCCCGTGGTTGCGCATTGCAGCCAGGTGCGCGCCACGGGCGACGAGACTCACGTCGACACCCGCTCGAGACAGTTCGAACCGCGAAGTAGCCTCCGATCGCGCCGGCGCCGAACACGCACACACTAGAACGATCCTCCATCATGTCTCGAACGGCCGACGCCCGTGCCAAGCACGGCCGAGGTGGTCCACCGGTGCTAGTGAGCTTACCCGAAATTGTTGTTGACTTTGCCTGATATACGAAATACGTTATGCCAAGTACCAGAAAAAACCAATCGGCTTCTTCGATTCGGTCCGCACCGGGGGCGGCCTTGTGCCGAAGCCGGTGGTATTTTTTCGGTTAGGAGGAGTGAGGCAAGGCGGTTCGAGCGAGTTGGACGCCCTTCTCTCGATCCAGGCTCTTGGCAATACGTGGACGCGCCACCATCGCCTATGACCGTTCGCGAGTCCTGTCCGGATCTCAGGTGCAACCTATGCGGCGCACCGATACGGATGCACGCCGTCGGTTTCGCCCGAGCGGGCCCGTCGATCCGGAGCCCGCTTCGGTAGACGGTCATTCAAGCGTCTCAGGGCAATTCCAGAGATGACGGGCAGCGGTACGATAACTGACAACTCGCGCGCAACGACGCGCCGAGACTTGGAGGAGACCATGGCAAACGCAATGAACTCGGGCGCGGCGGCGGACCGGCACATCGTCCACGAATCGCTGGGCGCAGCTGATCATCGGCATCATTTGCATGGTGCTGATCGCCAATCTGCAATACGGCTGGACACTTTTTGTTACACCTATGGCGCAGAAGCATCAGCTGGGAAGTCGCCGGCATCCAGGTTGCGTTCAGTATTTTCATCGCGCTCGAGACGTGGTTGACGCCGATCGAAGGGTGGATTGCGGACAAGCTCGGTCCCCATAGGGGCCCCAGGCTCGTCGTCGCCCTCGGCGGGATCTTTGTCGCGATCGGCTGGATCGTCAATTCCTACGCCGAGACGCTTTCCATGCTCTACGTCGGCGCGGCAATCTCCGGCATCGGCGGCGGGGCCGTCTATTCGGTCTGCGTCGGCAACGCGGTGAAATGGTTCGCCGACCGCCGCGGGCTCGCGGTCGGGCTGACCGCGGCAGGCTACGGCGCGGGCTCAGCGCTGTCGGTGATTCCGATGCGCATGATGATCGGCTCGTCCGGATACGAGTCCACGTTCTTCTGGTTCGGGCTGATCCAGGGCGGCGTCGTGTTCCTGATCGGCTGGCTTCTGCGAGGCCCGCTCCCGGGCGAGGCCAAGGTGGCCGTGTCTTCGGCGAAGGTCGTGCAGTCGACACGCAGCTTCGCGCCGTCGGAAATGCTGTCCACGCCGACTTTCTGGCTGTTGTATCTGATGTTCGTGATGATCTCGGCCAGCGGCTTGATGGCAACGGCGCAGATCGCGCTGGTCGCCAAGGATTACGGCATCTCCAATACGGTGCTGTTCCTGGGGGCCTCGACGCTCACCGTGGCGCTGATCGTCGACAATGTCATGAACGGCGTGGCGCGTCCGTTTTTTGGCTGGATTTCGGACAAGATCGGCCGGGAGCCGACGATGGCGATCGCCTTCGGAAGCGGCGGCGTCGCCTACTGGCTCCTCGGCACGCTCGGCACCAACCCGTGGGCGTTCGTGCTGTTCGCGGGCCTCATCTTCTTCACTTGGGGCGAGATATTCAGCCTGTTCCCGTCGACCTGCACCGACACTTTCGGGCCGAAGTTCGCGACGGTGAACACCAGCCTGCTCTACACGGCGAAGGGAACCTCCGTCTTTCTGGTTCCGCTCGCGAACGTGCTGAAGGATTGGACCGGCAACTGGCACGCCGTCTTCATCGTCACGGCGATCGCCAATTTTGTCGTCGTCGCGCTCGCGCTGTTCGTCCTGCGTCCGTTGCGCGCGAGGCAGCAGGCGTCGGGCAATGCTTCGATGGCTGCGCAGAAAGCCGTCGCCGGGTAGCATGCCTTGAGCCGCGCGCTCTTCGTCCGGGCGGCGGGATCGCTCGCGGCGCGACCGCGGCGCTGTCCCGCAATCCCAGCGCGGCACTTTTGGAGAGACAACCATGCTCGACCAACCCACCAGAACCGCCAAACCCTCGCCCGGGGCGAGTCCTGCCGAAGACGCGCCGAAAATCGCCAGCGGCGAGATCAATGCCCAGTCACAGGAAACCGACGGCTTTTCAGCTGGTCATCGATGCCCTCAAGCTGAACGGCATCGATACGATCTTCGGTCTGCCCGGCATCCCGATTACCGACCTCACGCGCAAGCTGCAGGCCGCAGGCATACGCGTGATCTCCTTCCGCCACGAGCAGAACGCCGGGTATGCCGCTTCCATCGCCGGCTTCATGACGCAGAAGCCCGGCATCTGCCTCACGGTGTCCGCCCCCGGCTTCATGAACGGATTGGCGGCGCTCGCCAACGCCACCACCAACTGCTTTCCGATGATCCTCATCAGCGGCTCGAGCGAGCGCGAGATCGTCGACTTGCAGCAGGGCGACTACGAGGAGATGGACCAGCTCGCCATCGCCAGGCCGCACGCCAAGGCCGCGTTCCGCGTCCTGCACGCCGAGGACATCGGCGTGGGCGTGGCGCGGGCGATTCGCGCTGCGCTCTCCGGCCGTCCGGGCGGCGTCTATCTCGACCTGCCGGCCAAGCTGTTCCCGCAGACGATGGACGCGGAAGCGGGGAAGGAAGTCGCTGATCAAGGTCGTCGATCCGGCGCCGCGCCAGATCCCGGCGCCGGACGCCGTGCAAGCGCGCGCTCGATCTGCTCAAGAGCGCCAAGCGTCCGCTCATCATTCTCGGCAAGGGCGCGGCGTACGCGCAGGCCGACGCGGACATTCGCGCGCTGGTGGAAAAGACCGGCATCCCCTACCTGCCCGATGTCGATGGCCAAGGGCCTGCTGCCCGACACGCACGAGCAATCGGCGTCCGCGGCGCGCTCGTACGTGCTGCCGGAAGCCGACGTCGTGATGCTGATCGGTGCGCGGCTCAACTGGCTGCTGTCGCAAGGCAAGGGCAAGACGTGGGGCGGCGCTTCGCCCAAGGAGTGGGGCGGCCAGAAGTTCGTCCAGATCGACATCTCGCCGCAGGAGGCGGACAGCAACGTCCGCATCGATGCGCCGGTCGTCGGCGACATCGGTTCGTGCGTCTCGGCCATGCTCGGCGCGATCAACGAGCTGCGCGAACTGGCCGAAGCCGCCCGCCGAGTGGCTCGACGCCATCGCGGAGCGCAAGACCAAGAACGTCGCGAAGATGGGCGAGTCGCTGGCGAAGAATCCGTCGCCGATGAACTTCCACAGCGCGCTGAACGTCGTGCGCGACATCGTCAAGGCGAACCCGGACGCCATCCTCGTCAACGAGGGCGCGAACGCGCTCGACTTCACGCGCAGCATCGTCGACATGTACAAGCCGCGCAAGCGGCTGGACGTCGGCACGTGGGGCGTCATGGGCATCGGCATGGGCTTTTCGGTCGCGGCGGCCGTGGTCAGCGGCGAGCAGGTGATCGCGATCGAGGGCGACAGCGCCTTCGGTTTCTCCGGCATGGAATGCGAGACGATCTGCCGCTACAACCTGCCGGTCTGCGTCGTGATCCTGAACAACAACGGCGTCTACCGCGGCGACGAAGTGAATCCGACCGGGAGGCCGCGATCCGTCGCCCCTGGTGTTCGTCAAGGGCGCGCGCTACGAAAAGCTGATGGAGGCCTTCGGTGGCGTGGGCGTGCTGGCCACGACGCCGGCCGAGCTTCGCAGCGCGATGGAAGAAGCGATCCGCTCGAGCAAGCCTACGCTGATCAACGCGGTCATCGACGAAAAGGCGGGCACGGAAAGCGGCCGCATCACGAGTCTCAATCCGACCGCGAAAAAGAAATCATGATCGCTCGCCGCGTTGGAGCGTCGTCGATGGAGCGACTTCGCACAGAGCACGGACGGCGTGCGGACGCTCAACCATACGGGCCGCGTTCGAGCGTCGTCGGAACTGCATTTTGCCTTTGGCCGCTGCGACGCGCCAGCGCTCAACGCGGCGTGCAATGCTGCGTCGGCGTTTTGTGCATGATCGCGGAGTAACGGCAATGGATAGGGGAACGTAATGGGCAAGGCATTGGACGGCGTCAAGATTCTCGACTTCACCCACGTGCAATCGGGCCCGACCTGCACGCAGCTTCTGGCATGGCTGGGCGCCGACGTCGTCAAGGTGGAGCGAGCGGGCGAGGGCGACATCACGCGCGGCCAGCTGCGCGACATCCCCGACGTCGACAGCCTCTATTTCACGATGCTCAACCACAACAAGCGCTCGATCACCGTCGACGCCAAGAATCCGAAGGGCAAGGAAATCCTCGAGACGCTGGTGAAGAAATGCGACGTGCTGGTCGAGAATTTCGCGCCCGGCGCGCTCGACCGGATGGGATTCACGTGGGAGCGCATCCAGGAGCTCAATCCGCGCATGATCGTCGCGTCGGTCAAGGGCTTCGGCCCGGGTCCCTACGAGGACTGCAAGGTCTATGAAAATGTCGCGCAATGCGCGGGCGGAGCAGCATCGACGACCGGCTTCGACGACGGTCCGCCCTTGGTGACCGGCGCGCAGATCGGCGACTCCGGGCACCGGCCTGCACCTGGCGCTCGGCATCGTCGCCGCGCTCTATCAGCGCAAGACGACAGGACGCGGCCAGCGCGTGCTCGCGGCGATGCAGGACGGCGTGCTCAACCTCTGCCGCGTCAAGCTGCGCGACCAGCAGCGTCTCGCGCGCACCAAGGTGATGGAGGAGTATCCGCAGTATCCGAACGGCAAGTTCGGCGATGCCGTGCCGCGCGCGGGCAACGCGTCGGGCGGCGGCCAGCCGGGCTGGATCCTGAAGTGCAAGGGGTGGGAGACCGATCCCAACGCGTACATCTATTTCATCACCCAGGCGCCGGTGTGGAAGGACATCTGCAAGGTCATCGGCAAGCGAGGAATGGATTACCGATCCGCGCTACGCGACGCCAAAGGCGCGACTGCCGCACCTCATGGAAATCTTCGGCGAGATCGAGGCGTGGACCAAGACCAAGACGAAGTTCGAGGCGATGGACCTTCTCAACAAGCATGACATTCCCTGCGGTCCGATCCTGTCGATGAAGGAGATTGCCGAGGAGCCGTCGCTGCGCAAGACCGGAACGGTGGTCGAGGTCGATCACCCGAAGCGCGGCAAGTATCTCTCCGTCGGCAATCCGATCAAGATGTCGGACAGTCCCAGCGAGGTAAAGCGCTCGCCGCTGCTGGGCGAGCACACCGACGAAGTGCTTGCTGAGCTCGGCTACACCAAGGAGCAGGTTGCCGAACTCCGTTCGGCCGGCGCAATCTGACAGGCAACAGACGAAGTCCCACCGCCGCGTCCGCGGCGATCACATTGCAGGGAACAATATGGCGCATGACAAAGTCGCGGTCAGGAAGATTCTCGACAAGGTCAAATCGGAAGGGCGCACTTCGCTGACGGCTCCCGAGGGCAAGCTCGTCTGCGACGCGTACGGAATCGCGGTGCCGAAGGAAAGCGTCGCGACGACCGCGGCGGACGCAGCAAAAATAGCTGGCGGAATGGGCTTTCCCGTCGTGCTCAAGATCGTCTCACCCGAGATCCTGCACAAGACCGAGGCGGGCGGCGTGCTGGTCGGCGTAAAAAGCGCCGACGAAGCCCAGAAGGGCTTCGACACGATCATGTCCAACGCCAAGAAGTACGATGCAAAGGCCAATCTGCTGGGCGTCCAGGTCCAGCAGATGCTGGCCGGTGGGCAGGAAGTCATCATCGGTGCGGTGACCGATCCATCGTTCGGCAAGCTGGTTGCTTTCGGACTCGGCGGCATCCTGGTCGAAGTGCTGAAGGACATTACCTTCAGGCTCGCGCCCGCGAGTCGCGAGGACGCGCTGTCGATGCTCGACGGCATCGCCGCGGCCGAGATCCTCAGAGGCGTCCGCGGCACCGACCCCGTGAATCGCGACGCGCTGGCAGGCATGATCGAGAACGTCTCGCGGCTCATCTCGGACTTTCCGGAAATTTCCGAGATGGATTTGAATCCGGTGTTCGCGACCAAGGACGGCGCGACCGCGGCCGACGTGCGCATCGTCGTCGATTTCAACCCCGCCCCCGCGCGCTACCGTCCCAGCCACGACGACATCGTGCGCGACATGAACCGCATCATGAAGCCCGATGCGGTCGCGGTGATCGGCGCCTCGTCGGAAGAGGGCAAGATCGGCAACTCGGTGATGAAGAACCTGATCAACGGCGGCTACAAGGGCGAGATCTACCCGATCAATCCGTCCGCCGCCGAGATCATGGGGCGCAAAGCCTACAAGAGCGTCAAGGACGTGCCGGGCAAGATCGACGTGGCGGTGTTCGCGATACCCGCGAAGTTCGTGGCGCAGGCATTGATCGAGGTCGGCGAAAAGAAGATTCCCGGCGCGGTGCTCATTCCTTCGGGCTTCGCCGAGACCGGCAACGTCGAAGGGCAGAAGGAGATCCAGGAGATCGGGCGCAAATACGGCGTGCGGCTGATGGGTCCGAACATCTACGGCTTCTACTACACGTGGAAGAACCTGTGCGCGACGTTCTGCACCGCCTACGACGTCAAGGGACACGCGGCGCTGTCGTCGCAGTCGGGCGGCATCGGCATGGCGATCATCGGCTTTTCGCGCTCGGCGAAGATGGGCGTCTCGGCGATCGTGGGGCTCGGCAACAAATCGGACATCGACGAGGACGATCTGCTGACCTTTTTCGAGCAGGACGACAACACCACCATCATCGCGCAGCACTGCGAGGACCTGAAGGATGGTCGGGCTTTCGCGGAAGTCGCCAAGCGGGTGTCGAAGAAAAAGCCGATCGTCATGCTGAAGGCGGGGCGCACCAGCATGGGCGCGCGCGCCGCAAGCTCGCACACCGGCGCGCTCGCCGGCAACGACAAGATCTACGAGGACGTGCTCAGGCAATCCGGCGTGATCCGCGCCCGCTCCTTGCGCGACCTGCTCGAGTTTGCGCGGGCGATTCCGATCCTGCCCACGCCCAAGGGCGAGAACGTCCTGATCATCACCGGTGCGGGCGGCTCGGGCGTGCTGCTGTCCGACGCCTGCGTCGACAACGGCCTGTCGCTGATGGCGATGCCTCCCGATCTCGACGCAGCGTTCCGCAAGTTCATTCCCCCCTTCGGCGCGGCGGGCAATCCCGTCGACATCACCGGCGGCGAGCCGCCGAAGACCTATCAGAACACGGTCAAGCTCGGCCTCGAAGACCCGCGCATCCACGCGCTGATCCTCGGCTACTGGCACACGATCGTCACGCCGCCGATGGTGTTCGCGACGAAGATGGTCGAGGTCGTCGATGAGATGCGGGCGAAGGGCATCGAAAAGCCGATCGTGGCTTCGCTCGCGGGAGACGTGCAGGTCGAGGAGGCAGCGGAGCACCTTTTCGCGCACGGCATTCCGGCGTATCCCTACACGACCGAGACGCCGGTCGCGGTCCTCGGCGCCAAGTACAAATGGGCTCGCGGCGCCGGCTTGATCTGATGCCTGTCCTACGTATGCGGTAGCAGCCCACCCCAGCCTTGCGCTCGCGGCGAGCGCGTAACTCGGACGCCGCTCTCGCCCCGGACGAGCCCCGGCGTCGCCGAAACGCACTCCGGGCTGACTAAAGCCCGCACGCTGATGTAATCTCTCACCTGTCCCGACGCCGGCTAAAGGGGGAGCGTGCCAAGGACGGGGATAATTAGGGGATGAACGCCAACCTGTACGCGCTGCTGCGCGACCATTTCGCCGACTACGCGGACCAGCCGTGCCTTCTCATCCCGGGAGGGCCCGTCATTCACTACGACGATCTCGATGCGACATCCGCGCAGATCGCGCACGTGCTCGTCGACGCAGGATGCAAAAAGGGCGATCGCGTCGCGGTCCAGGTCGACAAATGCTGGCAGGCGCTGGCGCTCTATCTGGCCTGCCTGCGCGCGGGCCTGGTCTACCTGCCGCTGAACACCGGGTACCAAAGGGGAAAGCGGCAGCGAGCTCGCATACTTTTTCGGCGATGCCGAGCCGCGCGTGATCGTCTGCAGACCCGATATGCGCACCGCGATTGCCGCTCTGCGTCCGCAGGCGAGCGCCATGACGCTGCATTCGGACGCCGACACGCTGCTCGATCGCGCGCGGCCCAGCAACCAACCCACTTCGATACGGTCGTGTCGGCACCGGACGACCTCGCGGCGATTCTCTATACCTCGGGGACGACCGGGCGCTCGAAGGGCGCCATGCTCACCCATCGCAATCTCGCGAGCAACGCGCTGACGCTGGTCGACGCATGGGGCTTCACCGGGGCGACGTGCTGCTGCACGCGCTGCCGATCTACCACGTGCACGGACTTTTCGTCGCGTGCCACTGCGCGCTGCTTTCGGGCAGCCGGATGCTCTGGCTGCCGACATTCGACGCCAAGGAAGTCATCGAGCTGCTTCCGCACGCGACGGTGATGATGGGCGTGCCGACGTTCTACACGCGGCTCCTCTCCGAGCCCGGGTTCGGCGCGGCGTCACTGTTCGCAACGATGCGCCTTTTCATCTCCGGCTCGGCGCCGCTTCTGCCGGAGACGTTCAGTGAATTTCGCGCGACGCACCGGGCACGCGATTCTCGAGCGCTACGGCATGAGCGAGACGGGAATGAACACCTCGAACCCGCTCGACGGCGAGCGCATCTGCGGAAGCGTGGGGCTGCCGCTGCCCGGAGTCAGCGTGCGCGTCGTCGACGCCGAGGGCGACGCCCGTGTGCGCCCGGGCGCGGTCGGCGGCATCGAGGTCAGAGGCTCCAACGTCTTCGCCGGCTACTGGCGCATGCCCGAGAAGACGCGGGAGGAGTTCACCGCCGACGGCTTTTTCAGGACCGGCGACATGGGCGAGATGCCTGCCCAACGGCTATCTCAAGATCGTCGGGCGCGCCAAGGACTTGATCATCACCGGCGGGCTCAACGTCTATCCGAAGGAGATCGAGGATCGAATCGACGCGCTGCCCGGCGTGGTCGAGTCGGCGGTGATCGGCGATGCCCGACGCGGACTTCGGCGAAGCGGTGACCGCGATCGTCGTCGCCGAACCGGACGACGCGCCGACCGAGGCCGAGTCGATCGCGGCGCTCAAGACGGAGATCGCCGGCTTCAAGGTGCCCAAGCGCGTGCACTTCGTCGACGATCTGCCGCGCAACGCCATGGGCAAGGTCGAGAAGAAGGTCCTGCGGGAGCGGTATTCGCCTGCCTAGTGACTGTAACGATCAAATAGCTGAGCGTCCCGCTGCCCTCGCGCTGCGCGATACTGGGTGCTGATTCAACTGTTGCAGCCCACTAGCTCGACATCAGCTTCTCGGTAATGAACGTCCATTCGCGCGGATCGACCGGCGTGATCGACAGCCGATTGCCGCGTTGCAGCACGCGCATCGCGGCGAGCTCGGCTGTGCTCGCGCAGCTCCGCCAGCGGAACGAGCCGCGTCTTCTTGACCAGCGTCACGTCGACGTTGAGCCAGCGCGGCGCGCTCGCGCGTCGCCTTCGGATCGTAGTAAGGGCTCTTGCGGTCGAATTGCGATGCGTCGGGATACGCGGCCTTGGCTCACTCGCACGATGCCGGCGATGCCCGGCTCCGGGCAGCTCGAGTGATAGAAGAAGGCGAGATCGCCGACCTGCATCTGGTCGCGCATGAAGTTGCGCGCCTGGTAGTTGCGCACGCCGAACCAGGCCGTCGTCTTCTTCGGCATCGCGGCGAGGTCGTCGATCGAGACCTCGTCCGGCTCGGATTTCATCAGCCAGTAGCGCATGAATCAACGCAAGTGCGGCAACGCAAGTGCGGCGCCGCAGTTCGCAGCGCCGCTGGATGGGTGTCCCCCGCCTGTGCCGTGCCGACCATCATCCTGAACCTGAGTTCAAGAGGGTCGCCTGCCAGGGCCATCAGGCGCGTCCGCGTAGGAAGCGCACACCGGCCCATTTAAGGCGCGGCAACCTCGCTAACGTAGCATTGGTTCAAAGAACGTAAGGCCGGCTCGAGCACCGCAGGGAACATGGAGCGCAGCCGAGCTACAGCTCGATCAGAACAGCTTTTCCTGATCCGCCATCGCACGATCGATGGCGGACTGCATCGCGGAAATTCTACGCTGAATGCCGGCGGTGTCAAAACCAGACGTCTTCGATCGCCGCCGCAGCGCCGTTTTTGGAGCGCAGCAATTCGTGCGCGATGTTGAGACCGGCCATCACAGCGATGCGCTCGGTGCCGGCGATCTTGCCCGTGTCGCGGATCTCCCGCATGCGGCGATCGATGAATTGCACCGCCTGCATGAGCTCGTCCTTTTCCGATTCCTTGCATGCGACGCGATATTCGCGTCCGAGAATGGACACGTCGAGCGTGATCGTGGGCTCATCCATCGCGCAGGTCCGCTAGCTCGTCGACTCGGGAAGCTGCTGCAGCAGCGAGTCGAGGCGAGAAGTGGCCGCGGCGATGCGTGCGGCAAGCGAGCGGTTCTGCTCCTGTGCGCGCCCGAGCTCGCGGGTCAGCGATTCGTTTTCCGCCCGCAGCCTGTTGTATTCGACGAGCAGCGCGGCGAGCTTTTGCTCGAGGCCTGAGAGTTCTGCATCCATGGTCTTTGACTATAGGCGCAAGGTCCGCGCGGCGTCAACCGCGGTTGCGGCGAGAACGATCAGTCGATCGCAAGAGGCTGATAGCGGACTTCCAGAATCTCGAGATCTTCGACGCCGCCTGGCGTTTTCAGCGTGACGATGTCGCCCTCGCGTGCCTTGATGAGCGCCTTCGCCATCGGCGAGACCCAGCTGATATAGCCGCGGGCCGTGTCGATCTCGTCGACGCCGACGATACTCACGACGCGCTCTTCGCCGCGCGAGTCGCGCACCCTCGCGGTGGCGCCGAAGAAGATCTGGTCCGAATCGTCGACGTCGCGGCGCGTCAGCGGATCGACGACCTCCGCGGTGTCGAGACGCTTGATCAGAAAGCGGATGCGCCGGTCGATCTCGCGCAGACGCTTTTTCCCGTAGATGTAGTCGCCGTTTTCCGAGCGATCGCCGTTGCCTGCCGCCCACGAAACGATGGCCACGGTTTCGGGCCTTTCCTTATCGACCAGGCGATCGAGCTCGTTTTTCAGGCGGCCGAATCCGCCAGGGGTCATGTAGTTGCGGCTGCCGACCGGAAGCGACGGGGCCTCCTCGACGTCGTCCTCCAGATCGGAATCGTCTTCCCGGGTGAATGCTTTGTTCATGAGGCGTGCGATCGTGCTCGAATGACGGGCGGCGACGCGGGAATATCACCGCGTCGTACGCAAATTATAGACCACTCGCGGAGGCTATAATTCCTGCCTTCCAGCGCGCCTGGATATGCGGGCGCGTAAGATCATCGCCGAGTGCGTCATATCACTTTAGATGACCCGCGTTGCCCCCGCTCCGGCGTTTGGTTTTCTGGCGGCCATGCTCGTGGCAGCGTTTGCACTTGCCATCGGCGTCGGAAGCGTAGCGCTGGATCCGGCGACGGTACTCCGCGCGCTCGCCGGCGACGGTGACGCGACGGCACGTGGCATCGTGCAGGGATTGCGCCTCCCGCGCGCCGTCGCCGCGTTCGCAACCGGCGGCTCGCTTGCGCTCGCCGGCGCGATATTGCAGGTACTGCTTCGCAATCCGCTGGCAGACCCCTACGTTCTCGGCGTGTCCGGAGGTGCGGCGGTTGGCGCGCTCACGGCGATGCTCGTCGGCGCCGCCGCCTGGGCGACGCCGGTCGGAGCTTTTGCCGGGGCAGCCGCGTCCACTGCGATCGTATTCGCGCTCGCGCGGGGCTCGGGCGCGTGGTCTCCCATTCGTCTGCTTCTGACCGGCGTGGTCGTCGCGTCGGGTTGGGGCGCTCTTGTCGCGCTGATTCTCTCGCTTGCGCCCGAGACCCAGCTTCGCGGCATGCTGTTCTGGCTGATCGGCGATCTGTCGTCCGCGCCCGCCGCCTGGACGCCGCTCGCGATCCTTGTCATGGCAACGGCGGTCGCGCTTCCGTTCGCGCGCGATCTCAATGCGCTCGCGCGCGGCGAGGCGGTGGCGGCCGCGCTCGGTGTAAACGTCACTCGTCTGCCGTGGCTGATGTTTTCGCTGACCGCGCTGTTGACCGGGATTGCCGTCACGACGGCCGGCGCCATCGGTTTTGTCGGGCTGATCGTCCCCCACGGCGTTCGCCTGCTTCTGGGCAGCGACCAGAGAATTGCGCTTCCCGCGTCGGTGCTTGCCGGAGGGACGCTGCTTGTCGCCGCGGACACCATGGCGCGGCTGGTTTTCGCGCCGGCGCAGTTGCCGGTCGGCATCGTGACCGCACTCGTCGGCGTGCCGGCGTTTCTATACCTCCTGTCCCGAGAACGATGAGCGCCCTGCTTGCAGCCCGCGGCCTCGACGTGAGCATCGCCGGGATCGCGGTATGCCGCAATCTCGATTTCGACGATTCTGCCCGGCGAGCGGTGGGCGATCCTCGGATGCAACGGAGCCGGCAAGACGACGCTGCTGCACACGCTGGCGGGCTTGCGGCGGCCCGACGCGGGATCGATCGAGCTCGCTGGCCGGAGAATGGACGCGCTTGCTCCCCGCGACATCGCGCGCATCCGCGGACTGCTGCCGCAGGACGACGGTGACGCGTTCGGAGCGACCGTTCTCGAGACCGCGCTGATCGGGCGCCACCCGCACCTGGCACGGTGGCAATGGGAAGGCGACGACGATCTGCGCATCGCCCGCGCCGCGCTCGCGGCGCTCGACATGGGTCACGCGGAGTCGCGCGACGTGCGTACGCTCTCCGGAGGCGAGCGCCGCCGCGTCGCGCTGGCCACCTTGTTCGCGCAGCAGCCGCGCCTGTTTCTTCTCGACGAACCTTCCACTCATCTCGATCTCGCGCATCAACTCGCGCTGCTCGATCGACTGGCGGCGCTTGCGCGCGAGGACGCAGGGCGAGCCGTTGTCATGGTCCTGCACGACGTCAATCTCGCCTCGAGATTCTGCGATCACGTTCTGCTTCTAGACAAAGGCGAGGCGATCGCGGGAACCGCCCGCGATTTGTTGACCGCCGAGCGTCTGTCGCGCACGTACGGGGTGCGCCTGTCCAGGATCGCCGGTCCGTCTTCAGCGATGTTCGCGCCGGAGTAGCGCGTCGGCGGGATGGTGCCGTGAAGTGGACACTCGAGGCAGCTATCCGATGAAGCCGGCCGGCGCAATCAGCGGCGACTCGGCGACATCAGCGCCTATCGCCCGCGAGCAGTCTCTGGCGCACCCGGTCGAGCGTGGCGCATAGCTGCTCGACACCTTCGACAAAGCGGGGTCCGGGCCGATGCAGAAGATTGGCATCGACCACCATCAGATTGTCGCGGCGCACCGCGGGCAGGCTCGTCCAGCGGCGCCAATCGTCCAGCCACGCGGGACGAACCGCATCGTCGGTAGCGGCAAGGATCGCGTCAGGTGCGGCGGCGAGAACCGCCTCGACGCTCACCGACGGCGCCGGCAGCAGAGAGGACGCAAACACGTTATCGGCGCCGCAAATGGACAGCGCCACTGTGATCAGATGCCGTCCGCCGATGGTGTACAGCGGCTGATTCCAGATCTCGTAGAAAACGCGCACCGGCCGCGCATGGCGGGTGCGCGCCCGCACGGCGGCCAGTCGCGCGCGAAATGCGTCGGCGGCGCGCTGCGCCGGGACCTCACGGCCCGCCAGCGTCCCCAAGCGCTCGATATCGTCCGCGATGGCATCGGGTGTGTGAGCGTCGGTAATGTAGATTGCGACGCCGAGCGAACGCAGGCGTTCAACCTGCGCGGGCACCGTAAACGGCCACGCAACCGCGAGATCCGGGCGCAGCGCTACGATGCGCTCGAGATCCAGCGACCGGGCGTCGCCGACCCGCGGCAGGCTCGCCGCGTCGCGCGGCCAGTCGGCAGGCTCGATGGCCCCGACGACTTGACTGCCGGCGCCGGCGGCAAACAGGAGCTCGGTTGCATGCGGCGCGAGGCTGACGATCCGTTGCGCGGCAGCGGACAAGCGCACCGTCGTACCGGTGCCGTCGGCGACGGCGAGCCCTTCTGCGCGCGCGCCGCATGCGATCACCAGCATCAAGACAAATGCGCTGACCCGCACCATCGGCTCAGTACCGAAGGCGCACGCCCGCAAGCACGGTGGCGCCCGCCGTATTGAAATCGGCGGCGAGCTCATAGTGCTTGTCGAACGCGTTGTCGAGCCGGGCAAACAACGTCCATCGGGGCGCCATCGAGTATTCCACTGCGACGTTGACCAATGCGTATCCCCCCATGCGTCGCGTGTTGGCCGCATCGTCGAAGCGGGCCGACGCCGCGATCAGCTCCGCGGTCACCCGCAAGGGTCCGACCGGATACTCGAGCGACGCCGAGCCGTGGCGTCGCGCACGCCGAGGCAGCAGGTGGCCCGTCGCGTCATCGCGGGGGTTTTGCAGGTCCAGGCTCGCCTTGGCGGCGCGATCGCCCATGCGCGCCGCCAGCTCGAAGGTCAGCCCCTTCAAGGTCGCGTCGGAAACGTTTTGAGGCGCGCAGTTTAAGTTGGCGTCGCATTCGAACACGATCAGGTCGCGCACCTTGTTGCGGTATGCCACTACGCCCGCGCTGATTTCAGCACCGGAATAGCGGACTGCAAGGTCCGCGTTGTGCGCGGATTCGGGCTTGAGATCCGGATTCGAGAAGCCGGGGAAATACAGATCATTGAACGTCGGCGGCCTGAATGCCGTGCCATAGCTCGAGGTGACGCGGACTCCGTTGTCGAAAAAATAACCATAGGCGACGCTGCCGGTGGTGCGCGGCCCGAACTGCGAGCTGTCGTCGCGGCGCAGACTCGCCTGCGCCGACTGCGCGCCAAGACGAACCTGGTATACGCCGGTGAGCGAATTGGTGTTGCGCTGATTGACCGCAAAATCGGCGTCGCCGTCCACGCGCTCTTCTCGCCGCTCGATGGCCGCCGCCAGCGTTCCCACGGGCAAGGCGATGTCGTTCTGCCAGTCGTAGAGGCGCTGCCGGGTTCGAAAGCGCGACGGACCGAAGCCCGTTTTCGAATCGCTGTCGTCGGTGACCCATCCTGCCTGCAGGCGGCTCGTCCAGAATGGCGTTAAGCGGTTGCGGCTCTCGATCTGGTAGCTCTCCACAACGGTGATGGTGCGGTCATCGAAGGCATCGCCCGCATCGAACTGCGCGTCGAGGCGGCTGCGCAAAAATCGCGCGGAGACCTCCTGCTCGGGCGCAAAGCGAAACCCGACGCTGCCGCCGGCGTGATCGTCGCGGTAACCGTCGCGGTCGGGATCGAAGCTGAAATTGTCCGGATTCGATATCGCGTTGAACCCGTCGCTCTGACGTCGACCGGCTTCGAGCGCGTAACGCCACGGCCCGGACGCGCCTGAAAAGCCTGCGGATGCGATGGCGGTGCGATATGTCCCGTACGCCGCCTGCGCGTTGGCGGCGAAGCCGTCCGCCGCATTGCGCGTGAATATCTGGATGACGCCGCCTATCGCGTCTGCGCCGTAAAGGCTCGATGCGGGTCCGCGCAGGATTTCGATATGCTCGATCTGATCCAGCGGAATCGCTTCCAGCGGTGCAGTTCCGGTCGTCGACGAGCCGATGCGCAAGCCGTCCACCAGCACCAGCGTCTGGCCGGTGTTGGCGCCGCGCAAAAACACACCGCTGGTCGATCCCGGCCCGCCATTGGTGACGATCTCAACACCGGGCTGACGCTGCAGCAGTGCAGCCAGGCCACCCGCCCCCGCGCGGGCGATTTCGTCCGCGCTTATCACGGTCACGTCCGCCAGCGAGTCCGTTAGCGGGAGCGCCGAGCGCGAGGCGGTCACGACCAGGGGTGGCACCGTAATCCCCTGCGCGACAGTCTGGGAACACGCCAGCGCCACGCTCGACGCGACGGCGCACACCGCAGCATCTTGGAACGATACTTTTGGAAACATGGGAATCCTCCGCGAACGCCGAGCGTCCCCGCACGGCGGTGCATCCAAACATCGCGGAAAGAAAAGGTCCGGCTTGAGCCTTCCAGCCGGACGCACGCCCTTCCGCGGTGCGCCAGAAACGGACGCCGATGGAATGGCATCCGCCGCGCAGGCCGGTCTCCGGGCTCGTCAGATCTGACCGCCCGCCTTCCCGTTCGCGAGCGAACAGTGGCGTTTGAGGGCGGCCCGCACTGACTTACCGTTGCGGGGGCAGCGTCGGCATTGCCGCGACATAAATGCTCGCGGCGCACCGACTTCCCGTTTCACCCGCCGTGCACGTGTGTGCGCGGCGGACACCTGCTGGCAGGATTATAGCGGCGTTCGTCGGCGCATAGGACAACGTCCTACGCAGGCTGCTATAATCCATGCCCGTTTTCGTCGGATTTTGTCCTACCCGCCCGTCGTGAGCCGCAAGCTGTACATCCGCACGTTTGGTTGCCAGATGAACGAGTACGACTCGGACAAGATGGCCGATGTGCTGCATGCCTCGGAAGGCCTCGAGCTCACCTCGCGGGCGGAAGACGCCGATGTTATTTTGTTCAATACGTGCTCGGTGCGCGAAAAAGCGCAGGAGCGCGTGTTTCACGATCTGGGCCGCGTTCGCGGTCTCAAGATCGGCAATCCCGACCTGATCATCGGCGTCGGAGGTTGCGTGGCCAGTCAGGAAGGCGCCGCCATCATGGCGCGAGCGCCGTACGTCGACGTCGTTTTCGGTCCCCAGACGCTGCACCGCTTGCCGGACCTCATCGCGCGGCGCCGCACAACGGGCGTCCCGCAGGTCGACATCAGCTTCCCGGAGATCGAAAAATTCGACCGCCTCCCGCCGCCGCGAGTTGAGGGTTCGAGCGCCTACGTTTCGATCATGGAAGGCTGCAGCAAGTATTGCTCGTTCTGCGTCGTGCCCTACACGCGCGGCGAGGAGGTCTCGCGGCCCTTCGACGACGTCTTGACCGAGATCGCCGATCTCGTCGACCAGGGTGTGCGCGAGATCACCTTGCTCGGCCAGAACGTCAACGCGTATCGCGGAAGAATGAGCGGTCGCGGCGGGATCGCCGACCTGGCGACCTTGCTCGAATATGCCTCGGAAATCGACGGGCTCGAGCGAATCCGCTACACGACGTCGCATCCGAAAGAAATGACCGAGCGTCTGATCGACGCCTACGCGACGCTGCCCAAGCTCGTCTCGCATTTGCATCTGCCCGTGCAGTCCGGATCCGACCGCGTACTCGCGGCGATGAAGCGCGGCTACACCGCGCTCGAATACAAATCGACGGTGCGGCGCTTGCGCAAGGCGCGTCCACAGCTCGCGCTGACCTCGGACTTCATCGTCGGCTTTCCGGGTGAGAGCGACGCGGACTTCGAGCAGACAATGACGCTCATCGAAACCGTCGTCTTCGACGGCAGCTTCAGCTTCGCGTACAGCCCGAGGCCCGGAACGCCCGCAGCGGATTTTGCGGATCCCGTTCCCGCCGAAGTGGCGCAACGGCGTCTGGAGCGCCTGCAGACGGCGATCGACGCGCAGTATCGCGAGCATAGCGAGCGCATGGTTGGATCGACGCAGCGCGTGCTCGTCACCGGGCGTTCGGTCAAGGATGACAATGAGCTCGCGGGGAGAACGGAAAACAATCGCGTGGTGAATTTCGCCGGCGCACAGGAGCGGATAGGCGGCTACGCCGACGTGCGCGTCACATCGGCCCGCGCGCATTCGCTTCGAGGCGAGCTTGTTGCGATCCAGGATGCTGCATAGAGAACACACGAAGTCGTTGCCGGCTCGGGTACCGGGGGATGCCCGTTTTCTCACATTCCTATTAGGTGCTCCATGATGTTGCGCTTTGAATTGAATCGCCTTCCGAAGGTCCTGATCGCATTAGGGGTCGCCTCCGCGCTGTCGTCGGGCTGCGCGACGCTATCTTCGCCCGATCCGACCGCGCTGGCGGCAGCGG
Source organism: uncultured beta proteobacterium (assembly GCA_963745385.1). Taxonomy (GTDB): domain Bacteria; phylum Pseudomonadota; class Gammaproteobacteria; order Burkholderiales; family Casimicrobiaceae; genus PALSA-1003. The sequence goes on from CAVUXI010000012.1 coordinate 71,990, forward strand.
CTGCCGCCGCAACCGCTGCCGTTGCGGCCGCACCGGCCAACAGCGCCCCGGCGGGCTCGAGTGCGCAGGCGCCCGCGCCGAACGGATCGGCTCGAGCCGCAAGCAACGCTCCGGCGATGGCCGCGGCCGCCGCGGCCGCAGCGGCGGCCGCTGTTGCCGGCCAGCAAAAGCCTTTCGCCGAGATCGTCAAAGATGCCAAAGAGATCCCCGGCTATCTCAATCTCTACGCCAAAGACGAGAAGATCTGGATCGAGATCAAGCCGGAGCAATTCGACCAGCCGTTGTTCCTGCAGATCAACCGCACGCGCGGCGTAGGAGAGCGGGATCCATTCAGCAGCCCGATGCTGCGTTCGTACATCGTCGAGTTCCACAAGCTCGGCAACAATGTGCAGATGCTCGCCAAGAACACGCAGTTCTTCGCCAAGGAGGGAACGCCTCTCGCCCGCGCCGTGCGCGAATCGAGCAGCGACAGCCTGCTGGGCGCGGTCGCCATCGTCAGCCAGCCGCATCCCGAGCGCAAGTCGGTGCTGATCGAGGCAAACGCCTTGCTTCTGGTGGATCTTCCGAGCGGGTCGACTGCGCTCGAAGCGGCGTACCGGATTCCTTACTCGTTCGATTCTCGCAATTCGAGCTTCACGGGCACTCAAAATACGCCCGATCTCACCGGCTTGTCCGTATCGGCGCACTATTCGGTGCCCAAGCTTTCGGCACCGCACGCGATGGGAGGCGGATCGCCGTCGTTCGCTGCGCCCCCGGCGCACCTCGAGGACGGTCGCAGCCTGTTCCTCGGCTATTACTACAGCTTCGCGAGGCTGCCGGAGGCCATGCAACCCCGCATCGCAGATGATCGCATCGGTCACTTCGTCTCGCGGCGGCTGGATTTCTCCGGCGATTCGAGCACCTTTCCGGAGGTCTATTACGTAAACCGCTGGCGGCTGGAGAAACAGGATCCCGACGCGCCGCTGTCCGAACCGAAGAAACCCATCGTCTACTGGCTCGATCGCAATATTCCGGAGAAGTATCGCGAGACCGTCAAGGAAGGCATCCTCGAATGGAACAAGGCCTTCGAGAAGATCGGCTTCAAAGACGCGATTCGAGTGGAGATTCAGCCCGAAGACGCCGAGTTCACGACGTCCGACGCTCGTCACGCGTCGGTGCGCTGGGTGGTGCGCGATGAGCCGGGAGCGCTGGCGATCGGGCCGCGGCGAGTGGACCCGCGCACGGGCGAGATTCTCGACGCCGACATCGAAATCGAGGAAGCCTGGACGCGCGTGGCGCGCCGGCAGGCGTCCGAGCAATTAGCGCCCAGGAGCGCCGCGCATTCCCGCACCGACCTGTCGATCTGCGACTATGGCGACGCGGCGATGGACGAGATGGCCTTCGCCATGGACCTTCTGGCCGCGCGCGGGGAAATCGATCCCAACAGCCCGGAAGCGGAGAAGTTCGTGCTGGCCACGCTCAAAGACGTCGTGACGCACGAAGTCGGGCACACGCTGGGGCTGCAGCACAACTTCCGCGCGTCGACCATCTATACGCAAAAGCAGCTCGCCGACCCCAGCTTCACCAAGGAGCACGGCATCGGCGGGTCGGTCATGGACTACAACGCGATCAATCTGGCGTTGCGGGACGAACCTCAGGGCGACTACGTGATGCACTCGATCGGGCCCTACGACTACTGGGCGATCGAATACGCGTACAAGCCGATCGCTCCCGCCGAGGAGAAGGAGGAGCTCGCGAGGATCGCCGCGCGCAGCGGCGAGCCGCAGCTCGCGTTTGCCAACGATGTCGACGCGGGCTTCGGAGGCGCGGCGGAGGGCATGGACCCGCAGGTCAATCGCCGCGACCTGGGAAGCGAGCCCCTCGAGTATGCGACGCGTCGATTGAAGCTCACGCGCGAGCTCTGGGACCGTCTGCAGACTCGCCAGGTCAAGCCTGGCGAGAGCTATGAGATGCTCCGCCGTAACTTTCTCGCGGGGCTCACTCAATTCGGAAATGCGGGCATGGTGAGCGCCAAGTACGTGGGCGGCGTGGTCTATGTCCGGGACCACGCGGGCAGCGGACGCGATCCGTTTACGCCGGTACCTGCCGAGAAGCAGCGCGCTGCGCTGCGCTTGATCGCCGACGGCCTGTTTTCGGTCGACAGCTTTCGCCTGCGGCCGGATTTCGTGCGCAGGCTCACCGTCGACCAGTTCGACCGCTTCCGCGACGACGTCGGCCCGAGCGCCATCTCGCCCGATATCGCGCTCACGTCGCGCATGCTTTCCGTGCAGCGCGCCGTGCTCGACCAGTTGATGAGCGACGCGGTCGCGACGCGCATCTCGGAGGGTGAATACCGTCAGACCAGAGCCAATTCGGGCTTCCGCCTGTCCGAGCTCTACGACACGCTCCAGGACTCGATCTGGAGCGAGCTGAAATCGGGGCGGGAGATCACGTCGTTCCGCCGCAACCTGCAGCGCGAGCACCTGCGGCGTGTCACCGCGGCCATGCTGCGCCCCTCGCAATCGGTTCAGGCGGATGCACGCGCGCTCCAGCGCGAAAACGCAAAGCAGCTGCTCGCGCAGATCAGGTCCGCCAAGTCGCACGCGGCATTGTCGAAGGAATCGCGCGCGCATCTCGCGGAATGCGAGAACACGCTCGAGCAAGCCCTCAAGGCGCCGCTGCTGCGGACGGGTGTGTAGGCCCGCTATTGAAATCGCAGACCGTCGATCTTGAGCTCTCGCCCCTGGATAATCGCGCGCTCGCGAACCTTTGCGGCGCGTTGGACGCGAATCTTCGTCAGATCGAGTCCGCGCTCGACGTAACGATTGCGCGCCGCGGCGCGACGTTCAACTTGCGCGGGGCGACGCCGCAAATCGAGCGTGCCGCAACCGCGCTCGAGCGCTTTTATGCGCAAGCGAATGAGCCGCTCACCATCGACGACATCCAGCTTGGCCTGATCGAGCTCGCCAGGCAAGATGCCGGAGCCGCGGACGACGCGCCCGCGCAGGACGATGCGCCCCTGCAATTGAAGACCCGGCGCGCGGATCTGCATGGACGCACACCGAATCAGATCGTCTACCTGAAGCATATCCAGGAGCACGACATCACCTTCGGGATAGGACCGGCCGGGACCGGCAAAACCTATCTCGCCGTGGCATGCGCGGTCGATGCGCTCGAACGCGACGCAGTCAAGCGCATCGTTCTGGTGCGGCCCGCCGTCGAGGCCGGCGAGCGCCTCGGCTTCCTTCCGGGCGACCTCGCACAGAAGGTCGATCCCTATCTGCGTCCCCTCTACGACGCGCTGTACGACCTCATGGGCTTCGACAAGACCGCCAAGCTCTTCGAGCGCAACACCATCGAGATCGCGCCGCTCGCCTACATGCGCGGGCGGACCTTGAACCATTCGTTCATCATCCTCGACGAGGCCCAGAACACCACTCCGGAACAGATGAAGATGTTCCTCACCCGCATCGGCTTCGGAACCAAGGCGGTCATCACCGGCGACGTCACCCAGATCGACCTTGCGCGAGGTCAGAAAAGCGGCCTGATCGAGGCGCGGCGCGTGCTCGCCGACGTCCGCGGCATCGCCTTTACCGAGTTCACCAGCGCGGATGTGGTGCGCCATCCCCTGGTGCAGAAGATCATCAACGCGTACGAAATGCACACTCGGAGCGAGCGAATCGACGCGCCCGGCGCGGCCACCCCGGGCACAGGCTGACCGTCGCCGGCATCATCCGCGCGACTTGCACCTTCAAGCGCCTGACTCGAGCACGCCTGCGCGTTGCCGAGGCATAATGGCGCGCGGGAACCAATCCCGTCGACGGACATGCCAAAGATCGCGCGCCGAAGCGGTACAAGAGGGCAACGTCCCGAACTCGAACTGACCATCCAGATCGCGGCGGAAAATGGCGATATTCCGGCACGCCGCTTGCTTCGAAGGTGGGTGGCGGCCGCGCTCGAGCGCGACGCATCGATTACGCTACGCTTCGTCGACGCCGACGAAGGACGCGCGCTGAATCGAGCATACCGCCGAGGCAGAGACGCCACCAACGTTTTGTCGTTCGTGTACGATGATGAGGATGGCGCGTTGCACGGCGATATCGTGGTGTGTCTGCCGGTGCTTAAGTGCGAGGCCGCCGAACAGGGCAAGACCGTCGACGCACACTGCGCTCACCTCGTCGTTCATGGCATGCTGCATCTCCAGGGGTACGACCACACGCTTTCCCGCGACGCGAAGCGGATGGAAGCGCGCGAAGTCGCCGTCCTTGCCGCGCTCGGCTTTTCCGACCCTTACGCCGCGGACGAATCGATAAGGCCGAACCGGCGCTCCCGATGACCGACGACGGCGATGAAAAGACGGCCGACAAGCCGACGCTGATCGAGCGTCTGTCGGCATTCCTGACGCGGGAGCCGGAGAACCGCGAGGAGCTGCTCGAGCTGCTGCACGGCGCCTTCGAGCGCAAGCTTCTCGACGCCGATGCATTGTCGATCATCGAGGGCGCGCTCCAGGTCTCCGAGATGACCGTCCGCGACATCATGATTCCGCGCGCGCAGATGGACGTGGTCTCGATCGACCAGTCTCCTGAAGAGTTCATTCCTTTCGTCCTCGAGACGCGCCACTCGCGCTTTCCGGTCATCGGCGAGAACAAGGACGACGTGATCGGCATCCTGCTCGCCAAGGAGCTGCTCCACTACTATGCCAAGCCCGAAGGCTTCGATCTCCGCGACACGCTTCGGCCGGTCGTCTTCGTCCCCGAGTCCAAGCGGCTCAACGTGCTGCTGCGGGACTTCCGCGCGAACCGCAACCACATTGCAATCGTCGTCGACGAATACGGCGGCGTGTCCGGGCTGGTCACCATCGAGGATGTGCTCGAGCAGATCGTCGGCGACATCGAGGATGAGTACGATTTCGACGAGGCGGAAGACAACATCATTCCCGAGGCCAACGGGCGCTACCGCGTCAAGGCGCAAACCGAAATCGGCGATTTCAACGAGGCCTTCCAGAGCGAGTTCAGCGACGAGGAATTCCACACCGTCGGCGGACTCGTCCTCAAGTCGTTCGGGCGGTTGCCCAAGCGCGGGGAGTCGACCACCATCGGCAATTTCCGCTTCAAGGTGATACGCGCCGACAGCCGCCGCCTTTACACGCTGCAGGTGGAGAAACTCACGGCCGAGCCCGAGGGGCCCGAGCCCGGCGGCGCTTGAAGCCCGCGCGACTGGCGCCCATCGCGGCGCTGCTGCTGGGCGTCGCGTCCGTGTTCGGCTTTGCGCCCTTCGGTCTTTCGATGCTTCCGGCGCTGACGCTCGCGGGGCTGTTCGCCCTGTGGCAGCAGGCCCGGTCGGCACGCGCCGCCGCCGGCATCGGCTTCGCTTTCGGCGCCGGCCTCTTTGGCGCCGGCGTTTCCTGGGTTTTCATCGCGCTCCACACGTTCGGCGAAATGCCCGCCGTGCTCGCCGCGATCGGCACCGCCGGATTCTGCGCGGTGCTCGCGGTCTACCCGGCGCTGGCGGGATGGCTCAGCGCACGGTGGACGCGTCCCTCGTCGCCGCCGCGCCTGATCGCCGCAGCGGCGGCGTGGACACTTTGCGAATGGCTGCGAAGCTGGCTGCTCTCGGGGTTCGGTTGGCTGTCGGTCGGATATGCGCAAGTTGGACAACCGCTCGCAGGCTATGCGCCGGTCGGGGGCGTGCTTCTGACGGGGTTCGGACTGGCATTTTCCGCGGCGCTGCTCGTCGCGATCGTGCAGGCAGCGGAAGCTCATCGGGGCGCGCGCGTTGCCGTGCTGATCGCGATCGCGGCGTGCGTCTGGCTGGGAGGCTATGGTTTGTCGACCCTCGAATGGAGCCGTCCATCGAGCGCGCCGATCACTATCAGCCTGGTCCAGGGAAATATCGACCAGGAAGTCAAGTTCGACCCCGAGAACCGGGAGAAGACACTCGCGGCGTACGCCGATCTGGTGGCAAAAGCGCGCGGCCGCTTGATCGTTCTTCCCGAGAGCGCGCTGCCGATGTTCGCCGACGAGGTTCCCGCCGACTACGTCGCGCGGCTGCGTACCGTCGTATCGGGCCGTGGCGGCGATCTTCTTTCGGGACTGTTTTTCTTCGAGCCGCGCGAGCGTGCCGACGAAGAGGACCGCTATTTCAACAGCGTCGTAAGCATCGGCAGCTCGATGACCCAGGTCTATCGCAAGCATCATCTGGTGCCTTTCGGTGAAACGATTCCAGCAAAGCCCGTCGTCGGCTGGTTCATTCGCAATGTGCTGTCGATCCCGCTTGCCGATCAAACGCCGGGACCGGCCTATCAGGAGCCCTTTGCAGTCGCGGGGGAGCGGCTGGCGGTCAATATCTGCTACGAGGACTGCGTTTGGCGACGAGCTGGCGCGGCGAGCAGCGGACGCAACACTTCTGGTCAATGTCACCAACGACGCGTGGTACGGCAGGTCGATCGCGGCCGAGCAGCACGAGCAGGTCGCCGCCATGCGAGCGGTGGAGACGTCACGGCCGATGGTGCGCGCCACCAACACGGGCATCACCTCGATCGTCGATCATCACGGGAACGAGCAGGGACGCTTGCCCTGGTTCACTCGGGGCATTCTCGAAGGAACGATCTCGGGCCGAACGGGCACCACGCCTTACGTGCGCTTTGGCGACGCGCTGCCCGTCGCGCTGGCGCTGCTTGTCTTCCTAGCCGCGGTGCTGGCCGCGAGGAGATACGGCAAGCCTGCAACCGAGCGGTAAGCGGTTTGTTCGGCAAGCGGCGTATCCAGTAACATCGGGGCGATGCTTAGCTTCCAGCAAGTCATCCTTCGCCTCCAGCAATACTGGGGTCAGCAGCGCTGTGCGCTGCTTCAGCCCTACGACATCGAAGTCGGCGCAGGAACTTCCCACACCGCGACGTTTCTTCGAGCGCTCGGCCCGGAGCCCTGGCGCGCGGCGTACGTTCAGCCATCGCGGCGTCCCAAGGACGGACGCTATGGAGAAAACCCCAATCGCTTGCATCAGCACCACCAATTCCAGGTCGTGCTCAAGCCCGCTCCCGAGGACATACTCGATCTGTATCTGGGGTCGCTGCAAGCGCTCGGATTCGATCTCAAGGTCAACGACGTCCGTTTCGTCGAGGACGACTGGGAGAATCCGACGCTGGGTGCGTGGGGCCTGGGCTGGGAGGTCTGGCTCAATGGAATGGAGATCACCCAGTTCACGTACTTCCAGCAAGTCGGCGGTCTCGACTGCAAGCCGATCACCGGCGAAATCACGTACGGGCTCGAGCGGATGACGATGTACCTTCAGAACGTCGAATCGGTCTATGACCTCGAATACGCCGAAGGCATCTCCTATCGCGACGTCTTTTTCCAGAATGAAGTCGAGCAGTCGGGGTATTCGTTCGAAGCGTCGAACGTCCCGAAGCTGTTCGAGCAATTCGCCTTTTTCGAAAGCGAAGCCAAACGCCTGCTCGATCTGAAGCTGGCGCTGCCCGGTTACGAAATGATCCTCAAGGCGGCCCACACTTTCAATCTTCTGGATGCACGCGGCGCGATATCGGTCACGGAGCGGGCCGGCTACATCGGCCGCATCCGCACCCTCTCCCGGCTGGTCGCTCAAGCCTACGTCAAGTCGCGCGAGGCGCTGGGATTCCCCATGCTTGGCCGCGTCGCAGAGGACGCTTGATGGGCGAAACGCTGGTCGTGGAGCTGCTGACCGAGGAGCTGCCCCCCAAGGCGCTCAGGAGCCTGGGAAACGCGTTCGCGACGGGAATTGCCGAAGGGCTCCGCGAGGGGGGCTTTCTTGGACCTTCGAGTCATGCGACCCCGTACGCGACACCGCGCCGGCTCGCCGTATCGATCTCGGATGTGCGGGCTGATGCGGAAGACAAGGAAGTGGCCCAGAAATTGATGCCCGCGGCAGCCGCGACGGACGCATCCGGCAACGTCAATCAGGCGCTGCGAAAGCGCCTGGAGAAGCTGGGTCGAGCGCACCTGGCCGACGCGCTGCGGCTTCCCCCGTGGGACGCGCACGACGGTCCGGACCATTTGTACGTGCAATCCGACGGCAAGGCCGACTATGTGTGGCTGCGCTCGCTCGCCAAAGGCGGGAGCTTGCTCGTTGGCTTGGAAAACGCGATCGATGAGGCGATCGCAAAACTTCCGATCCCCAAAGTGATGAGCTACCAGCGCGCCGACGGCTCGACGTTCAAATTCGTTCGTCCGGCGCGCCGCTTGCTCGCGCTTCACGGCGGCACGATCGTTCCCGTCAGCGCGCTGGGCTTAACCGCGGGCCGGATCACCTCCGGCCACCGTTTCGTGGCCAAGGCCGAAATCGACATCGCGACCGCTGAGTCGTACGTGCCCTCGCTCGCTGCGGAGGGCAAAGTAATCGCGAGCTTCGCCGAGCGGCGCGCGAAAATCGTCGGCGGGTTGGAGCAGGCCGCCGCGGGCGCCAGCGTCATCATGCCCGACGAACTGCTCGACGAAGTCACCGCGCTGGTCGAATGGCCGAAGGTCTACACCGGCGGGTTCGATGCCGCGTTCCTTGCCGTGCCGCAGGAATGCCTCATCCTCACCATGCAGCGAAACCAGCGCTACTTTGCCTTGGCCGATTCGCATGGCAAGCTGCAGAACCGCTTCCTGATGGTCAGCAACACGGAGGTGCGCGATCCGTCTGCGGTGATCCACGGCAACGAGCGCGTGCTGCGCGCCCGCCTTGCCGACGCCAAGTTCGGATGCGCCTTTGCCGGGTCCTGCTCCGCCTCAACGATCAGCCAGCCGTCATACCCGCAGTCCGCAAGCGGTTTTAGCGCAGAGGCGAAATCCACGCACCCGTCACCGGGCACCGTGTACACGCCGTTGAGGACCGAATTGAGGAAGCTCCACCTGTTCCTTCCGGCGCGGTCGAGAATGTCCGGGTGTACATCCTTCGCATGGACATGGTTGATGCGCCTCGCCCATTTCCGCGCCACGGCTGCCGGTTCTTCTCCCGCGAACGTCAAATGGCCCGTGTCAAACAGTAAGCCGACACTGTCGGGCGTGCCCGCCATCAATCTGATCGATCTCGCCAGCGTTTCGATCACCGTTCCCATGTGATGATGAAAGGCGATTGAGACGCCCTGTCCGGCCATCCAATCGCCGAGCTTGCTGATCCGCTCAAGAAAGACCGGCCACTCGGAATCTTTCGATCACCGGCCGCTCGCTCACGGGAACGTCGCGCCGACCTTGCACCGTTCCCGAGGTTTCCGCGAACACCATGATTTTGCACCGGCAGGCCTTCAGCAGGTCGAGATGCGCCCGCATCGCCGCGATTTCCTGCTCGACGCTACGGTTCCGCAGTTCGGCGCTATACCAGCCGGAAACGAACTCGAGGCGGTAGCGCCCCAGGACCTGCTTCAGTGCCGTCGGATCGGTCGGAAATTTGTTCCCCTTTTCGATGCCGGTGAATCCGGCCTCGCTCGCCTCGGCCAGACAGGTCTCAAGCGGCGTGTCGCCGCCGAGCTCCGGCATGTCGTCGTTGCTCCAGGCGATCGGATTGGTGCCGAGGCGAACTGTCATTGCCGCTCTCAGCGCGGACGACGATGCCGCGCGGCGACGCCGTCCGGCTGACGGCCATGCGGCGATTAGGCTCACCGATCGTTCGCGCCAAGCAGGCGGCGCCGCATACTCGCCGAAAGCACGGGTGAGGTCTTCGGCGTCCGGTGCCCGCAGGAGCCACTTGGATGAGCCTTAGAGCATTTTCCCTACGGCCGTCCGTATCCTGAGTTGGCGAAGTAGTTGGCTGGTTCGTCGGGCCGAAACGCCTGCACGAGGACGCCGATGGTGTCCCACAAGGCCTCTACGGTGCGCGCGGCCGCTTTGCGCAGAAGCGCCTTCAGTTTTGCGAACGCCTGCTCGATCGGATTGAAGTCGGGCGAATACGGCGGCAGATACAACAGGCTTGCGCCGGCAGCCTCGATGGCCTCGAGCACGCCACGGATCTTGTGGCTGCTGAGATTGTCCATGATCACGATGTCGCCGCGGCGCAGGCAGGGAACGAGAAATTGGCGGACATAGGCGAGGAAGCTCTCGCCGTTCATTGCCCCGTCCAGCACCAGCGGCGCGATCAGACCATCCTGGCGCAATCCAGCGACGAAGGTGGTGGTCTTGCGATGACCATAGGGTACCGCCGCGAGAACGCGCTCGCCCCGCCGGGCCCGGCCGTAGCGACGGGCCATGTTGGTCGCGGCGGAAGTTTCGTCGATGAACACCAGCTTGGCCGGGTCGAGACTGCGCTGCATCGCCCGCCAGGCGACGCGCGCCGCGGCTACGTCGGGGCGGTCCTGCTCGGCCGCCCGGATTTGCTTTTTTTTACCGTCACCCCGAGCCGCTTGAGCGCGCGCCACACCGTTACCAGCCCGACCGCGACGCCACATTCGGCAAGCAACCAGCCGCGCAGCTCGGCCAGTGTCGCGTCCGGCTGCGCCGCCACCCGCTCAGTCAGGGCCGGGAGATGCGCCATGATTTTCGCCGGCGGGCGCCCGCTGCTGCGCCGTGCCCGCCGTTCCCCGGTGCGCCGCCGCCGCCGGTCGGCCTTCGCCACATAGGACGGGCTGACGGAAAACCGTTCCGCGACACCGCGCACCGACTGTCCCGCGGCACGCGCTGCCAGCACCCGATCGCGCAAATCCTGCCCATACGGCAACCCCTGCCGCCACGCCATGACCGCCTCCGGCTCGAAACCGGAGTCCTATGGATCACATGACGCACCCGCTTCGGAATCTGGAGGCTTCTGTGAGGTCGCGCGACACGGAGCGCCGGCGTCGGGTCGCGCGACCTCATTGAAGTCCGGACTTCTTGAGATCTGAGCCCGCGAGCGCACGGCGATGGCGCGTGTCGCGCGACCTCATTGAAATCTGGAGGCTTCTGTGAGGTCGCGCGACACGGACGCCGTGCGCTCGGGGCGCGACCTCATTGAAGCCGGATTGAACTGAACCGCGAGCGACGGCTATGGGCGTTGTGCGAGTCTTGCCACGATCCGGTGCTGCCGACGACCAAATCGAATTGGTTGGCCCGGCGAAGCGGCGAGCCTAATTGGGGAGCGGCGGCTGGCATCGGCGGTGCAACGCGGCGGATCTGGCGCCCAGCCGGGATGACGACGGCCGTCTCGCTGGTGATCGGCGCATACCCGACCATGCCGGCGAGGACCGTCGGCGAATGCAGCTTCGAGCGGTGCTGTCGTGCGGATCGCGAAGGTCATGACGTGTCGCACCAGAACGGCGTGCGTGGCGCCGGATGGCGCATCAGCAGGCCCCGTTCCCGCATCGGGCCGCCGCAGTCCGGGCAGACATCGATTGTCTCCCCGGTCAGTTGGCGATAGCGGTCGCGCCAGGTCCGAGACGGTAACAATTCTGGCTCTGGCGCTGCGAGCAGGGCGCGGCAGAGGGTGAGCTTGGCCGTGCGATGACCGTTAGCGAGGAAGCCGACGTGCCGAATGCGGTGAAACCCCTCCGGAACTGTGTGCAGTAGAAACCGACGGATGAACTCGCCGGCTGCCAACGTCATCACCTTGGTCTTGCCGTGATCGCGGTAGTCCTTCCAGGTGAAGCTGACCTGGCCTGCGGCGAGCTGGGTCAACCGGCTGTTGGCGATAGCGACGCGATGGGTGTAGCGGCCGAGATAGGCGAGCACCTGCTCGGGGCCGGCAAACGGCCGCTTGGCGTAGACGACCCACTCCGTGCCGCGCAGCGCGCCGAGGCGCGTGGCGAATGCGCCCGGTTCGGTGAGCACGGCGAGCGTCCCGGAGAAGCGCAGTTCGCCCGCCGCAAACGCCGCTCGCAGCTGGGCCAGGAACAGCGTGCGGAACCGGCGCGAAAGAACCCGCACCGGCAGGAAGAACCCCGGCCGGCAGGCGACCCATCGCGTCTGGTCAGGCGACAGCCCGCCGCCGGGGACGATGCAATGCAGGTGCGGATGGTGGTGCAGGGATTGTCCCCAGGTGTGCAGCACCGCCACCGCGCCGACCTCGGCACCGAGATGACGCGGATCGGCGGCAATGTCGCGCAATGCCTCTGCCGCGGCGCGGAACAGAATGGCATAGACCACGCGCTTGTTCTGGAACGCGATCTCCGCCGCCGGCACCGGCAGGGTGAACACGACATGGAAGTAGGGCACGGGCAGCAACTCGGCCTGACGCGCCTCAAGCCACGCAGCCCGTGCCAGGGCCTGGCACTTCGGACAGTGGCGGTTGCGGCACGAGTTGTAGGCGCAGCGGACGAGCCCGCAATCGGCGCACTGCTCGACATGCCCGCCGAGTGCGGACGTGCGACATGCCTCGATCGCGGCCATGACGCGACGCTCCACACGGCCCAGATGCAGACGGTGCGTCTGCCGGAACTCGTCGCCGTGGCGGCGGAAGATGTCCGCCACCTCCAGCGCGGGGCGCATGCCGCCGTCTCAGGACGGTGGCGTCACCTCCAGCCGCAAACGGTCGAGCGGGCTCGGCGTGCCGCGGATCGTGCTGGTGGCGACGTGGGTGTAGCGCGCCGTGGTGTGCAGGCTGCTGTGGCCGAGCAGGGCCTGGATGATGCGGATGTCGGTGCCGTTCTCAAGCAGATGGGTGGCGAAGCTGTGCCGCAGAGTGTGCACGGTCACCCGCTTGTCGAGCTCGGCGGCGACACGCGCCGACCGGCAGGCGGCATGCAGCACGGTTGGATGGATCGAATGCTCGGGATCACGGCCAGGGAACAGCCAATGCGCCGGGTGAGCCAGACGCCAGTAGGTGCGCAGGATGCCGAGCAGCTGTGGCGAGAGCATGACATAGCGGTCGCGGCCGCCCTTGCCCTGCTCGACGCGGATGACCATCCGGCTACTGTCGATGTTGGCGACCTTGAGGCTGGTCACCTCGGAGGCCCGCAGTCCGGCGGCATAGGCCGTCGTCAGCGCCGCGCGGCACTTCAGGCTCGGCACGGCTTCGAGAAATCGCACGACCTCATCAGCGCTGAGCACCACCGGCAGCTTCTGCGGCTCGCGGGCGTGCGGGATCCGCTCTGGCAAAAT
>CAVUXI010000013.1:0-59211 GCA_963745385.1 uncultured beta proteobacterium
ATTGAGATTGACGGCGAGCCCGAGCATCGCCATGTTCACCACGAGCGATGTCATGCCGAAGCTCACGAACGGGAAGGTGACGCCGGTGAGCGGAATCACGGCGAGATTGCCTGCGACGGTCACCGCGAGCTGGCAAAGCGCAAGAACGACCCACGCGACGCAGAGCCAGCTCACGAACGCCTGGTGGTCGTTGCTCGATGCGGCCGGCGGTCCGGACGAGGCGGGGCTCGCCGCGCGTTGCGCGCGCATGGCTGCGAATGAGCGCGTGCAGCCAAACCGCGCAACCGATTGTCAGCACCCAGGCCGCCGTCCAGCCGAACTCGCCAACCAACGCAGTGAAGGTGTAGTCGCTCTGGATCTGCGCCGGCACGCCGGCGCACGCGACTGCTGCCCCGAAGCCGCACCACGGGACCGCGCCCGGCCCGAAACCCTCCGGCGGCGCGGCGCGCTGAAACCAGGTGACCAGGGCGAGCTGGTCGTTGGCCGACGCGAGCGGTGCCGCAAGATTCTCCAGCCGTGCTGCCGCGACATCGTCGAGCGAACCGAATCGAAATAGCCCAGCAGTCGTCGCCAAGATCCACGTCACGAACAGCGCGATCGCCAGCGCGTAGGCCGGGGCAGTCGTGCCAAACCGCTGGTACAACCACATGGCTACCGACGCCGCCACAAAGGCACCCGCGGCGTAGGCCGCGATCAGCAGCGGTCCCATGTCGTGCGTGATCAGCATCGCACCGACCAATACGATCACCACGAACAGCAACGGCCCGACGTACCAGAGGAGTGAGGCCAGCGAGCTGCCGCTACGGACGAGACGTTCGGTGAACGGCGTGCCACGCATGAAAAAGAACCAGGCCGCGCCCACGATGAGCCACAGGCGGCCGATTTCGGACGTCAGCTGAGGTGAGTTGGGTAACAACGACCCGAGGGCGCCGACCAGCGCCAGCATCAACACCAGGAACAGAGCCACGCCGCCGGCAGCGCCGAGCCGCTTTCCAACGCTACTCGCGAGGCCATCGAACACGGACAGCGTCCATGAAAGCGACCGTCCGAGCGGCTGGCGCACGAATGCAACAACACTGAACGCCAGCATGCCAAACCATAGATGGCCTTGGTGGTAGAGCGCGAGATAGCGGTTACCCGGCGGGCCGTTCGCCGACAGATCGAGCAGAAGCAGCCACCCGATGCCGGTCGCGAAGACCAGACCGGGATACCCTAGGACCGACGCGACGTTCTGCGATCCCGACGCCAACGTTTTGCGCAGCCACGGCGTGGCGAGGAGCACCGCGATCGCCGCTCCCAGCAGCCAGAGCACGAAGTCGGCGGGCATCGAGAGTGGGTACGCCGATTCGCGACCCAATACCAGCGAATGTCCCGATGCGAGTGGCCACGGCACGCGCCCGATCCATGCTGCAGCGGCCCATGTCGCGAGCGCGAGCGCGACGCCGACCGGCACCAAGCCTCGGCGGCGGCTCAGATTGAGCAGCAGCAGCCCAGCGAGCGCCCACGCCCCCCACTGCCAGCCCGCCGTTCGAAGCAATGCTCTCATCGCCTCGTTCTTGGTGACCTTCACGGATGCGGTGCGTGCGTCGGCCATCAGCACCGACGCGGCGGCGAGCACATCGGCCGTCTCGAACCCGTCGCAGGCATCCCGTGACGCCGCGCGAGTGACCGGAAGCGCGGCGACGCTCGCGAGCAGCGGAGTCGCCGGGTGACCGTCCAGCGCTGCACCGAGGAGCATGACCGCGTTCGCGCGAGCGGTCTCGCGACCCACGCCCGGTGCTGCGACAGCTTGCGCAAGCGCGCGCTCCACCCGGTTGAACGCGCAGGCGAGCGGGCGCGGACCCTCGCCGCCGGCGCTGTCGATCGAGTAACGCTCGATGTACGGCTGGATTTCCGCTGCGGCCGATTCGATTCCGTTGTCGAGGACCAGCAACTCGCCTTGGCGTTGCCGCTCTCGAACATCGGCAGCCCAAGCCTGCGCGTCTTTCAGGGGTGTGAGAAATGCGTCTTTCGCCCGAGCGATCTCGTCGGCGAGGGCACGCGGCACGCGCTCGATGCGCTCGCTCTCAGGAATCGCGCGGGTTCTTCCACACAGACGGTCGCGTACGATGGCCTCGGCAGACGACCCGAGACTTGCACAGAGCTTGGGCAGGACGGGGTCGGGGAGACCGCGGACGGTGACGATAGCATCGGCGAACCTTCCCTGGCGGCCCGTTTCCTGCACGGCTAGCAGCGCGAACCGGGGAAGCAGCGCGCCGATCGCCACGAGAACCAGGATGCCCTCGATTAGCAACGGCCACGCGGTGCTCCCTACCCGCGACAGACTACCAGCGATCGGTGTGGTGCTTAACGCCAAAGGGCTGCCCTTCGTCTGCAAGGCGGCCCTCCCTGGCCGCCCACCCCTCCCAATGGCCGACTGAACATGGCGACCATCCAACTGCTATCGTACAGCGGTTACCGCTTTCCCGTCGTGATCATCGGTCATTGCACCTGGGCGCCGGACTGCTCGGCAATTGGCTGTCGAGATGGATGAAGGTAGAACAATGCTTGCCGGATGTGCCACGCAGGCGAAGGCTCGACGTGATCCCGAACATTAGCGGCTGATCGTTTCAACGGAGTCCGCATCGGTTCATCGTGGCGGGAACTGACGATTCGATCGGGACCCGACGACCGTGCAGCGAGCTTCAACTTTTGCGTCGGCTATGTAAGACTGCATTCACGACAATCCGGCACGCCTGTCCGGCTTCCCGTCGATGTAGGAGGAGTCATGCGACTGCGCGCCCTGCTCGCCCTCTCGGTCTTGTTGTGCTCCACCGCCGCCGTCGCCGGCCTCAAGGAAGGCTACGAGGCACTGAGCAAGAAGGACTACGTCACCGCCGCCAACGAATATCGCCCGCTGGCGGAACGCGGCGACCCCGAAGCCCAATACCGGATCGGGCGGATGTACGAGTTCGGCAACGGGTATCCGCAGGACAAGGCGCAGGGCATCGCGTGGATCCGCAAGGCAGCGGCGCAAGGCCACGCCGACGCGCAACAGGAACTGGGGGTTATCTACGCGACCGGCGACGGCGTAAAGCAGGACAACGTGCAAGCCGTCGCGTGGTTCAGAAAAGCGGCCGAGCAAGGCGATGCGACGGCGCAGTACAACCTGGGACTGTTGTACGCCAAGGGCCAGGGTGTAGCGAGGGACTATGCGCAGGCAGTCGATTGGTGGCGCAAGTCCGCGGTCCAGGGCAATGCCGACGCGCAGTTCAAGCTGGCCGTCGTCTACCATAACGGCCAGGGCGCGGCCCAGGATGAGGTCTTCGCACTCGCCAACGCCACGATCGCCGCGCGCAACGGCGACAAGGAGAACATCGACTACCGGAACGAAATCGCGAAGGCGCTCACGCCGGAACAAAGGCGTAGCGCCACCGCGTTGGCCAACGCCTGGAAGGTCGGCCAGCCGATGCCGGGGAGTGCTGCCACGTCGGGTTCGGCGTCGGGCGCAACGGCAGCGGCCGCCACTGCGCCGGTGAAGACGCGGTGTTCGGCGACCGGATCGATGGGTGGCGAGAGGTTCACGGCCACCAATTGCGTGGCGTCGCTGTACGGCGATCAGCACAGCGTGGCGATCTGGTTCAACGAAGATGCCATCACGCCGCAGGAAGCGGAGAGCTTCCAGACATCGTCGTACGCCGATGGCGACGAAGGGCGGCAAGCAGCGCACGATGGCCATCATCATGTTCTGCCCGGGCGGGGGCAAGGAGACGGCCTCTGCGGCGGCCGTCAAATCGATCGACCTGAACACCAACCACGCCAGGTCGCCGATGGCGGGCATCCAGCGCGTGGTCGAGGCGCCCAGGGACTTCAAGGTCGAGAAGATGACCGGAGAACGTGAAGCCCGGCGGCGCGCTGTCGGGCAAGATCGCAGGCAACCTCGACAAGACGACGTTTACGTTCGACTTCGAACTGAATTTGCCCGCCAAGGATGCGGCAGCAGGGATGAGCTGCGGCAAGTAATGATCGCCCGGTTTCCAATGAGCGATTTGACCGCCGCTCCCGCAGAGAAAGACGAATAACCGCGGCCGAGAGTTGCTGTGACGCTAAAGTTTTGCGCAGGGCGTTTGGAACGGAAGGCCCTCGCCGCTGGCACGTGCCTTGCTGCAGGAGTGGCATCCGGCTTCTCTCCTCCTGGGCCGGACCCTAGCCCCGGGCACTTTTCCTCTAAGTGTCTGGGGCTTTGTATTGGCGACGTGACCCGGCGCGGCGTTCTCCGACATTTCTGGTCATTGCCCGACGATTAAGCTCTCGCTACAAACTCCGTGGCGGCGTAGTGCACGAGCTCAAATAGCCTCAGTTGTTGCATTCGTCACCCTGCTGCTTTCTAGCGGCGCTTCTCCTTTCTCTATTTTTGTTCCTGCGCGGGACCCTTGGCTTTTTCCTCGCCTTGCGCCTTTGGCTGCTGCTGATGCTGGACCTCCCCTTGCTGTGACGGCTGCCGCTGAGGCTTGGCGGTCGAGCCACCCTGCTCAAGTGCTCGCTGCTGATGTTGGGCTTCCGCTTGCTTAGGCTGTCCCACTAGTAACTTAGCGAATTTCAACGGCACCGTTCACCGTGACGTGGAGCTCTTCGTTCTGCACGGCAAGGTTATCCAATTTCAGCGCCCGCACGACAATTGCGTAGGGGGCTGTCTTGTCCGGGGCCGTGAGGGTCCGAACCGCTTCGAGAAGGTCGATGTGCAGTCGCGAAAGCGAATTGGCGCCGATCAGGTTTTGCAATGCCGCGGCCACCATCGGTTTATCCGCAGCTTCCAGACGCACGTCTTCCAACGCAGCTTCCTGCGAGCGCAAGACAGGCCGGGCCGAGAGCATGATCGCACTCGGTTCTGTTGCCGATTGGCATACTCCCCCGATCAGTGCGCCGATTCGTCCGGCAAAACGCGCTCCGACATAAACACGGCCCTGCTTGAACGACACCGTAGGATTCTCCAGATACGGATCATTGCAACGATCAGGCCGTTGCAGGTGGTAGCGGCCCTTGTCCTTGAAGACCTGCGCCTTGAGGGCTTTTTCGACCATTGACGCGTGCACGACGAGGTCAAAGGCGTGCGCGCTCGGCGCTGCAAGGGCGAACGCCGTCGCGACCAACAGGGTCAGTACTCTTAGTTTCGCGAGCCGTGTCACAAGTCATTCCTTCACGATTAAGGATATTAATCCAGCAATGGTGCACTTTCGTTGACGCTAAGTCGACGTACTTGGCGCCAGGAACTTAACACCGCTGCTCAGGAAATAGAGCAAAGAGTTGGTGATTGAACGAAGTCCCGGGTGCTAAGCGCGAGACTCGCGCGATGAGAGCATCGATTGCACGGCCGCCCAAGTTGGCGGTGCACTTCTCACCGGCGGCCGGCGCCTAGCTTAGCAGCGTCGCCAATACTTCCCGAAGAGAAGTTCTGGAATGCAGCCTAGTGAGACTGCGGCACCGAGTGTTACTCCACCAATCCAGTTCAATCCGCTGGTCCCCAGCGGCAACCAGGCAAAGCCGTAGGACAAGCTTGCGAGCCCCCGTAAGGATCATGAACGGACCGGTGAAATAACAATGCATACGCCCGCAGCGGAGAGCGTTTACCAGGCATCCTGCCGCCATGACGCCCAAGCAGACGGCTCAGGCGCCCGGCCGCCATCGGTTCTCGATGTCAACGTTGCCGCTCAATACGATTACCTCGGCGGGAAGGCAATACACCGCTCCGATGAGCCATGGCCTCGACATGACGTCACGCGCAGTCTGGTTCATGGCGCCTCGACCGCCTTTGATCGGCGCGTCAGATAGTGCGCGCACCTCAACCAACAACGTACGGTGATCCGCAGCAGGCGTGCTGTTCCTGAATCGGCGGGCACTTCACCGAACCGTAAGAGCAAAACACACAGCAGTCACCCGGTTTGGGGCGCAACAGCCTCTTGCACTGCGTGCACTCATAGAAGTACAGGCAAGCGTCGGTGGGCATCGTTTCCTGGGCGGTAAAACCGCAATGCGGGCAGGTCAGCACGGAATCAAGCACGACCGCGTTCATCGGCAACTCAGTTGTGGACCGTGGACGGATAGCCCGCGTTGGTCGCGGCCTTGACCAGCGCCGCGATTGAGCAGTTCTGGCCGCGATTGATCGCTATTGTGCAGAGCACTCTAGCATAGTTCAAGGATTTGATTCCGTGATCCTTCGGCCCCTCATTGCGGTCAGAACATGAGCCAACCCATGAGGAAGAGCGTGTTGTTGTCCTTGGCGTTGCGCCCAAAACCGTCGTAATTAGTCCGGGCGCCGTTGAAGTCTTGATAGGCGGTGTACTGCAGCATCAGCCGCATATCGCGCCGTGGCAACCAGTTGAGCTCGAAGATATAGCCGCTACTCTTGGGGTTACTGTTTGCGCTGCCTGTCACCGCCTGTCCGGTGTTGTAGAGACTGTCATCGCTATCCCCGGTGGTGCGAAAGTAAGCGAGCGTTGCCCCGTACTTGGTGTCGTAGTAATAGGTGATTTTGCCCCTGAACGTTCGCAGTACATCGGATGCGTTGCTGGCATCGCCCGCGCCAAACGTCGCGTCCAGGTCCTGCCTTTCGCGAATCCAATTGAGTTGCGTCGAGAACCGATGACGGTCGGTGATGTACTGGTACTGAGCGTCGATCCCCACGTCGCGGAAGCGATCGCTGGGCCCCGTTGGATCCAGACTGTCGGGGAACTTCCGCGCGTTGATTCCGTAGGTACCGATCATGGCCGACTGCATGCCTTCACCCCATACATGCTGAAGTGCCAAACGCCAGTACGGTGCAGAGCCATCGAGTATTGCATCGGTCGACTTATCCGTTCCCGCTCGGAAGATCGACAACGCTTTGTCCGCTGTGCGATAGGCCGCGATTTCAGCGTACAGGGTTTGATTCCACATTGAGTAGGCGCCCAATCCGGCGACTTGCTGCCCGAGACCGCCGTCGATCAATACCGCCGCATTTGGGCTCACTGCCACGCTCGAGGAGGCGAAGGGGAAGCCCCAGGCGGGCGTCGTATTGTAGATATCCGATACCGTCGGATTGTTGTTGACCGTCAGGCCGTAGCTAAGATCGATGCCCTCGTGCTTGAGGTGATTGGCATAACGGAGGTCGACGTTGTCGATTGAGCTGTGGTGCGCCACGCCATCGTAAGTCCATTGGGCGAACGCACCGAAGTGCTCAGCGATCCTGCCCGCGTAGAACAGACTGAATTGCTCCAGCACCGCGCTGTTGTTTTTGGGGAAGTTGCTCGCGTCTGCACCCGCTGTACCGTTGGTATTGGTCGCCGAGAGTTGCAACATCGCTGCCAGCGGTAGCTTGGGCGGCGGTCCGTCGCTTCGTGTCGGTAACCATGGACGCTCTTCGTTTACACTCTTCATGAGTGTGTAGCCGCCAAGCTTGAACTCCCTACCGACGGAAGTAAGCTCGGGCCAGCTGACATGGCAAGTGACGCATTCGAGACCGGTCTGACGGGCAAAGCTCGGCACCGCCCGCGCAACGGCAGGGATCAGTAGCAAGCCCGCGGCGATCGTCGCGCATAGGGTGTGTCTTATCGCATGTGGCTTGATCATGTTCTAACCCTATGCAGAGTGTTCAAATCGACGATCCAATCCCCTCGGCAACGACGACGTAAGTTGCCGAACGCAAATCTGCAATAGCCCTATGCAGTATGTAAACAGCGCGCCGCTGTCGAATATTCGTAACGGAAAAACAATTTCGCTCCAAATGACACATTTCGCGTCTTCGCGACTGGGCGGCATACGTCTTCGATCTCACTTGATCGTCGGCCACACGCAGTCTGAAGAGATACGCGAGAACGTCGTGGAGCTGCGGGCGCAGGCTCCGGTGGACTCATTACTGCGGCAAGAGCCTCGGCAGCGCGGCAACGCCTACCCCGGCACATTGCGCTTGCTGTGCCTCGTAGATGACGCAGCGCCTGCGCGTTACCGCTGTGACGCGGTCGATGAGGAGAGGCGGCCGCTGACGCAGATCAAGACTTCTTTTGCCACAACATACAATAGCCTTGAGGGCTGATCGACCCTTCAACGATTTGGCAACTGTTAGTGGGAACGAATTGCGCGCAGTTGCCGCACTGCTTGTCTCCGTTGGGGTGGTCCTGATACTTCATCGCCTCTTTGGAGGCCTTCTGTGCAAACACTTCATTGCTCGGAACCATGGTCGCCGTCAATGTGGCGCCGACGAACAGAGCAGTTCCCTTTAGAATCGAGCGACGCGACAGTTTCGGATAGTCATCCATGTGCAATATTTCCTTCGTACGTATTGCATACCTAAGTGAAGAAAGACATTCGTTCCTGAAAGGCTCTGGCTAACGTCCGAGCCCTGCACCCCGAGTAAAGAGCGCCCTCCAATTGACCGCTCTTGCTTGAGTTGTGCCGGGACGTTGGCGTGCGTGCAGTGTTGGCGGCGTTTCCGGCGCGCTATGTTCAATCGTTTCCATCCTCGTCGTCTTCAGGCTCATCTTTCGACTCGAGTACTTTGACCGTGTTGTCACCGTCATCGACGAAATAGACGCCGCGCCCATGAGGCGTGATCGCAATGCCGAACAGCGACCCGGCACCGGTTGCTGTCTCAACGGTCTTGAGCGCGATCTGCGCACCATCAGGCGTCGTCTCCACGAGATTGCCGTCGCCCCCATTCGCAGTGATGATGTGACCGTTCGGCGCAATGGCCAGCCCCAGCGGGTCGTTGAGCGCACCGTTCAAAGTTACCTCGACCCCGGTAAATGCCGTGCTCTGGCGCGTAAGCGCTTGCGGTATGGCGACGATGCGGTTACTAAGGCTGTCGGCCACGTACAACGTGCCATCCGTTGCGAGCCCTACGCCGGTCGGGCCAATCACCAAGGCCGCCGGGTCGGCCGTTTCGGCGAGGCCCGATGCAATCATAGTGGTTGGCCCCCGCGCCGGTATTCCGTCGTCCTGCTCGGGAACCGCCAGTTCAATGCGCAACACTGTCCCTTGATGGACCACGTGTGGACTGCCAAGGGTCACGTCGCCGTTGAGCACATTGGTGACGAAGAGCCAAGCGTGGTTGTCTTCGTCGAGACTGGTCATGTCCCAGGGCCCGTTGATCCCGCCACCCAAAAACGTTTCCACGACGCGTCCGTGGCTGTTGAGGACGATAAGGCAGCCCGCCCCTGCCGTCGCCGACGTTCCATCAGACGTAGGCAAGCTGCCAACGATTACCCAGCCTCGCTGTAACACGGTCAATGCGGTGGTCAATCCAACGCCACCGGGACACCGCCCAGCCAAGGTGCTCGGATCGATCTGCGCGAAGACGCTGACTTTCCCGCGAGGGCTGACCTCGACGATGGTTGTGCCGGTGCCCTGCAGGTTGGCGCCGTTGTTGAAGTTACTAATCAGGGTATCGCCGCGTTTGAGTAGACCGACCGATCGCGGCACAACCACGATGCCGTATGGGTTCACATCTCCGTTGGCTGGAACAGTGGACGCGATTAGGTCCACGGTATCGAATTGATCAAGGAACGGACGATGCTCATCAGCCAAGACGGATGATGACGAGACGAGTGCCACGATGGCCAGAATGGTTACGGACAGACGAGGCGAAACACGCCGACGAGTCGGTGACATGGCTACCTCCAGTCAATAGCAGAGCTTAGCAACGCAATAATGCCAACCACCTGACGATTAGAGACAATCATAGGGTCAGATGCGAAGCCCACGATTGGTATTGGTCTAGCGCTAATCGCCCGGTGCAACAAAACAACGTGTGAATACGATCGGTCGCGGAGTAGCAGCGCCCGGGTCAGGGATGTTCCGGAGGATCGGCGTACCACGCAGACCTCACTTCGCGTAAACACCATCGCCCGAACCGTTATTCCGAGCGTCCTGTCGCGTTAGGCGACGCCATGCGCCTCTGCGCCGTGAGGCCGTGGATTCTTGCGGGCCGATCCGATAGTCAACGATGGAGCCCGTCGTGACACGCTTCAGGCGGCCACAACGCGGTCCAAAAAATGAAAAAACTACAAGAGCGCGGCAAGAAGCGCGTGCAACCGACACGATCATCGTCCACCCGGCCCACGGTACCGCAAGCAATTTGAAAGTTTCGTGAAAGGTTTCTGTCAGATTGTTGCGATCTCCGGCCGATCGCTCCTCGATCACGAATAGAAACTTGCGGATTAACCCTTAGCTCAGAAGTCCAATTTTGTTGTATCCGCCGTCGGCCACGGCGCGCCATTCGGTAACGCGATATCGCATTGCGAAAAGATACGTGCAGAACAAGTACGACAGATCTCCGAGTCGAACCTCGGATAGAGAATGCTCACCGGATCGACGCCCGGAGCGGACCAACGGCAAGGACAACCGGAACGGCGCCTAGATGGCGATCGCCCGCGCGTTCGCAATCGTCAACCGAGCAGAAATTTTCGCGCTGCAGCGCCGCTCTTGCCGACCAATACCCGCTTGTTGGTGGCGGCCAGCTTCTTGATCGCCGCTTCCATCCGGCTGGCTTCCGACTGATTCGAGCAAACGAACTTGACGAGCAGCCGGCGCGGCGGATTGGCCCGCGTATAGCGGGCCCCGTTCCCGGCGACGTGCTGTGCGTAGCGCGCGGCCACATTCCTGGCGATGCCAGTATAGATTGCTCCGCTGCGGCACACGATTAGGTAGACGTACCAACGCTTAGCCGCCCGTAGTCGGGCGGCCAGCGCTCGGGAAGATGGGTTCGCCACAGCACCAATTCTAGAGCCGCACACTGGCGCTGACCAAATTTGCGAAACCACGCGATGATCGCCTTCGACGTCTCGCACCGACACGATCAGAGGCAGCGTTAGCCGCCGCACCCACGCCAAAAAATCTATCCTCGCATGTTAACCACACTCGCCGAGGCCTCTGAAAAAACATGTTACCAACGGCGAATCTGGGCGAGCTCCGCGATCCAGCTGAAGGTAAAGTCATCGAACGTGGCACCGCTATCAGGTTAGTCGGCGGCCGCGCCCACCATCGTTGCCAAAACTCGAGACCCATCCACTTCAAGTAAGTGGACAGATGCACGATCAGCTCTTCGCGACAGCCGTCTTGTCGAGCGCCGCGCGGATCCCCTTGGCAAGTTTCAGCGTGTCGTCGTTCGCCCAAAAATGCATGAAGAAAACACGAGGCTGCTCCGTCAGCATGTGACTATGGAGCGCTGTCACCTCGATGCCGTTTGCCCGCAACGCTTTGATCATCGGGTTGACCTCGTCGCCCGTGATCACGAAGTCGCCGGTGATTGCGGCTTTACCTCCGCCAGTCGGTTGGAAGTTGATCGCGTTCGCCGAGCCCATCGCGGCAGGAACCGTCATGCCGCTCTCGGTGATCGGATCGCGGCGAGGCACATTGAACTGGTAGACGCCGCCGTTGGCCTGGCCTTTGGCGCCGATGAGCTGGTCGAGTTGTGCGGTGTCGAGATCGATCGCCGGCGCAGGGGTTGGCGCTGCCGCCGGTGGATCGAATGGAGTCTTGCTCAGCGCCAAGGCTGATCGAATGGCCTCGGCCATTTTGACGGGATCGCCGTGCCCACCGATATGCATATAAAAGGTCTCCGGATTGGCGCGCAGCAGGTGATTGTGAACCGCCGTGATCTCGATGCCACCTTCGATCAGCTTGGCCATCACCGGATTGATCTCGGTTTCGAGCAGCACCAGGTCCCCCATCACCATTGCCCCGCCGCCCATGGGTTGGAACGCGGCCCAGCCGCCAAGCGCGAGTGTGGGTCGGATGGCGACACCATCGACTGTTACCTGAAGATCGGAGCGCGGGAAGCCGTAGCGGTGAACCTCACCGGAGACGGCGGCGGTTTTTCCTATCGCCCCATCGACCTTCTTCCAGTCGATCTCTTGAGCGCTAACGGCAGTGGCAATGCTCAGCGCCGCTCCGCAAGCGGCAAGGATTTGGACAGCACGCATGATACGTTCTCCTTGATGGGCACACGGCCCCATTATCAGTCAGCTAAGGAATTCCCCGTCGCTCGCTAAACAGGCGTTTGGCATTGCCCCAGCGGACTGCGTCCATGAAGGTGTCGATATAGCCGGCGGCTTTGGCTTCATTTCGTGGGTCATGACGCGTCCATGCGAGTCACCTAAAAGAACCGTCCGGCTTGCCGCGACGGATCATTTCCTGGCAATAGGCGTACAGGGCATCGTAAACAACCCACTCCGCGGCGTTGATCTCGTGGTCGTCCTTCAAGCCGAGATGGCGGAAGCCTTCGGCTATAGCGTTTAGACCCGCCGCCTCGGGCTGGTTCCACAGGGTGTTGTCGGTATCGGCGCCGTTAACGATCTTGGCGAGGAGAATCATCGCGGGATCGCCATCAAGGTTGTATTTCTTTACGACCGCATCGAACGAGCATTCCTTGCCGTGGTGCCCGAGCTCGACGTCCTTCACGTCGTAGGGAACGGCGTTTTCCCGCGCGGCGACTACCATCACCTCGTCTGCCGGGACAAAGAGAAACTCCGCATCCGGATCGATGAATTTTTTGATCAGCCACGGACAAGCCACCCGGTCGACCTTCACTCGTTCTCGCGTAATCCATTTCATGTCGGTTCCTCATTTGAGAGTCACGCCCTTTAGAACCACGTGTTGATGTCCTGGAGGTTGAGCAGCCATGATTGCAACTATTTCACGCTGTAGACGCGAATTTCGGCCGGCACAGATTGCTGTACCGGGACGGCCACATAGAGTGTCCTTTGGCCAGGGACAAACAGCCCGGTGCGCGCACCCGGCGCCGTCCGTATCTGACCGACCGCCACGTAGCGATCCGCGTCCTGCTGTTGCACCACCGTAATGACGCCCTCTCCGCACATCGCATAGATCTGTTTGCGCTCGCCGTTGAAGAAAAGGTCGTCAGCATCACCGCCGATCGGCACATTCGCGACGCGCTTGCCGGTTTCCGTGTCGTAGACCAGAAATGCTGCAGGTTGCCTCGTGGCGACGAACAATCGATGCTTGACCTCGTCGAGCGCCATGGGGAAATTGGCTCGCACTTCGCCCAGGTTCCACGTGGCCACTACCTTCCCCTGCTTGAGATCGATCACAGCGATCTGTTGTGCGCTTGGGACGTTGACAAACATGCGCGAGCCGGTGCTTTCGAGTTGGAACGACTCGGGATGTCCCGCCAGTTTGATGTTGTCCACCTTCCTTGCGGTTGCCGCTTCAAGTACCGCCAATGCGCGTCCATAGCCCACGTACAGGCGCCCGCTCATAGGATCATTGCGAATGTTATCGGCATCCTCGAGCGCGTCGATACGACCGACGGGAGCGAGCGTATCGCCCGCAAAGACGTCGAGTCTTCCACTCCCACGGCTGGCGACGAAGAGTCGCTTGGCAGCCGGCACATAGGCGACGCCTTGAGGCTCGCGCACATCTTTAATTCGCGCACTCCGCCGTTCCGCACGCAGATCGACGACTTCGACCGTGTTGTTACCGAGCGCCGCGACGAACAAGCGCCCGCCGTCGAGATCGATGTCCAGATGGTCAATGCGCCCGCGAACATCGGGCAGGGCGATGGTTTGCACAAGCTGAAGCAACTCACCTGACTGCGCAGCCGTCGGCGCTACTTGGAACGACCCGATAGCGCCGACCAGAAGACAACCCAGTGCTCGTCCTGGTCTACCAAATCTGCCGCCCTTACTCATGAACGCAACGCCGGCAAGGCCATGAGGCCGATGACGCGGCCGCCTCATGCGTTCATCTTGACCGGCGCGCCGACGGCCTTCCAGCCGGAGTGGCCGACCGTCATGTAGCGGGCGTCGAAGCCCGCATCGCGCAACGCGATCGCGGTGCGGCAGCCGACATGAAAGCCGTAGGCGCAGTACACCACGACCGGCTTCTCCTTGGAGAGCTCGCCCATCCACTCGCCGACGCGCTCGGGGTCGCGCCAGGTGACGCCCTCGGCGATGTCCTGCTGGCGCGAGACGAAGTGCTTCGGCCGCGTGTCGATGAGCTGCAGCGGCTTGCCTTCCGCCAGCATCGCCCTCACCTCCTCGACGCCGACGCCGGGCAGGTCGCCGAACTCCTCCTGCACCAGCGGCCGCGGCGGCGCCACCTTGCTCGCATCCTCGTAGCGTCCCTCGACAGCCTTCCAGTCGACGTTGCGCAGGAACGTGTCGACGTAGGCCGTCGCGTTTGCGCCGAAGTCGATGTGGTAGGCGTGCTCGTACATGTCGAGCGCGAGCAGCGGAATGCCGCCCGCGATCGCCTGGCTGTGCTCGGTGGCGTACTGATTGATGAGCCGGCCGTCCCGCGGCATCCAGGACGAGCAGCACCCAGCCCGAGCCGCCGCCGAGCGCGTAGCCCATGGCGGAAAACTCGGTGCGCCAGCGCTGCACCGACCCGAAGTCGCGCGCGAGCGCTTCGGACATGGCGTTTGTCACCTTGCCGTCGCCGCCCATGCTCGCGAAATAGAGCTCGTGCAGCAGCGTGGAATTGAGCGCGATCAGCTCCTCGCGTTTCAGGCCGTTGATGACATAGCCCGGCGTCTTCGCGAAATCGAGCGATTCGAGCTGCTCGGTGATGGCGTTCAGACGCCGCAGCGCCCCGCCATAGTTGTTCTCGTAATGGCTCTCGATGAGCTTCAGCGACAGGCCGCTCAGCGTCCAGGGACGGCAGTAGATCTGCTTCAGTTGATAGCGCACGACGACACCTCCAAGCACAAAGTTGAATTGCGCCCGGACGGATTGCAAACATTGTCTGGTGCCCGCATCCGTCACGCGACGCTCACAGGATTGGACGGGGCACCGTCTTGGAGGGATAAAACCCGGGGGTCCTGCAACCCCCAACAAAAAGACTACGCCTTTGCGGCGCTTTTTACAACCCGCAACCTGTTCCTCAGCCAAAAATCGAAGCGGGCACGATCAGCGAAATGCCGGACGCCAGCAACAATAGCAGGACGATCCGACGAAAACCCGCGTCGTCGAAGCGGCCGTAGAGCTTGAGCCCGGTCCATGTGCCGGCCAGCACCAGCGGCAGACCGAACAGATAAAGTTTGACAGTCTCGCCCGTAATATCGCCGGCGATGCTCAACGATATTGCGCTCATCACAAACACCGCGAAGCCTACCGGCTGGAAGATTGTTCGCTGATTGTCTTTCGGCCAGCCACGTAATTGGCACCAGATGACCACGACGATTCCAGCGAGGCCAGTTAGCCCCCCGAGGAGCCCGTTCAGGAAGCCGATGCCGATGTCGGCGGAAACCTTAGCCTGCACCGGTTTGATCGCCGGCCGCGCGAGGCCGTAGGAACTGTAAAGCACCAGAAGCAGACCGACAACAATGCGCATATACGAGGGGTTGATATAGGCAAGCAGTAGCGCTCCGATCGGCACGCCGAGGGCACCGCCGATAATGAATGGCATCACCTTGCGTAAGCTCAGTGCATGCCGCAGCTTCCAGACGCCGTAGCCCTGCACCAGCAGACCGTAGCCGACGATCAGGGTTACCGTCTGAATCGGCGTGAGAATGTGCAGCCATACGCCCGACACGACGAGGCTCATGGCGAAGCCGGCCAGACCGGCGACCACGCCGCCAACGAATGTTGCGAATAGGAAAAGTCCGAGAACCGTACCATCCATTTGCTCGCTCCTGACTACAAGGCGAGCAGCTCTTGGATGGTGAAACCACCTGACGGGAGGCTGCCGTTACCCCAAAAGAATGATAGCAAACTCAAGCGTGTCTAGCTGCGGTTAACAGCCCCGCTAGAGCCGTGTTCGTCTTGCAGACTTCCCTTCGCTGCAATAACGGACCGAGACGTTGACTGCCCTCCTCATTACCACTTCGCCTTGTAGATGCGGATCTCGGCAGGCGCCAATTGCCGCACTGGTAGGGCAACCTAGAGCGCTCCTTGCGTGCCCGCATCGTCCAGCGCATCGATATGGCCTGCAGCAATCAGGGTATTGCCCGCGAAAACGTCGACCCTGGCGCTACATGCCAGTGTCCGTGTTGGTCTGCCGATTCGGGCTACCTCATGGATGCAGCGCCGGAAAGGCCACGAGACCGATGATCGCAGCGATGGCGACCAGGACAGGTTCGGGCAACCTTTTCACCTTCCAAATGAGTCCGATCGTCGCGAGCGCCATGAGTGCAGTGAGCGGGTCCACGATCGATCGCTCGGCGAGAACGATGACGGCGCCGGTAATGGCCCCGATCGCAGCCGCGGTGACACCAGCGACGAATGCCAAGAGATCTGGACGCTTGCCGTATTTCTTGAAGTAAGGAGCGGGCAGTACGGTAAACAGATAGCACGGCAGAAAAGTGCCTAACGCCGCCACCACTGCGCCAGGGAGACCAGCGATCAAGTAACCAATAAAGCCGACCGTGATGACCACTGGGCCGGGGGTAATCATGGCGACGGCGACGGCGTCTACAAATTGACGCTCGTTCAGCCATTGGTAGTCATGCACCACGCCACCGTATAGAAACGGAACAATGGCGAGGCCGCTACCGAAGACGAAAGCTCCGGCCTTGGCAAAGAAGGCGCCCAGTTGCGCCAGCAGCGTCCAATCGACTCCTGTCGCGACGGCGCACGCCGATGGCCCGTGCGGGCTTAGTGCCATGAGTGCGGGTGCGGCGTTATTGCCAAACCAGCGTTTCGGCGGCGCTCGGACCAACCAGACCAACACGCCGGCACCCACGAAAAGCCAGACGCTTTCCGATTGGGTCCAAACCGTGACACCCGCGGTTACCAGATAGATCACCCACAGCAGCTTGTCCATGCCGATGTTCTTGGTCGTGAGCTTGTAAGCACTGATGGCGATGATTCCGATAACGGCCGCGCCTACGCCATAGAACACGGCTTGCATCCATGTGATGCCACCGTAGCGCACGTAAGCCCAGCCGATAGCCAGGACCATGAAGAAAGACGGCAAGACAAACGCAATGCCCACCACCGTCGCACCCAAGATGCGGTAGTGCACGTATCCCATATAGATGGCGAGTTGCGCAGCCAACGGACCTGGCATTAGCTGCGCCAACGCCAAGCCCTCTTTGTAATCGTCGTCGCTGAGCCAGTGGCGCTGTTCCACCAGATCTCGGTGCATATAACCTACCAAGGCAACGGGGCCGCCGAACCCAATGCTCCCCAACTTCAGGAAATAGAGCGCAATCTGGACGAGCGAGTACTGCACCGGGACGTTCACGCTAGTGACTCCAGCCGACACCGCCAGCTGACGTGCGAAGCGGCAGTCACGATCCCATCACACGTTTTATTCGAAACGCGATCACGATACCGTTGCCGAATATAGGTGTAGAGCGCGCGCATGCCTGTCGCTTCGCCGCGCTCGGGGCGACCGGGTTTTGCAGCCGGATCGACCGCCATGATGTCCAAGTGTGTCGCGCTGCCCTGTTCGGAGGTGAAACATGCGAACATCAAATAGACTCCTTGTGAGGAGTGCTTACAAAGCACCGAGTTGAGTGAACGTGCCGACGTTTCCGGCGATTGCTCGTTGGTAGATCCACGCTGCGCTCGCGACATCCTGTATCGCGACACCGGTGGAATCGAATACCGTAATTTCCTCCGAACTCGTGCGACCGCGCTTACGCCCGATGACGAGGTCTCCGAGCTCCGCGTGGACATCCGCGGACGTGACCAGCCCGGCATCGATCGCGTGATGTAGATCGCCCATCGTCACGCACTGCGCGAGTACGTCCACGACAATCTTCGAACCAGCCAACAGTTCGGCTGCCAATTCGCTTTTGTGCGGGCTGTCCGCGCCGATCGCTGCAACGAAGGTTCCGGGCGAAATGCACTCGGAGGTCAAGAACGGCGTCTGCGCACTCGTTGCAGTCACAACGATATCGCTCGACCACGTCGCGTCGCGTACAGTGGGCACCGCGGTCACTTCAAGTCCCAATGCCTCATGCATTTCCCGCGCGAATTCGCGCGCCTTTTCGACGTCGATGTCCCAAACCCGGACGTGTCTTGGCGAGGCGATTTCTGCCAACGCGGTTACTTGCGCACGCCCCTGATCCCCGCAACCACAGATCGCGATGGAACTGGAGCCTTCGCGCGCCAGGTAACGCGCAGCCAGCGCGCTCGCAGCCGCGGTTCTCCTTAGTGTGATTTCAATGGAATCAATGATCGCCAGCAGGGAGCCGTTGGTCGCGTCGCAAAGCAGCACGACGCCCTGGATCGTAGGCAAGCCGCTGCGGTTCGGATTTCCGGGAAAGTTTCCATTCAGTTTTACGGCGACATAGGCGCGATCCGCGATCACGAGCGCCCCCTTGACGTGAAAACCGCCGCTCTGCGCGGGAATGTGCATCGGCATCGGTACGGAGGCATCGCCGTTCGCATACGCGCGAAACGCTGCCTCCACGGCGGCCAAATACGCTGCGGGGTTCATCAACGCAGTGACTTCGCTTCTGCGAAGAATTAGTACCGGCGCGGGCGCGACGGTCATTGCACACCTTTCAAAAGTGCGCAGAGTTCCCCATCGGTTCGACACACCTTGCTGTTTTCCGATTGGCGCTGAGAGACTAAGCAAACCGACGTTCTGAACTTTGTGCCGTAGCGCGAGAGAACGAGCTCACGGAAAGCCCGACGTTCGGTCTGATCGATTGACACACGGATTCTTACGGCAACGTCCAGCATTCGCGCTCCCCCACGGATTAACCACCCTGGGCCGGGAGCAGAGCTTGGACGCGAAAGGCGTCTTGGTAAGCGGGGAGTCTGCGTGCAATCCCCACGCGATACGCGAGTGATACTAGCGCAATAAGCGGCGCGGCTCAAGAGCTCGCCTCCTTCCTCCTCCCGGCTTCGACCGGGCGCCATGTGGCGGGTCCGTGCGCCTACCGCTATCTCGTAGTTAGCAGACCTGCGATGCCATGAACCCACGGCGTAGCCACCAGCGCCTTGGCTTGTCGCCGGAAGGAGGAGCCTCATGCGCTCACTCGTACAGCCACGCAGAAACGGTCACTGTTTGGTTACTGGTAGGCGGCGCTATCGACCCCAAAAGCAGCCGGCCACGGCTCTCTTAGCCGGTCATAGAAATCGTTTGAAGCCACTGCTGAATTCGCGGTAAACCGAGGCGCCTCAACCTTTCAGATCGGATGCCTGCCCATTGCCGCATAAGATCGACGCTTGACCCGCACCACCGACCCCACCACAATCGGCTATGAGTACGAACATCAGCGCGGTCGACGGCTTCGAGTCCGCGGTCGCAACCGTCGCGTTCGTCGATTTGGCGGGCTTCAGCGCGATAGCCGATGTCTATGGAGATGCGTCGGCAATAGCGGTGCTTCGGCGCTTCGAGGAACTGGTGCGCCAAGCCCTTGGAGGCGTCGCGCCTCCGATCAAGTGGATCGGTGACGAAGCGATGTTTGGATTTCCTGATCCGGCAACCGCCCTTCAGGTGCTCGGACGTCTGCTTCCAGCTTGCCGATCCGAGCCACGGATTCCACTGACAAGGACCGGTCTTAGCCACGGCCGAGTACTCCGCAGATCGAACGACCTCTTTGGTTCGACAGTCAACATCGCCGCACGCATCGCCACGTTGGCGTCTCCGGGGCAATTGTTGGCGACCCAGCCGGTCGCCAACATTGCCATCGCATCTGGAATCGTTGTGCGGGACATCGGGAAGGTAGCTCTGAGATCGATCGCTGACCACGTGCCGCTTTATTCCATCGAGTTGGCGCCGGCCTTCGATCCCGCCTGGATAGATCCAGTGTGCAAGATGCATGCCCCTTATGAGGCATACCTCAGAACCACGCCGACAGGACCATGGTTTTGTTCTGAACGTTGCGCCGAGGCATATCGACGGTCACCGGAGGCATACCGTAGTAGATCGAAGGCCTCGGATATTGCATAGCTTCATTGAAGCGCCTGAAGCATTGATCGTGGCCTGCCGCGTCAGGATACCTGGTCAGAAGCCCTGACGTCCTGCATCGTCAAAGGCGCTCGCCGGCTCAATCGAATGTGCGGCAACGCTTTTGCGACGTGCTCTAGGCCGGCGAATCAGCAGGTACGCCGCGGGAATCACGAACATCGACAGCAGCGGCGCGGTGATCATGCCGCCGACCATCGGCGCCGCGATGCGCTGCATGACTTCCGAGCCGGTGCCGCTGCCCCACATGATCGGCAGCAGCCCCGCGATGATCACGGCGACCGTCATCGCCTTCGGCCGCACGCGCAGCACCGCGCCTTCGACAATCGCCTTCGATCAGCTCGCTCTGGTCATTGAGCTTTCCCGTCCGCAGTCCGGGCGGCTATCGCCTGATTGAGGTAGACCAGCATCACGACGCCGATCTCCGACTGCGACGCCCGCGAGCGCGATGAAGCCCACCGCGGACGCGATCGACATGTTGTAGCCCAGCAGATACATCAGCCAGAAGCCGCCCGACCAGCGCGAAGGGCAGCGTCGCCATGATCAGCAGCGCGTCGGCGAAGCGCCGGAAAGTCAGATAGAGCAGCACGAAGATGATGAGCAGCGTGGCCGGCACGACGATCTTCAGCTTTGCGGTTGCCCGCTCGAGATACTCGAACTGCCCCGACCACGAGATCGAATAGCCGGGCGGCAGCTTGACCTCTTGCGCGACGGCGCGCTGCATGTCGCGGACCGCCGAGCTCAGGTCGCGCCCGCGAAGGTCGACGTAGACCCAGCCCGACAGGCGCGCATTCTCGCTCTTCAGCATCGGCGGCCCGTCGCTGATGCGAATCGCCGCCACGTCGCGCAGGCGGATCTGCGCGCCGCGCTCGGTCAAGACCGGCAGATCGCGCAGCTTCTCGACCGAGTCGCGCATCTCGCGCGGGTAGCGCACGTTGATCGGGAAGCGCTGCAGGCCCTCGATCGTCTCGCCGATGTTGTCGCCGCCGATCGCCGCCGAGACGATGCTCTGCACGTCGGCGACGTTCAGGCCATAGCGCGCGGCCGCGGCGCGGTCGATCTTGCACGTCGATGTAGCGTCCGCCGGTCAGGCGTTCGGCGAACGCCGAGGTCACGCCCGGCACCTGCTTCACCACGCGCTCGATCTCGCGCCGCGATCCGGTCGATCTCCTGCCAGGTCGGTGCCGGCCACCTTCACGCCGACCGGGCTCTTGATGCCGGTGGCCAGCATGTCGATGCGGTTGCGGATCGGCGGCACCCAGATGTTGGACAGCCCCGGCACCTTGACCGTGCGATCGAGCTCCTCGACCAGCTTGTCCGGCGTCATGCCCGGCCGCCACTGGTCGCGCGGCTTGAACTGGATCGTCGTCTCGAACATCTCCAGCGGCGCCGGATCGGTCGCCGTCTCGGCGCGCCCGGCCTTGCCGAACACGCTCGCCACTTCGGGCACGGTCTTGATCAGCCGATCGGTCTGCTGCAGCAGCTCGGCCACCTTGCCCGCGGAGATGCCGGGCAGCGCCGACGGCATGTAGAGCAGATCGCCTTCGTCCAGCGGCGGCATGAACTCGCCGCCGAGCTGGCTCGCGGGCCACAGCGTCGCGACGAGCAACGACCAGCGCCAGCGACCATGGTCAGCCTGCGGACACGCGCAGCACGGCGTCGCAGCAGCGGCCGATAGACCGCGATCAGCAAGCGGTTGAGCGGGATTCTCGTTCTCGTCGGGAATGCGACCGCGGATGAGGTAGCCCATCAGCACCGGAATCAGCGTCACCGCCAGCCCCGCGGCGGCGGCCATCGCGTAGGTCTTGGTGAACGCCAGCGGCGAGAACAGCCGGCCTTCCTGCGCTTCCAGCGTGAAGACCGGAATGAACGACAGCGTGATGATCAGCAGCGAGAAGAACAGCGCCGGCCCGACTTGCGCGGCGGCATCGCCGATGACCCGCCACTGCTCGTCGCCTTCGAGCTTCTGCGTCGGGATGCGCGTGCTGCCACGCTTCGATGTGCTTGTGCGCGTTCTCGATCATCACGACCGCCGCATCGACCATCGCGCCGATGGCGATCGCGATGCCGCCGAGCGACATGATGTTGGCGTTGACGCCCTGGTAGTGCATGACGATGAACGCGACCAGCACGCCGAGCGGCAGCGAGACGATGGCGACGAACGCCGAGCGCAGGTGAAACAGGAACACGACGCAGACCAGCGCGACGACGATGAATTCCTCGATCAGCTTGTCCCGCAGGTTGTCGACCGCGCGCTCGATGAGGCTCGAGCGGTCGTAGGTCGGCACGATCTCGACGCCCGGCGGCAGGCTCGGCTTGAGCGTCTCGAGCTTGGCCTTGACCGCATCGATCGTCTCCAGCGCGTTCTTGCCCGAGCGCATGACGATGATGCCGCCCGCCACTTCGCCCTCGCCGTTCAGCTCGGCGATGCCGCGGCGCATCTCCGGGCCCGACCTGGATGCGCGCGACGTCGCCCAGGCGCACCGGCACGCCGGCGTCGCTGCGTCGTGAGCGGAATCTTGCGGAAGTCATCGAGCGACTTGCAGGTAGCCGGAGGCGCGCACCATGTACTCGGCTTCGCCCAGCTCGAGCACCGAGCCGCCGGTCTCCTGGTTCGCCTTCTGGACCGCATCGATCACCTTGCCGTGCGGTGATGTTGTAGGCGCGCAGCCGATCCGGATCGAGCACGATCTGGTACTGGCGCACCATGCCGCCGACGCTCGCGACCTCGGCCACGTTGGGCACGGTCTTCAGCTCGTACTTCAGGAACCAGTCCTGCAGCGCGCGCAGTTGCGACAGGTCCATGCTTGCCGCGTGCGATCGACCAGCGCGTACTCGTAGACCCAGCCCACGCCGGTCGCGTCCGGGCCCGAGCGAGGCCTTGGCCTGCGCCGGCAGGCGCGACTGCACCTGGTTCAGGTATTCGAGCACGCGCGAGCGCGCCCAGTACAGATCGGTGCCGTCCTCGAACAGGATGTAGACGAACGAATCGCCGAAGAACGAGTAGCCGCGCACGGTCTTCGCGCCCGGCACCGAGAGCATCGTCGTCGTCGAGCGGATAGGTGACCTGGTTCTCGACGATCTGCGGCGCCTGGCCCGGGATAGGTCGTGCGAATGATCACCTGCACGTCGGACAGATCGGGAATCGCGTCGAGCGGCGTTCGTGCAGCAGCGACCAGACGCCCCAGGCGGTCGACCATCAGCGTCGCCAGCAGCACGAGGAAGCGATTGGCGATCGACCAGCGGATGAGCTTGGCGATCATGGCTTGGCCCCAGGCATCGTCGCCCATGCGCGTCGTCGCCGCCTTGAGGTTCGCCTCGGAATCGACCAGGAACTGTCCCGAGACGACGACCTTCTGCCCGGCCTGCAATCCCTTGCGGATCTCGGTCTGGCCATGGCTGTCCAGACCGATCTCGACATCGACCGGCGCGAACTTGCCGTCGCCTTGCGCGACGACGACGACGCTGCGCTTGCCGGTTTGGATGACCGCTTCACTGGGCACCAGCAACACGTCCTTGCGCGCCGCCGGCGCGAAGCTGACCGTCGCGAACATGCCCGGGACCAGTTGGCCGCCGGGATTGGCGAGCTCGATCCGCGCCTTGATCGTGCGCGTCGCCGGGTTCACTTCGGGCAGGATGGCGCTCACCTTGCCTTTGAATACCGCGCCGGACACCGCCGGCGTTCTCGCCTCGACGGGATTGCCCGGGCGCACCTGCGCTGCCGCGACCTCCGGGACTTCCGCGTTCACCCAGACGGTAGACAGCCCATTGATGCGAAACAGCGGTGCACCGGCCATCACCGTCATCCCCTCGCGCGCGGTAAGCTCGCCGATCACGCCCGCCGATCGGCGCGGTGATGGTGAAGCGCGCTTGCACCTTGCCGCCCGCCTCGACTGCGGCGATCTGATCATCGCTCATGCCCGCGAGCCGCATCCTTTGCTTGGCGGCGTCGGCAAGCCCCGAACGAGTTGGCGCGTCGGACCTTGCATCGATGCGCTTGGCCGACAAGTAGTCTTCCTGGGCGGCAACCCAATCGGGCACGTAGAGCTCGGCCAGGGGCTGTCCTTTGCGCACCGGGTCGAGCGGCGCACGTACGTAGAGTCGTTCCAGAAAGCCGTTGCTTCGCGCTTGCACGACCGCCACGTCGCGCTCGTTGTACGCAACGCTGCCGACAGCCTCCACGCGTCGACGTTTGCGCGCCGGACTTGACTTCTGCGATACGTACGCCGAGGTTCTGCTGCACCCGAGGACTGATGGCGACCGCACCCTGCGTCGGCGTCGCTATCCGCATAGACGGGCACCAGTTGCATGTCCATGAAGGGCGACTTGCCCGGCTTATCGAACTTCTGCCCCGGCACCATCGGGTCGTGCCAGTAGAGCACCTTCTTGCCCGTTGTCGGATCGACGTCGCCGGGCTTTTGCGCGGCGCCAGGCGATACCGAAGCGGCCGTCGCACCGTTCATTTGCATGCCGCGATTCATGCCGAAGCGATAGAGCGCATATCCGCCGATCCCGAGAGCAACGGCGGCCGCGAGCGCGAAGAAGAGAGTCTTGTTGTTCATCGCGAATCCTTGGTGTGAGTTCCATCTGCGTGCGTACCCGCGTCGCCGTCGGGAAACAGAAAGTTCAGCTGCGCCCACAGGCGCGCCGTGTCCATCTCAAGTTGTAGCGCTTGCAAGCGCACATCGATTTCGCCTCTTCGTGCAAGCAATACGTCCGTGATGCTTGCTTTCGCGCCACGATAGGCATCTACGGTGACCTGTGAGCGCTCGGTTGCCAGCGGCATAATTTCCCGAGCATACCGAGCACTGCGCTCGCGATCGTTCTCCCATTCGGTGATCATCGCGCGCACTTCTGCGGTATGCGCCAGTAGCATGTCCTCGCGCTCGGCCCGAGCTTGGTCCAGCATCGCCAGCTTGGCTGCCACCTCGCGGTCCTGGCGGTTCTTCTGGTCCCATTGCAAGGGGACCGAGACGTTAAGCGAAATGAGGTTCGAGTAGGCGGGACCGCGCTGGCTGTACATGAGCGCGACGCTCCAATCGGCCTTTTTGTTGGTCTGCGCCACACGAACATCGGCGGCCGCCACCTCTTCCTTCCTGGCGAGCACCGCAAGCTCGGGGTGATGGGCGAGATCAGTTTCGAGCGTGCTCGGATCGAGGCGGATCGCGTCGATCGTCGGCCTGCCGGCCAGGGCCGCCTCCGCGTCATTGCCAATCCAGCGCGCCAATGCGATCTTGGCCGTGCGCACTTTGCGCCCGACTTCGCTGGCGCGATCGTCGAGAAGCACCAACGCATTGCGGGCAGTCAGAATGTCGGCCAGGTTGCCTCGCCCCGCGCGATACCCGCTTTCCGCGGCTTCGACTTCGAGCTGGGCTTGGCGGCTCCGCTCAGATATCACCGCCTGCATCGCTTCAGCGTAGTACCGATCGAGCCACGCCAGCGCCGTGTCGCGCTGGATCGAAGCGATGCTGAGGGTTTTCTCGGCGAGCGACTTTTCGGCTTCGCGCTCGAAACGTTCGGCCCGTGCCTCCCGTTTTTCTGTGCGGGTGAATTCCTGCATCACTCCGACGCTGCTCATGGTCATGAAGTCGCGAGTCAGACTGAACTGATCGGGTCCGTTGACCGGCAGGTTATTGATGCCCAGCGTCGCGATCGGATCGGGTAGCTGACCCGCGGAAACCGCCATCTCGCGCGCAGCGGTGACCGCTGAATCCTGCGCCACCAATTGTCGCGAGCGCGCAACGGCGAGATGTTGCGCCTCTGCCAGCGTCAAAGGTCCGTTGGCGGCAGTGGCGACGGAACAGTACAGCGCGCCCAGCACGGCGGCGATCGTGGCGAGACGATGGATGGCTGCTGATGCAGCCTGATGACTACGTGGGTAAGCTCGCACGGGACCTCCACATCGACGTGAATGACGTCGGCGCACGCGGAAGCGCGCACCGAATTCAACGCGATGCGAAGATCAGATCAGGAAGCGACTGAAGAGGAGCGAGACAGGCGGTGCGGTGCTTCGCGCGTGGAGGAAGATCGCGTCGAGGGGCAGCTGCACGATCGACGACGTGGCTGAAATGGTCAGCGCAGGTTGCGGCGCGATCGCGGCAACCGGCGCATCGGGCTGCACGTCGATCTGCTGACCGTAGGCGCAGTGCGAATCGCAAACGTTGCCGTTCGCTGCAGCACGCTTCGCCATCGCCGCGCAATCTTCCGGCATGGGCTCGTCAGCCGGCTGACCAAATGCCGCCGCCTGCAGCACGGGGACAGCGGGCGAGCAAGCATGCGCAACCGTGACGATCTGGGCGAACACCACGCCCAGCATCACCAGTCCCGCCACCCACGGACGTTGCCGACGAACCATAAGACTCCAGAAACCACCCTTAGCTTGTCGATGCTACCGTGTTTGATCGGCTCGAGCAACGGTGGAACTGAAGTAGATAAGCCGTTCCGCCAATGTTGGTCGCCGCTCGTCAGTTGGAGACTTGTCGCTTGCGCGCCTGTAGCTTCGATAGCTCTGCCAGCTCAGTCGTTTGGCGAGCTAATGCCGGTGCTGATGGCCGTCCTGATGAGCGTCAGAGGCAGCGTACCCACGAAGTTCTTGATACCTGGCTACCTGTGAAGGTGTGAGGATCGCCAGCTGCGCCAGGTGCGCTTCAAGGTGCGCGCCCCGAATCTTCGCTTGTAGTTCGCCGATACGCGTTAGCAGCATCGCCAATGACTCTCGTGTAATTTTCTTGGCGGCGAACTGTTCATCCAGCTTGCGTTCTTGCGCAACCAAGGAGCGGCCGAGAGCTGTCGCTTTGGCCTCCATGCTCGTGAAAAGCGCCTCAGTACGTTCCTGCTGGCTGGGAGTCAATTCAAGCTCATTTGCCATTGCCAAGACATGAGCTGGGCCGGGATAGCCGTTGAGTTCGGCAGCCTTAGCAAGCCCCATACCCTTGCCCGAGAGGTACGCGTCCACGTCTTCTGGAGCGAGTGCCTTTATCTCACGCGTGTTTTGTCCTGCGTATGGCGACATCGAGTCAGCCCAAGCGACCTTGGTTACCGCGATGGACACACAAATACAAACATAGAGCGATTTGGACATGCTGAATTCCTATACGCGACCGCAGTAACTAGCGGCGCCGTGTTATCACAAAAAGGCATGGAAGCCCGAGTTGTGATCCATCGTAACAGGTAGATAGTGTTCGATGCTAAGAAGAGGGCAACCCGAGTCGGATGGGGCCCGACGCGCAAAATCGGTTTTCGTCGGGCGCGCGAATTCGCTGGTTTCCGTCAAGCGTCAGCGCAAGCAGGTGAAGACGGCTCGCCTAGCGTCACCGCTTGCGGTATCTCACGCACTTCCGCGCCACGGTTCCGCCAAGCCCGCGTGCCGCGGATTACAGGGCCAGACTACATTCACCCCGTCCTCTCATTCAGTCATGATAACGTCTCGGTGTAGACTCAAGAACGCCGAGACGAACCGGAGACCTCGGACGGTCAAGACTCCAACACCGGCAGCGATAGATGAGGAGGCAATCTTGAATTCTCAGAGACAAATCAGCTCGCTCGCGATCACACTGGGCATTTTCATCGCGCTGGCGACGGGCGCCGCGCAGTCGCAGGAAGTCGTCAAGATCGGCTTCGCGTCACCGCTGACCGGAGCGCAGGCCAACTACGGCAAGGACAACCAGAACGGCGCCCAGATGGCGATCGACGAGCTCAACGCTCAAGGACTGACGATAGGCGGCAAGGCGGTGAAATTTCAGCTCCAGGCCGAGGATGATCAAGCCGATCCGAAACAGGGGCCGTTGATTGCCCAGAAGCTGGTCGACGCCAAGGTCGCTGGGGTTGTCGGTCACTTCAATTCGGGCGTGACGATTCCGGCATCCCGCGTGTACAACGAAGCCGGCATTCCAGAGCTCTCGGTGTCGACCAACGTCAAATACACGCACCAGGGTTTCAAGACCGCATTTCGATTGATGGCCGACGACGACAAGCAAGGCACGGCGCTCGGCGAATACGCGGTAAAGACTCTCAAGCTCAAACGGCTCGCGGTGATCGACGACGCCACGCGCCTACGGCCAGGGGTTGGCGGACTCCTTCGAAGCTGCGGTAAAGGCTTCGGGCGGTCAGGTCGTCAAACACGAACACACCAATGACAAGGCCGTCGACTTCAATGCGCTTCTTACGTCGATCAAAGCGGCCAAGCCCGATGCAATTTTCTTCGGCGGCTACGACGCCCAGGCGGGGCCGATGGCCAGGCAAATGAAGCTGCTGGGGATGAACGTTCCATTGATGGGCGGTGAAACGATGAACTCCGCCAAGTTCATCGAACTGGCGGGCCCAGCGGCGGAAGGAAACATCGCGTCGACACCCGGCGCCGCGCTGGAATCCCGGCCGAGCGGGAAGGCGTTCGCGGCCAAGTACAAGACGCGTTACAACCAGGACATCGGCTTGTACACGCCTTATTTCTACGACGGAGTGATGGTGATCGCGGCGGCGATGAAGGCGGCCAACTCGACCGATCCGGCGAAGTATCTGCCGGCGCTCACGAAGATCAAATACCCGGGAGTTACGGCCGACATCGAGTTCGACAAAAACGGCGACTTGACCAAAGGACTGCTGACGATCTTTGAAGTCAAGAACGGCAAGTGGGAAGTCGTGAGCAAGTAGACTCGTCCGCCCCGAGCGGCGAGATTGGATCCTCATCAGGATCGAAAGCGACGTGGCCATCGTTTGATCGCCACGCACGCTGACGGCCGGCCTCGCGCGCACTGCAGATGACCGTCGATTCTCTGCGTCCAAGCTCGCCGTGGCGACGCCGGAGCCGGGACCCTCGAAGTTCGTTTCCGTAGGCCGGTACGCCTTGCGCGGCGTCGGCCGTGCTGAGGCGTTGTCCACGCTCGACCGAGACTGCTGGCCGACACTGGCCAGCGCCACGGCCAGCCCGCGATGAGACTCCAGCCCGTTCATCCACCTAACATCCAAATGGATGGTATATCCATCCATGTGGAGTCTATTTGGAGTACGGGATGGGGACCACGTCAGCGAAAGCGTTGGACACCGAGAAAATCACGATCAATCTTGGCCTCATCGATCTCGGCCAGATAGACCTTCTCGTCCAGGAGGGTTTCTACTCAAACCGCACCGATTTCATTCGAACCGCAATTCGAAATCACCTTGTGACGCACGCTGAAGTGGTTCGTCAGGCGGTGAGTCGCAAGACATTGGTGCTGGGGCTTCAGGAATTCAGCCGCGCAGACCTGGAGATCGATAAAGAGATCGGGAAAGCGTCTGCGGATTCAGGTCTTGGGATTGGCGCGGATCGCCACCGATGTTCCTGCCGCCTTGGCGCTGGCGACGATCGAATCCATCACCGTGCTTGGAGCTTTTCATGCAAGTCCGGCGGTGAAGGCCGCACTGGCCGATCGCATTCACTGAGGAAGAAAAATCATGAACGCAGAACCGTATTCGACCGTCCGCGAGGCAATGCGCCTCATGCAGGCCGGCGACCTCCTTGCTGCAACGGCAGCAATTCAACAGGGTCTTCGCGGAGCTACAGCCACCCAGCCTGCGAGCGACGCCGGATTCGCGGCTCGCAGCCCCCTCGAGGGAACGTTCC
Source organism: uncultured beta proteobacterium (assembly GCA_963745385.1). Lineage (GTDB taxonomy): Bacteria > Pseudomonadota > Gammaproteobacteria > Burkholderiales > Casimicrobiaceae > PALSA-1003. Next base: position 29,438 of record CAVUXI010000013.1, read on the forward strand.
AAGTCGTCGATGAGATGCCGTTGGTGACGGAAACTGTGCCGGCGGTGGAGTCTCCTGTTCCGTCATCGGCTCCAGAAGAGCGACCGCAATTCAGCGAGCACACGTATACCGGACCGGCGGGCTCTCGCCGTTACAAGCTCTTCATTCCGAGCGCATATCGCGGGCAGCCATTGCCGCTGGTCGTGATGCTGCATGGTTGCACGCAGACGCCGGATGACTTCGCTGCGGGCACCCGCATGAACTTTCTGGCGGAGGAGCGAGCGTGTTTCGTGGTCTATCCAGCACAGCCACAGACCGCAAACGTGTCGAAGTGCTGGAACTGGTTTGAGACGCGCCATCAGCACCGCGACGAGGGAGAACCGGCGATCATCGCCGGGTTGGCACGCGAACTACTGCTGACCTATGGTCTCGATCGCGAGCGGGTATACGTCGGCGGATTGTCTGCTGGGGGCGCCATGGCCGTCGTCCTCGGAAGAGCGTATCCAGAATTGTTTGCCGCCATCGGCGTCCATTCCGGCCTTCCCTATGCGTCCGCGCACGACATGCCTTCGGCGTTCGCGGCGATGCATCAGCGCGGAATGCCGGGCGCCCATATCGGGGATTGTGATTCTCAGGCAGGCCGGCGGATTCCCGCGATCGTCTTTCACGGAGACCGCGATGTCACGGTTCATCCTTCCAATGGCGAGAAGGTCGTCAATCAAAGCGCCGCGGCAACCGAGTTCAATGGCGGCGACCGCTCGAGCACAACCGAGGAGACCTGCGCAGGCGCGACGCCGGGCGGACACTCGTACACCCGCAGGATCTTCAAGGATAGCAGCGGGAACGTCGTCGCCGAATACTGGCTCGTGCACGGCGCTGCACATGCATGGTTTGGAGGTGACCTGCGAGGGTCCTTCACGGATCCCAAAGGCCCCGATGCATCGAAAGAAATGATGCGGTTCTTCTTCGAACACGCGGGCGCAAGAAGTGCCTAGGCCGCCATACGGTTCTCTTAAATTCGGCGTGAGGAATCAAAAAGTCGTGCCGCGCATCCCGCCAAACCAGCCACTCGTACTGCAGCCGGTCGCGACGCTGCTTGCGGACAATCGTCCCGTTAGGCCCGAGATGTTGACCTGCATTTCGAATATTTCAAAGCCACCGAAATCGCCTGAGCTGCAGGTGTAGTTACCGGTGACGTCTCCCATTTGACCTGCTTGGGAAAGATTGCCGGAGAAAGTACAGGTGATGTTCGAGGTCGAGGTGCTCATCGTAACGCTGGCCGCGTTCTGAGTGACGGTCAGAAATGCGAATTGGTCATTCGTGGCGTCTAACGAGGAGTCTGCACATCCCGTAAGCGTCTGGTGCATACCGCCGGCGTATCGGCCGCTAAAATCATCCAACACAAGTAGCTGACGTGTCAGATTCTTCGATACGGCCACCCCGTCTACGGAATACGTAAGCACACCGGTCGATGTCGCTGACGCCTTCCAAGTCATTGTCCCGACCTTACGAAAGGTTACGGTGTTTGGGTCAAAGGGAGCGGTTCCAAACCACGGACCCTGCGTACGCAACAGATCCCCGGTCCACATGTAATTGCCTGACGAGCGCATTGTCGCTACATACCAGATCGGAGTACCAGACTGGTCGTAGACGAACATGGTCGCGAAGATCACGGAGCCTCGCTGAACGAACTGGATCCCCCAGCCGGATTCGCTTGCGATGTACCACAGGTCGCTCTGGTCCGTGGTAAACGATGTCGCACCCGCGGGAGAAAACACAGATCCGATGGCGAGAAATGACGCTAACAAAACGCTGCGTGCAGTGTTCATGCCGTAACTCCGACTCTCTAGTCCGCCGAAACCCGGCATTGTCCGCCCAAAGCCGAGCGCCTCACCAACAATGAGTGCAACACGGTGTAACAAAGGTCGCTGACTCTGACAGCCAGGTGATATCGGAATCACTGTGCGACAGGCAGTGAAATGGGAGGTTTCGCCCTAGTCGGTGCAGCGGCCACACGCAGCAGGCTCCCTTCTCTTTCCCGTCATATGCGCATGTGTTTCTTGGTCGCACCAAAACCTGTCGTGCTGACGCGTCCGCGGCGCGCATCGGACAATCGATGCCAGTGCTCCCCCTCTGTCGGCACGTCAAAACAGGAAATCCGCGGATGCGGGAGACGAACGTGCCCGAGCACTTTGGCAGTGAGTTCAATCGCTTATCGAGGATATCGGCCGGGACTATCGCGCGGATTTGGAAATGCGATTGGAAACTGCTGGCGGTCGTGGCTATCTTGCCGTTGTGCGGTGCAGCATTGCCGCCCATCACTGGCAAGGAGTACAGCAATGGAACGCGATCAAATCAACTCAGTCATCGATACGATGAATGTGATGGAGCGAGCGCGCGCCTTGCGTGACGCGCATCAAGCGATGCTTCTTGGAAATCTGGCGGACGCCATCGCGTCGCGTGTTCGCGGCGCGCTCAGCGACGCGGGACGTGCAATGACTCTGGTTTACGGTCGAGGCGTCCGCTAAGGTCTTGCACTCCGGCCGCCCTCCTGGGGCGAACAATGCGTGGCGCGTAGGTGCGGATGCATCCGCACGGGCTGCATCGTTGATGGTCTGATGACTGCGTCCGAATGAATTCGGACCTACAAAGTGCCGAATTCGGACCTACAAACTGCCAAATAGCGCAGAGCCAGCCCTTGGGCTGGCTCTTTTCCTTTCGCGGTCCGGCGGGGCGCATCGCCGTCGCCGCGAGGTCGACCACACAACGGTAGCCGCTTCAATCCACCTTGATCCCTGCTTCCTTGATGAACGCGCCATAGCGTGCGCGATCGGCCGCCTGCCGGCTCACGAATTCCTGGATCGTCATCGGCGCGACTTCGCCGCCCAGGCGAGCCATGTTGTCCACCAGCGCCGGTGAGCTCAAGGTCTTGGTGATCTCCCTGTTCATGCGTTCGATGATCGCGGCGCTCACGCCGGACGCCGCGTAGACACCGAATGTCGTGTCGGCGTCGACGCGCATGCCCAGCTCCTCGAGTGTTGGGACATCCGGATAGCGCGAAGCGCGCTTCGCGCTCGCGACGGCGAGCACCGTCAACTTGCCGGTCGCCGCGTGTTGCAGACCCGGACCGGGATCGAACATGAACTGGACCTGCCCGCCCAGCAGGTCGTTGAGCGCCGGCGCCGCGCCCTTGTACGGGCACGTGGGTTGCATCGATCTTGGCCACGCGCGTGAACATCTCCGCGGCGATGTGCGGCGAGCTGCCGCTGCCCGCCGACCCATAGGAAAGCTTGCCCGGATTGGCGCGCGCGTAGGCGACGAACTCGTTGAACGTTTTCGCGGGCACCGAGGGATGAACCATGAGAAAGACGCGAACGATCGCAAGCGATGCGACGGGCTTCAAGTCTTTCTGCGTGTCGTAGGGAAGATTCGAATAGAGGAACGGGTCGACGGTCATCGCGCCTCCGGACGAGACGAGGAACGTGTAGCCGTCGGGGGGCGACTTGGCGACCACGTCGGCGCCGATCGATCCGTTCGCGCCCGGCCGATTCTCGACCACGACCGGCTGCTTGAGCGCCTCGGAGACGCCCGGTGCGATGGCGCGCGCGAGGGTGTCCGCGACGCCGCCGGGCGGGAAGTTGACGATCAATTTGATCGGCTTGTCCGGCCAGGTCTGCGCAGCCGCGCCGGCGCACAGCGAGCATGCCGCGATCAACGCGACGGCGCTGCGCGCGGTTAGTGAAGTCATCGACATGGTGCCTCCTCTTGTTGTTCCCGGAACTGTGGCGGTCCGCGATAAGGTCGATAAATCCATTCAGGCGACATCCACTTCCACCAGCGTCGGAACCGATGCCTGCATCGCGCCGGTCAGCGCATCGCGCAACTGATCCGCACGGCTCACGTTCACACCGTGGCATCCCTGCGCGCGCGCCAGTCGCGACGAAATCGATTCCGGGCAGCTCGGTTCCGGCCAGCGGCTCGTCCGGTGCCGAAGCCGAACGTCGGCGCGAAGTCCTGCAGCGCGGCATAGCGCCGGTTCTTGAGAACGATGAACGTGATCGGCAGCGCAAGCTGCGCTGCGCTCCACAAGGCCTGGATCGAATACATGCTCGATCCGTCGCCGATCAGGCCGATGACTTTCGCGCCCGGCTTGCCCAGCGCAACGCCCACAGCCGCCGGCATCGCGTAGCCGAGCCCGCCGCTGCACATGGTGTAGAAGGTTTCGCTGCGCAGGATCGGCAGATAGCTCTGCATCGCCTGCCGCGAGCTCGGCGCTTCCTCCACGACGATCGACGCAGGATCACGTATCTCGGCGAGTGTTTGCATGACAAACGCGACCGACATCGGCATGGAAGCTTCGACGCGCGGCGGCTGCCGGCGCGGAGCAGGACGCTCGCGCGGACCGGGCGCGGCGCGCGCGAGCAGATCCAGCACGCCAAGACGGATGCTTCCTACCGCGGACGTTCCCTGCGGCGTCCACGCGGCGATGTTGGGATCATCGATCAATTGCACGAGTCCGGCGCCTGCGGGGAGATGCGGCCCGGCTGCCTTCGACGTGATAAGTGAACGCGGCGTGCGCCGAGCGCGAAGATGACATCGTGTCCCGAAAGAAGATTCACGATCTTCTCGCGCATCGGTGGAAGGAAACCGGCAAAAAGCGCGTGATCCTCGGGGAAGCTGCAGCGGCCCGACATCGGCGCTACCCAGACCGCCGCCTCGTGCCGCTCGGCGAGTTGCACGACGTCATTCCAGGCGCCGTCGCGATCGACCGCTGCGCCGACCACGAAGGCCGGACGCGACGACGAGTCGAGGGCCTCGCCGATCGCGTCCAGCACACGTGGCTCGGGTCGGATCGCGGAGCTCACGACACGCGCTGCAACGGGCTCGCAGCGCTTTGCCCAGTCGTCGGCGGGAATCGAGACCAGCACCGGCCCGCGCGGCGGCTGCATCGCTGTGTAGTAGGCGCGCGCGATGGCGAGCGGAACATCCTCGGCGCGGGCCGGCTCGCAGCTCCATTTCACGTACGGCTTTGGAAGCTCCGTCGCCTGGGTTGAAAACAGAAACGGCTCATAGGGGAGGATCGAGCGCGCCTGCTGGCCTGCGGTGATGACGAGTGGCGTGCGATTCCGGTATGCGGTAAAGATGTTGCCCATCGCGTGACCCACGCCCACAGCGGAATGCAGATTGACGAAGGCCGCGTTGCGCGTTGCCTGCGCGTACCCGTCCGCCATGCCTACGACGACCGCCTCCTGCAGGCCGAGGACGTAGCGGAAGTCCTTGGGGAAATCGCGAAACAGCGGCAACTCGGTGGAGCCGGGATTGCCGAAGATCGAGGTCATCCCGAACGCGCGCAACAAATCCAGGACGGCGGTGCGGACTGTCATCGCAATACCGGGATCTTGCGCGAGGCGTGGCGTGGCATGTCCGTTTGAAGCGAGAACCTAGGGGCTTCTTTGTATATGAATTATGGCTCCCCTGGCAATCTTGTGGGTTTAGGCCCCGTCGTGCTTGCCTGGGCGTGCTGGCCAAACGCTGCGCGTATCGAAGAACACCGTCCCGTTGCGGCCGCGCCAAGCGTATCTCTTCGCGCATCGAGATACGCGTCCAGAACCGCGATGGCGCAGATCTTAGACGTTCTGACCCACAGGCTTGCCCAGGAATCTCAGCCATAGAAAGCCGAATATTCCTGCCGTCAGGGAACTCAACAGGATCGTCATCTTCGAGGCGTTTATAACCTCCGGATTACTTGAGAAAGCGAGATTGGTGATGAAAATCGACATCGTAAAGCCGATGCCGCCAAGAATCCCGGCGCCCACTACGTGCGACCACTTCAAATCGGGCGGCAAGCGACACATTCCGATCGCGCAGGCAACAAAGCAAAGGACCGTCACACCCAAAGGCTTGCCCGCGATCAAGCCGGCGGCGATGCCGATGCTATTCGCGCTGGCCAGGTTATCGATCCAATTCGCTTCCACCACAATGTCCGTATTTGCCAGCGCGAAAATCGGCAGAATGATGAACGCAACCGGTTTGACTAAAACATGCTCCAGCTTGTGGGAGGGTGACTCTCGATCGTCGTCCTTAGCGGAGAATGGCATTGCAAAGGCAAGCATGACGCCCGCGATCGTGGCATGAACTCCGGACTTGAGCATGAGAATCCACACCAACGCGCCGCCAAGGAGGTAAGGAATGAGAGACATGACCCGGAACAGACGATTCAACGCAATGAGCAAGGCCCAAACTGCAAAAGCACCAGCAAGATACCAAACCGCAAGTCTCGCCGTGTAAAAAGCGGCAATGATGCCTATCGCTCCCAAATCGTCTATGACCGCGGAAGCCACGACAAACACTTTCAGGGACGCGGGAATACGATTTCCGAGAAGGGCTAGAACGCCAACAGCAAACGCGATGTCAGTGGCCATCGGAATTCCGACTCCGGCTTGCGTCGGTGTTCCCTGATTGAGCGAGAAATGAATCAGAGCAGGAGCGACCAATCCACCGGTAGCCGCAACAATCGGAAGAAGAGCGTTCTTGAACTGCGAGAGTTCACCTACGTAAAGCTCGCGTTCGAGCTCTAATCCTATGAGCAGGAAAAAGATCGCCATCAGCGCGTCGTTGATCCAATGCTCAACGGTTAGACCGCCGACGTTTCTGTGCCAGAGACTCAGATAATCCGGGCCTATAGGGGAATTCGTGATTGCGAGTGAGAGTACAGTGCAGATTATCAGCAGAACCCCGCCCGATTTCTCCGAATGGAAAAACTTGTTGAATGTAGTTGATAGTGTTCTCGGTGCTAGGTCCATTCGCCGCCCATTTGTCGGTTGAATCTTGGGATAAAGTCAGATGCTCGCTGTCTGTTGGATTCTCAACTCGGCGCAATTCCAGCCACTATTATCCTGGTCCATCAGCGTGAACGCATGAATGTTCGGATACGCCGGCGTCCCTTTCCTCCACTGGCTGCTGATGGCCGAAGCGAGACCTTCGGAGGATCCCAGGTCGACCCATAGCCGATGTCGGGCAGCTAGTTGCGTCCATCGACAGAATACCTAACGAGGCGGCCAGTAAATAGGGTCCTGACAATGACATTGAATATTCTGTTGGAATAAGCCGTTCCACCGCAGAATTGTCGGTTATACAATTTTGCATGTCCGAGCCGAGGAACAGCCCGCAAGCCGAAAGGCTGCAGACAGTTTGCTAAGTTACGCCTGTTGCGTGATCTGAGCGCGCTCGCCAAGACCGGAAAGAAGCCTATGAATTCGGTGCCTAGTCCGATCGAGCTCCCAAGCAAGCAATTCCCCTTGCGACTGTGTGAAGTGCTCGAAGAGGAATTCATCACTACGCACGGCGCGCTGCCTGAACCGTCGTCATGGCTCCTGCGCGATTGTGACGTCAACTTTGCAATCCTCGGCGACTGTTTGCAGGGGCCACTGGCCTCTACCTCGTCGACGCCGCTGCTGGTCATCAGACAGAAGATTCAAATGGACGGGCTGGTCATTCCGCCGACCGTTCCGTGGCCCGCGGCCACATCGAAGAAACTTCTTGAGCAGCTCAACAATGCATTGAAGGCTGACGAAGTTCTCTACGATCACAATTTGCTCGATCCGGATACCGAAGCCTGGCAACTCGCCGAGCTCTGGGTCAACCGTTCAAAAGCGCACTCCGCAACACCCGTTGCCCGTCGCAAGAAATCCCGCAGCGCGATCGCTCGAGGGAGGCGCGCGACCGGATGCGCCCGCATCGAATCTCGAGCTCGTCGAGCTGAATCGTCTCCTCCTGGATGCCGCCTTTCCCGCCGACGCCATTGCACGCGTGGACACGAGTCGCCTCACCCGCCTGTTCGACGCCATCGGTAAGCTCAAAGGACCCGACGGTACCTACAGCGCGGTTTGTCTCTCGGGGGGCGGCATACGCAGCGCGTCCTTTGCGCTCGGTGTGCTGCAATCGCTGGCGCGGGCCGGGCTGCTCGCAAAATTCGACTTCTTGTCCACGGTGTCGGGCGGGGGTTACGTGGGCAGCTGGCTGTCGACGTGGATACACCGCCATCCAGAGGGGCTCACCGGCGTGGTCAAGGAGCTCAGCACGCGTGCACGCAAGGAAGCCGGCACACTCATCACAAAAATCGATCCGGCACCGCCGCCGGTGGGCTTCCTGCGCAGCTACAGTCACTTCCTCAATCCGCAGGCAGGCCTTTTCACGGTGGATACCTGGACGTGGGTGGGAATCTACTTGCGCAATCTTTCGTTGAACTGGCTGGTCATCATTCCCCTCCTTCTGCTCGTCGTCGCGCTGCCACGACTGTATTCGGCAGGCCTCCACGAATGGTGGTCGGCGCATGGCGAGCTCTTTCCATCGCTTGTCTGGCTGGCGACGCTTTCCGCGGTCTTCACGCTCGTTTGCGTCACCCTCAACCGGCCCAGCACGAGCGATCCCGCGCGTCCCATCCGCGAACCGGCGGCGACGCCGATCCGACGCCGGCTGGATCGCTTTCTGGAACGATTCAAGCATCAACCCTGGCTGCTGGGCTTCGGCGTATTGCCCGTCTTCATTTTTGCCGTGGTTCTTACGCTTCTGGTGTGGGGCCTCCCGAGCTCCAAAGCACCGCTCAGTCTCGCCCAAATATGGACCGTTCTGCGTACGGTCGCCTTGCCATACGTTCCGACCTGGTTGGCATTCGCGGGCTATGACCATCTCGTGCTGTGGGGAGAAGTGATCATCAGTCGCCTCATGGATCATCGCGCACGCGGTGTTGCCGGCGAGAGACTGGGGACAGCGTTTCAACGAGCTGGTCTTCATGCTGTTGGCGGGACTGCTGACGTGGGCGATCGTCGCGAACTTGGCGGACTTCGCGTTCGCGACCGGCAGGAGCCAGGCGAGACCACCCTTCTCGGCGACTATGCGGTGCATCCGGCCCACTTGTATGCGGTATTCGCCGTGCCGACCGCGGTACTCGCGGTTCTCGCCGGGATGACCTTGTTCATCGGTCTGGTTTCAAAATTGAGATGGATCGAAGACGAGGATCGTGAGTGGTGGGGCCGTTTCGGCTCCTGGATATTGATCGGCAACGTTGTTTGGTCGTTGTTGAGCGCGATCACGATTTTCGGCCCTCCGCTGTTGTTGCAGTTTCCGAAGCTGCTTGCCGCGCTCGGTGGAGTCTCGGGGCTGCTCGCGGTGCTGCTGGGTAAGAGTTCGCTCACGTCCGCAACGGCGCCGGAAAGATAGCCCCAAGCCTGATGGCAGTCAGGACCGCGAAACCGTTTTTCGGCGTCAACATGTTGGCCGCTGCAGGCGCGATATTCCTGGCCGTCTTCCTCGCGTTCCTTTCCTTGCTGTCACGAGCGCGCTCCTCATACCGCTCCTGGCCGGCTCAGCGAGACGCCGATCGAGGATGAGGGCCTCATCCCGTCTACGGTGCGCATGCTCCTCGGGCCTCTTCGACCCTTGAAGGACGCATGCGGCCACGTCGACGCATCTCCGACCTGGTTGGAGGCCAGCGTCTTTCATGACCCGAATGCCCACCTCGAGCTGATCTGTCAGGCGCCACTCAATATCATCGCCGTCTCGGTTGCTGGCGCTGGCTTTGTTCGTCGGCTTGGCGAAGCCTCGCGATCAACCTCAACAAATTTTCTCTGCATGCCGCCTACCGCATTCGGATCGTGCGGACATTTCTCGGTGCATCGCGCGGGAACAATCGGCAACCGAATCCCTTCACAGGCTTCGACCCCTTGGACGACCTGCAAATGCATGAGCTTCGTCCCGGCCTGGTTCGCGAAGCGGACATCGTGAGCTTGTCGAAATTCATAGGGAAGCTGAAGGAGGGGCTGGCGGGGAAGGCGACGACGCCTGCCGGGTACCTGGTGCATCAGATGATCTCGCGACAGCACGATCCCGACGGCGTCCTGAAGGGTCGCCTGTCGGCCTACAGCAAGGCACATCCCGTCCTCAAATCACTGGAACAGGATGTTCTGGAGGTCCTTAACCGCATCATGGAGATTGCGCGGCTGGACAAGGTTGCCGCATTCCAAGGGCTTCCGCCGTTAGCGAGAACGGATGCGGCCGAATTGAAGAAATATGTCGATCACGGAAACCTCATCTTCGCCAATCGCCTCCTTCTGCAGCTCGCGTTTCCGGATGACATAAAGACGTACGCGTTCCCGCCCCCTCCTCCGCACAAGCTGATCCACATCGTGAACCTGACGCTCAACCTCGTTCACGGTCGACGGCTTGCGTGGCAGGAAAGAAAGGCCGCACCTTTCGTGGTCACGCCGATGCACGCCGGGAGCTACTACCTGGGTTATCGCAAATCTCGCGACTACGGCGGAAAGGACGGAATCTCGGTCGGCACCGCGGTGGCCGTATCCGGGGCCGCCGTGAGTCCCAACATGGGCTACTCGTCGTCGCCGCTGACTGCGCTGCTATTGACCCTCTTCAATGTGAGACTTGGCTGGTGGTTGGGCAATCCCGGTGTCGCCGGCACAGACACGTATGCTCGTTCCGAGCCCAGATTTTCGCTGCGTCCTTTGTTGTCCGAAGCGCTCGGGCTCACTGACGATTTGAGTCCGTATGCGTATCTGTCCGACGGCGGCCATTTCGAAAACATGGGCCTGTTCGAAATGGTCCTGAGGCGTTGCCAACTCATCGTTTGCACCGACTCGGGCGCGGATCCCGACTATCAATTCGCCGACATCGGCAATGCCGTGCGAAAGATTCGCATCGACCTCGGCATTCCTATCGAATTCGACTCGGTGCCCGTTCATCGCCAACGCTCGGCCGACGATGACAGCGGACGCTATTGCTACGTCGGACGGATTCGCTATTCCTATGTCGATGGCGACGAAGCCCCCGACGGGATGGTGATTTGCTTCAAGCCCGTCTTGCGTGGAAACGAGCCTCAAGACGTGTTGAACTACGCCGCGCGGAACAAGACGTTTCCTCAGGAACCGACATCGGATCAGTTTTTTGGAGAGTCGCAGTTCGAAAGCTACCGGCAGCTCGGCGAGTTTGCCGTCGAAACCGTATTCGGTAGCGAGCCGCCCGCTGCGACAACGTCATGGGCGCACTGGGCAGCGTTGCGCGCAAGCAATCATGTGGACGGACAGACGGAACCGAAACCCTGGCTGAAGGCCTGGCTGCAACGAATGCAATCGATCGGCATTGCAGCGGACCGACGAACGGAAGCGATCGAGGCAGACGGGTAAGGGTTATAAGGAAGACGTGCTTTCAACAGAACGCCGCATGCGAGTATGAAACCGAAGCTGCGGCGCATGTCCCATGCCTTGTGGCTCGTCCTAGCACTTTCCACTGCGGTGGGCGCCGAGGTTCGGGTCACAACGACCAGCGTTGACGGCAGCCCCATAAAGCAAGTCATGGCGGAGAGCGTTTTCGACGCTCCGGCCGGTGTACTTCTCGCGGTACTGTCGGATGCTGAGCATTACGCGTCCTTCATTCCCTACGTCGTCGAGAGCACGGTTCTTGCACGCGACGGCGAATCGATTGTGAACTATCAGCGCCTGGATTTCCGGATCCTGGGGGTCGACCCCCGTCACTACGTGATTCGGATGCGGACCACGAGCGGGGCCGGCGCGGGTGGACGCGCGGTCTACCAGATCCGCTGGGCGCTGGTGCCCGAGGCAAAGCTCCCTGATGCACCGGGCGCCGTGGCACTGACCGTCGACAACGGTTTCTGGCACCTGGAGGATTTGGGCGGGGATCCGGCCAAGACGCGGGTTGTGTACTGCGTCTTCACCGACCCGGGCGGGCAACTTCCGGCATTCGTCATCAACCAAGCGAATGCCCAGGCGGTCCCGCGTCTCTTCAACGCGGTACAAAACGCCGCTCGAACGGAACACTACCGGAGTATCTCCGGCGGCCCGGCACCGCATTCGACCTCAACGCTAGAGGCACCCGCTTCGTGCCATGCGTAGCATCAATCCATAACAGGCATTAGTGCGCAAGCTGACGCAAACCAAAGTCGGCTCACGCTCCGACAATACGCTCGCGCAGGCAAACGCGTCAGCGCCGCTGATCGAGGCGAACCAGCAACCGCGCGTGCGATTATCGCTTGCTGTGTTCCTGGACGGTCCATCCGGCGGCTTGCAAGCCCTCGCGGGCTTTTGCAGACGCAACGCCGGTGACGAGGATCTCGCGCTTGGTTCCCTTCAAGTCTTTCCGCTCCGCGAACGCTCTCACCGGTTCGGTCCAAACGACATAGTCCACCGGCACGGGCACTTCCAGTCGACCGGAACGCGTGCCAACGACCAGGACCCGACCCGCCACGTCGAGGGAGACGACGGAGTCTCGTTCGCTGCTGACCTGGCGTGCCATGCTGACTGCGTTGCGCATGAACCGCGCCTCGCCCTCGCTTGCGACAGTGCTGGCCAGCTTGACCACGGCCGCACGACCCTTTGCCGCCGGAATCTGCGCCAGGTCCTCGACGAGTGAAACGGAGAGCGGCGGCGTAAGCCAGCGATTCGTGACGAAAGCGCGGACCGTATCCGCGCCGACGCCCATCGCAGCCAGTTTCTTCTCGTTGATGGTGCGAATGTCCTCCGGAGACTTGTCCCAGACCAGGTTGCTGACTGTTGCCGTTGTGGAAATCGCAGTCGCCACCCCTGCCGTCGTCACCGCCATCGCTACATCCAGCGAGACACCGCCGGCGAATGCAGCCTGTGCAAGGTCATCGAGTTGCTTGGCGAGCACGGGGTTCGTTGTATAGGGATCTGCGCCGACCTGCTTGGCGATCCTCCGCTTCGCGTTGTTGACCCCAAGGAGATCCTTTGCGGCGTCACCGGCGCCGGCGGCTTGCGATGAGTTAGAACCCTTGGATTCCGTGGCGCGCGAGACCGTCGTCGACGCCGATTGAAAGAAACGCCCTACGCCGGCGGGGATTCCCGAAACGGTCTCGACCGGATTCATCACTGCCTGTCCGATGGCCGCGCCGGTCTTCTTGGCCGACGCCGCGAGCGCGTCGGCGAATACGCCGGATTGACTCAACTGACTCAACTGGGCTATCGCCGCCAATTCGCCTACGCGAATTGCCAGCATCTCGGTGCCGTCCGCGGTGAAAGTGCCCGCCGGCGCCCGCAGCGTGAACTGACCCATGTAACCCACCACAGGCGCCTTGGGGTCGACGGTGTAACCGGTCCCGTTGAGTAATCCCGCCGGGGCCAGCGTCGCAGCATCAAGCGTCGTCATCGGTTCAACGGGCGGCACCGTGGCCGCAAGCAGGCTGGGTGCGCCCAGCATCAGACCAAGCGCGAGCATTCGACGTAGCGACATCGGGAGCATCTCTCAAAAGTAGTATGCGGAAGGGTGACCGAATCGCGTCACGCGTGAGAGTTCACCATGCGAAACGCCTCAGCCGAAACGAGACGCTTCTTTGGGTGCAAGTCAGCTTACCACGCGTGCTTCGCGCGCATCAAGGTTGGTTTGTGGCTGCAATCTGAAGGTTGCGATCGTCCGTCGCGGCGAACATCTCGGCAGCCAATCCGCAAAGCGCTCGATCGCGGAGCGCTTCGCACAGTCTGCGTGATGCCAGTAGCGGCGGCGGCAAACGCGTGCGAATATTCTGCCGTGATCTGGAGACGTGACCGCCTGCCGCGATCCGAACGCACCGTTCCCGTGCATTGCCGTAGAGAGCGAGGAGAGCGTATGCAGTGGGACAAGGGCGGCCGAGGCAAAAATGACCGTGCATAGGCGCGGCCGCTCGGGGCAGTACCCTAGTGGTGACGGACTAGCGCAGAAAATTAATAAGCGGTTTGCATGCGGGAGCGCTCGCCCGCCGCGACAGGAGCCCATAGCGCATGAATGACGTCACCGAATACCCTCTGCTCGTTTTCGTGGTCTCTTTTTTCGTGCTTTGGTTCTCAACCCGGGTCGGTACCCGGGCAAGGCGTCGCAACCTGGAACAGGACGTGCGTGAAGATTTCGTCGTCGTCCTGGGCGCCACGCTGACGCTGCTCGGGCTCATCATCGGATTCAGCTTTTCCATGGCCACTACCCGATACGATCAGCGCAAGAACCTGGAAGAAGCAGAGGCCAACGCGATCGGCACGGAATACGTCCGGGCCGACATGCTGCCTCCCGCCGATGCGGCGAAGGTGCGGGCGCTACTTAAAAGCTACCTCGATCAGCGTGTGTTGTTTTATACGACGCGCGACGCACAATCGCTGCGGCAAGTCGACGCCCGCACGGCTCAATTGCAGAGCGAGCTGTGGTCCGCGATCCTGGCACCCGCCGCGGCACAGCCCACGCCGATTATTGGGCTGGCCGTTGCGGGGATGAATGATGTGCTGAACTCTCAGGGGTACACCCAGGCTGCCTGGTGGAACCGGATTCCCGTGGCGGCGTGGGGATTGATGGGGGCGATCGCCATCTTCGGCAACTTATTGCTGGGCTTCGGAGCGCGAAACCCGAAAGCGCAGCGTGGCCTGCATCTGGTGCTGCCGCTCGTCGTGTCGGTTGCCTTCCTGCTGATCGCCGACATCGACAGCCCACGCCGCGGCATCATTCGGGTGCACCCCCAAAACCTGTTCAGCCTCGCCGAGTCTCTGCGTGCGCATTGATCGGAAACATTTGAACAGTAGACGATTGTCGCGCCCACACCCGCCAGCGAATCCCAATCGGCGCTACCGGGTGGCCGATGTAGACGCGCCTGCCTTCGCCAGAATTGCGCGGCGAACAAGGCCAACGTGCTCACGGAGCGTGTATGCCTCGCTGGCGAAGCTCGTCGGCGTGTGGATGTGTTCGACGGCTTCCTCGATGCGGTCGAGATCCTTCAACCACTTTTCTATCGGCAATGTCCCCTGGCGCGTCGCGACGTCTCGCTCCAGCAACGCGAGCTCGCCGTACCAGCGGTAGATGCGTGAGCGAATGCGCCAACGCATGAGCTGCGGCAGCAAGTTCATGAGTGGAACCAGGATGACGACGAGCGGGATGATCACGATGAGCGCCCGCTCTGCATAGGTGGCGAGCCAGAACGGCAGGTAGCGATACAGAAATCTCGGGCCGAAGCGCCGGTGCTGATCTGCATACGGGGAGACGGGAATATCGTCGACCTGCACGGTTCCTGGAAACTCGCCCGCGCTCTCGAAGTACCCCTGTCGCCCGTGAATTTCGCGCGCGGCGTCGATGAGCAGGTTGATCAGTGCCGGATGCAGGTCGTCGCGCGCGATGAGCATCGCCTTCGTGCCAATCATCGTGACGTCCTCATCGGGGAGATTGATCGCCAGATCGATTGTGCCGTAGGGCAAGGTGAGCTTCGTAAGAAAGGGAAGACGCCGCGGATAGGCGTCGGCGTGCGTGAGGTTCATGAGCTTGGTAAATGGATCGCGCAAGGCCTGCTGAATGATGGGCGTGTCCGCACCGCCGACGTACAGGGCAGCATCGATCTCGCCTGCCTTCAATGCCCGTAGCGCGTCGCCGCCACCGAGATCGACAAGCTCGGTGTAGCCACTCCCTTTGCCGCCAGCCACGATCAATCCCTGGGCCGCGAACAACTGCGCGACAAGCGCACGCGTGCCGCTGCCCGCTGTGCCGATGGCGATCCGCTTGCCGTAGAGTTGCCTGATTTGAGAAAAGGTCGCCGTGTCGCGATAAAAAATCCACAGCGGCTCGTAGTAAAGGCTCGCCAGCATCACCAGTCCGTCGGCCTCTTGAGAGGTGGCAACGCCTCCTTGCATGAAGACGACGTCAACACCGGATTTCGGGTCGAGCAACAAATGGAGGTTGTCGCCTGCACCGCCGGTCATCCTCAGGTCGACCACGACGCCCTCTCGGCCGAGGATTTCCTTGTAGCGCAACGCGTGCTGCTGGTAGATCCCGCTTTCGGCGCCCGAAGCCATCACGATGTGGCGCGGCGGTCCGGGTTGCAGGAAGTGCGCAGAAACCAAGAACACGCCGAGAAGCAATGCAGCGACCAGGACCGCCATCCGCACACGGTCGTTACGGGAGAGCGCAGCGAGGTCTTCGAATGCCATGGCTGAGCCGGAACTCCTGTTCAGATCTTCAACCCGAAAGTTGCACGTCGCCGCAGATCAGCCAACTAACGATCCGCGCCGGCGCGGCCGACGCCGGCTTCCCAACGTCTCCGGGGCTTCCTTGAAGCTACGCGCCGTAACGGAATACTCGCATCTTTTCCTGCGTCATCTCGCGCATGCTGAAGGGGATGCCGCCAACTCCGTAGCCGGACTCCCGGCGACCCGCGAACGGCATCCAGTCGGTGCGAAAGGCGGTGTGGTCATTGATCATCACCGCCGACGCGTCGAGCCGATCGGCGGCATACAGCGCAGCACCGATATCGTTGGCAAAGATGCTTGCCTGGAACGCCACCGGCAGCGAGTTTGCCTTCGCGATGGCCTCATCCAGTTGATCAAACTCGTACACGCAGCAGACGGGTCCGAATACTTCTTCTCGCGACACTCGTGCGTCCGGCGCCAGGCTCGACCAAAACCGTCGGCTCCATGATCGTCGCCGATCGACGTTTTCCTCCCGCGGCGGTCTTCGCTCCAGTGGCGGCCGCTTCGGTAACCCACGACTCGACCCGGTCGACTTCCCTCGGGTTGATGAGCGGACCGACTTCGGTGTCCGGCGATAGCGAATCTCCCACGCGCAACGCTCGCACCCGCGCCACGAAGCGCTCGAGGAACGCAGGCATGAGGCTCGAGTGCACGTAGATGCGCTGTGTCGAAACGCACACCTGTCCGGCGTGATAGTACCCTCCCTTGACCATGGGCTCGATGAGAGCATCGAGATTGGCGCTGCGGTCGACGATGGCCGGCGCCGCGCCGCCGTGCTCCAACGCAGAGCGGGTCCCGGGCGCGAGCTTGCCGTGCAGATGCCAGCCCACCCGCGCCGAGCCGATAAAGCTCAGGAACGCCACTCGCGGATCCGTTGCGAGTCGCTCGGCCAGCGCGTTGTCCGGGCTCAGAAATGTCTGGCACCACGGCTCGGCGAGTCCGGCTTCGCGCACCAGGGAGACGAAGTCGATGCAGCACAGCGGTGTCGCCATGGCCGGCTTGACGATCACCGGACAGCCGACGGCGATCGCCGGTGCCACCTGGTGCACGATCAGGTTCAGCGGGTGATTGAAGGCGGAAATCGCCACCACCACGCCGATCGGCTCTCTGGTCGTGAAGGCCAGTCGTCCGGTGCTGGCCGGCGTCAGGCCCATCGGAATCTCTCGCCCCGCGAAGTTGCGCAATTCTTCGGCGGCGTTGCGCACGCCGTCGATCGCGCGCATGGTTTCGACGATGGCATCGGTCAACGGCTTGCCGCCTTCCCGCGCGATCAGCCGGCTGAAGTGGTCGCGGCGCGTCTCCATCAGGGCGGCCAACCGCCGCAGCACATCGACGCGTTCGTGGATCTGCAGCCAGCCCTTGCGATCGCGGAAGACCCGCGTCGCGGCTGCAAGCTTCATCTCCAGCGCGCCCGCGTCATCGGTGTCGATCTCGGCGATCAGCGCCCGGTCGTAGGCTTGCACTACCTGCAGTTTCGCTGGAGTCGGCATCTCACGTCACCTCGATCTCCTTGACGCGATGCTTGAGCTCGTCGACCAGCACGCGAACGTTCTCGCTGTAGTCGACCGGGACGTCGATGAGATGCACGCCGCCGCCTTTGAACGCCGCGTCGATCACCGGCACGAGATCCTCGGTCGCGGTCACCCGTGACCCCTTGGCACCGTACGCCTCGGCATACCTGACGAAATCGGGATTGCCGAACGTCAGCCCGAAGTCCGGAAACTTGTCGACCGCCTGCTTCCACCGGATCATCCCGTAGGCGGAGTCATTGAGCACCATGACCACGAGATTCAGCTTCAGGCGAACCGCCGTTTCCATTTCCTGCGAATTCATCATGAATCCGCCGTCACCGCACACCGCGAGCACGCGACGTTTGGGATAGAGCATCGCCGCCATCATCGCGGATGGCAGGCCGGCGCCCATCGTGGCGAGCGCGTTGTCGAGCAACAGCGTGTTCGCGACGTGAGTGCGGTAATTCCGAGCGAACCAGATCTTGTACATCCCGTTGTCGAGGCAGACGATGCCGTCCTCGGGCATCGCCTTGCGCACGTCGGCGACCAGACGCTGCGGAATCACCGGAAAGCGGCCGTCGTCGGAACCTTCGGCGACGCGGACCAGGATCTCCTCGCGGAGCGCGAGAAACGCCGGATCGACGCTTGACCTTGCCTTCGAGCTGGTCGGCCAGTTGCGTGAGCGACGGCCCGATATCGCCCAGGACCTCGGCGTGCGGGAAGAACACCTCCTCCACGTTCGCCGACGTATATCCGATATGAATCACGTTCGGGCCGCGTGGCCCCATCAGAAACGGCGGCTTTTCGATGGTGTCATGTCCGATCGAAACGATGAGATCGGCATGATCCACGGCCCGGTGCACGTAGTCGCCCGCCGAAAGGGCCGCCGTACCCATGTAGTGATCGGAGCAGCCGGTGACGGCGCCTTTGCCCATCTGCGTATTGAAGAATGGAATGCCGGTGCGTTGCACGAAGCTCGACAGCTCCTCGACGAGCCGGGAACGATTGCCGGCCGCCCCGATCATGATCAGCGGCCGCTCCGCCTCGTGAATCATCTTTGCCGCGCGGGTGATCGCTTTCGGATTCGCGATTGGCCGCTCGACCGGATGTGTCGGCACGATCGGCACATCGCCAACTTCGTGGGCGGCGACGTCCTCCGGCAATTCCAGGAGCACCGGACCTGGCCGCTCTTCCTGCGCAACGCGGAACGCATCGCGCACAATGGTCGGGATGCTTCGGGGGCTCACGATCTGCCGCGCCATCTTGGTCAACGGCTTCATCGAGGCGATCACGTCGACGATCTGAAATTTGGCCTGCTTGCCGGACATGATCGCCTTTTGCCCCGTCAGCAAGATCATCGGCATCGCGCCGAGCTGTGCATAAGCAGCGGCGGTCGAAAAATTGAGCGCGCCCGGTCCCAGCGTGGAGATGCAGACGCCCGCACGACCGGTGAGCCGGCCATGGGTGGCCGCCATGAAGCCCGCGGCCTGCTCGTGCCGCGTCAACACGAGCTCAATGCTCGACCGCCGCAGTGACTCGACAACGTCGAGATTCTCTTCACCGGGTATCCCGAAAATGCGGTCGACGCCTTCGCTTGCAAGCGCTGCTACCAGAAGATCCGAACCTTTGCTCATGGCGCTGCTCATCTCATTTGATTGTCGGGTCAGGAGGCTGATCAAGCCGCAAGGCGGCTCGACCGGTACGCCATCTTTAGGCAAGCCATTCCACCTCGAAGACATGGCAGCCCCAGGCGGGGATATCCACGAACAGTCCGCGACTGTGCAGGTCATCGCCCGGCCGATCGTAACAATTCGGGCTGAGCAGGTCCTGGAACCGAACGGTCCGGCCCACCAATTCCAGGAAGGACATGCGGACGAAGCACTGGCTTTGCTGCGGCGAGTAGTTCACGACCACGCACATCCATTCGTGCGGGTTGCGTTCCCAGCGATAGGCGATGAAGTTGTCCCAAGTCCCGTTGTCGTGCCAGGCGGGAACGCATTCCAACAACGACCAGCGACCGTCGCGAACCATCGGCTGGCGGAGCACGGGAAGCAGCCGTTCATAAAACTGTGCGAGTTGACCGTCCACGGGTTCATTCGGCCCGCGGACCAAGTGCGGCGAGATGCGCTTGCGTCGCCCCTCGAACTGTCCCTGGTGAAAGAACCGCAGGCCGGGTGAGAGGAAGGTGATGACCGCGGCGGCTGCGTGTACTTCGGGCGCAAACGTCGCCGCCGCCCGCGGCTCGTCGTGGTTCTCCAGAAAGCGGGCCAGCTTGTCCTGATAGTCCAGCCCGGCGTGGAGATGCTCGCGCACCGGCCGGGCGTGACCGCTCGCGCAGCCGGTCGTACAGCCGCTTGTCGTAGGTGTAGTCGAAGCCCTGCTGCTGCAGCGTCCATTCCAGGTCCCAGTAGACCTCGGCCATGAACAGGAAGTCCGGGATGCTTGCGCCGCACGCGACTCGATCGCCTTCGGCCAGAAGAGCTCGGCCCGGATGCCCCAGGTGCGCTCGAACACGTCGGGCAGGACCAGCATGGCCATGTCGCAGCGCACGCCGTCGCATTGCCCGGCGATTCTCTCCAGCTCGCCGATCATCGCCTCCTGCAGTGCCGGGTTGCCGTAGTTGAGCTGCAGCGTGTCGGGCCAGCCGGCGAAGTACGGATCGCGGCCGTAGGCGAGCAGCAGCGGCCCGTTCTTCGTTTGCACCCGGCAGTAGTTCTGCGGCGCGCGGGCCAGATCAGCTTCGCTGCCGTGGACGAAGTACTCCGGGATGCTCGTCGACCCACGGGTGATCCGGGCGCCATGTGGTTCGGCACGAAGTCGAGCATCAGCCGCAGGCCGCGCTTGCGCAGCCGCTCGCGCAGCCGGGCCAGCGCCGCGTCGCCGCCGAGCTCGCGATGCACGGTGTAGCCGGTGATCGCGAACCCGGAGCCGGCGATGTCGTCCTCGCGCAGGTCCGGCAGCGTCTCCTCGAATTCGCGTGCGCCACTCGCGGGTTGCTGCGCGAGATTCGCTGCGCCGCCAGGACCGGTCTGCCAGACGCTCAGCAACCAGATCCAGTCGAAGCCCATCCCGGCCAGGCGGTCCAGCTCGGCATCGGGAATGTCGTCCAGCGTGGCCGGCCGGCCCAGCGTGCGCGACAGCTCGCGTCAGCCAGACGCGCGTGTTGATCTGATAGAGCGATGGATAGCGAGGCGATGGCACGGTCAACCCTTCCCGGCGTCGTTGAATCGTCCGTGCGGCCAGGTCAGCCGCCGGACTCGAATCCGGGGTACAAGGTCATCCCGCCATCGATGAAGAGCGTCGTTCCGATGAGATAGTCGGTGAAGTCCGACGCGAGCCAGACCGCGGCGCGACCCACCTCCTCCACCTCGCCGATCCGTTTGTAGGGCACCAGCTTCATGAGGTCCGCGTAGGCCTCCGGCGTCCCCCAGGCGGCCGTGTTGATCGGTGTGCGAATTGCGCCGGGCGCGATGGAATTGACGCGGATGCGCTTTTCCGCGACCTCCTGAGCCAGGCTCTTCATGAGCAGCATGAGCCCGCCCTTGGAGGCGGCGTAGTTCACGTGGCCGGCCCACGGAATGACTTCGTGGACCGAGCTGATGAAGATGATCTTGCCGGCCGCCACCGAGATCTCCGGACGCACGCCCCTGCGCAGGAACTCGCGCACGGCTTCGCGCGCGCAAAGGAACGCACCTCGCAGGTTGACATTCATCACGGCATCCCACTGCGCGGTGGTCATCTCGTGGAATGGCGCGTTCCGCTCCATGCCGGCGTTGCTGACGAGGATGTCGACGGTGCCGAACTCGCGCACGGCGGCGGCGAACATCGCTTGCACCTGCGCTTCGTCCCCCACGTCGGCCTGCGCGGTCATGGCGCGCTGCCCGCCCCTGCGGATTTCCTCCGCGACGGCCTCTGCATCCTCGGGCTTGGTGACGTAGTTGACGACCACGTTGGCCGCGGCCTTACCAAGCGAGATTGCAATGGCGCGACCGATGCCGGAGTTGGCGCCGGTCACCAGCGCAGTCTGGCCCTGAAGCAACTTGATCGTCTTTACGGCCGGCATGACCGGTTCCGGCAGATTCATCTGCGCGTAGTAGCTTTTCATGTTGTTCTCTCTTTCCTGCAGTGAGTCGTGCCGAAATTACGCACGCGTCGCACCTGGCTGCGCTCCTTGCCGCGCCTTCAAGACCGTCGCCTCGGCGTCGGGCGCGAGCAGCAGCTCTTTGGTGAGGACGGCATTGCCCTCGATGATCCGGGCGATGCAACCGGTCCAGCCCGTCTGATGACTCGCGCCGACCCCGGCACCGGTGTCACCGTGAAAGTACTCGAAGAAGAGCACCAGATCGCGCCAGTGTGGATCGTCCTTGAACTTGTGCGTCGCGCCGTACACCGGACGCCTGCCGGACGGGTCGCGCAGGAAGATTCGGCAGAGCCGCTCGCCGAGCTCTTTGGCGACTTCGAGCAAGGTCATCATCTGGCCCGAGCCCGTCGGGCATTCGACCTTGAAATCCTCGCCGTAGTAGGCATAGAGACGCAGCAGCGCGGTGTAGAGCAGGAAGTTGATGGGCATCCACACCGGCCCGCGCCAGTTGGAGTTGCCGCCGAACATGCCCGTGTCGGAATCTCCCGGGACGTAGGCCACGCGGTACTGCTGGCCGCTGTGGTCAAAGACATACGGCCGGTCGAGGTGGCAACGGGACAGCGCGCGAATGCCATGAGGGCCGAAGAACTCGGCCTCGTCGAGCATGCGCGCGAGGATGCGTCGTAATTTTTTTTCGTCGACGATGGACAGCATCCGGCGATCAGCGACGCCGGGGATGTTCGGGAGATGGACGTTGGCGACGAGCTCAGGATGACGGCGCCCGAACGCGCGGGCCCGCTCCCGAAACTTCGGCAGTTTCGCGAGGATGTCTTCTTCGAAGATCGCGACCGCAGCCAGCGGCAGCAGTCCTACGATCGATCTCACCTTCAGGCGCGTGGCGGAGCCGTCCGGGAACCGCAGAACGTCGTAGAAAAAGCCGTCCTTCTCGTCCCACATTTCGTCCTGGTGTTCGCCAACCCGGTCCATGGCGCCTGCGATGAACAGCGTGTGCTGGAAAAACTTTTCCACGAACTCTTCGTAGAGCGGCTCATCCAGTGCGAGCTCGACCGCGATGCGCAGCATCTGCTGGCTGAAGAAGACCATCCACGCCGTGCCGTCGGCCTGGTCGAGGTATCCGCCCGTGGGCAGCGGCGATGAACGGTCGAATACACCGATATTGTCTAGTCCGAGAAAGCCGCCCTCGAAGACGTTGGCGCCGGTGCGATCCTTGCGGTTGACCCACCAGGTGAAATTGACCAGCAGCTTGGAGAACGCGTACTTGAGAAACTCGATATCACCCTTGCCGTCCCGACGCTCCTTGTCGAACAGGTACAGCTGCATCGTCGCCCACGCATGAACCGGCGGGTTGACGTCGCCGAAGTTCCATTCGTAGGCGGGTAACTGGCCATTGGGATGCAGGTAGTCGTTGCGCAGCATCAGGTCGAGCTGTTGTTTGGCGAAGTCGGGGTCGACCATGCCCAGCGGGATCATGTGGAACGCAAGATCCCACGCGGCATACCACGGGTATTCCCACTTGTCCGGCATCGATATGATGTCGTCGTTGAACATGTGGCCCCACTCGCGATTGCGGACCTGCCGTCGCTCGCTCTGCGGCAATTGGGCTCCGGCGCCGTGCTCGTCGAGCCATCTGTCCAGATCGTAGTAGAAGTACTGTTTGGTCCACAGCATTCCCGCCAGCGCCTGGCGCATGACATTGGCACGGTCGGGATCGCTGCCAACCGCGGCAGGCGTGATCGAGGCATAGAACGCATCGGCCTCGCTCAGCCGCGTCGCGAACTCCGCGTCGAAATCGCTGAACGGCTTTGCAGACTGCTCTGGAGCGCGCGTCGTCAGGCGCAATCGGACGACCTGCGTCTTGCCGGCGCCGACGTTGATCTGGTAGTGGGCCGCCACCTTCGTCCCTTGCTGCGCCGGATTCACCGCGGCCGCGTCTGCCCTGGACGATGAAGTTGTTGATGCCGTCCTTGACGTAGGGCGACGCGTTGACCGAACCGAAGAGCCGCGCATTGTTGGTTTCGTTCTCGGTGAACAGCAGCGGAACGTCGGCGTCGCAGTACAGGTAGTGGTCTGTCACCGACGATTGGCCCTGCACGCGGTCGGTATGAGGCGTGAACGACCGAGTGGCCCGCGAGCTCGACCCGTGCGAGGGCCGGTTTCGATTCGCCGTCCGACGACGACCAGGTGTTGCGAAACCACAGCGTCGGAAGTACCGTGCAATGACGCCGCGTCGGGCCCGCGATTGCAGATGGTGATCCTGATCAGCACGTCATCCGGCGCGGCCTTTGCGTACTCGACAAACACGTCGAAGTAGCGGTTTTGGTCAAACACGCCCGTGTCGAGCAATTCGTACTCCGCCTCGTGCTTGCCCCGCTCTCGGTTGGTGGCGACGAGATCGTCGTAGGGGTAGGCTGACTGCGGGTACTTGTACAGATACTTCATGTACGAGTGCGTCGGCGTCGAATCCAGGTAGAAGTAGTACTCCTTGACGTCCTCGCCGTGGTTTCCCTCGCTGTTGGCCAATCCAAAAGCCGCTCCTTCAGGATCGGGTCGTTGCCGTTCCACAGTGCCAGTGCAAAACACAGGCGCTGGTGGTCGTCGCTGATGCCGCGCCAGACCATCCTCACCCCAGCGGTAGGCACGCGACCGCGCCTGATCGTGGGTGAAGTAGTTCCAGGCGTCGCCGTTGTCGCTGTAGTCCTCGCGTACCGTGCCCCATTGCCGCTCGCTGAGGTAGGGACCCCACTTTTTCCAGGCCACGCCGTTGTGCTCCGCCTCGTCGAGCCTTTTCTTCTCCGCGTTGTCGCTCATTCCCGTTCTCCTTAAGCCAACGTTACGCGTCGAAGCGGATGCTTAAAACGCGGCACCGAAGCCTGAACTCGCGGCCTTGCGATCCCTTCAGCGTGAGCCCGCGGGTCGTACTATCGATAGCCGGGATTGGGGTGTTGGGCCCGGACTCTAGCGGAACCTAATCGCTCTCTGCCAGTTTGCGATTGACCCACAGTGCGGCGAGCGTTCCCGCTGCGCCTGAAAGCAGATACAGGCTGACGTAGCCCAGCCCGAGATGGGAGGACAGCCAAAGTGTCACGAGCGGCGCGAATCCCGCGCCGATCAGCCAGGCGAAGTCTGACGTCAGCGCTGCGCCCGTATATCGGTATCTAGGTTCGAAGTTCGCATTCAGTGCACCCGCCGCTTGTCCATAGGATAGGCCAAGCAAGCTGAACCCGATCAGGATGAACACGTTCTGTCCGAGAGCGCCGCCGTCCAGCAGCGTCGGTGCGAAGCCGCTGAACACGGCGATCAGTGTCGCAAACAGTCCGAGCGTCCTGGTGCGGCCTATTCGGTCCGCGATCACTCCGGAAGCAATGACGCCGCATGTCCCCAAGATCGCGGCAACGACCTGAATGGCGAGAAACGCCGTCACGGACTGCTTCGAAAAAAGCATGATCCACGCCAACGGAAACACGGTAACAACGTGAAACAACGCATAGCTCGCCAGTGCGCCGAAGGCGCCGAGGATCACGGTGTAGGCCTGCGAAGTCAGCAATTCGCCCACCTTGTTTGGCTCCAACGCCCTGTCTGTGAGGAGTTGGGCGTATTCGTCAGTCACCACAAGGCGCAGACGTGCGAATAACGCGACCACGTTGATCGCGAAGGCGCAGAAGAAGGGATAGCGCCAACCCCACGAAAGGAAATCTTCCTGCGACAGGGTGGCATACAGGAGCAAGTAGAGTCCGCTCGCCAACATGAAGCCCAACGGGGCTCCGAGCTGTCCCATCATCGCGTACCAGCCTCGGCGGTTCCGCGGCGCACTCAGCGCCAGCAGGGACGGCAGCCCATCCCAGGAACCGCCAAGCGCAATGCCCTGGCCGACGCGGAAGAGTGCGAGCAGCACGATCGCCATGTAGCCAAGAGCGCCGTATCCCGGCAGAAAAGCAATGCCCACCGTGGAGCTCCCGAGCGCCAACAGCGCGAGCGTCAGCTTGGTGCCACGTCCCCACCGGCGCTGGATCTCCATGAACACGACGGTGCCGATCGGCCGGGCGATGAACGCGAACGAGAAGACGAGGAATGAAAGCACCGTTCCGTCGAGGCGCGATTCGAACGGGAAGAATATGAAGGGAAACACCAGCACCGACGCGATGCCGTAGACGAAGTAGTCGAAGTATTCGGACGTCCGGCCGATGACCACGCCGACAGCGATGTCGCCGGGCGCGACACCCGGCGAATCAGAGGCGACCGCGCCCGCATCCCTTTCAGGCGACGTCGAGAGGCCGGCGGGGTCTGGCGTGACGCTGGATATCATGTGTCCTCTCCGCTCAGGCTTATGGTCTGGCGAATCGTGGGTTTCAATGAGCTGCCTTAAACTCGATCAGGGTACGTTGCGCATCTGCTCCGCCGACGGCGACATCATGTTGGTCTTGAGGTGGTACATCACCCACATGGATCCGCTCAGCGCAATGACCACGAGCACCAGAGTGAAGATCAGCGACATCCACGTCCAGCCGCCTTCTGCCTTCGAGGTCATGTGCAGGAAGAACACCATGTGCACGTAAATCTGCACGATGGCGAACCCGAAAATGACGAAGGTCGTGACGGTCGGGTTCGCGAAGACCTTGCCCATCACCAGCCAAAACGGAATCGCCGTCAGGATCACCGCCAGCACGAATCCGGTCACGTAACCGCCGATCGTGATGTGCAATGTGTCGTGGTCGAGCTCGTCCTCGTCGCCGTGATGGCCGGCGGCCTTCGCGGGATCGGTATCCAGTGTGCTCACTGCAGCGTTCCCATCAGGTAGACGAACGTAAATACGCCGATCCAGATCACGTCCAGGAAGTGCCAGAACATCGACAGGCACATCAGCCGTCGCCGGTTCGCGGCGATCAGTCCGTGCTTTGTCACCTGCACCATCAGGGTGACCAGCCAGACGATTCCGAAGGTCACGTGCAGGCCGTGGGTGCCGACCAGCGTGAAGAATGACGACAGGAAGGCACTGCGCTGTGGCCCGTTGCCCTGGTGAATAAGATTTGCGAACTCGTGCAATTCGATGCCGACAAATCCGGCGCCCAGCAAACCGGTGACGGCGAGCCACGCGAGCGTCGGGCCTTGACGCTTGCGCCTCATGGTGATGACCGCGAAGCCGTAGGTGATCGAGGACAGCAGCAGCAGCGACGTGTTGACGGCAACCAGCGGCAGCTCGAAGAGCTCGGCGCCCGAGGGACCGCCCGCGTAATTGCGGCCGAGCACACCGTAGCACGCGAACAAACACGCGAAGAGCAGGCAATCGCTCATCAAATACAGCCAGAACCCGAGTAGCGTGCCGTTCTCCGGGTGGTGTCCACCTGTGTCGTAGAAGGTCAGCGACCCGGCCTCGCCCGCAGTGCCGGACGCGAGGGAGGTCGTGGTACTAGACATGGCGAGCGATGAGTCGGGTGCGAGCGTCCTCGACCCGCACCACCTCGTCCGCGGCAATGTAAAGTTCGCGGTCGTAGTTGAACGTGTGAACGATCGCCGCCACGATGAGGGTGGCGAACGATGCAGCCGCGAGCGGCCACATATGCCAGATGAGCCCAAAGGCGCACAGAGCACTCAGTATGGCCAGCACGAAGCCCGCGGCGGTGTTCTTCGGCATGTGGATCGGGACAAAACCTGTCACGGGCCTGACGTGGCCGCGCTTCTTCATGTCGTACCAAGCGTCGCTGTCATGGACGATCGGCGTCAACGCAAAGTTATACTCCGGCGGCGGCGAGGAGGTCGACCACTCGAGCGTGCGGCCGTTCCAGGGATCGCCGGTCGTATCGCGCAGCGACTCGCGCCGTATGAAGCTGACCAACAACTGGATAAGGAACGACAGGATCCCGAGCGCGATCAGCAACGCGCCGAAGGCGGCGATCTGAAACCAGATCTGCAGCGAGTGATCGTCGAAGTGACTAAGCCGGCGCGTAACGCCCATCAAGCCGAGCACGTACAAAGGCATGAACGCGAAATAGAAGCCGATCGTCCAGAACCAGAACGAGCACTTGCCCCAGAACGGATCGAGCCTGTAGCCGAAGGCCTTCGGGAACCAGAACGTAATCCCGGCAAACAATCCGAAAACCACGCCGCCAATGATCACGTTGTGGAAATGAGCCACCAGGAACAGGCTGTTGTGCAGCACGAAATCAGCCGGCGGCACAGCCAGCAGCACGCCGGTCATTCCGCCGATCACGAAAGTGACCATGAAGCCGATCGTCCATAGCATCGGAACCTCGAATCGGATCCGCCCTCGATACATCGTGAACAGCCAGTTGAAGATCTTTGCGCCCGTCGGGATTGAGATGATCATAGTCGTAATGCCGAAGAAGGCGTTGACGCTCGCACCCGAACCCATCGTAAAGAAATGGTGCAGCCAGACGAGATACGACAGCAGCGTGATGACGACCGTCGCGTACACCATCGAGGTGTAGCCGAATAGTCGCTTGCCGCAGAAGGTCGACACGACTTCGGAGAAGATGCCGAAAGCGGGCAGGATCAGGATATACACCTCCGGGTGCCCCCAGATCCAGATCAGGTTGACGTACATCATCGGGTTGCCGCCGAGGTCGTTCGTGAAAAAATTCGTGCCGACATAGCGATCCAGCGACAACAGCGCGAGCACGGCAGTCAGCACCGGGAACGTGACGACGATCAGGATGTTCGTGCAGAGCGCGGTCCAGGTGAAGATGGGCATCTTCATCACGCTCATTCCGGGTGCGCGCATCTTCACGATAGTCGCGATGAGATTGACACCCGATAGGACGGTGCCGACGCCCGCCACCTGCAGCGCCCAGATGTAGTAGTCGACGCCGACGTCCGGACTGGCGATGATTCCCGACAAAGGGGGATAGGCGAGCCAGCCGGTGCGTGCGAATTCGCCGACGAACAGCGACATCATGATAATCCCGGCGCCACAAGCCGTCATCCAGAAGCTGAAGTTGTTGAGAAACGGAAAGGCGACGTCGCGGGCGCCGATCTGAAGCGGCACGACGAAGTTCATAAGCCCCGTGACGAGGGGCATCGCGACGAAGAGGACCATGATGACACCGTGAGCGGTGAAGATCTGGTCGTAGTGGTGTGGCGGCAGATACCCCATGACGTCGCCGAAGGCGACCGCCTGCTGCGCGCGCATCATGATGGCATCGGAGAAGCCACGCAGCAGCATCGCCAGTCCGAGAATGACATACATCACGCCGATCTTCTTGTGGTCTATGCTCGTGATCCAATCGCGCCACAGCGGGCCCCAGGCTCGGAAGTAGGTTAGCGCGGCGACAATGAACACACCGCCGATAACGACCCCCGCAAAGGTCGCGAGCAGAATCGGCTCATGAAGAAACGCAAGTGACTCCCAGGTGAGGCGCCCAAAAATCAGTTTGCCAAGACTCGTCTGCTCGGACATTTGCGATCAATCCTGGTATGTATTGCGCAGCAGCGCGCTTATGCCGGAGCCGTCTGCGGTGCACACGGCGTCTGCGCCGAATGGATTCAAAGCGAGTGGATCGCGCGCCGACGTCGACCTCGATGCGCGGTGCATATCCATCGGCATCATGTCGCGCAGGCAGGTCTTGCCTTGCTCGACGCAGCGATTGACGATGGCGTCGAACAAGTCGAGCGCGACGGCTCGATAGCGGCGGACCGGCTCGCGCTCGCTTGGCTTTTCGAGCTCGAGATACGCATCGCGCGTCAATTCGTCTTTGGACGTCTTTGCCTTCTGCAGCCAGCGGTCGAATTCGCCGGCGTTCATGCCACGGAACTTGAAGCGCATGTCCGAGAATCCCGCTCCGCTGTAATTGGCCGAGAAGCCCTCGAACTCGCCTGGCTGGTTGATGACCGCGTGCAGCGTGGTCTCCATGCTCGGCATCGCATAGATCTGACCGGCCAGAGCCGGGATGAAGAACGAATTCATCACCGATGATGCGGTGATCTTGAAGCGGATAGGTATGTCCACTGGAGCCGCAAGCTCGTTAACGACGGCGATACCGTGATCGGGATAGATGAACAGCCATTTCCAGTCGAGCGCGACGACTTCGACATTCAATGGCTCCGCCTCGAACGACAATGGCCGCGACGAGTCGATTCGCGTGAGTGGCCGATAGGGATCGAGCGTATGCGTGCCGATCCAGGTCAGCGCACCCAGCAGGATGATGATCAGCAGCG
>CAVUXI010000014.1:0-162304 GCA_963745385.1 uncultured beta proteobacterium
CGATAGGCTCAAGCAGGTTTTCGGCGGCAAGAAGCAGGTGTCGATGTTCGAAATGACCAAGCTCGTATCGAACCACCTCAAGTAAACCCACTGCTCTAGAAGCGCGCGCGCCGCGCACGCCCTCGAAACGGCCGGCCATTGCTCCGCGATGTCCGGCCGTATGTTTTCCGGAGTCGATGGCGCCTTGCTGGAATAGTGCGGGGCCCTACCGTGTTGGCGCGTTACCTCTGGTCACCGCGTGAGCCAATTCTCGGGAGACGTTCCAAATGAGCCGTTCCATCCCCTCTGTTATCGCTCTTGTACTGGTTGCCACGCTCGCGCAGGGCCAGACACCGCCGCAGCAGATGCAACGCATTCGCGGCGACGTCGTCAGTGTCGACGGTTCGATTGTCGAGGTGAAGGACCGGTCCGGTCAGATGCTCATGGTCAAGCTCGCCGATAACTACACCGTCACTGCGGTCGTGAAGGTCGACATCGCCAGAATCACTCCCGGATCGTTTGTCGGCACGGCGACCATGCCGCAAGCCGATGGGACGCACTCGGCGCTGGAAGTGCTCGTGTTTCCGGAGTCGCGGCGCGGCAGCGGAGAAGGACACTATCCATGGGACCTGCAGCCTGGAAGCATGATGACCAACGCAACCGTCGCCGACGTCGTTGCCGTCGACCAATCGCGCAAGATGACGCTGCGCTACAAGGACGGTGAAAAGGTCGTCGTCGTGCCGCCTAACGCGCCCATCGTTACGTTCGAGCCGGGGGATCGCTCGATGGTGAAGCCCGGTGCGCACGTGATGCTCGGCGCGGCACGGCAGCCAGACGGGACGCTGGGCGCATCGGCGATATCGGTGGGCAAGGACGGCTTGGTTCCGCCGATGTAACGCGGCCGCCCGAGAAGCGAAACCGGCGGACAGGATGGGTGTCCAACCAACTCCCCCTCTTGAAAACACACCATGACGCATCCCGTGCCTCGTTTCCTGCTCGCTTGTTTGTGCGCGAGCCTGATCGCAGCAACGCCGGCATCCGCGCAGTCGCCCGCCGAGCGGGTCCGAGGTGACGTCGTCGCCCTCGACGGCCAGAATCTGAGATTGACCACCAATGCCGGCCAGCCGCTCACGGTCAAGCTCGGCAGCAACTACTCGGTGAGCGCGCGTTCGCGGGCGGACGCCGGCAGCATCGTGACCGGCGCCTTTGTCGGGACCACCGCGGTGCCGATGCCCGATGGCACGCTCACTGCGCTGGAGGTGCACGTATTCCCCGAGTCGATGAGGGGAACGGGCGAAGGTCACCGGCCAATGGATGTCATGCCGGGAAGCACCATGACTAACGCGACCGTGACGGCAGTCCAGCCCGCAGTCAAGGCCGCTCCGGCAAGCACCATGACCAACGCAACGGTCGCGAACGTCGCTCAGGCCGATCAGGGCCGTAAAATGATCCTCAAATACCCGGGCGGAGAGAAAACGATCGTCGTGCCCAAGGAAACCCCCGTGGTCATGGTCGAACCCGGCGACAAGTCCCTGCTGGTCGCCGGCGCGCACGTCGTGCTCAGCGCAACGCGGCAGGCGGATGGGAGCCTCACCGCGGATCGGGTCACCGTCGGCAAGGACGGCCTGGTGCCGCCGATGTAGCGTCGGCGGGATCTGTAAGGTCCCGCCATCAAGGCGGGGCTTTTCCGTTGGACCGCACGGGCCAATCGTCCTCGTCGGCGAGAATGCGAATCACGCGCGTGCGCTTGCCCCCGGCATAGCGCTCCATCTGCACCAGTACCGGAAAAAGCTCGGCGAGCTTGGCGCGCGCCTCCGCTTCGCTGTCGAAAGTCAGCACCGCGCCGTCGCTGCCGCGAACGTCGCGCCACAGCCCGGTCTTGTCTTCGGTTTCGATCTTGAATTTCTGGGTCGGCACGGCGGTTCCTTGGTTTTTCAGCCGTCCACCGTTATCCGGGCGGGTAGCCCTTTGAGCGCGGCGATTCGCGCCTCGATCGGCGGGTGCGTCGCGAACAGCGCCATGACCCCGACTTGTCGGTGATGCCGAATCCGTTCAGCGATTTCGGCAATTCTCCCGGCGGCAAGCCGCCCAGATGCGCCAGCGCCTTCATCATCGGCTGGGGGCTGCCGAGAAACCGCGCACTGCCCGCATCCGCGCGGAATTCGCGCCGCCTCGAGAACCAGGCGACGATCATCGCCGCGAGGAGGCCGAACAGCAGCTGGCAAACGATAACGGTGATGAAATAGCCCGGCCCGTTGCCGCGCTCCGTGCGAAAGACGATGCGATCGACAAAAAACGCGACGACCCGGGCGAGAAAGACGACGAAGGTGTTGACCACGCCTTGAATGAGCGCGAGCGTGACCATGTCGCCGTTGGCCACATGCGCCATCTCGTGCCCGAGAACCGCCTCGATCTCGTCGTGCGACATCGACGCGAGCAGGCCCGTGGACACCGCGACAAGCGCCGAATTGCGGAATGCACCGGTGGCGAAGGCGTTGGGCTCGCCTTCGTAGACGGCCACTTCGGGCATGCCGACGCCGGCCTTCTGCGCGAGCTTCCCGACAGTTGTGAGCAGCCACGACTCGGATTCGTTGCGAGGCGCCGCGATGATGGTCGCTCCGGTCGACCACTTGGCGATCGGCTTCGACATGAGCAGCGAAATAATCGCGCCGGTAAAACCCACGACCGCGGAGAACGCGAGCAGCGCCCCGACGTCGAGCCCGTTCTGCGCAAGCGCGCGATCGAGCCCCAGGATGCGGATGACGACCGAGATCACCACCAGCACGGCGATGTTGGTCAGGACGAACAGAACGATGCGCTTCATGATGGCTCTCGGTCCGACGCGGGAAGCCAAGTGTAACGCTGGACGAGACCGAAGGCGTTCCGCAAATCTGCCGGGGAGGTGACCCTAGCGCGCGGGATGCTTGCCCCACGAGTCGCGTAGAGTGACCGCGCGATTGAACACCGACGCGCCGGGCCGCGAATCGCGCTCGTCAGCGACGAAATATCCATGGCGCTCGAACTGATAGCGCGTCTCGGGAGACGACTCCGCCAGAGCGGGCTCGATGTAGGCGACGACCGTACGCTTGCCCTGCGGATTGAGATCATCCAGAAAATTGCGGTCCGCGGGCTCGTCGAACGGAACGTCATCGTCGACACCGGCTGTCGACGGGGCCGATGCCATCGCGGGAGCTTCGGGCGCGCGGCCCGGCTGCGGCGCGACGAACAGCCGGTCGTACAAGCGGACTTCGGCCTGTCTCGCATGCGGCACCGACAACCAGTGAATGTTGCCTTTGACCTTTCGCGCCTCCGCGCCCGGCGTGCCACTGCGGGTCGATTCGTCATACGTGCAATGCACGGCGACGACGTTTCCCGCATCGTCCTTGTCAACGCCCGTGCAGCGCACCACAAAGGCATAGCGCAGGCGCACCTCGGCGCCGGGCGACAAGCGAAAGAACCCCTTGGGCGGCTGCTCAGCGAAGTCTTCGCGCTCGATCCAGAGCTCCTTCGAAAAAGCCAGAGCGCGCTTTCCCAGCTCCGGCTTTTGAGGATGGTTTGGCGCGAAGCATTCCTCGACGCGCCCCACCGGATAATTATCGATGATGAGCTTGAGCGGATCGAGCACGGCGCTGCGCCGCTCGGCGCTCTCGTTGAGGACGTCCCGCAGGCAATCCTCGAGCACGCTCATATCGATCCAGGAATCGGCCTTGGAGACGCCGATGCGCTCCGCGAAAAGGCGAATCGATTCGGGCGTGTATCCGCGGCGCCGCAGGCCGGCCAGCGTCGGCATGCGCGGGTCGTCCCAGCCTTCGACGTAATGTTCCTCGACGAGCTGGAGGAGCTTTCGCTTGCTCATTACCGTATAGGTAAGGTTCAGGCGCGCAAACTCGTACTGTTGCGGAAGCGGGCGCTGCAGCAGCCCTGCTTCGGCGAGGCGCTCGATGATCCAGTCGTAGAGCGGACGATGGTCCTGAAACTCCAGCGTGCAGATCGAGTGCGTAATGCGCTCGATCGCGTCCGAGATGCAGTGCGTGTAGTCGTAGAGCGGATAGA
Organism: uncultured beta proteobacterium; assembly: GCA_963745385.1. Lineage (GTDB taxonomy): Bacteria > Pseudomonadota > Gammaproteobacteria > Burkholderiales > Casimicrobiaceae > PALSA-1003. The sequence goes on from CAVUXI010000014.1 coordinate 4,033, forward strand.
CGCACCATTTGTCGCCGGTGCGATGATGCGAGATATGGCGGATCCGGTAGATCGCGGGATCGCGCAGATTGATGTTGGGGCTGGCGAGATCGATCTTGAGCCGGAGCGCGTGCGCGCCGTCGGGAAATTCGCCTCGCTTCATGCGCTCGAAAAGATCGAGATTTTCCTCGACCGATCGCTCGCGATACGGGCTCGGCCGGCCCGGCTCCGTCAGCGTTCCGCGTAGGCGGCGCATCTCGTCGGGCGTCGAGCTCTCGACGTAGGCAAGACCCGCTTTGATGAAATGTCTGGCGAATTGGTAGAGCCGATCGAAATAATCGGACGCGTGGTACAGATGCGCGCCCCAGTCGAAGCCGAGCCATCGCACCGCCGCCTTGATGGAGTCCTCGTATTCGAGGTCCTCCTTGACGGGATTGGTGTCGTCGAAGCGCAGATGACAGGTGCCGCCGTTTTCCGCGGCCAAGCCGAAATTCAGGCAAATCGATTTGGCATGACCGATATGCAGGTATCCGTTCGGCTCGGGCGGAAAGCGCGTCACCACGCGTCCGCCGTATTTTCCTGTCCGCAGGTCCTCGGCGATAATCTGACGCAGGAAATTGGACGCGGGCGCCGGCCCCGGGTTTTGTGGCAGTGCAGCACTCATGCAGTTTGTTCATGAACAAACGAGGTGATCCACCCATTCTAACCGGAGGCCCCTGAGCCGTCATCGGCCGCCATGCCAGACGGATTCCTACACGCGCGCGAAAGCCGCATGCAGCAAGGCTTACCGGGGACCTCGGGATTGCGATGGACAGCGCTTGTCCACATTATCTGTGGATAAAATTGTGTATATCTTGTAAATTCGGTCGCTAAGTCGTGCTCAGGGTAGGGATTTCGTTGCCATGCCCAAATTCGCACCGCATTTTTGTATCAATTTTTCATGAAGTTAGCAGCACCGCGCCGCGGCACTAGGCCGCGATGGCTATGAATGCGGCATACGCCGAATCCGTGGATTTTCCTTTTTAGCAAAACCCCGCTGTCATGGACAAAGGCACGACACCACCGCTGGATCTCGGATCTGTTTCAGGGAGTGTCCCCGCGCCCGCGCCGATTGCACCGGTTGTGCCCGTATCGCTGCTGGTCGGCTCCGCAAGGCTTCTCATCGAGCGTCATCTGGGTCTGGGGTGGGTGAGCGGGGAAGTGTCCAACTTCAGCCGCGCATCGTCCGGCCACTGCTATTTCGTGCTCAAGGACTCCGCGGCGCAAGTGCGCTGCGTTCTGTTCAAAAACAAGATGCAGTTGATGGACGTCGCGATCCGGGACGGGCTGCGCGTGGAGGTTCGCGCGACCCCGACTATTTATGAGTCCCGCGGCGAGTTCCAGTTGAACGTTGAAACGGTGCGGCTTGGCGGCCAGGGCGCCCTGTTCGAAAAATTTGTGCGACTCAAGGCGCGCCTGGAGGCTGCGGGTTGGTTCCGCGCCGAGCGCAAGCGCCCGGTACCGTCGCTTCCGCGCGCGGTCGGTATCGTGACCTCGATCCAGGCCGCGGCGCTGCGCGACGTGCTGATAACGCTCGGGCGCCGCTTTCCCGGTCAGCGCGTGATCATTTATCCGAGCGCAGTGCAGGGCGCAGGCGCCGCCAGTGAGATCGCCGCCGCGATCGCGATCGCCAACGCGCGGTTGGAGGTCGACGTCCTCATCGTCTGCCGGGGAGGCGGCTCGCTCGAAGACCTGTGGGCCTTCAACGAAGAGAGCGTCGCGCTCGCTGTCTTTCGATCGCGCATCCCGGTGATCAGCGGCGTCGGACACGAGACCGATTTCACGATCTGTGATTTCGTCGCCGACGTGCGCGCCGCCACTCCGACCGGCGCAGCCACGCTCGCCGTGCCGGATTGCGCCGCGTTGCGCTCGCAGGCGGCGGCGATGGCGGCGCGATGGCGGCGAGCCGGAGAGCGCGCGTTGGAGCTGCGCATGCAACGCCTGGACGTCGCGTCGCGCAACCTCGTGCATCCCGCGGCGAGGCTCGCGCAGCAGCGTGCGACGCTGTCCGCGCTCGCGGCACGCATGATGCGCGCCGTCGCCGGCGAGCAAGCGAGGCTCCGGCGCGAGTGCTCGATGCTCGGCCAGGGACTCGCGCGTTTGCTGCGGACGACGCCGCGCGAGGCCGCTCGGCTCGCGCTGGCCGTGGGCCGCCTGCAACGTGTGCAATCCGCCCGGCTTTCCGCGACCTCGAACGCCCTGGGCCTCCTGGATCGCAGCCTTCGCCACCTCGACCCTTTGCGTGTGCTCGAACGCGGCTACAGTATCGTGACAGGCCCGTCTGGCGCGATCGTGCACGATGCCGCGGCAATCGCCGCCGGCGACATGGTGAGGATGCGCTTCGCGCGCGGCGAGGCCGACGCGGAAGTCAAAAGGCGCATTAGAGCAAGCGAACAACCCGCCGCGCCCAAGCGCATACCTTAGTGTCCTGTCCCGCAAATAAACTTCGTATGAAACCGCGCTTTTCGCCGCGATACGTTGTTGCTCGGCCCTTGCCGTAGCCCAAGCTACGACGCGGCCTCGCGCCTAGTCTGGCGACGAAAATCATCGGTTTCACTTAATGAAGCTATTCACGGGACAGGACACTAGCGACGGCTTTCAAGCTTCGTCAGGATCGGGATTGTCGATCGCGCCTCCGGCGCGCAACCTCGCCACCACATCGTCGGGCGCCTGCGCGGGAATCTGCGGCGTATCGCATTTCACATCCGCGTTTTGCGCGCGATGACGCAGCGCGTGATCGATCAGCACCAGCGCGAGCATCGCTTCGGCGATGGGAGTGGCGCGCAAGCCGACGCAGGGATCGTGCCGCCCGTGCGTGTTGAGGACCACCGGCTTGCCTGCCTTGTCTATCGATCGCCGGTCGAGCCTGATCGATGATGTGGGCTTGACCGCGATGGACACTACGATGTCCTGACCCGTCGAAATGCCGCCGAGGATGCCGCCTGCGTGATTCGATGCGAACCCCTGCGGTGTCATCTCATCCGAATGCTCGGTGCCTTTTTGCACGACGCAGCCGAAGCCCGCGCCGATCTCGACGCCCTTGACTGCGTTGATGCTCATCATCGCGTGCGCGATGTCGGCGTCGAGCTTGTCCGCGACCGGCTCGCCCCAGCCGACCGGAACGCTGTGCGCGACGACGGCGATCCGCGCGCCGCACGAGTCGCCGGATTTGCGCATCGAATCCATGAATGCTTCGAGCTCGGGCACGATCTCGTCGTTCGGCGCGAAAAACGGATTTAGATCGACGTAGCGCCAGTCCTTGAATGGAACCGCGCGCGTTCCGATCTGAGCCAGATGTCCGCGAATGACCACGCCATAGCGCAGCTTGAGCCACTTCCGCGCGATGGCGCCCGCAGCGACGCGAACCGCGGTTTCGCGCGCGGACTGCCTTCCGCCGCCGCGAAAATCGCGGATGCCGTACTTTTGCCAGTAGGTGTAATCCGCGTGGCCGGGCCGAAAGGTCTCCGCGATCGTTGCGTAGTCCTTGCTGCGCGCGTCTTCGTTGCGAATCAGGAGCGCGATCGGCGTGCCGGTCGTGCGTCCTTCGAATACGCCGGAGAGTATCTCCACTGTATCGGACTCGCGGCGCTGGGTCACGTGACGAGAGGTCCCCGGCTTTCTCCGGTCGAGCTCGTGCTGGATGTCGTCCGTGCCGAGCTCGAGTCCCGGCGGACAGCCGTCGACCACGCAGCCGATCGCCGGTCCGTGCGATTCGCCGAACGAGGTCACGCAGTAGAGCTTACCGAACGTGTTGCCCGACATCGGCATTACAGGATGGTTGACCTGCGACGAGTTTAGCACGCACGTTTGCAGCTCGACTTCCATGTCGCCCCGAGCGAACGCGAGGGATCTGCTGTCGCATCGATGGCCTGCCGCAACAACGCATTTTTTGCGCGTGTCGTTCCCGATCTCGCAGATCTCGCCCTCGCAACGTTGCGGTACGATGCTTGTCCTGCGTATCGACTCCCGCCATGGCTCAATCTTCTTCGATCGAGATTCCTTCCGCGCTAGCGAGGGCGCTGGCGTCGGCGAAGCGGGTCGCCGTGTTGACCGGCGCGGGCGTTTCCGCCGAGTCGGGCGTACCGACGTTTCGCGACGCGCAAACCGGACTCTGGGCGCGGTTCGATCCGCGGGAGCTGGCGACGCCCGCGGCATTCGAGAGAAATCCCAAGCTCGTCTGGGACTGGTATGCGTCTCGACGCGAACGCGCGAGTCGCGTCGCGCCCAATCCCGGTCATCACGCGCTGTTCGAGATCGAACGGCGTGCGCCCGACTTCCTGCTGATCACTCAGAACGTCGACGGCCTTCACCAGCGCGCCGGTAGCCGCCGCATCGTCGAGCTGCATGGCAACATCGGCCGCGTCAAATGCTCGCGCGAGGGCACGCGCGTCGAGCGCTGGGATGCGAGCAGCGGAGAGGTTCCCCACTGCCCGAGCTGCGGCGCACTGCTGCGGCCCGACGTGGTGTGGTTCGAGGAAATGCTGCCGCAGGAGGCGCTTGCTGCCGCGGAGGAAGCCGCGCGGCGCTGCGACCTGATGCTGGTGGCGGGAACTTCGGCGGAGGTCTACCCTGCCGCGGCGCTGCCCGCGCTCGCCCGGGCAGCCGGCGCGCTTGTGGTCGAGATCAATCCTGATTCGACGCCGCTGACGCATCGCGTCGACTACGCGTTGCGCGCGCCGTCCGGCATCGCCCTTCCCGCGCTCGTGGCGGCGAGCTGGACGTCTGCCGAACTGTCGTAGCGCGGCGCAGTTGTCTAAAGCGCTATCAGCGCCGATCGCCGCGCAGGGCGAGCACCTTCTGTTGAAGCAGCTCCGGGGTGGCGAGCTCGGGGGCGACCGGCGTCCCGGCGACCAGGGCAATGCGGGAGAACACCCCGCGAACCCGCCGCAAGGCCCTCCCCTGTGAACGGCTGAAGAAGCTTCCCCAAAGGCCACGCAATGCCAGCGGGATGACCGGCACCGGCGATTGCTCGAGGATGCGCTGCAGGCCGGGACGAAACGGGTTGAGCTCTCCCGTCTGAGTGAGCTTGCCCTCGGGAAAAATGCCGACGATCTCACCGGCCTTGAGCGCCTTCGCCACGTCTTCGAATGCGCGCTCTTTCATCGCCGCATCTTCCTTCGCCGACGCGATGGGGATGGTGCGCATGGTTCGAAAGATGAAATTGAGGACGGGCACGGCGAAGATGCGGTGGTCCATCACAAATCGAATCGGACGCCGCACGCACGCCGAGATCACGATGGCGTCGACGAAGCTGACGTGATTGCAGACGATCACGCAGGCGCCCTCCTCCGGGATGCGTTCGAGCCCTTCCTTGTCGACCCGATAGAAGGAATGGATCAGCAGCCACGCCAGGAAGCGCATCAGGAACTCGGGGACGAGCAAGTAGATGTACACCGCCACGACCGCATTCATGAGTCCGGTGATCAGGAAGAGCTGCGGAATGCTCAATCCGGCTTTCAGGAGCCCGATCGCAATCCCCGCCGAGGCGACCATGAAAATCGCGTTGAGGATGTTGTTTGCCGCGATGATCCGCGAAAGAAACGAAGGCTCCGAGCGCTCCTGTATCAGCGCGTACAGGGGAACGATGTAGAAGCCGCCGAACATTCCGAGCAGCACGAGGTCGGCGGCGACGCGCCAGTGCGCAGGTACCGCGAGGAATCCATCGATCCCCGTCAAGCCCGACGGGTGGAGACCGCGGCTCGCCAGCCACAGGTCCACCGCAAAGACAGACAGCCCGATGGAGCCGAAGGGTACGAGGCCGATCTCCACCTTGCGCCCGGACATGCGCTCGCACAAAAGCGAGCCGACGCCGATCCCCACCGAGAACACCGCGAGCAAAAGCGTCGCGACGTGTTCGTCTCCGCCGAGGACATCCTTGGTGAAGTTCGGAAATTGGGTGAGAAAGGTCGCGCCGTAGAACCAGAACCAGGAGATGCCGAGCATCGACAGCCATACGACGCGATTGCCGTGCGCGAAGCGAAGGTTCTTCCCGGTCTCGGTGAGCGGGTTCCAGTTGATCTTGAGTCCGGGCGCGACGGCGGGCGTCAGCGGGATGGCTCGGCTCACCCAATAGCCCGCAACTGCAATCGCGATCGCCCCGGCTCCGGCGTAGATCGGACCCTGGGGCTTGATGGCGACCACGACCCCGCCGGCGATCGTGCCGAGCAGAATGGCGACGAAGGTGCCCATCTCGACCAGGCCGTTGCCGCCGACGAGCTCGGTGGGCCTGAGGTGCTGGGGCAGGATCGCGTACTTCACCGGGCCGAACACCGTCGAATGCACCCCCATCAGCGCCAGCGCAAGAAAGAGCAGCAGCAGGTCCTGACGCCAGAAACCGAAGAGCCCGATGCACATGATCCCGATCTCGAAGAGCTTGATCCAGCGGATGAGCCGCGACTTTTCGAATTTATCGGCGACCTGTCCCGCGGTTGCCGACAGCAGGACGAAGGGAAGAATGAACAGCCCCGCCGCGAGATTGACCAGGTCGTTGCTGGACAGCGACGTAAGCGAAGCCGCCTCGTAGGCAACGAAGATGATGAGCGCGTTCTTGTAGAGGTTGTCGTTGCCCGCGCCGAGGAACTGCGTCCAGAAGAACGGCGCGAAGCGTCGCTCGCGCAGGAGCTGGAATTGGCTGTGTTCGGTCATGGATGCGGTAACCGCTCTACGGCAGTCCTGGACGTCCGCGAGAGGGCTTCAACTCGTTCGGCGTCGGGTCAGAAATATACCTCCTCGCCGGCTTTTCCGCTCTGTCGCGCTGCTCTTTCGCGCGCGCGGCGTGGGCTACAATGAGAATGCCCTGTCCCACCGACGCTTGGCCTTAGATGCGCACCTACCTCGACTTCATGCGCTATGTGCGCGACCACGGCCACCGCAAGGACGACCGCACCGGAACCGGAACGCTGTCGGTCTTCGGTTACCAGATGCGCTTCGACCTGGCCGAAGGATTCCCGCTGCTGACAACGAAGCGCGTGCACACCAAGTCGATCATCCACGAGTTGCTCTGGTTTCTGGCGGGGGAGACCAATGTGCGCTACCTGCAGGACAACGGCGTCAGCATCTGGGACGAATGGGCGGACGACGACGGAGAGCTGGGCCCCATCTACGGATATCAATGGCGCTCGTGGCCCACGCCCGATGGCCGACACATCGACCAGCTTTCCAACGTCGTCGCGGAGATACGCAGAAACCCGGACTCGCGGCGACTGATCGTATCGGCGTGGAACGTCGGCGATATCCCGCGTATGAAGCTTCCGCCCTGCCACGCCTTCTTTCAGTTCTACGTGGCGGACGGCAAGCTCTCATGTCAGCTCTACCAGCGCAGCGCCGACATTTTTCTGGGAGTCCCGTTCAATATCGCCTCGTATGCCTTGCTGACGCATCTGGTCGCGCAGCAGACAGGACTCGACGCAGGCGATTTCGTTTGGACAGGCGGCGACTGCCATCTGTATGTCAACCATCTCGAGCAGGTCGACACGCAGCTCGCAAGACCGCCTTACCCTCTGCCGAAGCTGGTGATAAAGCGCCGGCCAGCGTCGCTATACGACTATCGCTACGAGGACTTTGAAATTGTCGACTACCGGTTCCATCCGGCAATCAAAGCGCCCGTGGCTGTCTAAAGCCGAGTGCTCGCGTCGAAGCTGAACGGCGCACCAGACAGACCTCTAGGAGACTGGCATGATTCGCAAGCTCAAGTCCGGCGAATATCGGCTGTACTCGCGAAAGCTGAACCCGAAAACCGGCAAGCGCCGCAACCTCGGCACGTTCAAGACGCGTGAAGCCGCAGAGGCGCACGAGCGCGCCGTGCAGTACTTCAAGCGGCATTGATCGGCGAGTCCGGCCGGGCACGGGACAAAAAAAGCCCGCTGGGAGGAATAGAGCGGGCAAGGGGGATTCGGTGTAGCTGCGGCCGGCGGATCGCTCGCCGCGGCTTCCTGGGTGAATTCGTGGCGGCGCTAAATGACGCTCCGGGCGGCGTTGATCCGTTCAGCGAGCTCTTCGAGCGCGTCTTCCTGCGACGTAGCCTCGACCGCCTTTCGGATGGCGTCGGGACCTTCCCGGTCGCGTGACTGCGCCGGCTGCGGCAGCCAGAACTCGGAAAACTCGGGTGAAAACGTATCCATGGCACTTCTCCGCTCGTTTCTTTGCGCACGCTTTGAGCGTACGCGCTAGCTCCTCGATGGAGCCTAAGCAAGCGACGTGCCAAAACCGAGCGGGCGCTTAACAAACACGCGATTGGCCGCAATCTGCGAGGGGCGCGCCTGGGTCGCGAATGATGCGCGGCACAAATTCTGACGCAACGTATGTCGCATTCAAGCGACAGGCCGGCGTCAGGGCGAATCACGCCATTGATTGAAAAGGGTAAACGTTGTCGTTTGAAAACGACAAGGTGACGCAAAAAGCAACATCGGACGGACTTTATTTCCCAGCAGGCGGTGTCAGGTCTTGGCTTCCTTGAACATTGCGGGCTCGAGGCGATGGCGCTGCAGCAATTTGTAGAATTCAGTACGGTTTCGCTTGGCCAGCGTCGCGGCCTGGGTAACATTGCCACCGGTAATCTTGAGCAGGCGCACGAGGTAGTCGCGCTCGAACTGCTTACGCGCCTCCTCGAATGGGGCGAGCACCCCGGCGTCTTCACGCAACGCGCCTTGAACCAGCGTCGCGGGAATCACGCTCGTCGTCGTCAACGCGACCGCCTGCTCGAGCAGATTGAGCAACTGCCGCACGTTCCCCGGCCAGGGCGCACCGATCAAAAGCGCCATGGCATCGGGCGCCAGGGACGGCACCGGCTTGCGATAGCGCTCGGCGAGCTTGCGCAGGAAGTGCGTCGCCAAAAGCGGAATGTCCTCTCTCCGCTCCGCGAGCGGAGGGAGCTTCAGCGATACGACGTTCAAGCGGTAATAGAGATCCTCGCGGAAATCGCCGGCCGCCTTCTGGGCATCGAGGTCGCGATGCGTCGCCGAGATCACTCGGACGTCGACCGGAATCGAGGCCGTGGCACCCACCGGACGAACTTCACCCTCCTGCAGGACTCGCAAGAGCTTCACCTGCAACGCCAGCGGCATGTCGCCTATTTCGTCGAGGAAGATGGTGCCGCCGTCGGCCGCCAGGAACAGACCTTTGTGCGCCTGTATCGCGCCGCTGAATGCCCCGCGCGCGTGCCCGAAGAGCTCGGACTCCAGCAGGGGCTCGGGAATCGCGCCGCAGTTCACGCCGATGAAAGGCTTCGCCGCGCGACCGCTTGCGCGGTGGATCGCTCGCGCCAGAAGCTCCTTGCCGGTTCCCGATTCGCCGAAAACGAGGACGCTTGCGTCAGATTCGGCGACGAGCCTCGCCTGCCGCAGTAGATCCTCCATTCGCGGGCTTCGAGTGAGGATGCCCGAACGCCAGTCGCCGCGCGATTGCACCGACGCCTCGGGGCCGCCGCCCGTCAAGCTCACGGCCGCCGCGACCTTCTGCAGCAACTCCTGGCTGTCGAATGGCTTGGTCAGAAAACCGAATACGCCCCGCTGAGTGGCCGACACCGCTTCGGGGATCGTGCCGTGAGCGGTCAGGATGATGACCGGCAGCGTCGGGTGCTGGCGGTGAATCGCGTCGAACAGCGCAAGACCGTCGATGCCGGGCATCTTGAGATCGGTGATCACCGCGGCGGGACGCGATACCGCGAGCGCCGCGAGCGCGGTCTCGCCGCTGTCTGCGGTGCGCACGCTGTAGCCGGCGGACGTCAGCCGCAGGCTGATGAGCTTCAGCAGATCGGGATCGTCGTCGACCAGAAGGACTTCGCTCGAGTGCGGCGTGCTTTGCTTCATCTTCCGGTGCCTCCTCCCCCGCCGCCGCCTCCGGCACCGCCGCCGGCGTTGCGATTGCGCTCCAGCAAGAGACTGCGTTCGACCGCCCGCAGCTGATCGAGTTTCTCCTGCGCGGCGGCGCTTTTTTTCTTTTCCTCCGATAGGCCGCGAACGCGCTCGACAATCTGCGCGTAGAGCACCGACGCCAGCTGCCGTATCGGCGAGGCGCCGGCGTTCTTGCCGACCATCGCTTCGAGCAACCCCATCGCGCGCGCATCGTCGGGCGGTCCCGCGCCGGGCAGGGTGAGCAGCACCGCGAGCCGAACTCGATTGACGTCGGTGCGCGCGCGATTGATCGCCTGATTGGCGGCGGCGAGATCGCGACGAAGCTCCTCGGATGTTTCGCTGCCGTAGCGTTGCAAGTCCGCGATGAGCGCGAGCACCTGCTGTTCTTCCTCGTTGACGGGCGGTGGCGCCGGCGCCGCCTCCGGGGCGATGGGCACCGGCGGGACCTGGACAGGCTCACGTTGCGGTTCCGGCTGGGGTTGAACCAGGGGCGCGGGCGGAGTCTGAGCCTCCACGCTCGGAGGCGCCGCCGCCGCGCATGCCGCAAGGAAAGCGACCACAGCCACCGGGGCGCGTGCCCGCGCTTGTGGCGGCATCTACGCTTCCCTTTCGAGCGACACTTTCGCCGCAGCGCGCGCGGGCGTCTGATGCACGGAGAGCGCGAGTGGAAGCCTTAGTTGGAAATGTGCGCCGCGCCCGCCGTCGGAGCGATCCAGCACCTCGATCCGTCCGCCGTGAGCGAGCGCGTATTCGCGGGCGATGGCAAGGCCGAGCCCCGAACCCTTGATGCGGCCCTCGGGCGCGTTCTTGCCCTGATAAAACGAATCGAAGATGCGGGGCCGGTCGCCAGGATCGATTCCCGGGCCCTCGTCGATGACATCCAGGACGGCGAAGTCGTTCTCGATGCGAAGCTCGAGCGAAATTTCGCCGGCGCGGGGCGAATACTTGATCGCGTTGGACAGGAGATTGTCGACGATGGCGCGGATCTTGTTGCCGTCGCCGATGACGATCGCTGAAGTGAGCTTCGCTTCGAAGGTGATCATTCGTGCGAAAGCCGCGAGCTTGTGCTCGCGCGCCACGCGGCGTATGACGTCCTCGAGCGCGACGGGGCCCAGCGTCTGCGGCTCCATGCTTCGCGTTTGATGATAGTTCAGCAGATCCTCGATGAGCTTCTGCAGCGAGAGCGTATTTTCCCGGACGATGCGCACGATCTCCTGCTGCTCGGCCGACAACTCTCCGCCCACGCGATCGCGCAGCAGCTCGGCGCCTTCTCGCACCGCGGTGAGCGGCGTCTTGAGCTCGTGGGAGACGTGGCGGAGGAACCGGTTCTGCTGTTCTTCGAGCTCGTGCAGGCGCGAGCGAAGCCACTCGAGCCGCTGTCCCATGTAGCGCAGATCCTGCGGACCGTTGACTTCGATCGCGTGCGTGAAATCCGCCGTGCCCATCTGCCGGATCGCCTGGTCGAGCTGGCGGATGGGCCTCGCGATCAGCACGGCAAAAATAATTGCGAGCGCGAGCGCGATCAGGCCCGCGGCGAGCGCCAGGTAGCCCGACGTATTGCGCCCTTCCGCAGCGGTAGCCTGCAAGCGCTCGATCTCGCGTTCGGTAAGGCGATTGGTGGCGGTGAGCATCGCCTGCGCGCCCTCGGCAAGGGCCGCATAGCCGTCGGCAAGCGTCGCCGCCGCGCTCGGCGGCCGCTGCGGCGCCTTCAGCAACGTGTAGAGCCCGCCCTCGCTGTCGTCGAGCTTTTCAAGCGCGAGGAGCTGCGCGCGATCGAGCGGAAGCTGCGAGAGCTGCTGCGAGGTCTGCCGAAAATCCTGGCGCAGCCGCCCGTAGTCCTCGATGAGCTGCGGGTCGTCGAGAATGAGATGCTGGCGAACGAGGCGCTCCAGCGTCGTCGCCTGCTCGTAGAGCTGCCGGCTGGCGCGTCCCGCCTGCGCCGCCTGCAGCACGGCCTGCTGGCCCTGCGTTCCCAAGCGATCGAGGCTGATAATGAGCTCGACCAATGCATAGAGCAGCGGCAGACTGACCAGCAGGAATCCAAGCAGGATGAATTTGACGAATGAACGCGGGTAATACACGAAAGTGTGGGAACCTCTGCGGTTCCTTCGGGGAGCTTCGCGGCCCCGTGGGCGCCGCTATAATCAATTGGGAACGCCTACGACAGCGCATAGCCTGCGAGCTACGGTGAACGATACACTACCCTGCGCCGGCCCGCCAAGCGAAGCGGCGCCGACGCGATGCGTCGCGCTCATCGCCGCCGTCGCAGACAACGGCGTGATCGGTGTCGATAACGGCTTGCCCTGGCGCTTGCCCGACGATCTGAAGCACTTTCGCAAGCTCACCCTCGGCCACACCATCATCATGGGCCGCAAGACATGGGAGTCCATCGGCAACCCGCTCGACGGCCGGCAGAACATCGTGGTCAGCCGAAATGCCCAATTCCGCGCGGAGGGAGCGCAAGTCGCGGACTCGTTCGAGCATGCGCTGTCGCTTGCGACACTGGCCAATCCGGTATTCGTTATCGGCGGAGCCGCGATCTACCGGGCCGCGCTGCCGAGCGCGCAGCTGCTCTATCTCACGGAGATCCGGCGCTCCTTCGCCGGAGATGCGCATTTTCCGGAGTATGCACACGACGCATGGCGGGAAATCTCGCGCGAATCGAGGCGTATGGACGGCGCGCAGGGTTTCGCCTACGATTTCGCGGCCTACGAACGCTCGAGCCGCTGATTTTCGGCCGTGCATCGAACAGGCGGTCACAACGCTAAGGGAGAATCATGTCAGAAGAACACTTTCACGTGCACGGCCCGCACGAGCACGAAGTCGAGCATCGAGCAGAGCACGGCGATCGCTTTGCCGGCAAGGTCGCGGTGATGACCGCGATCTTCGCGACGGTCGGATCGATGATGGGATACATGGCGGGGGCGACCCAAAATGAGGCGCTGCTCTACAAGAACGAAGCGGCCATTCGCAAGACCGAAGCTTCCGACCAGTGGAACTTCTATCAGGCAAAGAGCAGCAAGCAGAACCTGGCCGAGCTGGGTCTGACGCTTACGAGCGGCGACCAGCAGGCGAAATACCAGAAGGAGGTCGAGCGCTACAAGAAGGAAAAAGAAGAGATCATGCCCGAGGCCAAGAAATTCGAGGATCAGTCAAAGGCGGCCGAGCAGAAAAGCGAGGCCGCGATGCACGTGCATCATCGCTGGGCGCAGGCCACGACGCTGATCCAGATTGCGATCGCGCTGGCCGCCATTACCATCCTCACGCGCAACAAGGGGTTGGGATACGTCGCGTACGGGGTTGCGGCAATTTCGGTTGCGATCGGCGGGCTCGCGCTCGCTCACATCTAGAAGCGCGGCCTCCCGACGGCGCAAGACGATTAGTCCGCGATTCGCCTGGCAGCGTCAGGCGAGATTGCGCAATTCGCGCAGCGCGACCGAGAGCATCGCCGCATCGACCGACGGCGCTGCGCGCAACTCGGTGAGGAGCTGCGCCGCCCGCTCGATTCCGCGCCGATTGCGATCGAGCCACGCGGCGATCAGCGCCGCGGGCGGTATGTCTCCGCCGCTCGCGAGGACTTCCGCGGTCAGCGTGCGCTGCAGGCTGGAAAGATCGTCGAGCATCGCGCCCTTCGCCAGCATCTGCCAATGCGCCTCGCCAGGCAGCGCCGCGATCTTTTCGCGGAGCCATGGAAGACCCAGCCGCGCTGCGACCTCGAAGTAGATCTGCGCGACCAGCTCGACGGGACGCTTGGTCGACTCGGCAACTTCGATGATGTCGAGAGCGGAATACAAAGTATCGAACGAGACTGCGCGCCATGCCAGCTCCTGCGGAACGCCCTGCTCGACGTAACGGGCGACCGCGGCATCGACCTGGGCGCGCTCTCCTTGATCGAGCATCTGAGGGAGGCTCGTCGCCAGCGCGCGAACGTGCGGCGCAAAATGGGCGATCGTCGCTGCCATGTCGTCGGTGAGCCGGCGTGAGCGGAGGAACCACATGGTGCCCCGATCGATCAGGCGCGCGGTATCGATGAGCATGGCCGACTGCACCGCGTCGTCGACCTTGTCGTCGAGCGCCTCGATGGCCATCCACAAATCGACAAAGCCGAAGATCTCGCGATTGAGCAGATACGCGCGCACGACCTCGTCCGGCTTTGCGCCGGTCGTCTCCATCAGTCGGTGGACGAAGGTGCTGCCGACCCGATTGATCATGCTGTTTGTGACGTGCGTGGCGATGATCTCCCGTTTGAGCGGGTGGCGCGCCATATAGCTCGCATATCGCGTACGCAGCGCCGCGGGGAAATAGCGCGACAGCGCCGTTTCGACCCAGGGATCGTCGGGCAGCTTCGACGCTAGGAGCTCGTCGTAGAGCCAGATCTTGCTGTAGGCGAGCATGACTGCGCGCTCGGGGCTGGTCAGCCCCACAGCCTTGGCTCGACGCTCGGCAATCTCCTCGTCGCTGGGCAGAAACTCCAGCGCCCGGTTGAGCCGGCCCGTTTTTTCGAGGTAGTGGACGAAACGCTGCTGCGCATCGAGGAGCTTCAGCGCGATTCTGCCCGTGACCGACAGCGCCTGCGTCTGAAAGTAGTTGTCGCGCAGCACCAGCGCTGCCACGTCGTCGGTCATTTCCACGAGCAGGGCGTTTCGCTGCTTCTCGGTTAGCTCGCCTTCGGTGATCGCGAGCCCGAGCAGGATCTTGATGTTGACCTCGTGATCCGACGTGTCGACGCCGGCCGAGTTGTCGATCGCGTCGGTGTTGATGCGCCCGCCCGCCAATGCAAACTCGATGCGACCGAGCTGAGTAAAGCCGAGGTTGCCGCCTTCGGCGATCACTTTGCATCGAAGCTCCGAGCCGTTGATGCGCAGTACGTCGTTGGCGCGATCGCCCACTTGGGCGTGCGACTCGCTCTTTGCCTTGACGTAGGTACCGATGCCGCCGTTGTATAGCAGATCGACCGGCGCCTTGAGGATCGCGTTGACCAATTCCGTGGGGGCGAGCGCATCGGCCGCGATGCCCAGCGCGCGCTTCACCTCCGGCGTGATCGGTATCGACTTGGCGCTGCGAGGGTAGACGCCGCCGCCAGCGGAGATCAGCTTCGCGTCGTAGTCCGCCCACGACGAGCGCGGCAGCTTGAACATGCGCTCGCGCTCGACAAAGCTCGATTCCGGAACGGGATCGGGATCGAGGAAGATGTGGCGGTGGTCGAAAGCGGCGACCAGCTTGATGTGGCGCGACAGAAGCATGCCGTTGCCGAAGACATCTCCCGACATGTCGCCGATGCCGGCGACCGTGAAGTCCGTCGTCTGGGTGTTGACGCCCATCTCGCGGAAGTGGCGCTTGACCGACTCCCACGCGCCTCGGGCGGTAATGCCCATGACCTTGTGGTCGTATCCCGCGGAGCCGCCCGATGCAAACGCGTCGCCGAGCCAGAAGCCGTATTCCTTGCTGATCCCGTTGGCGTAGTCCGAAAATGTCGCCGTGCCCTTGTCCGCGGCGACGACCAGATACGGGTCGTCGGGATCGTGTCGCTTGACTTGCGGCGGCGGAACGATCTTGTCGCCGACGCGGTTGTCGGTGATGTCGAGCAGGCCGCGCAGGTAATCCTGATAGCAGGCGATGCCCTCTTTGAGGAACGCCTCGCGATCGGCGGCCGGCGGCGCGCGCTTGAGAACGAAGCCGCCCTTGGAGCCCACCGGCACGATGACGGTGTTCTTGACCATCTGCGCCTTGACCAGGCCCAGCACTTCGGTCCTGAAATCCTCCGGCCGGTCCGACCAACGCAGTCCGCCGCGCGCGACCTTGCCGCCGCGCAGATGCACGCCCTCGAAGCGCGGCGAGTACACGAAGATCTCGAACATCGGCTTCGGCTCGGGCAAGCCCGGCACTTTCGCCGGATCGAACTTGAACGACACGAAGGTTCTTCGCTGTCCCGATGTGTCGATGCGCCAGTAGTTCGTGCGATTCGTCGCAAGGATAAGCGCGAGATACTGGCGCAGCACGCGGTCCTCGGAGAGATTCTCGACCTTGTCCAGCGCCGCCTCGATCGCGCGCACCTGCTCGGCGGTTTTCGCTCCGGCGCCGGCGCCCTGATCCGGATCGAAGCGGACCTTGAACAACTGGACGAGCATGCTCGCGATGTCGGCGTGCGCCGCAAGCGTGGATTCGATAAATGCCTGCGACAGCGGAAACCCGATTTGCCGCAGGTATTTCGCGTAGCCGCGAAGGAGGACGATCTCGTTGGCGGGCACGCGCGCGGCGATGACCAGGCGATTGAAGTCGTCGTTCTCGACCTCTCCCCGGAAGACGCGGCCGAACGCATCCTCGAACACCGAGTGCAGGGCGTCGACCTCGACTTCGGCGTCCGACAGACTCGAAAGCAAGCCCAGATCGTGGATCCAGATGGAGGGCGAGCCCTCAGGCGTGACGCGGTAGGGACGCTCGTCGAGCACCTTGAGTCCCATGCGCTCTAGCATCGGCAAGCTGTCGGAAAGCGTCACCGGCCCGCCAAGGTGAAACAGCTTGAATCGCAGCGCGCCGGGTTCGGCTTCCAGCGGCCGGTAGAGCGTCATGGCCAGCGGCGAGGCGTCGCTCAAGCGTGCCATCGTTTCGATGTCGGGCACCCCGTTCCTGGCGGTGAAATCTTCCCTATACGCCGCCGGAAACGCCGCGCCGAAACGGCGGTAGTAGCCGTTGCCGCGGGCCTCTCCCACCGATTCGATCAATGCCTGCTTGAGATCGTCCTCCCATCGTCTCGCCGCTGTGGCGAGCCGCGCTTCGAGTTCTCTGACATCGAAATCGGGAATGTGCCCCGGCGTCGTGCGCACGGTGATGAGGATGCGCGCGAGCACCGACTCCGACAGATGCACGTTGAACTCCGCGCTGCTGCCGTCGAACGCCTGCAGCAGGATCGTCTGCCACTTCTGCCGCAGCTCGGTCGTATACGTCTCGCGCGGCGCGTAGATCATGCACGCGAGAAAGCGCTCGAAGGGATCGCGGCGCACGAACAGCCGAAACCGCTGGCGCTCGCCGAGGTGCAGGATCCCGATGGCGGTGCGGAGCAGATCGTCCTCGGCGGTCTGGAAAAGCTCGTCGCGCGGATAGGTGGCGAGGATGTTGATGAGCGCTTTCCCCGCGTGGCTTCCGGGCGTGAGGCCTGCGCGCTTGACGACGTTGGCGGTCTTGCGCCGCAGCAGCGGAATGTCGGCGGGCTTGGCGCTGTAGGCGGTCGATGTGAAGAGTCCGAGGAAGCGGTCCTCGCCGCAGACCTCGCCGCGCGTATCGAAACGCTTGACGGCGACGTAGTCGAGATAGCCCGGCCGGTGCACCGTCGAGCGCGACATGGATTTGGTGATGATCAGGAGCTCGGGCCGGCGCGCGTAGGCCCTGACCTCGGGAGGAAGCGCGGAGAAGCTCTTCGCCAGCTCCTTGCTCTCCTCCTCGCGCAGAATGCCCAGACCCGACCCCGGTACGATCTTCAGCGCGTCCTCGCCTTGCACGGTGACCAGGTCGTGCGAGCGATAGCCGAGAAACGTAAAGTGCTCGTCAGCGAGCCACGCAAGGAAATCCTTGCCTTCGGAAAGCTCATCGGCGGGCAGCGGCGGCGGCCGCTTGCCGACATCGGCGAGAATCGCCTGCAGTCGATCGCGCATCGGCTTCCAATCCTCGACGGCGGCGCGGACGTCGCCCAGCACGCGTGCGATGTCCGCCGCGAGACGCTCGAGCTCCGCGGCATCGCCGATGCGGTCGACTTCCACGTGAATGAACGATTCGCGGCGTAGGTCCTTTGCATCCTTGCCCGCGAGCCCGATCAGCGTTCCGTCCGCGGCGCGACTGACGGTCAGGATGGGATGCATGATCAGGTGCAGCGTCAATCCGTGCCGATTGACCTCCATCGTCACCGAGTCGACCAGGAAGGGCATGTCGTCGTTGACGATCTCGATGATCGTATGCGTCGACTGCCAGCCGTGCTCCTCGATGCTGGGATTGAACACGCGGACCCGCACGCGGCCGGGTTCGCGCCTGCGGGCGAAGTTCCAATGCGACAGCGCGGCCCCGTAGAGATCCGCCGGGGCGCGCTCGGCGAGCTCTTCGGGATCCACCTGACCGAAGTAACCCTGGACGAAAGACTCGATGAGAGTGCGCTGCTCGGACGGGACCTTGGCCCGAACGAGGGCGAGCACTTCGTCGAGACGCTGCGTCCGCACGCTGTCTCTTTCTGCGTTCATCGGTTTCTTCTCATGGGTTGCCCGTCCCTTCGAACCGAATATTGTATCCCTCCCGTGCTCGACATTGACAGCGTAAACCAACCGGCGCAGTGTTCTGGTAGGTTGTGACGAGGCCCGTTTTTGAGGGCCCCACCGGCAAAACCAGAGTGAGGTTCGACATGCGACCGCTCCCCTGCTCAATCCTCCCGTCGCGCGGCAGCGCTGCAGCGGCTATGGCCCGGCACGCAGGAGGCGTCAAGGTAAGGTTCTGCGGCGCCATGATCCTTTCGATGGCGCTCGCTGCCTGCGCAACGGCGCCATCGGCGCCGACTGCCGGGCTGTTCCGGGATCATTTATTCGCCGCTCCATCGGAGCGCATCAGCGCGGCCGACGTATTCGCGGTCAGCGACGAGATGAAGCATTACCTGAACGTGGAGATCGCTGCGCAACTGGAGACAAAGGGCCCGCGGCACGGGCTCATCGACGCGCTTTACAACAAAAAACAGCTCAGGCTCGAGTATGACGCGGAGCTTACCCGGAACGCGTCGCAGACCTTCTCCGCCCGCGCCGGTAATTGCCTGTCGCTGGTCATCATGACCGCCGCGCTCGCGAAGCAGCTCGGTCTGCCGGTCCGGTACCAGAAGGTGCTCGTGGCCGACCAGTACAGCCGCAGCGACGATTTCTACTTTGCCAGCTCGCACGTCAATCTGACATTGGTCGAGGCGGGCATGGGTGATCGCGTCCTGGACTACGACAATTCGCCGATCACCGTCGACTTCCTTGCCCCTCGCGAAGTCCGTGGCACTCGGGTGCGCGTCATCGGGGAGCAGACCATCGTAGCCATGTACATGAACAACCGGGCGGCAGAATCGCTCGCCCGCGGGCAACTCGATAGCGCCTATTGGTGGGCTCGCGCGGCCGTTGAAAGCGATCCCAAATTTCTGAGCTCGTATAACAC
This sequence comes from uncultured beta proteobacterium, assembly GCA_963745385.1. Lineage (GTDB taxonomy): Bacteria > Pseudomonadota > Gammaproteobacteria > Burkholderiales > Casimicrobiaceae > PALSA-1003. The sequence continues at coordinate 23,064 of CAVUXI010000014.1, forward strand.
CCTGGGCATCATCTACCGCGATCACGGCAATCTGAAGGAGGCCGAGGAAGTACTCCACGACGTCCTCGCGCTGGAACCGGACAATACGCAGGTCATGTCGAACCTCGCACTGGTTTTCAACGACGAAGGCCGCATTGCGGAAGCCGACACCCTTTCGCAGAAGGTCGAGCGCCTGCAGCCTTATCCGCCCTTCCATTTCTTCAACCTCGGCATGGAAGCGATGCGCAAGGGAGACTTCAAGACGGCGAAGGAGCTGTTTACGAAGGAAGTCTATCGCGACGCCTACTACCACGAATTTCACTTCTGGCTGGCCGCCGCCTGCATCGGACTGGGCGAGATCGACGAGGCGCGATCGCACCTGAGGCTCGCCATGGAAAACAGCTCGACCCGCAAAGAGCACGCGCTGTATGCGGCGAAGCTCGATCGACTAAAGGCAACCAGCCACCCGTAGCTCGCCGCAAGGAACAAGCGCACGCAAGGCGCAGCGGACCCGGATGCGTGCCTCCGGGCCCGGAGGCGCTTCGATTTTTGCCGATCGCCTGCTAGGCTTCGCTCGAACCGCTCCGGATATTGCATGGCTGCAATCCGCCATGCCTCCAACCAGCCAGGGGACCCACACATGCAAGCACGATGGCTCTCGCTGACCGTACTGTGCGTTTTGCTCCTTGCGCTCGGTCAGATGCTCTTCAAGACTGCCGCGGCGCAATGGCGCATCGACGGTTGGTCCTGGTCGAGCGCGCGAAGCCTCGTGTCTCCGGCGCTGCTTGCGGGACTTCTGCTTTACGCCGCAACGACCGTGCTCTGGGTCTTCATCCTCCGTTCCGTGCCGTTGACCCTTGCTTATTCCGTCTACGCGCTGGCTTTTGTCTTCGTGCCGCTCCTCGCGTACTTTGTATTTGACGAGCCGCTTACCTTGAACACGCTCCTGGGCGCCGCGCTGATCGTGGCGGGCGTCATCGTCACGGTGCGGTGAAATGGCGGGTCGCGAGGGAGGAACGGCCGTCGTCATTCCGTGCTATCGGGTGGGCGCCCACATCCTGGGCGTCATCGCCGCCATCGGCCCCGAGGTGGAGCGCATCTACGTCGTGGACGATGCCTGTCCGGAGCAAACGGGTGCCGTGGTCGACCGCTCCTGCAGCGACAAACGCGTTACCGTGCTGCGCCATCCCGAGAATCAGGGCGTCGGCGGGGCAGTGGTCACGGGCTACCGCCAGGCGCTCATCGACGGTGCGGAAATCGTCGTGAAAATCGACGGCGACGGTCAGATGGATCCGAGCCTGCTTTCACGACTTATCGCGCCGATTGTCAGCGGACGCGCCGACTACACCAAGGGCAATCGTTTCTATGAGCTCGATCACCTTCGCTCGATGCCGAGGCTGCGCTTGTTCGGCAACTCGCTGCTGTCGATCGTCAACAAGCTCGCCAGCGGATATTGGGACGTCATGGACCCCACCAACGGCTACACCGCCATCCACCGCAGCGCCCTGGCCGCCCTGCCCCTCGCCAAGCTCGATCGGGGTTTCTTCTTCGAATCCGATATGCTGTTCCGCCTCTACACGACCCGCGCGGTCGTCCGCGATGTGCCGATGCCTTCACGCTATCTCGGCGAGGCAAGCAGTCTTCGAATCGGGAAGATCGCGGCGATATTTCCGATGAAATACGCGCGCGCCATGTTCAAGCGCATTTTCTACGCCTACTTCCTTCGCGATTTCAACGCCGGAACGCTCCAGCTGTCGCTCGGTCTCCTGATCACCGGCTTCGGTGCGGTCTACGGACTCAGAAAATGGATCCATTCCGCGGTCAGCGGCGTCCCGGCAACCTCCGGCGAAGTGATGATCGCCGCTTTGCCGGTCCTCATCGGCGTCCAGCTGCTGCTCGGGGCGCTTCATTACGACGTGCAGAACGTGCCTCGAGAATGCCTCCAGGCGGACGATGAGTCCGAGACCCCATAGCGCTGCACGCGATCCGATGACGAGCGCGAGCGTGCCGCTACAAGAGCGCGCTGGCGCATCGAGCGGGCAGATCGCAGCCCGCCTTTGCGCTGTCTGCGATGGACGCATGCGTCCCACGCGCCACGCGTGGTGCTTTCGCTGTCCCGCCTGCGGGTTTCTCGCAGCCAGTCTCCCGCCGCATATCGGCGATGCGACGGCCGACGACGCGGTCGACGAAGAGCGCCGCGAAAAAGCGTTCCTGAATCTCCGCAGAAAGAACTTCGAGCGGATCCTCGACGTCGTCGGCGAGCAGATGGGCCCGGGACCTTGCGAGGGTCTCGAAGCGGGATGCGCTCACGGCTGGTTCCTCGAAGCGGCCGCGCGGCGCGGCTACTCGATGCAGGGTATCGAGCCCGATGCACCGACTGCCGCGGTTGCCGCAGCCTCGGGTCACGATGTGACCGTTGGATTCTTCCCCGACGACCTGGCCCCCAACCGGCGCTACGGTCTCATCGTATTCAACGACGTGTTCGAGCATCTGCCGGACCCGCGCGCGGCGCTCGCGGCGTGCCGCGACAGACTCCGCCCCCGCGGATTGCTGGTGTTGAACCTGCCCAATAGCCGCGGCACGCTGTTTCGAACAGCCGCTCTTTTCGACAGCATCGGGTTGTCCGGGCCGTACGAGCGGCTGTGGCAAAAGGGATTTCCGTCACCGCACCTCTCCTACTTTCATCCCGCTGCGCTGTCGCGCCTGGCGGGACGGGAAGGGTTCGCGGAAATTCATCGCGGCCGCCTTGTCTCCCTCGACATCGGCGGTTTGTGGCAGCGCCTCCGCTACAATCGGAGCACCGGCATTGCCGCGTCGGCTTTTCTCTGGTGCGGGATTGCGCTCGCGGCGCCGTTTCTGCGTGTGCTGCCCGGGGACATCTCGCTGCAGATATTTCGCGCGCCCGGTTAGTGTCCTGTCCCGCAAATAAACTTCGTATGAAGCTATTCACGGGACAGGACGCTAGATCGCGGCGTTGACTACGGGCTCGGCGGCTTGATCGCGGCGACCACGTAGCCGTTGAAGGACCACAGAGGCACCGTATAGGCATCGCGGAATGCCGCGATCGGCGAGACGCTGTCCTGTGTCGCATCGAGCACGACTGCGTGAGTCAGGCCATAGCGGCGGGCGATCGCCAGCACGTCGTTTGCGGTATTAGCGTCGACCAGCTTCCGATAAACTCGGACATCGTGCCAGTTCGCAGCCCGCGAATAACCGGTAAAGCCGCTCGCGCCCGGGGCGTTGACCACGAAAAAGCCGACGCGGCCCGTCGGCACCGTGTCGGTGAGGTACTGCGCGACGACGCGATCGGGAGAATACCGCGCGACATACCCCGTCCGTGCACCTTGCCCCAATGCACAGCCAGTGCACAAGGTGTCGTTCCACCAAACCCCCGTGTTCATCAGAAGGACATTCGTGACGACCAGCGTTCCGCCCAAGACGGCAAGCGCGACCCGCGTCGCTGGCGCGCGGACGATGTCCCCCAGCATCCATCCACCGAGCAGGGCGACAAGCAGCAGGAACGGCAGGAGATAGCGTAGGTAGGCCTGCTGGCTGTAAACCACGACAAAAAAGATCACCGCGAGCAATAGGCTCAGCCATTGCATGGCCGGCCGGCGCCGAGTGAATCCCAATGCGATGATCGGAAGCAGGAGCAGCCAGTGAAACCCCGCGGCGCCGTCGAAGCCTTCGACAAATTTGCCGCTCGAGATGAACAGTGTGTAGATGCTGTCGATGCGCAACGGCGTTTGGTACACGGGATTGTAAAAATTCCGGCTCTCGAAGTAGGGAGAGGGGAAGACGTTGTTGAAAAAAGGAAACAGCGGGTTCCCCGTGCGCAACCACGCGTTAACGTAGGGAAACGCCGCGATGACGAGCGCGATCGCGAGCAGGACTGCGCCTCGGCGTCCCAACTTCGGTACGTTTGGACGGCGGGACGCCAATGCGAGGGCTGCCAGGATCGGCGCGAGCCAAACGACCGCGATCGCCTTGGTCTGCAGGGCGCCCGCCGCGAGAAAAGCAAGTGCGAGAAAAGCGGCCGTCGAGCGAGTGCGGGCAAAATCCAGCGCGAGCAACAGCGCGCCCAGCAGGAAAGCGCACCACAGGTTCTCGACGAACAGCGAGCCGGTTTCCAGATAGGCCAGCGGCATGGACGCGAACAGGCAGACGCTCGCCAGCGCGACTTCGCGCGACGCTTCCCTGCGGACGAGCACGAACACGATGCGAAGAGCGAAGACGCCGAAAACGAGATTGAGCAGGCGCGCCGCCTGCTCGCCGCCTCCGAGGATGAATGCGCTTGCGTATGCGAAATCCGCTCCCAGCGGCATCACCGCCCAGGCGTAGCGCGCAACATCGTGCGGCCAACGGTGCTGGTCGGCCAGGAGCGCGGCAAACTGCATGTGCACCGCCTGGGCGTCGTAACCGACCTCGGGTTTGGCGACGACGAAGAGATGCAGGATTGCAATGGTCAGCAGAAGCGCCAGCCACACGCGTTCCGTCCCGGTAACCGGGCGCTCCGGGCGCACCAGCGACTGACGGATGCCGTTGACCAATCCCGCGACTCGGCGCCATCCGAGGAGGATCGGCAGGATCAGCGCCCCCGCGTAAACGGGCGGGTAGTGCACCTTCAACGACGCCGTCAGTGAGATCAAACCCAGCCACGCCGCCCAGCCAACAAGGGCCGTGATTGAGAATGGCAGCGCGGGCTCGATCTCTTCCTTCCCCGCGCGTGCCCACCCGAGCAAGCGGCCGCCGACGATATAGGCGTTCAAGACCATCGTCGCGACCAGGGCAACGGCACCTGGCGACGTAAGCGCGGCAGCGGCGATGAGCAGCGAGACAAACACCACTGCCGGCGCGTGTCGTTCCCACTGCCTGAGCAACGCCCACGAAAGCGGGAACGCGATCGCGAAGCTCCAAAGGTCGTAGTCCTCGATCGGCCTTCCGACGAACGCGCGGGCCGCTGCCGCGACGAGGATCCAGGCGTGAACGGCGAGGACGCCGATCAAAACGAGTGCGTAGCTGCGTGATGTCGCAAGCCGCGGCGTGGTCATCTCATGTATCCGAGGGTTGACCTGACATCGTGGATTTCAGGTCGCGAGTGATTGTGGCCGAGGCGACTGGACCAGCATCCCAAAGAGCGAAGCTTACAGTTTGCTGACTGACGGCGCGCGGACACGCGCCTATGCTGTAGCCTCCGCTGTATCACCTGAGCAGGATCCGGCGGCTAGGCGGTTGGTTCTCCTCCAGGCCAACCGCCTTTTCTATTGTCCCGCAACCCCGCGGTCCGGATTGACACTTGCGGCGGATTGTAGGGTCGAGCCTGACGGCGGCGCAAAGCGGGTGGGTTGCAAGGCGGCGGAAATCGGGCACGCATCCGCTGAACAGCTGGCGCTGATTGCATATCTGCACGTGACATCAGGTGCGTGATGCGCGAATGGCAATCTGTCTCGCCTTGCTCAATGATACGAACGCCGTCTGGTGTGACCACTCGACGAGCTCGGTCAGATACTCGGCAGGGAAGCGATGCACTTCGACAATCGTGACCCAATGGAAGCGCCCCCTGTATCGAGCCGGTTTTACGCCGGGAAAATCCGTCAGCTCGATAAACCGATCAGGGGTAACTTTTGTGCTGAAGCGCCATCTTTCGGGGTTGCTGGTTTTGAAATAAGCGAAGGTTCTTCCACCGACCGAGTAGACAAGGATATTGCTCGGGTCGCCATAGAGCGTTTCATCGGCGCCGGAAAGCCGCCCACAGAATGCTTGGAGCTGTCTGACATTCATCTGCGCAGTTCGGCGCGCGGGGCGACGAGCCAAAGGGTGTCCGGCGATTGGAGGGACTGCGGCCTTGCACACGTCAGGCCGCCTGAGGGAGATCAGCCGCCCCCTTCGGGGACGAAGCGAACATCGGCGATCCAGTTACGCGACCTGCGTGCGAGGCGCGATTCAACATCCTCGCCCTCGAACGTGACGGCGGCTCTGCGAAGCCACGATGGGTCGACATTCTCCAACGCGTTCACGTTGACGACTGCATAGAGGTGATTCGAAATTTCGCTGGTAACCAGCGGCACGGCGCCGCAGCGCGAGCAGACGTGAAACGTGGCCGTGCCGGATCCAAACGCATACTTCGACACCCGCGAGACGTCACGAACAGCTACCGCCAAACGGGCTTTTGGGTTGGATGTCCAGACGCCGCCGTGCTTGACGCAGAAGGAGCAACTGCATGCGCGCGCAGGAATTTCGGGCGGGTCTCCCTCCCATTCGAGCTGGAACGCGATATTGCCGCAGTGGCATTTGCCGTCGATGAGCATGACGATGTCCTGCTCGAGCGTCGCGTTTGCCTTACCGCTCCGAAAGGGCAAGGTGAGCCCCAAGACCCGCGAACGCGACGGCGAAGCCGCGACGCAGCCACGATTGAACGCGCGGTGTTTCGATGACAGCCTTGCGAAATGCGTGGGCCAGCAGCCCGTAGACGACGAAGACCGCAAAGGTCATTGCCATGAACACGCCGCTCAGCAACAGCAGTTGCGCGAGCGGCGCCGATGCACCTTGTTCGACAAACTGCGGCAGGAAGGCGAGGAAGAAGATGGTCAGCTTCGGGTTCAGGATATTCAAAAGGATGGCTTTGATAATGAGACCCATGGCAGTGCTTCCCGAGGGAGCTCCCTCCACCGCGAACGCAGATTTGTCTCTCCAAGTCGCATACGCGAGATACAGCAAGTAGACCACCCCGGCGTACTTGAGCATCTGGAATGCAAGCGCACTCGTGTGCATGAGTGCGGCCAGCCCAAGCACAGTCGCCAGGAGATGGGGCACGATGCCCGCGGTGCATCCGAACGCGGCGACAACGCTGGCTTTGCGGCCCCGAAGCAGCCCGGTGGAAACGGTGAACACGACACCGGGCCCCGGGATGAGGACGACGATCAGGGACGTGATCAGAAATTCGACTGTGATCATTTCAACAGCTCCGTGGATGAGGCATCGTCCATTGAAGCGCCTGACGAACAAAGCTCGGTGGACATTTCATCTCCCCTGAACGCGGCAGCAACTCGCCGTCGCGGTCAAATGCGCAGACGCGCCCGCGTTGTTGGCCGTCCAGGTCCACGTCGTATTGGCATTCCGCGCCGCTATCGTACCGAGAGTGGCGTCAGCCCGGCCTTCGAGATCGCCGATGCCGCCTCGGGCGATCCCAGGAAGCGGATCAGCTCAATCGCCGCCTCCGGCTGCCGGGCCGTGCTGGTGACCGCCCCCGCGAAGCTAAACCCCGGCTGGAGCTCGGCCGGAATCGAGCCGACGAAGGTAACGCCGGGGACGTGCATGAGCTCGCTGACCTGCTGGAACCCGAGCTCCGCCTCGCCGCGCGCGACGACGGCGGCGACCGGCTCACCGGACGGCGGACCGCGTATCTTTCGACTCTTGCCCGCCACTTGCTCTGCGACGCCGAGCTTGGGGAACAGCGTAGTCGAGAGATAGGTACCGCTGCCGCTGTCCGAGTACGCGATGGATTTCGCCGCGAGCAGCGTGTTGCGGAATGCCTCGACGCTGCCGATGTCCGGTGTTGCCGTACCTGCGCGCACCACCAACCCGATCATCGAGCGGGCGAGCTCGGCCTTGCTGTCGGCGCGCACCAATCCTCGCCTGCCGAGCTCGTCGGCGGCTCCTCCATCGAGTATCACGACATCCGCGGTCTCGCCCCGAGCCAGGCGCGTAGGGATTGACTCCGGAGAGTCACCCATCGATGGACCGCGCGTCGTAATCAGGTGGTGGCCGCTCGCGCGCTCGAAAGACGGACCCAACTCGGAATAGACCCCGTAAAAGCCGGCCGAGATCATCACGTACACATCGGCGGCGGACGCTGCGGCCGCCAAGAACAAGGCGGCCACGCCAAGCCTGGATAAACACCGGGCAAGCGGCCTTGGTTTCATAAGGCTCCGATACCTGCGCGAGTCAAACGATCTGGAAGAGAAAGCCCCGACGGAACAAGCTCATCACTTCCCCCAACGCCAGCGCGGCGGCTCGCCCGTGAGCCAGCACACAGCCACGAGCAACCCGCAGAGGCCGGTTGTATAGGCGAGATACGCGCCGAGTTGCACGCTTGGTGGGAAAACAAACAAGCCTATCAGCAGGAGCGCGAAGAATGCCGCCAAGACCGCCCAGCCTTGCCAGGAAATCGGCACGCCCCAGCCCCAGCCGTATCGTTTTGCAGGAAACCAGTATCTGCGCTCAGTTGACACAGGGCCCTCCCACAGTTGTGAACGAACGCCTGAAGGCCTGACAAATCAAGCTAACCTGCGCGACCGCGAAGCGCCGTCGACGGGGACAAAGGACGCTCACAGAACAAAAGGCACCAGTGCTGCGACACGCTGAGAGTAGGCCTGATACGCATCTCCGAATTGTTGCCGCATCCAGCCCTCTTCGACCCGAAGCTTACGCCACAGCGCCGCTGCCGCCAGCGCAAAGGCGAGAACACCTCCCCAGTCGCCAAGCGCCAAAGCGGAGCCCAGAAATGCAATCAAGAGTCCCGTGTAGATTGGGTGACGAACAAGTGCGTAAGGCCCGCTTGTGACGAGCTCATGTTCTTCCTTGATCGTGACGGTGCCGCTCCAATTCCTGCCCAGATGCAAGCGTGCCCAAACTGTAAAAAGCAACCCGCCGGCGGTCAGGAATAACCCGAGCCAAAAAGGCCATGCCGCCAACGGCAGAAAGCGCTCGCCAAGAAAGCCAATCCTCCCTCTTGGTTCAGATAAGAGAAGCACGGCGATTGCAAGGGGAACAATGTGCAAGAGTCGGGATGACAAGGACTCGCGCCGCAGGGTGATCTTCACGTCGCGCGCTGCGACGCACCAGTAGACGACCCAGACCAACCACATGGCGGGGAAGGCATAGCGGTAGACGAGTGGCATAGTCAATCCGGGAGAGGCTGGACGGACGAGGCGAAAGTCCTCTGACGAGCGTCCGGGTTGAGCGAAAGCTTGGGCCGACTACGCATGCAGTTTTTTCGGTACGCGCTGCGCCGGGTCGTAGAAGAATGTCTCCTCCGCAATACGTTCGCCCTCCCAGCGCTGGTAGGCGAGCTCTTCCATCTGGGTTACCGTTCCATCCAACCACTCAAATTGGAATATCCAGCGAATCACGACTTTGTCGCCATTGATGAATACGGGCCGGACGCACCGCGATATCAAGGTCTTCGTCTTCGACAGAACGCGGCGTTCATTTGCGACGTGGGAATCGCGGCCCACACGTGGTGCGGACTGATTCTCCTGCATCGAGGCATCCGCGGTATAAAAACCTTCAACAGCCTCTACGTGCGCGTTCTGTTCGACTAGCGCTATGAATCGTTCGAGCGTTTCAACTGTGGGCATGTGCGTTCAATGCTGGGACGAACGAACCAAGCTAATCGGCGCGAAGCGGGAGCGGCGCGCAGCGCCGTCTTTGGGAGCCGCGTGGCTGGGCGAGAGCTTAGGCACCTGGCCTCTCGATAGCCTTGAACATGCTGATGTTCGTGGGTTGATACCCGAGCTTGACGTAGAGCGCGTGCGCGACGGTATTGTGGCCAAATACGTGCAGCGCGATGCCCGAAAGCCCAAGGGAATGAACCTTATCTTCCAGCGCCAAGAGGGCCCGGGTCGCATACCCCTTACGCTGATGCTCCGGTTTGACACTCACGTCGTACACGTACGCGATTCGCCTCCCAGCTCGATCCTGAGCGGCGATCCAAAGCATTCCTACGCTAACCTGGTCGACGGAATCGCGAATGGTGAAGAAGTAGTTGTCAGGGGTTGCGAGACCCCGTGGGAGGAGTTTGTCGAATGACTTACGCGACAGCTCAAGTGCCTCGTCTTTCGTCCATTGACCCGACGTTACTTTGTCTGCGGCGTATGCCGGAATGGCTTCCGCCGTGAAAGCCGCGAATTCGCCATCGGTCATGGGCACTAGGGCGGTCACGCGATTTCTTGCAGGTGCCTAGCGAACAAGGCTAACCGGAGCGACAGAGGACGGCGCGCAGCGCCGTCGGGGAGCATCGGTGTTGAACGACGGGTCAGGCCGCGATTTCCCGACGCCACGTTATCGTTGCCCCAAGGGCTTGGCACCAGCCGGCGGTTGCACATTGTCATAATCGAACGTCGCGCTGAAGTGTTTGCCGTTCACCGTCATATCCGATTTCAACTGGCGATTCTGGGCAGAAATCCAGAGCGTGCCGTCGGTGACGACGTCCCCATTTTCCACATGGACGGTGTAGACGGCAGTCGGCTGGCCGTTGACCTGGTCCGTGCCCGTGCGTTTGCAGGTCATTTTCGCGGTTTTGAGCATGTCGTTCAGCGTATCGACCAGGTCGGCACTCGATATGGGCATCAATGTCCAGCCTCCAACCCGTTCGACATATTTGCTGGTCGGAGTCTGGACCATGTGGCTCGTCACCATTTTGCCGTCCGGGCCCGCGGAGACGATGGTCTCGCTATACGGCGTTTTCGCGGTGACCATCAACGCCGCTATCGGCTGCGTGCAATCGTCAGCCCATACCGGCGCAGCCAAAACAACAAAAATTGTGGTGCCTATAGCGGCACGGTTCATGTCGAACAACATGGCCATCCTCCATTCATTTTGAACATTCTGGTCCGCGGCGACCGCCAATGCAACGAAGAGACCAAGCTAACCTTCCGGGTTGAGCTAAGGCTTAGGCAGCAAGCGGTCGGCTCGTCTTAAGTCAGCGCAGCTTACTGGATCCTTCGTGGACGCGCGTTGCAACGCTAAAGGTTCCCTAAGGTCTCTTTTGCGAATGGGTTTCTAGCATCTTAAGGTATTGATCGATCAATTCCGGTCCATGGATGGCTGACCAATGCCCCGAGATGATGGTATCGATGTTTAGATGGAGTTGCTGGAGCTTGTGAAGAGTCTTGGGATACTCCTCCAGGTTGGCAAACTCCAGGTTGCCCAGACGCTCCTTAAGAATAGAGGCCGCATACAGGACCCTCTCTCTCGGAAAGTAGACGAAGATGTCGTCGGCAGCATGCGACGGACCTAGGTACAAGGCCTGGATATCCTCATCTTCGAGCTTGAAATCGCCCGGATACGTTTGCGTCGGAAGGACCAACGCCACGTGAGGATAGCCGGGATAGGAGGCGCGGACGAAGTCGCCTACTTTCTGCCAATCACTCCTGAGCAGATCGCGGGTTAAGTCGGTTGAAACGATGTTTGCGCCGATGCCCTTCCAATAGGCATTTCCTCCCGAGTATTCTGGATTGTAGCTAGGGTCGATGACATCGGTAATCGGCTTGTCCGATATCTTCCTGATTTCGTTCGCGAGTAGACGAGCTGTTTCGGGAGACCATGTAGCGCCGATGACGGTGACTGATGTCCGCCCTACGTATACGACGGAGTTTGTCTTGGCATAGTGCGGGTCCTCGACAACATAAATCGAGCCGATCAAATGAGATAACGACACGGCGAGGTCTGCCGCCCACGTGAGACACGAGAACAAAAATAAGAGAGCGGTGACGACGAGTCTTGCAGGCATTGCGTCTGACACGTAAGAGCTAACTGACGTCGGCTCGGGCCTTTCGTGGCGTCACGCTCGACTTGCTCACCCGCTATTCACCTCGCGTGATCCGGGCGGAATCGCTTACGACTTCGCTTTCTTCGAAGGTTTCGACTTGCCGGAACTGTTGAGGGCGATCGCTTGGCGAACGAGCGCCTTGAACGCGGACTCGTCAACTTCTTCTCCTTCGTGGATGTCGATCGCGCGGCGTACGTTTCCGTCGAGGGTCGAGTTGAAGAGACGGGCCGGATCCTTCAGAGACGCGCCCTTGGCAAAGGTAAGCTTCACCTTGTCCTTGTAGGATTCGCCCGTGCAGATGATGCCGTCGTGCGACCACACCGGAGTCCCCATCCACTTCCACTCCTCGACGGCGTCCGGGTCTGCTTCTTTGATGAGCTTGCGCATTCTGCCGAGGGTTTTCCCACGCCAGTCCCCGAGTTCGGCGATTCTTTTCGAGATGAGCTCCGATGCCGACTGGCCTTGGCTCGCATCCGACTTTTTCATGTTCTCATCCTAGAAGTTCCAGATATATTTCACTTGCAAGACATCGGAGGATAGTCATGTAAGACTTCAGAACGACGCCGCATAACGGTAAGCCTCTCAGGAGAAGAAATTGTTGAGTCAACTTGAAACCACTGCACGCGCTTGACTCCAGCGATTGAGCTATTCCGCAACCTGGCCCAACTCGTTGACAGGCGTGGTCGCACTTGGTCCGATGCCAGTGATTTGCAATGTCACTTCCTCGTCTTTCGCACCGTCGTAGTGGATCTTGTTCGGGTGATGAACAACGAAGCTCCCGGCTGAGACAGGGGTTGTGGCGTTTTTATCCCACTTTGGACCCGCCCCGACCCACCACGTGCCCTTTAAGACGGCGATATACCGTGCTTCTGGATGAAAATGCGGACGAGACATGGTGCCAGGCGCAAAGTGCACCCGAATGATGTACAGGCCTGGCATTGTGGGATTCCCGTAAACCACGGCTGTGCTCAGGCCAGGCGATCTCGGGGATTCGGTCCACTTCATGTCCGCGTCGCGTACGATCGCCATCGTAGACGGGTCAGGATCGGCTGAGCACACGGACGCGGCAAGCAGAGCCAACATTCCAAGAAGACATTTGGTCATAGAGCCTCCCAACTGAACTCGTGCTCGTGAACAGCCGCGTAGTGCAGCTTGTCGCGGGGCGTGTTTCTCGAAATCGGAGTGTGGCGATACGACTGATGCGGCCTAATATGTAAGTTCAGCGGCCGCCGCAGGCGGTCCGCTGAGACGAAGGGTTATGTTTTCTCCGGCATGGCTGAAGAATGGTGGCTTGTAATTAACCATTCCGAACCGTTCCAGCGATAGGTGTAGGTGTAGCGTCCGCTGACCTTTGCGCCAGTTTTGGCAAACGTGAAGGTGTAAAGACCTGCGTCAACCGCGGTGTTGCAACCAAGCTCAACGGTTCGCAAGTCGATCTTGCCAGAAGGGCGGTCCTCCAAGAAATGATGAAAATAATCCTCTTTCTCGGCAGGCGTCAGACGCGGCTTGTTTGAAACGGTGGGCAAGAGGATTGAACGCTCCGCATAGTTGGCGACCACCTTGTGCGGATCACCTGTCTGCAGCGACTGATTCCAGCGGTCAAACAGCGCCGCGATTTCCGCTTCGCTGGTTGCCTTGCAACTCTCCATGTGTGCGCCTTGTGCACCGGTCTGCGCCACTTGGTTTGATTGACATCCGACAAGAGCGATAGTAATTAAAAACAAACTCACGGACTTCATCTTCATAAAACCCTCCTATGATTGCAGGTGGAAGAATATTGAGGCATACCGAACCAAACTAACCGGCACGACGACGGACGGGCCACAGGCCCGCCGAGGAGCATCCGGCTTGAGCGAGAGGTTAGGCCACATGACGTGGATAAGCCAGCACATAGCGTTATCGGCGCGGAACCACGCGCGACAGAATCGACTTGCCGAATAGCGCCAAGATGACTGCGGTGGGCAATGCAATTCCAGCCGCGTAGTAGAGACTGTGCCAAAGGCCAACGCTGTCGAAAACTCCGGCGCCCTCCACATGACGAACGAGGAAAAACGCGAGCAAAAACATGACTACGTAGCAACACCAAAATGTATTGCGAAAAGTGCGGACTGTAGTGGTTCTCATGGGGCCTGACGCGCGAGGTAACCGGCGACCGCGGCGCGGGCGAAGCCCCGCCGGCGGGTGTCCGTGTTGACCGCCGGGTTGGGCCGCATGCCTAAGCTAACGAACGAGCTGGTCCAGTTGGCGCGCATCGAGACCCGCCTCGCGATAATACTTGCGAGTCAGGTCGAGAAGCGTGAATCCATCCTCGTAGGCGGCAACGCCACCGTTGATTGGCTTGTCCAGATAAATGAGGCCACCCTCAACGACAAACATGACCAACGCCGGTTCTGGTGAGTCCTCCGTGATGACCAACGTATGGGCTTCTCCGGCCGGTTCATAAATGAAGGTCCCAGGCTTTGCGACCCAGTCGTGCTCGAGGTAGCGCCAGTGCCCACGCATCGTATAACCACGCACAGTACCAACGTGGTAGTGAGTGCCTAGCGCGGCGCCGGGGAGACCTTTCAGAACAACGCTGAATCCGCCGGATGTGCAATTGAAATGGCAGGGCTGGAACCAGACACCATCGGCATAAGGCACCCAGAGACCGTCGTTCGCTATGTCGATATCGGTAACGAAGTGCTCGCGGCTTCTCTGGTTCGGGTCGAGACCATCGGTAAAACTGTTGAAAGCAGTGACCGGCATAACTGTCTCCCTTGTGAGTTAACCCTTGACGTGGTATCGCCTCCTACCAGGGCCGTACCGCTAGCAACCACTTTGAGTGTATCGCGGACCGGCTTCTTCCAAGTGCGGCCGCTCGCTGCGCCGGACTCAAATCACCTGTTCAATATTGGCCCACTTGAGGGCATCCACCCGTTCTCCAAAAGAGAGATATTGGGTGATCTTTCCATTGCGAAACACGAAACCATCGGCAAATCGGCCGCCAATCCAGTCAGTCGAGTCTTTTAACCGGACCCAAGCATAGAGGTACACGACGACTTTGTCTCCGTTCACCAAGAACTTCTCCGGCTCGCAGGTTCCTTCGGCCCAAGTCCCGCGTCCTTTCGTGACGTGCTCTTGCACTTCCGCGATACCGCGATAGGTGCCAGCTGTCGGAAAGCCCTCGGGCTCAACGCGCACAATCTGCGGATCAAAGTCCTTAGTTATGGCCTGCATGTCATTGCGATTGATTGCGGCAAAGAACTGTTCTAGTGCTTCAGTTTCGGTGCTCATAGGTCCCCCTCTGAGGCGATGCTAATTGCGCAGCCTAACGGCCAGAGCTAACCGGCGTACGCGATCCTTAAAGAGGAGCACGAACTTCTAAAAAACCGCCCTCGCGGGTTGCCGCGTCCCATATGCGTAGAAACAAGCGATGCGTACACTGAGGCGACGCCTGGACAGTGGCCGCTTGCTTTTTGGAGGCAGATGTCCCCGTCAAAAAACCTGGCCCAGGGGAAGCTGCGGACCCAGCTGTGGTGGCACTGCGCGTGACCCCGTTTAGGAAAGTGATCTGATCCGAGTCCCCGTCCGGCGTGTTCAACGACAGGAGGTGAACATGTCCAGTCATAAAGGCAACGACGGGACTGCCGGTCATTCACGACCGTGCAGCGGGTATCGACGTTGGATCGCGGTTTCATGTCGTTGCGGTAGGCGCAGATCTTTGTACGGAGCCCGTCCAGACGTTTCAGGCTTTCACCAGTGATCTTCACCGCATGGCCGACTGGCTCATGGCGACGGGCATCAAGACGGTCGCGATGGAGTCCACCGGCGTGTATTGGGTGCCGGTGTACGAAGTTCTGGAAGGCCGGGGGATCGAAGTGATCTTGGCCAACGCCCGCGAGGCGCGAGCAGTTCCTGGCCGCAAATCGGATGTCAACGATGCGCAGTGGTTGCAGCGCCTGCATGCCTGTGGACTGCTGCGAGCCAGTTTCCGGCCAGGCCGCGACATCGCTGCGCTGCGAGTCTACTTGCGGCTGCGCGAACGACACCTCGACTACGCGGCAGCGCATATCCAGCACATGCAGAAGGCGTTGACCTTCATGAACCTGCAGTTGCACCACGTCGTTGCGGACGTGACCGGTGTAACGGGGATGAAGATCATTCGCGCGATCGTCAACGGACAACGCGATCCGCAGGTGCTGGCACAGATGCGTGACGTGCGCTGCAAGGCAAGCATGGAGACCGTGCGCGCCGCCTTGGTGGGCAACTACCAACCAGAGCACGTCTTCGCGCTCAGCCAAGCGCTGGCGCTCTACGACTTCTACCAGGCTCGCGTCGACGAGTGCGACGCGCAGATCGAGGTCCTGCTGGCTGCGCTCACCGCGGACAAGGTAAGTCCGAGTGCTCCGTTGCCGAAGGCGAGGCACCGCACGGTTCAGCCCAACGCCGTAAGCTTTGACGTGCGCCCCGTCTTGTACCAATTGGCGGGTGTTGATCTGACGCAGATTCATGGCATCGGTCCGTACTTGGCACTGCGGATGATTGCCGAATGCGGTACCGACCTGAGCCGCTGGCGATCGGCCAAGCACTTCACCTCGTGGTTGACGCTGTCTCCGGGATGCAAGATCAGCGGCGGCAAGGTATTGTCGGCGCATACGCGAAAGACAACCAACCGCGTAGCTGCGCACCTTCGACTCGCCGCCGTCACCGTGGGTCGTACCAACACCGCGCTGGGCGCCTTCTACCGACGCTTGGCCGCGCGCATCGGGAAGGCCAAAGCGGTGACGGCGACCGCGCGCAAGATCGCGGTCCTGTTCTACAACGCCATGCGCTTCGGCATCGACTATCAGGACCCCGGTGCTACGCACTACGAGCAAAAGTACCGCGAGCGTGTCATCAAGCAGTTGCATCGACGGGCGGCCGAATTCGGGTTCACTTTGCAGGCGACAGTGAATGTTTCTTAGGAAAGCCGTCCGGTTTGCGAGTGCTGTCGCCACGTCTTGAATCAACACCCCAGGCAGATCACTCAATCGCACCGCGGTAACTTTGAAGTCATCGCTATAGCGCGTGATCTTCTGAATTCCAGGCCGGCCCATCGCCACCTCCAAGCGTTAGCTCAGAGTGTCAACTTTTTGGGGGGAAGTCCCGCGTCCGGGTTGAGCGAGAGGTTAGGCCTGCGGCGCATGCACTTCAAGGCAGTTTAGCGGCGAGAACATCGACCTTCTCTATGGTAGGAGGTTTGGCGAAGAGCTCGGATGCCTTCGCCATCAGCGCTGCCGCGACCTTGCCCGAGAGGTGAGCTTGGCGACCGGCCTCGTTCGGGAAGGCATCGAAAATTCCAAATGTCGATGGTCCAAGACGGATCCCGAACCAAGCAGTTGTTCCGGGCTCGTCTTGCACGAGCGGCAAACCACCGCGGAGGAAACTCTCGACTTCCGTCTCTTTACCGGGTTTCGCTTCCAAACGAACAAGCAGAGCTACTGTGACCATACATGTTCTCCTTCCGTAAGAGTGCGTCCTTCCGCAATGCGATAGCAGGCCTAACGGACCAAGCTAACCGGCGTACCGAAGGCGGACACGAAGTGCCGCCGACGGGGCGTCCGGGTTGAGCGTGAGGTTAGGTGGCGCCGCGATAGACTTCACGGCGGTGTCCGACCTTGACGACTTCAACGGTGCGGCTCGCGTCATCGACGGCGTAAACGATTCGGAACTGGCCTTGGCGAACGCGATAGCGCCCCTCTGCGCCGGCAAGCTTTTCACATCCAGCTGGCCGCGGTTCGGAGGCCAGCGCAGCGATTCGACTGACGATGCGCTGGCGATCCTTCTTCTGACCAAGCTCCTCGATCTCTTTTCCAGCGGACGGCTTGATGAGCAGCCTATATCCGGCCACGTTGCCTTAGGACACGGACAAAAGACTCAAAAGAAACGCTTCGCTCAGCCTTGCGCCGGTCAAATGCGGCCAAGTCTTCAGCATCTTCGGCCAGCGCCATCTTTACGGCTTCATTGACCACGTCCGAAATTGAGCGATCGGCCGCCGCTGCCTTCAACCGCAGGGCCTGATGCACGTCGGCGTCAAAATAGACTGTAGCGCGCTTTGAATCGTCCATAGCAAAAAGGATAACGCTTTGACGTTATAGCGTCAAGACGTCGCAGGACTCGGCGACACCTAACGAACCAAGCTAACCGGCGCGACGACGGACGGGCCGCAGGCCCGCCGAGGGGCATCCGCGTTGAGCGAAAGCTTAGGCGTCTCAAGGGTAATGGCTAGGAGACCACGCGCGGATGGCGAACCTTCGGCGATATGTCGAATCCGCTGAGACCAAACGCTTTCACCCATTGAGAAAATAGATGTCCGGCTTGTCCAGGACGCCGACCTTCTGCATTGTTTGTCGCAGATCCGCAGACTCGGCGAATGCCTTCGCGCTGCCGAGATCCTTTGCCTCAAAAAGAAGAACGACTTCATTCGGGTCACCAGCGCCCCGAAGAAGGTGCTTCTCGGTCAGGCCCGCTTCGGCGCGTTTTGGAAGATGCGCGTCGTAGCCGCGTTTCCATTCCGAAAAGTCCCGAACCTTGTGTCGTATGAGCAGAAAACTTGCCATTGCAATCCTCCTTTGACCAGACGTGTTACTACGTTGTGTTGTGCCTTTGACGCCTAACGAACCAAGCTAACCGGCGCGACGACGGACGGGCCGCAGGCCCGCCGGTGGGCGTCCGGTTGAGCGAGAAGTTAGGCACCATGCATGCTGCTCGGCAAGACGCATCGAATCCCCCCGCTTGGATCAGCCACATCGCCAACATAACGAGGTATCAAATGGACGTGGACGTGCATGCGTGTTTGGCCTCCGGCTTTCCCGATGTTGACGCCGATGTTGTAGCCGTCGGGCCGATGTTCGTGCTGAAGAAGCCGCTGTGCCTCATTCAGAAGGCCAAGAACAGCCGTTTGCTCCTCGGCTGTCATTTCAAAAAAGCTTGCGACATGGCGCCTTGGAATGACAAGGACGTGTCCGCGACCCAACGAGTTGTTGTCGTAGCGCACGTACGCAAGCTCGCTCTCCAATACGACCTCAACGGGAGCACATAGCTCGCAGGTTGATGGATTGGCGACGATGCTCATAGCGATGGGGCCTAACGAGATGTAGCCCGCCTAACCGCGACGGGAAGTAAAGCGTCATGCACTCGTTGAACACGTGCAATCGCTTGCCAAATCGCCTGAAGGATCAGTCCCATGGTCTCTATTATGCGGGCCTAAAGCCTATCGGCGTGACGTAAATCGCACTACGACGACCTGCTGCCGGCGCGAAAGTGGCACTCGAATCGCTTTGGTGGTGCCGGGAGAGGGACTCGAACCCTCACTCTGTTACCAGAACTGGATTTTGAGTCCAGCGCGTCTACCAGTTCCGCCATCCCGGCTCGCAAGGAGCGCGCGTTTTGCGCGAACGTTGCTCCTGTGCAGTAGAGGCGGCATTATCGCGGAAAAGCAACGCTGCTTCAAACCGCATTTCTGCTCTTGCGCTCCCTCCCCCGATGGCAACTCGACATCCCTATCGCCTCTCCGATTTCGATTTCGAGCTGCCGCCGGAGCTCATCGCCCAGCGACCCGTGCCGCAGCGCTCCCAAAGCCGCTTGCTGCACGTCGCGCAGCACGCGCTTCGCGATCTCGCTTTCGATGCTTTGCCGGAGCTCGTTCGACCGGGCGACGTCATGGTCTTCAACGACACCCGCGTCATACGCTCGCGGCTGTTCGGACGCAAGCCCAGCGGGGGGAAGGTGGAGTTGCTGCTCGAGCGCATCGTCGCACCCGACGAAGCCTGGATGCAGGTCCGGGCGAGCCATCCGCCGCGCGTCGGCGGAGTCATCGATCTGCCGGACGGCGCGACGGCTACCGTGATCGAGCGCGATGAGCGCTTTGTCCGGCTGCGCTTCACGATGGACATTCCGTTCGACGCAGTACCTCGAGCGTCACGGCGAGGTTCCGCTCCCCCCGTACATCACGCGACCGCCCGACGAGCACGATGCCGAGCGATATCAGACGGTCTACGCGCGCCACCCCGGCGCGGTCGCGGCGCCCACCGCGGGCCTGCATTTCGATGAGGCGCTGCTCGCGCGTCTGCGGCAACGCGATGTCACGCTGGCGCATGTCACCCTGCATGTCGGCGCGGGGACGTTCCAGCCTGTCGAGGCGGAGGACCTCAGCCGCCACGCCATGCACCGCGAGCGGTTCGACATTCCGGAATCGACCGCCGCGGCAATCGACTCCGCACGCATGGCGGGAGGAAGCGTGATCGCGGTCGGCACGACGTCGCTTCGCGCGCTCGAGTCGGCCGCGGCCGATGGAACGCTCAAGGCAGGTGCATCGGAGACGGCGCTGTTCATCACGCCCGGATATCGCTTTCGCGTCGTCGATCGGCTGCTGACCAACTTTCATTTGCCGAGATCGACGCTGCTCATGCTGGTCAGCGCGTTTGCGGGCTACGACTCGATCCGCGCCGCGTACGCGCACGCTATCGGCGAGCGCTACCGATTTTTCAGCTACGGTGACGCGATGCTGCTGGAGCGTGCCGGAGCGGATTCTCCTGACCGGTAGTTCAAGGCGCGGCTGCTACAATCGCACGATGGAATTTTCCGTCACCGCGCAGTCCGGCGCCGCGCGTTGCGGCCGCATCGCGCTTGCGCACGGGATCGTCGAAACGCCGGCGTTCATGCCCGTCGGAACCTACGGCAGCGTGAAGGCGATGGCGCCCGACGAGCTCGAAAGGATGGGCGCGCAGATCATCCTCGGCAACACCTTTCATCTGTGGCTGCGTCCCGGCATCGAGGCCATCGCCGCGCACGGCGGGCTGCATCGCTTCATGGGATGGCAGCGGCCCCTGCTCACCGACTCCGGCGGATTCCAGGTCTTCAGCCTGGGACCCCTGCGCAAGGTGAAAGAGGAAGGCGTCGCGTTTGCGTCGCCCGTCGATGGCGACAAGCTCTTCCTCACGCCGGAGATCTCGATGCAGGTCCAGCGCGCGCTGGACGGCGACATCGTCATGGTGTTCGACGAGTGCACGCCGCATCCTTCCTCGCGCGATGAAACCGCGGCGTCGATGGAGCTCAGTCTCCGCTGGGCCGCGCGATCCCGCGCCGCGCACGAAGGCAATCCAAACGCGCTGTTCGGGATCGTGCAAGGCGGCATGTACGAGGACCTGCGCGACGAATCGCTCGGCGGCCTCGCCGCGATCGGCTTCGACGGCTACGCCATCGGCGGGCTCTCCGTCGGCGAGACCAAGGACGACATGCGGCGCATACGCCGGCACATCGCGCCGCGTCTGCCCGCGGACAAGCCGCGCTACCTGATGGGGGTCGGCACGCCGGAGGACATCGTGGAAGCCGTCGTCGACGGCATCGACATGTTTGACTGCGTGCTTCCGACGCGCAATGCGCGCAACGGCTGGCTGTTCACCCGCCACGGCGACGTCAAGATACGTAACGCCCGCCATCGCACGGACACGCAGCCGCTCGACGCCGACTGCGCTTGCTATACCTGCCGGAATTTCAGCCGCGCCTATCTGCACCACCTGCAGCGCGCCAACGAGATTCTCGGCGCGCGTCTCAACACCATCCACAACCTCCACTATTATCTGACCCTGATGAGCGAGCTGCGGCAAGCGATCCGCGAAGACGCGCTGCCGGGATACGTCGCGAGCTTCCTCCAGGGCCGGGCAGCCATGCTCGAGCATGGTAGAATAAACGGCTCGTTATTTTGCCGGCGAGCACGCTTTCTTAAGCGCACCCGCGCTCTCCGGCACCCCACACGCAAGGAGGATCCACCGTGTTCATCAGCCCCGCTTATGCGCAGGCTTCCGGCAGTGCATCCGGCACTGACCTGATGGCGTTCCTGCCCATGGTCGCGATATTCGTCGTCTTCTATTTCCTGTTGATCCGCCCGCAGCAGAAACGCGCCAAGGAAACCAAGGCGATGCTCTCGTCACTGCAAAAAGGCGACGAGGTCGTGACGGCCGGGGGCGTCGTCGGCAAGGTGAGCAAGCTCAACGAAGCCTATGCGACCGTCGAAGTCGCGCCCAACGTCGAGATCACCATTCAGCGCACCGCGATCTCGCTGATGTTGCCCAAGGGCACGATCAAGAGCCTATGACAGCCGATGCAATTGCGGCCCTGACGACGGTTCTGCGACCATAAGCGACAGACTCGGATGAACCGCTACCCGTTCTGGAAATATCTGCTCATCGGCATCGCGCTGGCCGTCGGCATTGTCTATACGCTGCCGAATTTCTTTCCCGAAGTTCCCGCGGTGCAGGTTTCGACCAGCAAGGCCAACATCAAGATCGACACGTCGACGCTGCAGAAAGCGGAGGAAGCGCTGAAAGCGGCGAACATCGCCTACCGCGGCGAATCGCTCGATCCGACCGGCATCAAGATACGCTTCGACGATCTGGACACCCAGGGCAAGGCAAAGGACGTCCTCCAAAAAGCGCTCGGCGACAACTACATCATCGCCTTGAATCTGCTGTCGAGCACGCCGCGATGGCTGACCTCGATCGGCGCGCTGCCGATGTATCTGGGTCTCGATCTGCGCGGCGGAGTCCATTTCCTGCTGCAGGTCGACATGAAAGCAGCTCTGGACAAGGCCGCCGACCGGTATCTGACGGACATCCGCTCTCTGCTGCGCGAAAAGAAGATCCAGTACGCGGGCATCGCACGCGAAGGGCAGAACGTCGCCATCCGGTTCCGCGATACCGGCGAGCGTGACAAGGCCAACAATGAAATCCGCAACGCGTTCCCGGATCTGACGCTCAGCACCGTCGACTCCGGCAGCGATTTCAGGCTCGTCGCGGGTCTCAAGCCCGAAGCGCAGAAGCGCATTCAGGACGGCGCCGTGGCTCAGAACATCACCATCCTGCGCAACCGCGTCAACGAGCTCGGCGTTGCGGAGCCGATCGTCCAGCAGCAGGGCGCCGACCGCGTCGTCGTTCAGCTGCCGGGCGTGCAGGACACCGCGCGCGCCAAGGACATCCTCGGCCGCACCGCGACGCTCGAGATACGCATGGTCAACGACGAACCCGGCGCGCTCGAGCAGGCCGTCGCCGGACAGCCCGCGCTGGGCAGCGATCTGTTCACCGAGCGCAACGGCACGCAGGTGCTGGTGAAGCGGCAGGTCGTGTTGACGGGCGATCGCATCAACGACGCGCAGCCCGGCTTTGACGGACGGACCAACGAGCCCGCGGTGCACATCAACCTCGACGGCACCGGTGCGCGGATCTTCAAGGAGCTCACTCGCGACAACGTCGGCAAGCGCATGGCCATCGTTCTGGTCGAGAAAGGCAAGGCGGAGGTGATCACCGCGCCGGTGATCCGTGAGGAAATCGGCGGCGGCCGCGTGCAGATCAGCGGCCGCATGAACACGCGCGAAGCCAACGACATCGCGCTCCTCATGCGCGCCGGCGCGCTCGCGGCGCCGATGGAGATCGTCGAGGAAAGGACTGTCGGCCCGTCGCTCGGCGCCGAGAATATCCAGAAGGGCTTCGACTCGGTGCTTTACGGCTTCATCGTGCTCGCCGTCTTCATCATGGCGTACTACCAGCTCATGGGCGTGATCTCGGTCATCTCGCTGGCGATCAACCTGCTGCTGCTGATCGCGATCCTGTCGATGCTGCAGGCGACATTGACGCTGCCCGGCATCGCCGCGGTTGCGTTGACGCTCGGCATGGCGATCGACGCCAACGTGCTGATCAACGAGCGGATACGCGAGGAGCTGCGCTGGGGCGATACGCCGCACGCGGCGATCCAGGCGGGCTACGAGCGCGCCTGGGGGACGATTCTCGACTCGAACGTGACGACGCTCATCGCCGGGATCGCGCTGCTGATATTCGGCAGCGGACCGGTGCGCGGCTTCGCGGTCGTGCATTGTCTGGGCATCATGACGTCGATGTTCTCCGCGGTGTTCGTCTCGCGCGGTCTGGTCGCGATCGTCTACGGCGGACGCAAGAAGCTCGAGAAGATCTCGATCGGACAGGTGTGGAAGCCGGCGGCCGCGAAAGCGGCGTGACGGCCCGCAGGCGCAGTCGCGACACAGACTAGAGAGAGCTCATGGAATTCTTCAGAATCCGGCGCGTCATCCCGTTCATGAAGCACGCGCTGGTGTTCAACGTCATTTCGGGGGTGACGTTCCTGCTCGCCGTCGTGTTTCTCGCCACCCGCGGACTCAATCTCGGCGTCGACTTCCGCGGCGGGACGGTGATCGAGATCGCCTACAGCCACCCCGCGGACCTGACCCGAGTGCGCGCCGTCATCGACAAGATGAACCTGGGCGAATTTGCGGTGCAGAGCTTCGGCAGCGCCAACAGCGCGCTGATCCGCCTGCCTCTCAAGGAAGGCCTGTCCAGCGCGCAGCTTTCAGAGCGCGTCATGACCGCGCTCAAGGCCGACGACTCGATGGCGACGCAGCAGCGCGTCGAGTTCGTCGGTCCGCAGGTCGGCAAGGAGCTTTACGAAAATGGCGCGCTGGCATTGCTGCTGGTGAGCATCGGCATCGTCGCCTATCTCGCGCTGCGCTTCGAGTGGCGTTTCGCGGTTTCGGCGATCGCGGCGAATCTGCACGACGTGGTGATCATTCTCGGTTTTTTCGCGTTTTTCCAGTGGGAGTTCTCGCTGCCGGTTCTCGCCGCCGTGCTCGCCGTGCTGGGCTACTCGGTGAACGAGTCGGTGGTGATCGCCGACCGGATCCGGGAAAACTTCCGCAAGATGCGCAAGGCGAGCGTTCCCGAGGTCATCAACAGCGCTATTACCAGCACGCTGTCGCGTACGATCATCACCCACGGCTGTACGCTGATGATGGTGCTCTCGATCCTGTTCTTCGGCGGAGAGACGCTGCACTATTTCGCGCTCGCGCTGGCAATCGGCATCTGTTTCGGTATCTACTCCTCCGCGCTGGTGATGGCCTCGCTGGTGATGTGGCTCGGCGTCTCGCGCGAGGACCTGGTCAAGCCGGAGAAACGCACCGGTTCCGCGGCAGAAAAAATCCTTCCCTGATCGAGTGGAGAAGCGGCCAGGCAACCCGGGCTGCGGCCGGCTTCATGCTGACCACGCTGCTTTATTCGCTCTTCGCGCTCGACCAGACGCTCTCCGATCTGGCGGCGGACCACGCCGCGCTCATGTTCGCGGCGCTGTTCCTGGTGATTTTCGCCGAGACCGGTCTGGTCGTGTTTCCGCTGCTGCCGGGCGACTCGCTGCTGTTCGTCGCGGGTACGGTCGTCGCCGCGAGCGGAATCAACGTGCATCTGCTCGTGCTCACGCTGTTTGCGGCCGCGGTGCTCGGGGATTCGGTGAATTACAGCATCGGACATTTCATCGGCCCGAGGGCATTCAAGCCGCACGAAACGAAGCTGGGGCGCTGGCTCAAGCCCGAGTACCTCGAGCGCACGCACCGCTTCTACGAAAAATACGGCGGGTTCACCATCATCATCGGCCGCTTTGTCCCGATCGTGCGGACCTTCGCTCCGTTTCTCGCCGGCGTCGGCGCGATGACCTACCGGAAATTTCTCCTGTACAACATGATCGGCGCGGCCGCGTGGGTTGCGCTCCTCGTCTACGCAGGCTATCTCTTCGGCAACATTCCGTGGGTCAAGGACAATCTTGCGTACATCGTGATCGCGATCGTCGTCGTTTCGGTGCTGCCGATGGCGCTGCAGTGGCTGCGCGAACGCCGCGCCCGGAATCGCGACGCCGGGCCGCCAGCAAGCAGCTAGACGCGCTTGGCGAGCTCGGCGGCCTTGCCGATGTAGGTCGCGGGCGTCATCGCCTTGAGCCTCGATTTCTCATCCGCCGGAATCGCGAGCGCATCGATGAATGCGTGCAGCGATTCGCGCGTGATTCCGGACTTGCCGCGCGTCAGCGCCTTCAGCTGCTCGTAGGGATTGGGGACGCCGTAGCGCCGCATCACGGTCTGGATCGGCTCGGCGAGCACTTCCCAGTTCGCGTCGAGATCGGCGGCCAGCCGCGCCGGATCGACAGCAAGCCTGGACAGCCCCTGCCGGCACGTGACGTAGCCCAGCAGCGCGTAGCCCAGCGCGACGCCCATGTTGCGCAGCACCGTCGAATCGGTCAGATCGCGCTGCCATCGCGAGATCGGCAGCTTGTCGGCGAGGTGGCGCAACAGCGCGTTGGCAAGACCGAGATTTCCCTCGGAATTCTCGAAGTCGATCGGATTGACCTTGTGCGGCATGGTCGACGATCCGACCTCGCCCTCGCTGACTTTCTGCCGGAAATAGCCGAGCGAGACGTAGCCCCAGACGTCGCGATCGAGGTCGATGATGATCGTATTCACGCGCGCGAGTGCGTCGAACAGCGCCGCCATACCGTCGTGCGGCTCGATTTGCGTCGTGTAGGCGTTGAACTCGAGCCCGAGCTTGCCGACCACCCACTTTGCCAGCGCTTCCCAGTCGACGTTCGGATACGCGGACAGGTGCGCATTGTAGTTGCCGACCGCGCCATTGATCTTCCCCTGTATCGGCATGGACGCGACCACCGAGGTCGCGCGCTCCAGACGGGTGACGATGTTGGCGATTTCCTTGCCCAGCGTCGTCGGCGTCGCGGGCTGGCCGTGGGTGCGCGCGAG
This sequence comes from uncultured beta proteobacterium, assembly GCA_963745385.1. GTDB lineage: Bacteria > Pseudomonadota > Gammaproteobacteria > Burkholderiales > Casimicrobiaceae > PALSA-1003. The sequence goes on from CAVUXI010000014.1 coordinate 49,187, forward strand.
CATCGGCAGGTCCGCGTGCGCTCGCGCAAGTCCGCGCAAATCGTCGCACAGCGACTTCATCGCGGGCAGTAGCACGTGCTCGCGAGCACCGCTCAGCATGAGTCCGTGCGCGAGATTGTTGATGTCCTCGGAGGTGCACGCGAAATGGATGAACTCCGCCACTTTCGCGATTTCCGGAACCGATGAAAGACGCTCCTTGAGCCAGTATTCGATCGCCTTGACGTCGTGGTTCGTCGTGCGCTCGATGGCCTTGATCCGCTCGGCATCGCCGAGGCCGAAATTGCGATACGCGTCTTCGAGCGCATCGCGCGCTTTCGGTGCAAACGGCGCGACTTCGGCGATCCCGGGTTCGTCGGCAAGCGCCTCGAGCCACGCGATCTCGACTCGGACGCGCTCCCGCATCAGGGCGTATTCGCTGAAATGGGCGGCGAGCTGCGCGACCTTGGCGCGATAGCGGCCATCGAGCGGCGACAGCGCGGTCAGCGGGGTAAGCGCGTCGAGGTTCGACATGTGGGCGCGTCGCGAAGGCACAGTCAGTGTGTGCGGCGGCCAGTGGAGTCTATCACAACGCTAGAGCGCATCTTGGCTCGGCACGCCGGGTCGAATGCTATAATTCGCATCCGATATCGTTCCATCGATTTCGCGTTTCTTCTTTCGAAGTTGCGCTGCTTCTATCGCGGGTCCGCCCCCGTTATTCCGAGATGGCCGTGAAGCTCATCGCGTCGCTTACGAGCCCCTACGCGCGCAAGGTGCGCATCGCGCTGGCGGAGAAAAAAATCGACTGCGAGCTCGTGGTCGACTCGCCATGGGAAGCGACGACCGGCGTGACGGCGCACAATCCGCTGGGCAAGGTTCCGGTGCTGATGCTCGACGACGGCACGGCTCTCTACGATTCGCGCGTGATCGTCGAATATCTCGACACGGTCAGTCCGGTTTCGCGGCTGATTCCGGAGCCCAACCGCCAGCGCATCGCCGTCGAGACGCTGGGAAGCGCTGGCCGACGGGATCTGCGATGCCGCAGTCGCGATCGTCCTGGAGCGCAGGCGTCCAGCGAGGCAGCAGAGCAAGGATTGGATCGAGCGGCAGCGGGACAAGATCGACCGCGGGATCAAGGATCTTGCGCGCGAGCTCGACGACAAACCCTGGTGCAACGGCGAAGCGTATACGTTGGCGGACATCGCCACCGGATGCGCGCTCGGCTATCTCGATCTGCGCCACGCCGATATCGCCTGGCGAAGCGAGTATCCCAACCTGCTGAAGCTGGCCGACAAGCTCGCCAAGCGGCCTTCGTTCCAGGACTCGGCACCTCCCGACGCGTAGGCGAAGTCGTACACGGGTGCCGTGATACGGCGCTAACACTCCTTGAATTCCGTCATTCCGGCCAAGCCCGCGAGCGGGCGCGAGCCGGAATCCATCAATTTTGAAAGGTCACTGGATTCCCGCTTTCGCGGGAATGACGACCAGAAATACTCCGCAAACCTTTTGAATCCCTACATTTGCGAAACGGTCTGTTACAGCGCCTGCTTCAATTGCTCGAGGATCGCCGGATTCTCGAGCGTCGACGTATCCTGCGTGATGTTCTCGCCCTTGGCGATCGAGCGCAGCAACCGCCGCATGATTTTTCCCGACCTCGTCTTCGGCAGGTTGTCGCCGAAGCGAATGTCCTTGGGCTTGGCGATCGGCCCGATCTCCTTCGCCGACCCAGTCGCGCAATTGCTTGGCGATCCTCTCGCCTTCGGCACCCGACGGCCGCGCCTGCTTGAGCACGACGAATGCGCATACCGCCTCGCCAGTGAGATCGTCGGGGCGCCCGACGACGGCGGCTTCCGCGACGAGCGAATTGGCGACCAGCGCGGATTCGATCTCCATCGTGCCGAGCCGGTGACCGGACACGTTGAGCACATCGTCGATGCGGCCCATGATGGTGAAATAGCCGTGCGTCTTGTCGCGCACCGCGCCGTCGCCGGCCAGGTAGAGCCTGCCTCCCAATTCGTCGGGGTAGTACGACTTCTTGTAGCGTTCCGGATCGCCCCAGATCGTGCGTATCATCGCCGGCCACGGCCGCTTGATGACCAGGATTCCGCCGTGACCATTTTCGACATCGTGTCCGGTCTCGTCGACGATCGCCGCCATGATTCCCGGCAGCGGCAGCGTGCACGAGCCCGGTACGAGCGAAGTCACGCCCGGAAGCGGCGTGATCATGTGGCCGCCGGTTTCGGTCTGCCACCAGGTGTCGACGATCGGACAGCGGCCTCCGCCCACGTTGTTGTGGTACCACATCCACGCTTCGGGATTGATGGGCTCGCCCACCGTGCCGAGGAGGCGCAGCGACGACAGATCGTAGCTCTTCGGCGCCGTCTGCGGGTTCGCTTCGCACGCTTTGATCAGCGATCGAATCGCCGTCGGCGCCGTGTAGAAGATGTTGACCTTGTGCTTCTGTATCGTCTGCCAGAAGCGCCCTGAATCGGGATAGGTGGGCACTCCCTCGAAGACGATCTCGGTCGCGCCGACGGCGAGCGGTCCGTAAGTGATGTAGGTGTGCCCGGTCACCCAGCCGATATCCGCGGTGCACCAGTAGACGTCCGAGCGCTTGATGTCGAACACCCAGTGCATGGTCAGGATCGCCCATAGCAGGTAGCCGCCGGAGCTGTGCTGCACTCCCTTGGGCTTGCCGGTCGATCCCGACGTGTAAAGGATGAACAGCGGATGCTCGGCGCCGACCCACTCGGGCGCGCAGGTGTCGGCCTGCTTGGCGACGAGCTCGTGCATCCACAGATCGCGAGGCGCCGAAAAGGCGACGTTGCCGCCGCTGCGCTTATAGACCACGACGTTGCGAATCGCCTCGCAGCCGCCGAGCCCGAGCGCCTCGTCGACGATGGCCTTCAACGGCAGGTGCTTGCCGCCGCGCACCTGCTCGTCCGCGGTGATGACCGCGACCGCGCCGGCGTCGATGATGCGCTCCTGGAGCGACTTGGCCGAAAATCCGCCGAAGACCACCGAATGAGTGGCGCCGATGCGCGCGCAGGCCTGCATCGCTGCCACGCCCTCGATCGACATCGGCATGTAGATGATGACGCGATCGCCCTTCCTGATCCCCAGCGACTTGAGTCCATTCGCGAGCCGGCAGACGCGGTGATAGAGCTCGCGATACGTGACTTTGGTCACCGCGCCGTCGTCGGCTTCGAAAATGATGGCGACCTTTTCCGCGTTTCCGTTTTCGAGGTTGCGCTCGAGGCAGTTGTACGAAACGTTGAGCTCGCCATCCTCGAACCATTTGTAGAAAGGCGCGCCGGTCTCGTCGAGAGCTTTGGTGAACGCCTTGTGCCAGAGCAACGTATCGCGCGCGAGCTTCGACCAGAAACCGGAATAATCCGCGGCCGCGCTCGCGTTCAGGCGGTCGGCGTCGGCTTTCTTGATGTTGGCTTGCACGACGAACTCGCGCGGCGGCTCGAAAATGCGCGTTTCGTTCGATACGGACTCGATGTTGGCCATGCTGATTCCCCTCCTCGGGTTGCTCGCGGGGCCGAATTCGCGCGCTGCGTCTTTCGAAGGCCCGCCTTTCGCAGTCTACCGACTACCTGAGGAAGGACGCAATTATCCCTCGGCGCAGTCGAGCCATTGCCGGAAGGAGGCTTCCTGCGATGTTAAAATGCCGGTTCCATGTCGCGCCCGCGTCCCGCCGGGGCCGCGGCTAGGCCGGACGGCCGAGAGCTTCGCGAAGGACCTCCTATGACCCCGATCAAACAGGAAGATTTCATCCGCAGCGTCGCCGACGCCCTGCAATACATCTCCTATTACCATCCCGCCGACTACATCGAATCGCTGGCTGCCGCGTACGAGGCCGAGGAATCGCCTGCCGCCAAGGACGCCATCGCCCAGATCCTCACCAACTCGCGCATGTGCGCCGAGGGCCACCGACCGATCTGCCAGGACACGGGCATCGTCGTCGCATTCGTCAAGGTGGGCATGGATGTGCGCTGGGAAGGGGTCACCATGTCGTTGACCGACATGGTCAACGAGGGCGTACGCCGCGCGTACCTCGATCCCGACAATACGCTGCGCGCGTCGATCGTCGCCGACCCCGCGGGTGCGCGCAAGAACACCAAGGACAATACGCCGGCGGTCGTTCATTACGATCTCGTGCCCGGAGACACCGTCGAGGTGAAGATCGCGGCCAAAGGCGGCGGCTCGGAGAACAAGTCCAAATTCGTCATGCTCAATCCTTCGGATTCCATCGTCGACTGGGTCGTGAAGACGCTGCCCACCATGGGCGCGGGCTGGTGCCCGCCGGGCATGCTGGGCATCGGCGTCGGAGGCAGCGCGGAAAAGGCGATGGTGCTCGCGAAGGAATCGCTGATGGACCGCATCGACATGCACGAGCTCAAAAAGCGCGGGCCGAAAACCAAGCTCGAGGAGCTTCGCATCGAGATCTACGACGCCGCGAATGCGCTCGGCATCGGCGCGCAGGGGCTCGGCGGGCTCTCCACCGTGCTCGACGTCAAGATACTCGATTATCCGACGCATGCGGCGAGCAAGCCGGTGGGCATGATCCCCAATTGCGCCGCGACGCGTCATGCGCATTTCATGCTCGACGGAAGCGGCGCCGCCAAGCTCGATCCGCCGGACCTCGCGTGTGGCCGGACGTGCACTGGGCGCCGGCGCCGACATCGAAGCGGGTCGACGTGAACACGCTGACGCGCGAGGAAGTCGCGCGCTGGAAACCGGGTGAGCGGCTGCTCCTCAACGGCAAGATACTTACCGGCCGCGACGCCGCGCATAAGCGCATCGCCGATCTTTTCGCCAAGGGCGAGCCGTTGCCGCCCGGCGTCGATTTCACCAACCGGATCATTTTCTACGTGGGCCCGGTCGACCCGGTGCGAGACGAGGTGGTCGGTCCCGCCGGCCCGACGACGTCGACGCGCATGGACAAGTTCACGGAAATGATGCTGGCCAAGACCGGCCTCATCGCCATGATCGGCAAGGGCGAGCGCGGGCCGACGGCGGTCGAAGCGATCCGCAAGCATCGCGCCGTCTATCTGATGGCGGTCGGCGGTGCGGCCTATCTGGTGTCGAAGGCGATCCGCAGCTCGCGCGTCGTCGCGTTCGGCGATCTCGGCATGGAGGCCATTTACGAATTCGACGTCAAGGACATGCCGGTCACTGTCGCCGTCGACTCCAAGGGCACGTCGGTGCACGAGACCGGCCCGCGCGAGTGGCAGCAGAGGATCGGCAAGATACCCGTAGTGACCGCATGAAACACTGCCTTACGTAATCGATGCGTCGACCGGTGCCCGAGCGGCAGTGGGGTAAGTTGGCTTGCGAGCCGCTGTCTGCGGCTATCCCATGCTGAAGCTGAGCTCGTCGACGCGGCTGGGCGCCGACACGCTGTCGTCGCTCAATGCCCCTCCCATTCGGCTTGGTCTGCTCACCAAGCTCAATTTGCTGGCCGTCGGATTCATTGTCGCGACCGCGCTCGGGGTCACCGCATTCCTCATCAGCCAGCAGATCCGCGACGAGCAAGCGCGGCTCAAGACACAGGGCATCGCCATCTCGACCATGCTCGCTGAGCTCGCCGACGAGCCCATACAAGCGCCCGACACGTCGTGGCTCGATCCAGTCCTCGACAGGCTGGGCTCGAATCCCGATATCGCCTACATCGAGGTGAAAGACGCCGACCAAAAGCCGTTGATCACGCGTCTTTACGGCGACGCCACGCTGCCTGCGCCGCAGAGCAGCCTTCCGGCGCGCGGAGATGTGCTTGCCTCGGAGCAGAAGGATGCGGGCCGCCGCTATTACGATTTGACGCTGCCGGTGCTGGCCCCGCGGGTCCTGGGAAAGCCCGATGCCGCGTCGCCTCGACCGATCATCGGCTACGTCCGTCTGGGGATGAAATTCGACAGCAGCAAGGCGCAACTCCGGGGCAACCTGCTCGGCGCGCTGTGGGTGGTTGGGGCGCTGGTGATCGTTGCCATCATATTCACGCTGTTCCTGACCCGCAGGCTGATCGCGCCCATCCGCCAGCTCATGCGCGCGGCGCGCGCCGTCGGCGCGGGCAAGCTCGACGTGTACGTCGCCGCGAGGTCGAGCGACGAGCTGGGACTGCTCACCCATACCTTCAATCACATGACGCAGCGGCTCTCCGAGTCGCAGGCGCAGGTCGCAAGCTACCAGCGCACGCTCGAGGAAAAAGTCACGCAGCGCACCAAGGAGCTAGAGGTCGCCACCGCGCAGGCGTACAAACTCGCGCAGCACGACATCCTCACCGGATTGCCGAATCGCGCGCTTCTGAACCAGCGGCTCAAGCAGATCGTCGCGCAAGCCGGCCGCGACGGCCACCAGGTCGCCTGCCTTTTTCTGGACTTCGACCACTTCAAGCGCATCAACGACACCCTCGGACACGATGCCGGCGACCATCTGCTGCAGGCCGTCGCGCAGCGCCTGAGCAGCGCGGTGCGCGAGTCGGACACCGTCGCGCGTCTCGGCGGCGATGAGTTCGTGGTGATCCTTCCGGGACTCGATCCCGCCAAGACGATGCTCGAGATCATGGCGGTGCTCACCCGCGTTCGCGAGTCCTTTCTCGCGCCATTCAGGCTCGGCGATCAAACGCCGACGCTGACCTGCTCGGTCGGCGTCTCGGTCTACCCCATCGACTCGACCGAGCCCGGCGGCATGATCAAGCAGGCGGACACCGCGATGTACGCCGCGAAGGACGCCGGGCGCAACGCGTATCGCTTCTATACCGCCGACATGAACGCGCGGGTGCAGGCGCGCTTGCAGCTGGAAACCGACATGCGGCGCGGCCTGATGGACGACGAATTTTTCCTCGTCTACCAGCCGCAGATCGAGATGCGCACCGGGCGCGCCTGCGGCGTCGAGGCGCTGCTGCGCTGGCGCGATCCCGAGCGCGGCGTCATCGGTCCGGCCGAGTTCATTCCCGTCGCCGAGGAATCGGGAATGATTCAGGTGCTGGGCGCGCGCGTTCTGCGCGATGCGTGCAGGCAGGTGATGACGTGGCACCGTCACAACATGCTGCTGCGACTGTCGGTCAATCTGTCGGTGCAGCAGCTGCAGCATGACAGCTGGTTGTCGGTCGTCGAGGAGGCGCTTCGCGCGAGCGGCCTGCCGGCGCGCTACCTCGATCTCGAGATCACCGAAAGTGTGATCATCACCCACCCGAGCAAAGCCGTCGCAACGCTGATCAAGCTCAAGCAGATGGGCGTATCGATCACCGTGGACGACTTCGGCACCGGCTATTCGAGCCTGTCGTACTTGGCGCGCCTGCCCATCCAGGCGGTCAAGATCGACCAGCGCTTCGTGCACGGCCTCGAGCAGAACAAGAACGATGAGGCGATCACCCAGGCGATCATCGCGCTCTCGCATAGCCTCGGATTGCGAACGATCGCCGAGGGCGTCGAGACTTTGGCGCAGTTCCAGTACCTGAAGAGCCGCGGCTGCGAGGAGGCGCAGGGCTATCTCATCTCCCGTCCTCTCGAGGAGCCCGAGTTGCGCGCGTGGTGGAAGATGCAGGACGAAGAGAACCGCATCGTCGGGCGTCAGCCCGATATGTGGCGCCACGACGCCACAAGCTGACGAGAGGCGTCCGGGAGCCAGACGGTCAAGCGTCGCAGCGATCGGAAACGCCTGCGTCATCCCGGGCGAGCGCCCTTCGACTTCGCTCAGGGCAGGCTCCGCGAAACCCGCTCCTCTATCGATCGCGATCGAGATCCGCCCTCGTGTCGACGTCGCGCACCACCCCGGCGTCGTCGGTCTCGATGAGCGTCAGCCAATCGGCGTTTGCGCCGAGAATGCGCTTGGCACCTTTGTCGCCCGAAAGGGCGCAAAGCTCACCGAAGTAACGCGCCGAAATTCCGACCGGGTGGCCGCGTATCCCGCGATGCGACGGCGCGACCAGCCGCGCGCCACCTCGCAACGCATCCGCAATGCGGACGATGGTGCCGCTCGCGGTCCACGGCATGTCGGCGAGCGCAACGATCCATCCTGCAGCGACAGGCGCGCCGCGAACGCCCCATGCAAGGCTCTCTCCCATGCCATCCGCGGCGTTCGGGCAGACCGTCACGCGCGCGCCGCCCTGCGCCAACGCTCGGGCGAGCACATCATCGTCCGGCCGGACCACTGCAACAACAGAGTCGACCGCGGCAGCGAGATGGGCGAGCGCGCGCTCTCCCATCGCTGTCCCGTCTTCGAGTGCCGCCAGGAGCTTGTCTCCGCCGAAGCGCGACCCACTCCCGGCGGCGAGCAATACGCCGACCACCGGTGCGCGCGATTCCATTCTAAAGAGAGATCCTTCGACTCAAGCTTCGCTCGCTTCGAGCCTGCCCTGAGCTTGCCGAAGGGATGACGCGGCTGTTACCCATCGTGCCCGGTGTATGCCGGCCACTTTTGGACGTCCGCGTCACTCGGGAAGCAGCCTGAACCTGCCGTCCCTGACGACGATGAGCACGCGCGCACGCTCGTCCATGCCGTTGTGATTGGTGGCGCTCATGTTGAAGACGCCCTGGCAGCCGATGACGTCGCGCTCCTGCTCCAGCGCGTCCCGCAGCGCGACGCGGAACTCCTCCGTGCCCGGCTTCGCCTTCTTCAACGCGATGGGGATTGCCTGCTGCAGCAACAGTCCGGCGTCGTAGGTGTTCGCGCCGAATGTCGCGGGGCGCGCACCGAACTGCTTTTCGTACGACACCATGTACGCGCTCGCAACCTTCTTGATCGGATCGTCCGCGGGAATATCGTCGATCACCAGCATCGATCCGGCGGCCAGGACCGTCCCTTCGACTTTTTCCTTGCCGAGGCGGATGAAATCGTCGGTGGCGACCGCGTGGGTCTGGTAGATGCGTCCCTTGTAGCCCTGATCGTACAGCGTCGCCTGCGGCAGCACGGCGGGGCCGCCGACCGCCGCGATCAGCACCGCGTCCGGCTTGGCCGCGATCAGCTTGAGCACCTGACCGGTCACGCTTTGATCGGTGCGGGCATAGCGCTCGTTGGCGACGATGCGTATGCCGGCCTTTTCCGACAACGCGCCGAACACCTTGTACCAATTCTCGCCGTAGGCGTCGTTGAAGCCGACGAAGCCCACGCTTTTGACGTTGTTCTTGACCATGTGCTTGAGCAGCGCGGCGGCGATCAGGTCGTCGTTCTGCGTGGTCTTGAACACCCAGCGGCGCTTGGCGTCGATCGGCTCGACGACCGACGAGGTGCCGACGGTCGCCAGGAGCGGCACCTTGTTCTCCGCGATGATGTCCAGGATCGCGAGGGCGTTCGGTGTCGTGGAAGGTCCGATCAGCGCGTCGATCCGGTCTTCGGCTATCAGCTTCTTGGCATTCTGCACGGCGCGCGTCGTGTCGCCGCCGTCGTCGAGCTGGATGTATTCGATCGTCGCATCGCCGACCTTGCGGGCCAGGAGCTCGCCGGTATTTTTCTGCGGAATTCCGATGGCGGTCGTGGGACCCGTCGCGGAAACCATCAATCCCACCTTGACCTGGGCTACCGCGGCGCCGAGCGATAAGCCCAGCGCGACGAGGATGGCGGCGAATCGGATCAGCACGTGGATCTCCCAGCGGAATGCGCAAAGACGCGCATCGTAAGCCCTCGGCTCACCAAGGACAAGCCGCGAGCCTGTGCGCTACGCGGCTTGCAGTCGCCCGGCGGCCAAGAGTAGAGTGAACCTGCGCGCAATGCGCCGGCTGTACCGGCCTCGCAACTTGCGCGTGGTCTGGAAACCGCCGGCCGAGGAGGCACGATGAGACGCAGAATGTATTACGCGCTGCCTGACCTCGAAAGCGCCCGCAAGGTCATGGACGACCTGCTGCTCGCGCGGATCGAGGCACGCCATATTCATTTCCTTGCCAAGCGCGGCACATCGATGGACGGCCTGAACGAGTGCAGCGTCCTCCAAAAGACCGATGTCGTGCACGCTGCGCAGCTCGGCTTCGTCCTGGGCGCGCTGCTGGGCTGCTGCGCGGGCGCGTTGCTGGTCACCTTCGTTCTCAAGGACGATCATTGGCAGATCGTGACCGTCCTGGGCGCCGCGGTGCTCGGCGGGATCGGCGGCGCATGGGTGTCGAGCATGGTCGGCTCCTCGATTCCCAATTCTAGGCTGCGACAGTTCGACACAATGATCAACGAGGGCCGGATCCTGTTGATGGTGGATGTGCCTGAACACAGCGTCGACGATGTCCGAGCGCTGGTTGGACGCCAGCATCCCGAAGCGCTCGACCGCGGGCTCGATCCTCATATACCGGCATTTCCCTAGCGGCTGACTGCCGCGCCGAGCCGTGGAGCATCACGCGACGAGTCCGGCTGCGTTCCCGGACGCCCACGCCCACTGGAAGTTGTGCCCGCCGAGATGTCCGGTGACGTCGACCACTTCGCCGATGAAGAAGAGTCCCGGCACTTTGCTCGAGGCCATGGTCTTCGACGACAGCTCGCGCGTGTCGACGCCTCCCAGCGTCACTTCCGCCTTGTTGTAGCCCAGCGTGCCCGAAGGAATCACGGACCATCGGCCGAGCGCGGCGCCGATCTCATCGATCCGGGCGTCGGGCAATTCGCTCAAGGGCAATATTGCGCCGTGCGCGGCGCTCCACTGCTGGGCGAAGCGCTTGGGCAGGTGCTGCGCGAGCAGCGTGTCCAACCGCGCCGCAGAGTCGCGCCTCGAGCGCAGCCATGCGATGCCGTCCGTCTCGGGAAGCAAATCGATGCTGATCGCGTCGCCGCCGTTCCAGTAGGACGATATCTGCAGGATCGCCGGCCCCGACAGCCCGCGGTGCGTGAACAGCACGTTCTCGCGGAATCGCGCGCCGCCGCACGACACGCTTGCGTCGAGCGAAACTCCCGCGAGATCGCCGTAACGGTCGAGCGTCTCAGGGCCGCAGGCAAGCGGAACGAGCGCGGGACGCGGAGGAACCACCGCGATCCCGAATTGCTCCGCGATGCGGTAGCCGAAAGCCGTTGCGCCTATCTTGGGAACGGTGAGCCCGCCGCTGGCGACCACCAGCGATCCGCCGCTGACTTCGCCGGTCGACGTTTGCACGACGAACTTGTCGGCCGTGCGTGAGACTGCGCCGATATCGCAGGGGATGCGCCATTCGACGCCGGCGCGGTCGCATTCGGCGATGAGCATCGCGACGATGTCCTGCGCCGTTCGGTCGCAAAAAAGCTGCCCCAGCTTCTTTTCGTGCCACGCGATGCCGTAGCGCTCGACCATCGCGATGAAATCCCGCGGCGTGTAGCGCGCGAGCGCCGAACGGCAAAAATCGAGGTTCTGCGAAAGAAAATTGTCGGGCCCGCAGTGAAGGTTCGTGAAATTGCAGCGTCCGCCGCCCGAGATGCGGATTTTCTCGCCGACGACGTGGTGATGCTCGATGAGCAGCACGCGCCGCCCGCGCAGACCCGCGATCGCAGCGCACATCATTCCCGCGGCGCCCGCGCCAACGACGAGCACGTCGAAGTGGCCATTCGAGCCCGACGCCGTGCGGATTGCCTTAGCCATCGACAAGCTCCCTTCGACAGGCTCAGGGCGAACGGACTTTAGCTGACTACGGACCGAAGAATTCGCGCACCCGATCGAACCAGTTCTTGGCGCGCGGATTGTGCGCGCCCGGGTCCTGCGCGTTGATGGCCTCGAACTCGCGCAACAATTCCTTCTGTCGCGCGGTGAGCTTGATCGGTGTCTCGATCGCGACGTGACAATAGAGATCGCCGTGCGAAGCGCTGCGCACCCCCTTGATGCCCTTGCCTTTCAAGCGGAACACCTGCGCCGTCTGCGTCTCAGACGGAATCTTCAGCTTGGCGTGGCCGTCAAGCGTAGGAATCTCGATCTCGCCTCCGAGCGCCGCGGTGGCGAAGCCGATCGGCATGTCGCAGTGGAGGTCGTTGTTCTGGCGCTGGAACACCGCGTGGGGCTTGAGATTGACGACGACGTAGAGATCGCCCGACGGGCCGCCGTTGATCCCCGCCTCGCCCTCGCCGGACAGCCGGATGCGGTCGTCCTGGTCGACGCCCGCGGGGATTTTGACCGACAGCGTCTTGTGCTTTCTGATGCGTCCTGCACCGGTGCAAGTCTCGCAAGGCTGCGCGATGACCTTGCCCGAGCCGTGGCACTGCGGACACGTCTGCTGGATGGAAAAAAACCCCTGCGACACGCGCACCTGACCTTGTCCGTTGCAGGTCGGGCATGTCTTGGCCTGCGTTCCCGGCTTGGCGCCGCTGCCGTGGCAGCTTGCGCATTCCTCCAAGGCCGGAATGCGGATCTTCGCTTCGGTTCCGCGCGCGACCTCCTCGAGCGAGAGCTCCAGGTTGTAGCGAAGGTCGGCGCCGCGGAAGACGCCGTTGCCGCGCGAGCGCCCGCCGCCGGCGTTGCCGAAAATCTCCCCGAAAATGTCGCCGAACGCATCGGCAAAGCCGCCGAAGCCTTCCTGCCCACCGAAGCCCCGCGCGCCTGCTCCGAAGGCGCCGGCATCGACGCCCGCGTGTCCGAACTGGTCGTAGGCAGCGCGTTTCTTGGCGTCGGAGAGGACCTCGTAGGCTTCCTTGGCGTCCTTGAATTTATCTTCCGACGCCTTGTCGTCCGGATTTCGATCCGGATGATGCTTCATCGCGAGCTTACGATAGGCCTTCTTGATTTCCTCGTCGGAGGCATCCCGATTGATCCCCAGGGTCGAGTAGTAGTCGCGCTTCGCCATTCGTTTGCTTCCCCGACAACATAAGACGGCGGCACGTAGCGTAGCCGTTCATTGATTTCGCAACAACAACCGCGGCGGAGCGCCGCTGCAATCCACGCTCTCAACAACAACAGGCCGAGTTAAGGGGCGACTCAACGAGGCGCCCGCTTCAACTCGGCCAGATATTACGTCACGCGCACTTCACAAAGCCCGCGCCCGCGCGGGAACCTCCGCGCGTGACGGAATATCACTTCTTGTCTTTGACCTCTGTAAACTCGGCGTCGACGACCTTTTCCTCGTCCGCCGCACTGCCGCCCGATCCGCCGCCCGAAGGGCCGCCGGGCCCTTGCTGGCCACCCTGCGATTGCGTCTCGGCCTGGGTTTTGGCGTACATCGCTTCGCCGAGCTTCTGAGAAGCGGCCATCAACGCCTGGCTCTTTGCTTCCAGCGCATCCTTGGACGCATCCTTCTGCTTGAGCACTTCCTCGGCCTCGCTCAGAGCCTTTTCGATCTTGGCCTTCTCGTCGGATCCGACCTTGTCGCCGTAATCGGTCAGCGATTTCCTGACGGTGTGGATCAGAGCATCGAGATGATTGCGCGCCTGCACGACCTCGACCTGCTTGCGATCGTCCTCGGCGTGCGCCTCGGCGTCCTTGACCATGTTCTGGATCTCGGATTCGGACAGGCCGGAGCTCGCCTTGATGGTGATCTTGTTTTCCTTGCCGGTCGCCTTGTCCTTGGCATTGACGTGAAGGATGCCGTTGGCGTCGATGTCGAAGGTGACCTCGATCTGCGGCAGACCTCGCGGCGCGGGTGGAATGCCCTCGAGGTTGAACTGGCCGAGGCTCTTGTTCCCCGAGGCCACGTCGCGCTCGCCCTGCAGCACGTGAATGGTCACCGCGCCCTGGTTGTCATCGGCAGTCGAGAACACCTGCTGCGCTTTGGTCGGGATGGTCGTGTTCTTCTGGATGAGCTTGGTCATTACGCCGCCCAGCGTTTCGATGCCCAGCGACAGCGGCGTCACGTCGAGCAGGAGCACGTCCTTGACGTCGCCCTGGAGCACGCCTGCCTGGATGGCTGCACCGACCGCGACGGCCTCGTCGGGGTTGACGTCCTTGCGCGGCTCCTTGCCGAAGAATTCCTTGACCTTGTCCTGCACCTTGGGCATGCGCGTCTGGCCGCCGACCAGAATGACGTCGCCGATATCCGACAGCTTCACGCCCGCGTCCTTGATGGCGATCCGGCACGGCTCGATCGTCCGCTCGATCAGATCCTCCACCAGCGACTCGAACTTGGCGCGGGTGATTTTCATCGACAGATGCTTCGGCCCGGACTTGTCCGCGGTGATGTAAGGCAGATTGATCTCGGTTTGCTGTGACGAAGACAATTCGATCTTTGCCTTCTCGGCGGCATCCTTGAGGCGCTGCAGCGCGAGCACGTCAGCCTTGAGGTCGACCCCGGCGTCGCGCTTGAACTCGGCGACGATGTAGTCGATGAGCCGCTGATCGAAGTCCTCGCCTCCGAGGAAAGTGTCGCCGTTGGTGGAGAGCACCTCGAACTGATGCTCCTTGTCCACGACGGCGATCTCGATGATCGAGATGTCGAACGTGCCGCCGCCCAGGTCGTAGACCGCGATCTTGCGGTCGCCTTCCTGCTTGTCGAGCCCGAACGCAAGCGCGGCCGCCGTCGGCTCGTTGATGATCCGTTTGACTTCGAGCCCCGCGATCTGGCCCGCGTCCTTGGTCGCCTGGCGCTGCGAGTCGTTGAAGTACGCGGGAACGGTGATCACCGCCTCGGTGACGGTCTCGCCGAGATAGTCTTCCGCGGTCTTTTTCATCTTTCGCAGTATCTCCGCGGAGACCTGCTGCGGGGCAATCTTCTTGCCGCGCACTTCGACCCACGCGTCGCCGTTGTCGGCCTTGACGATCTTGAACGGCATCAGCGAGATGTCTTTTTGAACCTCCTTCTCGTCGAACTTGCGGCCGATCAGCCGCTTGACGGCGAAAATCGTGTTCTTCGCATTGGTTATCGCCTGCCGCTTTGCGGGAGCGCCCACCAGCACTTCGCCGTCGTCCGCGTAAGCGACGACCGAAGGCGTGGTGCGAGCGCCTTCCGAGTTCTCGATCACTTTTGGCTTGCCGCCTTCCATGACAGCGACGCAGCTGTTGGTGGTTCCTAGGTCGATACCGATAGTTTTGGCCATTTTTGTTTCCTTCCGTGCTGGGATTGCTTGACTGGCTTTAGGTGGGGGAGTCGGAGCGTCGATTCAAGCGTGATTCGGCGTCAGCCGGCGTCCTTGCCGTCCTTGGCTTTCGCTACCGCCACAAGCGCGGGGCGGAGCACGCGGTCGTTGAGCAGATAGCCCTTCTGAAATACCTGCACGACGGCGCCCGGCGGGTATTGATCGGAGTCGATCATGGTCATCGCCTGGTGCCGGTGCGGGTCGTATTTTTCGTGGAGGGGATTTATTTCCTCGATCTTCGCCTTGTCGAAAGCGGCATCGAGGTTTTTCAGCGTCAGGCCGACGCCGTCCTTCAAGGCCTCGGTCGTCGCGTTCGGCGTGGCAAGGGTCAGCTCGAGTGCATCCTTGACCGCCAGGAGATCCTGCGCGAAGCGCTCGATGGCGTATTTGTGCGCCTTGGCGATGTCGTTTTGCGCAAGGCGTCGCGCATTTTCTGTCTCGGCCTTGGCGCGTAGCCAGGCGTCGCGAAGCTCGGTTGCCTCGTCCTCCGCCTTCTTGAGGAGATCCCCCAAGTCGGACGCGGGCTCACGCTCGACCGCCGGCCGATCGCCTTGCTCGCCCGCACCCATGCCCTCGGGTTGCGTAGAAAGTTGAGTGTTGTTGTCGGGATTGTTGCCCATGCGCGCTCCTATGCCACACTGCCAGTAGGGTGGGGGCACAGTGGGTCCCTTTCAACCCGCGATCCGACAAAAAAGCATGGGAACCGGGCCGTCGTTGGGTGCTCTAGCCTGTTTGTGTTGAGCCCAACAGGCGTTGGTGGTGAGCCTGTCGAACCACGAACTCGTCGGATTCGCCCTTCGACGGAGCTCAGCTCGCTCCCTTCGACGGAGCTCAGGACAGGCCTTTCGACTGCGCTCAGGACATGCTTCGACAAGCTCAGGGCGAACGGAGAATTCGGCTTTAGCTGTCCGCGCCCAGGGCCTTCGCCCGCGCCTTCGTGGCCTCGCGATCGTCTGCCGCGGGCGGGAGATCGAGCCATCCCTGTAAGTTGCGCATCGCCAGATCGGCGAGCGCGGCGATCCACGCGGGGCGCTCGTTGAGGCAGGGAATATAGTGGAACTCCTTGCCGCTGGCATTGAGGAAGGCCGCCTGTCCCTCGTGCGCGATCTCCTCGAGCGTTTCCAGGCAGTCGCTGACAAAGCCCGGACAGGCGACATCCACCCGCCGCAGCCCCTGCTTCGCAAGCGCGACCAGCGTCGCCTCGGTGTAAGGCGAGAGCCACTCGGCGCGTCCGAACCGCGATTGGAAAGCGATGCCGAACTGCTCGCTCTTAAGACCCAGCTCGCGTCCGAGCAACCGCGCGGTTTTCTGGCAATGACAATGATACGGATCCCCCAGGGTAAGCGTTCGGCGGGGGACGCCGTGAAAGGAGAGCAGGAGATGGTCGGGCCGCCCGTTCCGTGTCCAGTACTCGTTGATGCTTTGCGCGAGCGCGCCGATGTAGCCCGGATCGTCGTGATAGGCGTCGACGAAGCGCAGCGCGGGAACGCGCCGCTCGCGACAGGCCGCGGCTGTCACCGCGTCCACCGCCGAGCCGGTCGTGCTGCCCGCGTATTGCGGATAGAGCGGGAGGACCAGAATCCGTTCGCAGCCGCCATCCGCGAGCTTGGCCATGGCCCCGCCGATCGACGGACTGCCGTAGCGCATGCCGAGCTCGATCTGCAGATGATCGGACGGGAGACCGATCTCCTTCATCCGCTGGCCGAGATAACCCAGCAACAAGGTTCGCTGCCGTAGGCTGTGAACCAGGAGCGGCGAGCCCTCCTTGGTCCAGATGGTCGCGTACTTCCGCGCCGATCTCGCCGGGCGGATGTTGAGGATGACCCCGTGCAGAACGGGTTTCCACAGCGCGCCGGGGATCTCGATGACGCGCGGGTCGGACAGGAATTCGGCGAGATAGCGGCGCACCGCGGCCGGCGTCGCGGCGTCGGGCGTGCCGAGGTTGACCAGCAGCACGCCCAGGCGAGCCGGGCGATCGTGGCGAAAGCCGGCGGCGGAGCGAGCTCGCAAGCTTTTAGCCCTGCGCTCTGAACGCGGCGAGGCTTTTCGCCGCCTGACTCCTGATCGCAGCGCGTACCGGGGGAGCCCAGCCGAGGAGCGCGCCTTTGAGGCCCAGCGCCATTGACGCCCAGCGCCACAGGCTGAAGCGGTCGACATGGCGAACGATCTGCCCATCCTCGAAATCGAAGGCGGCCGCGATCCGATTGGTGACCTTGCGGCCCGTCGCGGAGAAGGTGTAGGTCGCGACCCAGCGCGCACCCCCGTGGCTCGCATCGGCGTGGGCGTCGGACACGGCGACGACGAGATCCTTGCCGCGCGCGCAGAGCATCCGCCACATCGCTGCGACGCCCGCGGCATCGAGCGAAGGAAACACGGGGTCGCTGAATGTCACGCTGCGGTGATAGCAGGCGATCATCCCGCCGGGATCGCGGCGGGCAAACGCGTCGTAGAAGCGCTCGATCAGTGCGGCGTTTGCGGCGCCATCGCGCTTCATCGCTCGTTGAGCTGCTGCGTCAGCGCGTTCGACAGCAGCTTGGCGGTGACGTCGACGATGGGGATCACGCGCTCGTACGCCATGCGGGTCGGGCCGATGACGCCGAGCGTGCCGATCACCTGCCCGTCCATCTCATACGGCGCGGTGATCACGCTGCACTCGTCGAGCGGTGCCAGTCCCGACTCTCCACCGATGAAAAGATGCACGCCCTGCGCGTGCTGGCTGAGGTCGAGAAGGTGCAGCAGCGAAGTTTTCTGCTCGAAAATGTCGAACAGCCGCCGAAGCCTGTCCATGTTGGAAGCGAGGTCCGATGCCGACAGGAGATTCTTCTCGCCCGACACGACCAGGCCGTCGTTGCTTTCGGCCAGCGCGGCATCTCCGGCGTCGACCGCCGCCGACATGAGTCCGACGACGTCCTCGCGCAGCTGCTTGAGCTCGTCCGCTAGGAGCGCGCGTATCGCGGCGAAGGGCTGACCCGCGTAGTGGTGATTGAAAAAGTTGGACGCCTCGATCAGTTGCGTCTGGGTGTACGCGCGGTTGGTGTGGAGGATGCGATTTTGAACGTCGCCCTCGGGCGTGACGATGATCAGAAGCACGCGCCGCTCGGACAGCCGCAGGAATTCGATGTGACGGAACGATGCCTCGCGTCTGCGCGGCGTCGCCACCACCCCCGCGAACTGAGTGAGCTGCGACAGAAGCTGCGCCGCGGTCGCCACCAGCGCCTGGGGACGATCGGCCTGCAGCTGATCCTGCAATTCGTTGATCTCCCCTTCATTGAGCGGCTTGATGACCAGCAGGCTGTCGACGAAGAACCGATAGCCCTTGGCGGTCGGAATGCGTCCGGCGGAGGTATGCGGGCTCGCGATGAAACCCAGCTCCTCGAGATCGGCCATCACGTTGCGTATGGTGGCCGGCGAGAGCTCGA
Organism: uncultured beta proteobacterium; assembly: GCA_963745385.1. Classification (GTDB taxonomy): domain Bacteria; phylum Pseudomonadota; class Gammaproteobacteria; order Burkholderiales; family Casimicrobiaceae; genus PALSA-1003. The sequence continues at coordinate 67,522 of CAVUXI010000014.1, forward strand.
GGCCCGACTGCCGCGACAGCACGCGCGAGCCGACCGGCTGCCCGTCGGCGATATAGCGCTCTATCAGCGACTTGAGCAGATGTTGCGCGCGGGAATCGAGCATCGCGCCATTGTACCGCCGATGCTGGGTCACGACCCGCTCCGGACCTTGGTCGCCCCTCGCCCTTGTGCTTTAATCGTGTCCATGGGGGCTCGGAAAAACAATTTCGCGACCATCGCGCTGATCGGTCGCCACGCGAGCCACGGCATCGCGGAGCCCTTGAGCCACCTCGCGGCATTCTTGAACGCGCGCGGGCACCGCGTCCTCATCGAGTCATCCACCGCGGAATACGCGCCGCTCTCCGGCTACCCGACGGCGCCGACCGACGAGCTGGCGCGCAAGGCGGACCTTGCCATCGTCATCGGCGGCGATGGCACGATGTTGTCGATCGCTCGCCAATTCGCGCCGTTCGACGTTCCCTTGATCGGCATCAACCAGGGACGGCTCGGCTTTCTTACCGACATCGCGCTCTCCGACATGGAAAGCGTGCTCGATTCGATGCTCTCCGGACGCTACGTGGAGGAGAGGAGGACGATGCTCGATGCGAGCCTCGAGCGAAGCCTCGGTGGCGACGAGCGGGCCATGTCGCTCAACGACGTCGTCGTCAGCCGGGGTGCTCTGGGCGGAATGATCGATTGCGCGGTAACCATCGACGGCCGATTTGTTCATGCCCTGCGCGCCGATGGGCTTATCGTCGCTACGCCGACCGGGTCCACCGCGTACGCATTGTCGGCGCAGGGCCCGATCGTCGATCCGGCGGTGGCGGCGTTTCTGCTGGTGCCCGTCGCACCGCATGCGCTCACCAACCGTCCGATCGCGATTCGTGACTCGGCGGTGGTCGAGATCACGTTGTTGCGCGGCAAAGACGCGGCACTGCACTGCGACGGGCAGGCGCATTTTCCCCTTGCCGAAGGAGACCGCGTGACGGTCAGGCGCGCCGGGTATCGCGCCAGACTCCTGCACCCGCAGGATCACGACCATTTCGCGATGCTGCGGCAGAAGCTGCACTGGAGCGAGACCCCCGAGCGCCTCCGCCCCGCAAGCTGATTCTTTCGGCGACCGCCGCATTTCGCACCGCCCGCGCGCGAGACAGCGCGTTTTTCGAACAGCCTGCCACACATGCTTCGTCTGCTATCGATTCGCAATTTCGCCGTTGTCGAAAAACTCGAGATCGAGTTCGACAAAGGCTTCACGGTGCTGACCGGGGAAACGGGCGCCGGCAAATCGATCCTTCTCGATGCGCTCTCGCTCCTTCTGGGCGACCGCTTCGAGCCGCGGCAACTGCGGCCCGGCGCCGATCGCGCGGAGATCGCCGCAGAATTCGATATCGGCGGTCTCGCCGCGGTTCGCGAGTGGCTGGCGGAAAACGAGCTGAGCGACGGCGGCGGGCTGCTGCTTCGCCGGGTTCTCGACGCCCAGGGAAAGAGCCGCGCCTACATCAATGGAAGTCCGGCCACGCTTGCGCAGCTCGAAGCGCTCGGCGAGCGCCTCATCGACTTGCACGGCCAGCATGCGCATCAATCGCTGGGCCGAAGCGAATCGCAGCGCACGCTGCTCGACGCCTACGGGGGATCGACGGCGCTCGTACGCGACGTCGGCGCCGCGTGGCGCGCGTGGCACGAAGCAAGCGCGCTGCGCGAGCGCGCCGTGCGGGACGCGGCCGCGATGACGCGCGAGCGCGAAACGCTTGTCCGAACCGTTTCGGAGCTCACCGCTCTGGACGTGAGCAGCTCCGAGTGGAATGCGTTGTCGCAGGCGCAGTCTCGCCTGGCCAACGCGGCGTCGCTGCTCGAGGCGGCGGCCATCGGCGAAGCGGAGCTCGCCGACGGCGACGCCGCGATAGCGCCGCGCCTGGCGGCGATGGCGCACCGCCTCGAGGCGGCCTCGGCGCACGACAAGTCGCTCGAAGCGACCGCGGCGCTGATCGACGAGGCAAGGATACGCATCGACGAGGCGGCGCGGGCGCTCCGCAGCTATCGAGAGCGCCTCGACCTCGATCCGGCCGAGCTGGCGCGCGTCGAATCGCGGCTCTCCGCGATCCACGACGTCGCGCGCAGGTATCGGGTGCGGCCCGAGGAGCTTCCGGCGCTGCTCGCGGACACGCAAGCGAAGCTGACCATGCTCTCCGAACAGGGCAACGTCGACGCGCTCATACGATCCGAGTCGAATTTGCAGCGCGCATTTGCCGCTCTCGCCTCCGAGCTCTCTGCCAAGCGGAAGCTCGCGGCCGCACGGCTCGGACAGCGCGTCGGCGCGATGATGAAAAAGCTCGCAATGGCAGGCGGGCGCGTCGAGATCGCGCTCCAAGCATTGGACGCTCCGGCAAGCTATGGAATGGAATCGGTCGAGATCCTGGTCGCGACGCACCCCAAGCAGTCGGTGGCGCCGCTTGCGCGAGTCGCGTCGGGCGGCGAGCTGTCCCGGCTGGGGCTTGCGATCCAGGTGGCGCTTGCCGAGGTCGCCGACGTGCCCACACTGGTATTCGACGAGGTCGATACGGGGATCGGGGGCGCGGTCGCGGCGACGGTCGGCCGCATGCTGCAACAGCTCGGATCGCGCCGTCAGGTTTTATGCGTGACGCACTTGCCGCAGGTGGCGGCGTGCGCCGACCATCACGACCTCGTCAGCAAGCAGGACAAAGCGGCAGGCGTCTCCACCAGGCTGCTGCGTCTAGATACCGCGGCGCGTGTCGACGAGCTCGCGCGCATGCTCGGCGGCAGGGAGATCACCGCGAAGACGCGCGCACACGCCAAGGAGTTGCTGGAACAGCAACGCGCACGATAGGCGCGCAGGAATCAGTGCTTCGAGAAGGCGCCGATCGAGTCCGCGATCAGACGCGATGCACTTTGCCGCCGAGGCGGCCGTAGACGCTGGTTGTCGCGTGACGCGCTTTGCCGCGCTTGGCAACGGCCTCGACGGGCAGCGATTCGCCGGTCTCGAGCCAGTGCTTGACGCGGTTGGCGTCGCCGACGCGCGTAAGCTTGCCGTACGAATCCAGAAGAACGATGACGACGGGTCTGCTCGCGATGTTGGCGAGCATGACCAGGCATTTGCCGGCCTCGCGTATGAAACCCGTCTTGCTCAGCAGAATGTCCCACTGGCCGCCGCGGACCAGCGAGTTCGTATTGTTGAATCCGAGCATGTTGCCGTTGGGCTGCATCTCGACGTAGTGGCTGGACGTGGTCGTGAAGTCCTTGATCAACTGGTATCCGGCCGCTGCGTTCACCATTTTCGCGAGATCGTTCGCCGTCGACACGTTTTCGCTCGACAGTCCGGTCGGATCGCTGAAGTGGGTGTGCGACATGCCAAGGCTCTGGGCCTTGAGATTCATGGCCTCGACAAAGGCCGCCGTCCCGCCGGGATAGTTGCGCGCAAGGCTGGAAGCCGCGCGATTTTCCGACGACATCAACGCAAGCCGCAGCATTTCGCGGCGCGAAAGCTCGGTGCCGAGCCGCAGCCGCGAACGGCTGCCCTTGAGAAAGTCGATATCGCCGACGTCGACGGCCACCGACTCGTCCATGGGTTGCGCCGCGTCCAGCACCACCATCGCCGTCATGAGCTTGGTGACCGACGCAATCGGCGTGACGGTGTCGGCCGCCTTGGAGTAGATCGGCCGGCCCGCGCCTGCGTCGAGCACCAATACGTTGGCCGAGGCGAGCTTGAGCTTGCTGCCGTCGAGCAGCACGCTTGGGCGCGCAGCGTCAGCCGGCGTCGCGGCAAAGGTCGGATAGGCCGTGCCCGCAAACGCGATAAGGCCAGCAAAAACAACGGGTAACCTAGATCTCATAAAGCGTGGGCTCAAAAAGTCAGCGATGTTTATATCATGTGAGCAAGCGGTATGCCAACGGTCTGCCCAATCGGTTGGCAAAACAGATGCTTAACGTTCGAGCCCGCTAAGCGATGACATGGCCGGGAGGAGATGTGTAGATCGCCTCCTCGTCCGTCGGCTCGTGCCGCTCCTGCTGCTGCAGGGCCCACATGCGCGCGTACGCCCCATCCGCCGCGAGCAGGTCCTCATGCGTGCCGCGCTCGACGATGCGGCCGTGCTCGAGCACCAGGATCTGGTCGGCGGAGACGATCGTCGACAGGCGGTGGGCGATGGTGAGGGTGGTGTGGTTGGCGGAGATTGCTTCCAGCTCGGCCTGGATCATTTTTTCCGACTTCTGGAATCGAGTGCCGAGGTCGCCTCGTCGAAAATGAGGATGCGCGGGCGCTTCAGGATCGCGCGCGCAATCGCCACGCGCTGCTTCTCGCCTCCCGACAGTTTGAGCCCGCGCTCGCCGACCGGCGTGGCGTAGCCTTCCGGCAGGCGGATGACGAAGTCGTGGATCTGCGCGAGCTTCGCCGCGGCGACGATCTCCTCGTGCGAGGCCTCCGGATCGCCGTAGGCGATGTTGTACTCGATCGAATCGTTGAACAGGACCGTGTCCTGCGGCACGATGCCGATGGCTGCGCGCACGCTTGTCTGCTGCACCGCGCGCAGGTCCTGCCCGTCGACGGTGATGCGCCCGCCGCTGACATCGTAGAAGCGGTACAGCAGACGCGCGAGCGTCGACTTTCCCGAGCCGCTCGGCCCGACCACCGCAACGGTGCGCCCGGCGGGAATCGCCAGCGACACGTCGAAGAGGATCTGTCGGTTCGGCTCATAGTGGAAATCGACGTGCTCGAAGCGGACCTCGCCCGACGACAGCGCAAGCGGAGGCGCGCCGGGCGTGTCCTTGACCTCGGCGTTCTCGTCGATCAGCTGGAACATGCGCTCCATGTCGGCGAGCGCCTGCTTGATCTCGCGATAGATGACGCCCAGGAAGTTGAGCGGAATGTAGAGCTGGATCATGAACGCGTTGACCAGCACCAGGTCGCCGATGGTCATCGTCCCGTCGACCACGCCGAGCGTGGCGCGCCACATGATCAGCGTCACCGCGATGGCGATGATCGCGCTCTGGCCGATGTTGAGCAGCGACAGCGACGTCTGGCTGCTGCACCGCGGCGCTCTCCCAGCGCTGCAGGCTCTCGTCGTAGCGGCGCGCTTCGAATTCCTCGTTGTTGAAGTACTTGACCGTCTCGTAGTTGAGCAGGCTGTCGATTGCGCGCGTGTTGGCCTTGGAGTCGAGCTCGTTCATCTGCCGGCGAAAGCCGGTGCGCCACTCGGTGATCGTGACGGTGTAGACGATGTAGAGCACGAGCGCGCCGAGCGTGATCGCGATGAACCAGACGTCGTAGCGCACCACGAGGATCGCCGACACCAGCGCGATCTCGATCAGCGTCGGAAGGATCGAAAACAGCGTGAAGCCGATCAGCGTGGAGATGCCGCGCGTCCCGCGCTCGACGTCGCGCGTGAGGCCGCCGGTCTGCCGCGCAAGATGGAAGCGCAGCGACAGCGCGTGCAGGTGGCGGAAGGTCTTGAGCGCGATGGTGCGCACCGCGCGCTGCGTGACCTTGGCGAACAGGAACTCGCGCAGCTCGGTGAACGCCGTCGTCGACAGGCGCAGCGCGCCGTAGGCGACGAGCAGCGCGATCGGCAGGACGACGAGCGCGTGCTGCGCCGGAGCGTCAAGCGCGTCGACGATCTGCTTGAGGACCAGCGGCACGCCGACGTTGGCGATCTTCGCCGCGACCAGGCACAGGACCGCGAGCGTGACCCGGCCTTTGTATGCCAGCAGATAGGGCAGCAGGGTGCGTACGGTGTGCCAGTCGCCGCGAACCCCGGCGTCGGGTCGGCTGGCAGGAAGCGGGGAGGATGCTGCTCGACGCATTGCGGGGAGTTTAGCATCCGCTTAGGCGACATGAGGTGCCGCAAACTTCGTCTACGGCGGACGCTTCATCCCTCGCGCGAACCATTCGTTGCCGCCGTAGCCGAGCCAACCCATCGCCATCCTGCACGATGCCGTAGGCGATCCAGATCGCCGCCTTGTACCATTGCGGCCGCAGGTTCCAATCGTCCGGCACGACGCGTCGGGACCCCTCGGTGATCATCTCGGTGAGCTGGCGCTTGAGCTCGGCGTTGAAGTCGCTGTCGCGCACGAACACATTCGCCTCGCGCGCCATCAGCAGGCTGTAGGGGTCGATGTTCGACGAGCCTACCGTCGCCCAATGGTCGTCGATCACCGCGACCTTGGCGTGCAGCATGCTGACGTAATATTCCTGGATCGCGACTCCCGCCTGCAGGAGTTGGCCGTAGAGAGCACGCGTCGCGAAGTGGAGCAGCACATACTCGACTCGCGCCTGCAGCAGAAGCGTCACCGAGACGCCGCGCCGGGCGGCCGCCATCAACGCATGGCGGAAGCGGATCCCGGGGAAAAAATACGAATTGGCGATGATGATGTCGCGCTTGGCCGTACGGATCGCGGCAAGATAGGCGCGCTCGATGTCGCGGCGGTGGCGGAGGTTGTCGCGCGTCACGAATTTGGCGGTCTGCGTCCCGACGCGCTCGCCTCGCGCGAGTTCGGGAAAGAGCGGCACATCGCCGGTTCCGGACTGCACGAGCTGAACCAGCGCCCAGACCCGCTGCATGGTCTGCACGATCGACGGCAGCAGAGGCCCTTCGACGCTCACCGCGAAGTCCACGCGCGGCGGCGTCTGCCCCGGCGTGTTGTTGTCGTCGATGACGTTGATGCCGCCGACGAACGCGATCGCTTCCGTCGACGTGGCAAAGCTTGCGATGCAGCCGGCGCAGCCGGTGCGAGCGGAAATGCCAGGGCGCGACTTCGGGCCGATACTTCAGAAACTCGACGCCGCCGTCGCACATCTCCTTCTCGAGCGAGGGCGTGAGGTAGATACTTGGCGCCCCAGCCGTCGACCAGAACGCGCACGCGAACGCCGCGCGCGACCGCGCGCACGAACGCAGCGACGATGCGCCGCGCCGACGCGTCGTCGGCGAAGATGTAGGTCTCGAACCAGACTTCGCGCTTCGCCGAATCGATCGCTCGCTCCAGCGCCGGGAAGTATTCGGCCCCGTTGCGCAGCAGGGTGATGCGGTTGCCGGGCGTGAAGCGGTTCACGATCTCACATGGACGCTAGCGCCTGCCTGCGCGAGGACGCTCGAGCTCGAACGTCGCCGCCAGCGCGGCGTGGTCGGAAAGCCGCGCGAGCGGATACGCATAGTGGACGTCGATGTCGACCACGGTGAGGCCGCGCGCGTAGATGCGATCGAGACGAAACACCGGCAACACCGACGGGAAACGTTCGCGCCGGGCGTCCTCGCGCTTCCGAGAACACCTCGACCACGCCGAGCTCCGCCTGCAGCGAGCGGTCGGCCTTGCGCCGCCAGTCGTTGAAGTCGCCGGCGATAACCAGCGGCGCGTCCTCGGGTACCGATGCTCGCGGATGCGCTCGACCAGCGCGTTGATCTGCCAGCGCCGGCCGCGCTCGAACAGGCCGAGGTGGACGTTCATGCAATGCAGCGGCGGCAGGCCGCGCTTGAGCTGCATCTCGCAGTGCAGCAGGCCGCGGCTTTCGAACGCGTGCGCGGAAATGTCCTGGTTGTCTTGCGCGATGATGGGAAAGCGGGACAGCAGCGCGTTGCCGTGATGGCCGTGGCGCGTTGTCGCGTTCCTGCCGTACGCCACCTCGTGCCAGACCTCGTCGGCGATGAACTCGTGCTGCGGCTTGAGCGGCCAGTCGCGATAGCGGCCGGCGTGACGCCGGTGAACGCCCTGCACTTCCTGCAGAAACAGGATGTCGGCGGAGAGTCCGCGCAGCTTGTCGCGAAGCTCGTGGATCACCATGCGCCGCGTGAGGTGCGAGAACCCCTTGTGGATGTTGTAGGTGGCGACGGTAAAGCGCATGGCGAAGCAGGTTATATCAGTGTGCCCATGGTAGCGGCATTTTTCATTTCGACAGCGAGGCCCCGCCGGCATCGCGCAGCCGTGCCCATCCGTTCCGCCCCGGCGGGCGCGACGCGGCCCTCTATCCTTCCACGAAACCTCAGGATGCCCGCATGCACAAGACCATAACAGGCAATCGCGGATGGGGTGTAATGTAACGCCCGCCCGCACGACCAAAGGGCCAGATGGGCGCGGAGCCGGCATTACACAAGCACAAGCCGCAGAAATTCCGAAGCTCGTCGTTTGCAAACACTCAATTTCCTACAGGAGTCGTCCATGAAGCAACAAACCACCATCCAAGCCGCCATCGCGGGTCTGTTCGCGCTCGGGCTGCGCCGCCTCGGTTTCGGCCGCCCCCGTCGCGCCAGACGCAAGCAAAGACAAGTGCTTCGGCGTCGCCAAGGCGGGCCAGAACGACTGTGCCGCCGGCAAGCACGCATGCGCCGGGCAGAGCACCGTCGACAACGATCCGGTCTCCTGGAAGTACGTGGCCAAGGGAACCTGCGAAAAAATCGGCGGCAAGATGGCGCCGCCGAAGGCGTAATTTCGCACCACTTCGGATCATTTCGTCATGCCGGAAGCAGCGCCAGGCCGCTTCCGGCAATTCCCCGAACGCATCCCCATGTCCGCCCTTCCCCTCCTGCCGGTCAGTGCAGGCATCGGCTTGCGCTCACCGCACGTCGCCCGCATGCGCGCGGAACGTCCCAGCGTCGGCTGGCTCGAGGTTCACAGCGAAAATTATTTTGTCGACGGCGGGCCTGTGCTCGCAGCGCTCGACGCGATTCGCGCCGACTACCCTGTATCGCTGCATGGCGTCGGCATGTCGCTGGGATCGGCCGACCCGCTCGACGCAAGTCACCTGGCGCGACTCAAGCGCCTGATCACACGCATCGAGCCCGGCGCCGTGTCCGAGCATCTGTGCTGGAGCCACGTCGACGGCCGACATCTGAACGATCTCCTGCCGCTGCCCTTCACCGATGAAGCGCTCGCGCTCGTCTGCGAGCGCGTCGACGCGATCCAGACGGCCCTCGGCCGGGCGCTGCTGGTCGAAAACGTCTCCGCGTACCTGCGATTCGCAGACGACGCCATGAGCGAGTGGGAGTTCGTCGCCGCCGTCGCGCGCCGCACCGGTTGCAAGCTGCTGTTCGACGTCAACAACGTCCACGTCAATGCGGTCAATCACGGCTTCGACGCGCACGCCTATCTCGAGGCGATCCCGGGCGACGCGGTTGCGGAGATCCATCTCGCCGGATTCGATGCCAGCGGGCCGTGTCTCATCGACACTCACGGTGCGCGCGTCGCGCCACCCGTATGGAATCTCTACCGCGCGGCGATCGCCCGCTTCGGGCCGAGGCCGACGCTGATCGAGTGGGACACCGACATTCCTGCGCTCGAAGTGCTGCTCGACGAAGCGGCGCAGGCGCAGAGCATTCTCGAGGCGCGCGATGCCATCGCTGCATGAGTTGCAGCGGCGGTTCTCCGCCGCCGCGGTCTTTGTCGACGCGACCGCCGCGGCGTCGCTCGGCGTCGTCGCCGGATCGCTCGACGCCCCTGCACGGCTGGGGGTCTATCGCAACAATATCCTGAGCAACTATCGCAAGGTCCTCGCGGCGACGTATCCTGTGGTCAAACGGCTCGTCGGTGCGGCTTTTTTCGACGCGGCATCGGACCAGTTCGTGCGCGCCCATCCTTCCCGGCGCGGCGATGTCAACTGCTACGGTGCGGAGTTCGCCGATTTCCTGATTTCCTACCCGCCGTCACGCGAGCTTGTCTATCTGCCGGACGTCGCCCGGCTCGAGTGTGCGATCGACCAGGCGAACATCGCCGCCGACGCGCCGCCGCTGGACTTCGCCGCACTGGCCGCCATCGATCCGGAGAAGCTGCCGGAGCTGCGCCTGCTGCTGCATCCTTCTGCACACCTGATCGCGTCGCCGTTTCCGATCATGCGCATCTGGCAGACCAATCAGCCGTCGTACGAGGGCGACGATCGCATCGATCTCGGGGAGGGCGGCGACACCTTGCTCGTGCTGCGCGCGTCCTCGGGGACCGCGGTGGAGCGGATCCCCGCCGCAGAACATGCGTTTCTCTCCGGCCTTGCAAGCAACGCCAGCCTTTCGCGGGCCGCGGCTCGCGCCGGCGAGCTCGATCCCGGCTTCGACCTTGCTTCGATTCTGCGCGCGCGAGTCGTCGATCGAACCATCGTCGCGTTTCGGGCGGTGGCGATGTCCGACAACGAAAGACGTCGATGAGCGGCTTCGCCTCCCCCGATTCGGCGCCCGGCCGCGCGGCGCGCATCTACTGCGCCGCGAGCGGGCTCCTCGACAAGCTGCAGCCGCTACTGCTCTTGGGATTCCGGCTCTACGTCGCGCGAGTGTTCCTGATGTCGGGGTTGACCAAGATTCACGACTGGAGCATCACGCTGGCGCTGTTCACCGACGAGTATCACGTTCCTCTGCTGCCACCGTCGATCGCCGCCCTCCTGGGCACCGCGACGGAGCTGTCGATGCCCGTCCTGCTCGCGCTCGGGCTTGCCACGCGCTTCGGTGCGTTCGTGCTTTTCTTTTTCAACATCATCGCGGTCGTATCTTATGCTGCCCTGCCCGACATCGCCGTCAAGGATCACATCCTGTGGGGCACGATGATTCTGGTCCTCCTTCTTTGCGGCCCCGGCCGCATATCCCTCGACTATTGGCTGGAGCGTCGGCTGCTGCGGGATCGCTGAAGCGAATCAATCGCCCCAGCGCCGCATCGCCTTCCGAAGAAATTCCATCTGGCGCTCCACGCGTCGGCACGTAACGCACCAATGGATGTGCAACCGCAAGCGCATCCATTCGCGCGGCGATAGCCGCCGCTCCTGCGCCTGCGAAAGCAGGCGGCTCGCCTGCTTGCAGTTGACGCCACGAGCGAGATGCCTGAGCTTGAACACGAATAAGGGGAATCGTCGTGGAGAAAGGGCATCGCCGGAGGAGTCCCAACTCTCCTGTCAACGCATCATAGTGCGCGCGAGTAGATTTGCAAACGCGCGAGAAGCGCGGATCGACCGCACCGCGCCGCGCTTTCACGGGAATATCACCTGAAGCGCGAGGGTATTGGTCGCAGCCGATCGCGTTTGCTTACATCTTACCGGCTGTAAGCTGCGCGCTCGGATGCTGACTAAATCACGCAACGGGACGGGCGCTGCCTACGGCACGAGCCGACGCCGGCGAAGCAGATCCGCATAATTACACGGGCCCACGGCCTGTAGGGGAAGAGAAAATGGCTAAATCACCAAAGCGCAATTCACACCGCGGCAACGGTGCATCGCGGTCCGGCGCGCCGGCACTGCCCGGCCAGGTCGTGCTGGTGCTGCAGGGCGGTGGCGCCCTTGGGGCCTACCAGGTAGGGGTCTACGAAGCGCTGCACGAGGCCGGCATCGAGCCGGACTGGGTGATCGGGACATCGATCGGCGCGATCAACGCCGCGATCATCGCAGGCAATGCTACGGAGCATCGCGTCCCGCGTCTGCACGAGTTCTGGAAGCGGGTCGAGCAGCACGCGGGCGCCGACGCGCTGCAACTCGTCCCGGGCGTCGCGAGCGCACTGGCGAACCTGTCGACCATGGTGCACGGGCTCACGCCCTTTTTCGGTCCGAATCCGGCATCGTGGTTCGGCCCGCACGCGCCTGTCGGCCTCGACCATGCCGCGTACTACACGACCGCGCCGCTGCGCGAGACCCTCTCCGAGATCATCGATTTCGACTACCTCAATGGCTGCGAGACGCGATTGACCGTCGGCGCGGTCAACGTCAAGAGCGGCGAGATGCGTTATTTCGACAACCGTGACGAGACGCTCGCGGTGGAGCACGTCATGGCGTCGGGCGCGCTGCCGCCGGCATTTCCGGCGGTGCGGATCGATGGCGAGCCCTATTGGGACGGCGGTATCTACTCCAACACGCCGATCGAGGCGGTGCTCGACGACAAGCCGCGCCGCGACTCGGTGATCTTCACCGTGCACATGTGGAATCCGGAAGGGCCCGAGCCCGAGTCGATCTGGGAAGTGATGGGCAGACACAAGGACATCCAATTCGCGAGCCGCGCAAAGAGCCATATCGCGCGCCAAAAGCAGATCCATCATCTTCGTCACATCATCCGTGAGCTCGCGAAGCGGCTGCCGGAGAAATCGCGCAACGTCGCCGAAGTCAAGGAGCTCGCATCGTGGGGGTGCGGAACGACCATGCACGTGGCGCGCCTGGTCGCGCCGCGGATCAACGGTGAGGACCAGCTCAAGGACATCGACTTCACGCCTAGCGGCATTCGCGCGCGATGGGAAGCGGGTCATGCCGAAGCGCGCCGCGTCCTGAAGCTGGCGCCATGGCAGCGCCCGGTCGATTCCATGGAAGGCGTCGTCATTCACGACACCGTCGCGACGCCCGGCCACGAGCTCGCGCGAGGCGTCGACGGGTTTTCCGGCAGGACGCGCTAGCGCTAGAATCGCGAGGGAGCCACCATGGCGCAGCGGTTCGATGCGATCGTCATTGGAACGGGGCAGGCCGGACCGCCGCTCGCCGTACGCCTTGGGAATGCCGGCCGCAAGACGGCGATCATCGAGCGCAAGCTCGTGGGCGGGACCTGCGTCAACAACGGCTGCATCCCGACCAAGACGCTGATCGCCAGCGCTCGCGCCGCGCACGTCGCGCGGCGTGCAGCCGACTACGGCGTCGTCCTGGAATGTCCCGTGCGCGTCGACATGCCGCGCGTGAAAGCACGAAAGGATGCGATCGTGCGGCAGTCCAACCAGGGTGTCACCAATTGGCTCGCGCGCACGCCCAATGTGACTCTGATTCACGGGCACGCCCACTTCGAGGGTCCGCATACCGTTCGCGTGAACGGCGACGCACTCGAGGCCGACCAGATCTTTATCAATGTCGGCGGCCGCGCGACCGTCCCGGACATGCCGGGACTCGCAACCGCGCCCTATCTCACCAACTCCACCATGATGGAGGTCGATTTTCTGCCTGAGCACCTGATCATCGTGGGGGGGAGCTACATCGGTCTCGAATTCGCGCAGATGTACCGCCGCTTCGGCAGCCGCGTCACCGTGATCGAAATGGGTGCCCGGCTCATCGGACGCGAGGACGAGGACATTTCGGCCGCGGTGCAGGCGATACTGGAAGCCGAGGGCATCGCGTTCCGACTGAAGGCTACATGTCTCGACGTCGCCAAGCACGGCGCGGGGATCGTGGCGAATGTGGGTTGCGATGAAGAGCCGCGGCAGATTGCCGGTTCGCATCTGCTTCTTGCCGTGGGCCGGGTGCCGAACACGCAGGATCTCGGGCTCGACAAGGCCGGAGTGAAGACGGACGCGCGCGGCTTCATCGTGGTCGACGACGACCTGTCGACCAACGTTCCCGGTATCTGGGCGCTCGGCGACGTCAACGGCCGCGGCGCGTTCACGCACACCTCGTACAACGATTACGAGATCGTCGCGGCGAATCTCCTGGATAACGATCGGCGGCGCGTCACCGATCGTATTCCCGCCTACGCGCTGTTCATCGATCCGCCGCTCGGCCGCACCGGCATGACCATGCGCGAAGTTCGCGATTCGGGCCGCAAGGCGCTGGTCGCCACCATGCAGATGGTACGCGTCGGCCGCGCGCGCGAGCGCAGCGAGACGCAGGGCTTCATGCGCGTGGTGGTCGACGCCGAAACCAAGAGAATACTCGGCGCCTCGCTGCTTGGCACCGAGGGCGACGAGGCCGTGCATTGCATCCTCGACGTCATGGCGGCAAACGCGCCCTACACGTTGCTCCAGCGCACCATGCACATCCATCCGACGGTCGCCGAGCTCATCCCCACGTTGCTTGGGGATCTCAAGCCTTTGAACTAGTAGTCACCTCCAGGCGGCTTGAGATCGTCTGCGTCCGCAGTGATCGAGAGCTGACGCGGTGGGCGCGAAGAAAGTCAGCGCGCGACCGCACGCTCCCATCCGATGTAAGCAAATCGCCGTGCGTGCGACCAACCTACCGTGCGCAGCATCGAGTGGAAACCAATCGAACGCACGTGTAAGCAAGCGGTGATCGCTACGACGAATCGGTACTCCGCGGCGCGTGAAGCCGAGAGTACATCAACCTACGGGAGAAAAAGATCATGAGCATGGAACACAAGCAGGGTGCGCGCACTACGCGGCGTGTCGCATTGGCCGCGGCCGTCGCGGGAGCACTGTCGCTCGCCTCGACGATTGCACACGCGGGAGAGTGCCCCGCCGACAAGAGAGTTGCCGACGGCCAGGGCCAGCAGGCCAGCGCCGCCGCCGCCAAGGACGTCACGGACGTCGTGCGCGCGACGACCGACCTTTCGAAGGAGCCGCTCGCGCAGAAGGGCAGGCTATTCCGTCTCCGGCAGCTCGATATCAAGCCGGGCGGGATCGTCCCCTGGCACAGCCACGGCAACCGGCCGGCGATGATCTACATCGTGTCCGGCGAAGTCATCGAGTACGCCAGCAATTGCTCGGTGCCTATCGTGCACAAGGCGGGCGACGTCGCAGCGGAGCGCAACGGCACGTCGCACTGGTGGCAGAACAACGGCAACACGACTTCCGTGTTGATTTCGGTTGACCTGTTCCCCGTCGAGAACATGAAGGACGAGCACATGATGTAGCGGCCGGCCGTGAATGGTTGGTTCGGAGCGTGCGCAGTCTGCAGCGCACGCTCCCTTTGAATGCGAGCATGAGCGGATCGATGATGATGGCTGCTACTGAACTTCAAACGATGCAGGCGCCCGCGAATCGCGTGGCGGCAAGCGGTGCTCTTCGCACGTTCGTTATCGGTCTGACCGCGTTTCTCACCGTGGTGGATCTTTTCGCGACGCAGGCGATTTTGCCGTCGCTCGCCAAGGCGTATCGGGTCAGCCCTGCGGCAATCGGCTTCGCCGTCAACGCAAGCACGATCGGCATGGCGATCGCAGGGCTCGCCGTCGCGTTCTTCAGCAATCGCATCGATCGCCGCCGAGGCATCCTGGTCAGCCTGACCCTGCTTTCGGTGCCGACCGCCCTGCTCGCGATCGCGCCCGACCTCACCACATTCACGCTCCTTCGTATCGCGCAAGGCCTTTGCATGTCCTCGGCGTTCGCGCTGACGCTGTCATACCTCGCGGAGCACTGCAGCGCGGCCGACACCGCGGGCGCCTTCGCCGCGTACATCACGGGCAACGTCGCGAGCAATCTCTTCGGCCGCCTGATGGCCGCCGCGCTCGTCGATCACTTCGGGCTCTCGGGTAATTTCTACGTCTTCGCCGCGCTCAATCTCGCCGGAGCGGTGCTGGTGTATTTCACGCTCCCCCGGACACCGTCGATGGCCGCGGAAACCGCCTCCGCTCGCTCCCCCTTGTCGATCTGGGCGGAACATTTGCGCAACGCGCCGCTCCGCGCGAGCTTCGCCATCGGATTTCTGATCCTCTTCGCGTTCATCGGCACGTTCACGTACGTGAACTTTGTTCTCGTTCGCGAGCCGCTGGCGCTGAGCCGGATGGCGGTCGGATTCGTCTACTTCGTGTTCCTACCGTCGATCATCACCACGCCGCTCGCGGGCCGCGCAGTGGAACGCTTCGGTACCCGTCAGACGTTCTGGGGAGCGATCGCTCTTGCAGGCGTCGGATTGCCGCTGCTGCTGCTTCCCGACCTGCCTGCGGTCCTCGGCGGTTTGGCGCTGGTCGGGGCGGGAACGTTCTTCGCGCAGGCGACCGCGACCGGGTTTGTTGGACGCGCCGCAACGGCGGACCGTGGATCGGCGAGCGGCATCTATCTTGCCTGCTACTTTCTTGGCGGCATCGTCGGCAGCGTCGTGCTCGGTCAACTCTTCGAGCATTTCGGCTGGTGGGCCTGCGTGACTGGTGTCGCCGCAGCGCTCGGGATTGCGGCCGTTCTCGCAGCGCGACTCAAGATCGCGGCGCCGCCGACACGCGCCGCACACACAAGTTCTTAGATCGGCCCGCGACGAGTACGCGAGCCATAACCCA
This sequence comes from uncultured beta proteobacterium, assembly GCA_963745385.1. Lineage (GTDB taxonomy): Bacteria > Pseudomonadota > Gammaproteobacteria > Burkholderiales > Casimicrobiaceae > PALSA-1003. The sequence continues at coordinate 83,376 of CAVUXI010000014.1, forward strand.
AAGGGGAAGTCGATGTATCGAATTATCAGATTGCTGTCAGCGGGATACCTCGCTTTTGTGCTCGGCACACCTTCGCTCGCCGACGCTCAAGCAATGCCGGCAGGCAGCAGCGTCACGGCCGGCGACGGCATCGTCACTGTCAAGAGCGGGTATCCCATGGCTGAGACGATCGCCCGTCTCAAGAAAGACGTGGCAGACAAGGGCATCAAATTCTTCATCGAGGTCGATCAATACAAGCTCGCCGCTGACGCGGGCATCACGATATATCCTTCCACCCTGCTCGTTTTCGGCAACCCGCCGCTCGGAACGCTCTTTATCGCGGCCAATCCACTCGCGGGACTAGACTGGCCGGTGAGATTGCTGGTGTTCCAGGACGAAAAGGGCGACGTATGGACCGCGTATACGGATTTCAGCTACATCGCGAGCCGGCATCACATCAAGGGCATGGACAGCGAAGCATTTCAGAAGGCGTCCGGCGTGATCGCGTCCATCACATCGAGCGTCCAGGCACGATAACGAGACCGGGAGTCAATTATTTCTTGCTCTCGGCCCAGCTGCGCAGCGCCGCGAGCGTCTTTTCCACGTGCTTGGTCGGATTCAGGCTCATATAGTGGTAGACGATCGTCCCGTTCGGAGCGATGAGGTAGGAGATGCGGTTGGCGTACTCGGGCCGCGTCTGCATCACCGCGTCGAAGGACTTCATGACCGCTTGCGTCTGGTCCGAGGCGACGGGAAACCGGCTTTGGCAGGCTTGAACCGAGAATTTTGAGAGCGTCTCGATATCGTCGCCGGATACACCGACCACCGATGCGCCGAGCGCGTTGAATTGCGCGACCGCGTCGGCGAAATAATGCGCCTCGACGGAGCAACCCTCGGAGTAGGCGGCAGGAAAAAAGTAAAGCACCACCGGTCCCTTCTTCAAAGACTCGGCGAGCGAGAATCGGTAGACTGATCCACCCAGCGCCGCCTCCGTCGCGAAGTCGGGCGCTTTGTCGCCGATGTCCAGCGCGGCGTATGCGCAGATCGGAAACGTGAGCGAGATTAGCGCGCAAGCAAGGAAACGTCTCATGACTGGCTCCATTGAAACCGTTGCGTCCATTGTATCGCGGCTGCGAGGCGGCGCTCTTCTGATGGCCTTGGCCTTCTTGTCGGCCTGCGGCTCGCTGCCGCTGCAGCCGGATCGCCCTTTTGCGCCGGCGCTGAAGCCTTCGCCGGAGAGCGCGCTGGTCCGCATTGCGCGGGATTCGAGCCCCGCTCCGGAGCTGACGGGGTTCCGGCTGATGCCGCTCGGCGTGTACTCGCTCGACGCGCGGATTCAGCTCGCGCGAAGGGCAAAATACTCGCTCGATGTGCAGTATTACCTGATCCAAAACGATCGCACCGGCCGCCTGCTGATGCGCAATCTGCGAGACGCAGCGATGCGCGGTGTGCGTGTGCGCCTCCTGGTCGACGACCTCTACACCGTGGGAGGCGATCCGATGTTCCGGGGATTGGCGGCGTTTCCGAACGTCGAGGTCCGGCTGTTCAATCCGTTCTGCTGTTCGCGGCAAAGCATCCCCAGCAAGTACGCCGCGTCGATCGGCGAGTTCGGCCGGTTGAATCACCGGATGCACAACAAGCTGTTCATCGCCGATGGAGCGGTCGTGGTCGCGGGGGGCCGCAACATCGCCGACGAATACTTCATGCGCAGCGCGACTGAGAACTTCGTGGACATGGACGCGTTTGTCGTGGGCGCCGTCGTCCCCCAGCTCTCCGCAATTTTCGACACTTACTGGAATAGTCCGCAGGTGTACCCCGTGGAGGCCATTTTGGGCGACCTCGCCGACCGCGAGGCGTTGCGCAGGAGCTTCGACAGCCTGGTCGATGACGGAGAGCAGATGATGACGCTGGTGCTGCCGCCGATCGACATCCTCGGCTACGGTCCGATCAGCGACGATCTGGATGCCGGCCGGCTCGGGCTCATCTGGGGCAAGGCTGTCGCGTTTGCCGACAAGCCCGCAAAGGTCACCGCGACGTCCGACGAAATGGCGCGATCGATGAGCGTGTCGATGAACGTCATGGATCGGGTGATGGCGTCAGAGCACGAGGTCTATATCTCCTCGCCTTACTTCATCCCGGGCCCGATGGGTGTGCGCGCGTTTGGAGAGCTCAGGAAGCGTAACGTCAAGGTCACGATTCTCACCAACTCGCTTGCCTCTAACGACGAGCCGCTGGTGCATACGGGCTACGCGCGCTATCGCGTCGAACTGCTGACGACCGGCGTCGACCTCTACGAGCTCAGCCCCACGCGCATCCAGCGCAACAAGCGGCTCATGCTTCCCGGAGCCTCGCTTGGCCGCCTTCATGCCAAGACCGCGGTCATCGACCGTTCGATGGTCTTCATCGGCTCGATGAACCTCGATCCGAGGTCGGCGAGCAAGAACACCGAGCTGGGCATCATCGCGGAGAGTCCGCAGCTTGCCAAGGAAGTCATACGCGTCCTCAACATAAGCAAGCTGCAAAGCGCCTACCGATTGCGATTTGCGCGGGACGGCCACAGCCTGGAATGGCTGACGATGGACGACGACGGGGACGTGGTGCTTTCCGAAGAGCCGGATGTGACTCCCTTCATGCGTCTGGAAAGCATGCTCCTCGCGCCCTTCGTGCCCGAGCAGGAGCTCTGAATCGTCGCAGCAACCAGACGCGCGCCCTATTGGTCAACCACAACGCCCCGGGCGCGGTCGTGTCAGGGCCGGTGTTCTCTGCCGGTGACGACGTCGGGCGCCGAGTCGATGTAGCTGATCGCATCGTTCAACAGCGACAGCGCCACCGATGTATTGCCGGCCGCAAGCTGATCCTTGGCGTCGATGATGTACTGCCGAAGCTTTTGCTCGAACGCTTCCGCCTGCTCGAGCTCGGAGATCAGGTGTGCGACCTCGCGGCTGTCTTCGTCGTGCATCGCGGGCCGTTTCTAGCGCGAGACCGAGTAAACCGAGCGCCTCAGGCGCGGGTCGCGCGCAAATTGTAACGTGCGCGGAGTGGAAGCACCGCTTCGCGCACACGCGATGCTCCCCGCTTGTTGCCCTTGCGCGTGACCTTGATATCCCAATTGCAGCCGGTGTCGTCGGGTGTGTGCGCCACGATGCCGACTTCGAATCCGGCGCACTCCGCCTCCTTCGCGATCTCAGCGTTGGCGATCTCCTTGAGCTTTTCGTAGTCCACCAGCGTTCTTTCGGTGGTGCCCTTCCAATAGTCGTACGAGGGCTTAGCGGACGAATTGGGTGGCGCGTCTAACGCTCGTCGGGACATGATTCACTTCGCGATAAGTGGGGTGGCCGTGTCGTCAATTTTAGCATAGCGACACACACCGGTTCCATGCCTTGGGTCGCCTGTCTCCGCGAGCTCCACGCGCAAATGCGTGCAAGGCGCCGTGCGCAGCGTGCGCTGGAAGTGGCCATGATGCGCCGCGAATGCACTGCCGGGTTCCTCTCGCAAATTCGGGGCAGCATACTACTGCAAGCGCACATCATCGATGAACGCTGTAAAGTCGGCTCCACTGCCGACACCGACCAGGGTAATCGTATGATTGCCCGAGCTCGCTACCGTAAATGATGGCGTGGTGTAGTTGGTATAGGCCGTATTCGGCGGCTGATACTGCCCCACCGTTACACCGTCGAGCTGCACGCGCACGATCTGCGTCCCGGATTGGAAATTTCCGCGTTGCGCCGCCTGAAAGCTGACGGTGTAGGCACCTGCAGCGAGGTTGACGGTCTGCGCCACCATGCCCGTGCCCTGCAAGAAGGCGGCCTGCGAACCCTCCGGGGCCGGACCGTTGCCGCTGGTAAAGGCGTTGCCATTTCCGGTGATCCCGGCACCGCCGGTGAACACCCAGGTTGCCCCCGACGGCAGATATTGATAGCTCCCCGCCAGGTTCGGCGCCTCGAAGCCACCGTTGCTGAACGCGGCGGGCGTAGAGGCCGCAGCGAGACGCACGTCATCGATGAACGCTGTAAAGTCGGCTCCACTGCCGACACCGACCAGGGTAATCGTATGATTGCCCGAGCTCGCTACCGTAAATGATGGCGTGGTGTAGTTGGTATAGGCCGTATTCGGCGGCTGATACTGCCCCACCGTTACACCGTCGAGCTGCACGCGCACGATCTGCGTCCCGGATTGGAAATTTCCGCGTTGCGCCGCCTGAAAGCTGACGGTGTAGGCACCTGCAGCGAGGTTGACGGTCTGCGCCACCATGCCCGTGCCCTGCAAGAAGGCGGCCTGCGAACCCTCCGGGGCCGGACCGTTGCCGCTGGTAAAGGCGTTGCCATTTCCGGTGATCCCGGCACCACCGGTGAACACCCAGGTTGCCCCCGACGGCAGATATTGATAGCTCCCCGCCAGGTTCGGCGCCTCGAAACCACCGTTGCTGAACGCGGCGGGCGTAGAGGCCGCAGCGAGACGCACGTCATCGATGAACGCTGTAAAGTCGGCTCCACTGCCGACACCGACCAGGGTAATCGTATGATTGCCCGAGCTCGCTACCGTAAATGATGGCGTGGTGTAGTTGGTATAGGCCGTATTCGGCGGCTGATACTGCCCCACCGTTACACCGTCGAGCTGCACGCGCACGATCTGCGTCCCGGATTGGAAATTTCCGCGTTGCGCCGCCTGAAAGCTGACGGTGTAGGCACCTGCAGCGAGGTTGACGGTCTGCGCCACCATGCCCGTGCCCTGCAAGAAGGCGGCCTGCGAACCCTCCGGGGCCGGACCGTTGCCGCTGGTAAAGGCGTTGCCATTTCCGGTGATCCCGGCACCGCCGGTGAACACCCAGGTTGCCCCCGACGGCAGATATTGATAGCTCCCCGCCAGGTTCGGCGCCTCGAAGCCACCGTTGCTGAACGCGGCGTTGGCTGCATTGACCCCTTGCGAAAGGGGTGCGCTGGCGGACGCCGCGTTGCCAGGATCGCCGCTGTAGTTGGCGACGATGCTGTGGACTCCGGCCGAAAGGCTGTTGGTGCTGCACGCAGCAGTCCTGATATTGCCCGCGCCGGAGAGCATGACTGCCGCGCAAGTCGCGATCGACGCCCCACCGTCGGTAAAGTTCACGCTGCCGCTTGGATTCGTTCCCGTGACCGTCGCAGTGAAAGTTACCGTTGCGCCCACCAGGGACGGATTGGGGGAGCTCGTCAACATCGTCGTCGTGGTAGGCGTTACAGGGGAGACTCGTTGGACAGTTCCACCGAGTCCGACGACATAGATTTCTCCAGCTTCGTCCTCACCGAATGATGAAATATTCATCGGCGTATCGAGCAATAGCGTGGGCACGCCGTTTTCGAGTGAGAATATTTCGCCCGTGCAGTAGTCAGCGAATACATACGTGCCACCGGGCAGCGCTCGTCCCGCGCCGCGGTAGACATAACCGCCGATAATCGAGCAGCGCCCCGCCGAGTGATCGTATTGCGCGATGGGCGGAACATAGTTGGCGGGATTGCACAATTCGGGATCGAGATTCGTGCAATTGGTGCCCTCGAAGACGCGCCATCCGTAGTTTCCGCCAACAGTGACGATATCCACTTCCTCCAGGAGGTTTTGTCCCACATCACCGACATAGAGCTGTCCCGTTTGTCGATCAAACGAAAACCGGAACGGGTTGCGCAATCCGAGCGCGAAAATCTCGTCGCGACCCGGAATCGCGCCTACAAACGGATTGCCCGGTGGCGATGAGTACGGCTGCTGGTCGTTGAGTGGGTGGTCGACGTCAATGCGAAGGATCTTTCCGAGGAGCTCATTGATGTTCTGAGCACGATTTTCCGGATCGTTGCCCGAGCCGCCGTCCCCCATTCCAATATAGAGGTAGCCATCAGCGCCAAATTCGATCATCCCACCATTATGGTTGGCGTATGGCTGCGCAATCGTCAGCAGTATGCTCTCGCTCGCTGCAGTCACGACCGGATCTGGCGAAGCATGATATTCGGCGATGACCGTGGCGCCATCGGGTTGGCGCGTGTAGTCGACGAAAAATCGACCATTCGTCGCAAATTGCGGATGAAAAGCGAGCCCAAGCAGACCCTGCTCGCCTCCATACAGCACCCTGGCAGTGATATCGAGAAACAGACCGGGTGACGTTGCACCAGACGCAAGGGCCTTGATGCGCCCTGGCTGCTCAATGACAAACAGCCTATTGGTACCGTCATGCGCATTAGTCACGTAGACGGGAGTGTCCAGCCCCTGCAAAACCGGCTCGAGCCGAATCGAGCCCTGCGCTGTCTGCATGTCGATTGAGTTGAGAAATGCCGACACGAAGACAAGAGCCGCCAGTTCACGAATTTTCCCGGATTTCATAACGGTCTCTTGAGGGAACGCATACAGGCGTTTAGCGTACTCGATGGGGATCGAGATGGCTACTTCATGTCCAGCTATCAGCGTTTAGACTTACGTCACGCCGCTACAAACAGGCGCCCGATATACGCGTGACAGCCTCGTGGCTGAGGAGCGTAAGGCATGCCTTCGCTGAGTTCTTTTCGACAGATCCGATGAAGGCTTTCTTGCGACTATTCTCGTTGTTGCACGCCATCATGGCATTGTTGTTTGCCTGTGCTCCTGCGCGATAGGGTCGCCTCCCCCCGCTGTTTCGTGCTTCGCCGAGTCGCATGGAACGTATTCGCCCGGCCGACTTCGCGGACTTTCACCCCGGCGCGACCGATGTTATGCTCCATCGAACGATCGTTCTATAGAGGGTCGTCAACCTTTTTGGGGTGTGCGATGCAAAGGGCATCCGACAAACCGCGTCTGCAGCGCATTCCAGAGTCAGCTGCGCAGGTGACGCGCGGTTCCGGCGACTACCTCGCCGCGTTGAATTCGGAGCAGAGGCTCGCGGTCGAGCACGGCATCGGAGCTGCCGCCTGCGGCGCGAGCACACCATTGCTCATCATCGCGGGCGCGGGATCGGGCAAGACCAACACCCTCGCCTATCGTGTTGCGCACCTCGTGCTCAACGGGGCCGACCCTCGGCGGATCCTGCTCCTTACGTTCTCCCGGCGAGCGGCAGAGGAGATGATGCGCCGCGCGGGGCTCATTCTAAGCCGCGTTCTCGATCCTCAGAAACTGCGTCCGCCCGATCTGCCATGGGCGGGAACGTTTCACAGCGTCGGTGCGCGATTGCTGCGCGAGTACGCCGAACGCATCGGCTTGAACGAATCCTTCACCATTCACGACCGGGGAGACTCCGAGGATTTGCTGGCCATCGTGCGGCACGACCTTGGATTGTCCGAGACGAAGAATCGTTTTCCGACCAAGCAGACCTGCCTTGCCATCTATTCCCGAACCATCAATAGCGGAGCGCGGCTGAGCGACGTGCTCGGCGATACCTTCTCCCGATTTGCTCACTGGGAAGCGGAGCTCAAAGAACTCTTCGATGCCTACGTCGGCGAGAAGCAATCGCAAAACGTGCTCGACTACGACGACTTGCTGCTGTACTGGTCGCATACCGTGAGCGAGCCGGAACTCGGCCGCGAGATCGGCGCGCGTTTCGATCACGTCCTGGTCGACGAATACCAGGATACCAATCGACTCCAGGCGGCGATCCTGCGCGGCATGAAGCCCGACGGACACGGCCTCACCGTCGTCGGCGATGACGCGCAGTCGATCTATTCGTTTCGTGCGGCAACCGTCCGTAACATCCTCGATTTTCCGCACCAGTTCGACCCGCCTGCCCGCGTAGTCTCGCTGGAGCGAAACTACCGGTCCACGCAACCGATCCTAGCTGCCTCGAACGGCGTCATTGGCCTCGCGGCCGAGCGTTATACCAAGAACCTTTGGACAGACCGACTTTCTTCGGAGAAGCCGAAGCTGGTGACCGTACGCGACGGAACCGATCAAGCTCAGTATGTCGCCGAGCATGTACTGGAATACCGGGAGGCCGGCATCGCCCTGAAAATGCAAGCAGTGCTTTTCCGGAGCGCGAGCCACAGCGCTGAGCTCGAGATCGAGCTCACCCGAAGAGGGATTCCGTTCGTAAAGTACGGGGGACTCAAGTTTCTCGAAGCCGCGCACATCAAGGACGTATTGGCCATTCTTCGATGGGCCGAAAATCCGCGCAGCCGCCTTTCCGGATTCCGCGCGATCAAACTGCTCCCCGGCATCGGATCGGCCATCGCCGGCAAGCTGCTCGACGCGGTGGGGAATGCGAGAAATCCAGTCGAGGTCATGCGGACGTTCGCCATGCCTCCGTCCATCGCCTCGGATTGGGGTTCCCTGATCGGCTTGTTCGATTCGCTGCACCACGCAAAGTCGGCGTGGCCTGCGGAGATGGAACTTGTCGCGCGCTGGTACGAGCCGCATCTGCAACGGATCTACGAGGATGCCTACGTACGCCACGGCGATCTCGCGCAACTGCAACACATCGCCGCGACGTACGCGTCGCGGGAGCGCTTTCTGACCGAGGTCACCCTCGATCCGCCCTCCGCGACCAGTGGCGAGGCAGGCCCCGCCGGGCAGGACGACGATTACCTCATTCTGTCCACGATCCATTCGGCGAAGGGACAGGAATGGAAGGCCGTGCAGATTCTCAATGTCGTCGATGGCTGCATCCCGTCGGACATGAGCACCGGATCGGACGAAGAGATCGAGGAGGAGCGACGGCTGCTGTACGTTGCCATGACGCGAGCGAAGAATCATCTGCATCTGATCGTCCCGCAACGCTTCTATGCGACTCAGCAGCCCAGATCCGGCGACCGCCATGTTTACGCCGCATTGAGCCGATTCATACCCAACGCCCTGCTTCACTACTTTGACGCCGGTGCGTGGCCGATCGTCGAAGCAGGCGCCGGGCTGTCGGCCAAGGAGCCGCGCACGCCGGGCGTGACCATCGATATTTCGGCGCGGGCTCGCGCGCTGTGGCGGTGAGGAGGACCAAGCACCTGCAGACGGTCGCGCGCTTAAGCAGGGTCGACCCGTCCTTCACCGACTGCTTCGCTCGACCGTCATCACACTCGCTGTCGACCTCGGGCCCCGGACGTACGTGCACGCATGCTAAACTTTCGCGCATATCGATCACGTCGATCGAATTCGGCGTCATCGCCGTTCACAGCAGTTTCGCCGGCGATATGGCTAACCTCGAGCTCGAAAACCTGACCAAGCGCTACCCGGGCGTGGTTTCCGTCGACGGCATCAGCCTGTCAGTCGAGCACGGCGAATTTGTCTGCCTGCTGGGTCCGTCGGGTTGCGGCAAGACGACCACCTTGCGCATGATCGCGGGCTTCCTCGAACCCGACGCGGGCGAGATCCGCGTCAGCGGCAAGGTAGTGTCATCGGTCCAATCCGTCGTTCCGCCCGAGCGGCGCAACATGAGCATGATCTTCCAGAGCTACGCCGTGTGGCCGCACATGACGGTTCGGCAGAATGTCGGCTACGGCCTGAAAATGAAATCGATGCCGCCGCCGGAGCGGCAATCCCGTACCGACGTCCTGCTCGACGCCACGAAGCTCCTCGCGCAGGCCGAGCGCTATCCCTCGGAATTGTCCGGCGGTCAGCAACAGCGCGTCGCGCTGGCGCGGGCGCTGGCGCCCAAGCCCGACATTCTTCTGCTGGATGAGCCGCTGTCCAATCTCGATGCGAATCTTCGCGGCGACATGCGCTTCGAAATCCGCCGCCTGCACGACGAATTCCACTACACGTCGATCTATGTCACGCACGACCAGGTCGAGGCGATGACCATGGCCGATCGCATCGTCGTCATGAACGCCGGGCGCATCGAGCAGATCGGAACGCCCGAAGACGTCTACGAGCGTCCGCATTCGGAGTTCGTGGCCCGCTTCATCGGCGGGAGCAACGTCATCAAGGCGACGCACGTGTCGGACCACAGCGGTGCAAGTCGCAGGCCACACGCTCGAGATCGGACAGGGCAGCTTCGCGGGCCCCGGCAAGCCGATGAGCTTCTGCGTCAAGACGCACGATGTGGAGCTGTTGGCGAGCGATGGCATCGACGCCGACAACACGCTGCCGGGGACCGTCCGCGGCCAGGCGTATCTCGGCAGCCATCGCGACTACATCGTCGACGTCGGGCAGGATGTGCTGATCGCCGCGCCCGCCGAGCTCTCGGTCCCCGACGGATCGAAGGTGAGAGTGCGGTTCAAGGCGGAGCGATGCCGCGGTCTCGCCAACTGAAAAGCGCTTGTCCATAGCGGGGTCCGGTGCAGGAGATCGAGCTTCCGCATAGATTTATCGATCGCAGAGAAGGAGGAGGACCAATGAGCTGGACGATGCGGAACTGCGGCTCCAGGACGCTGCCCGCCGTGCTGCTCGCCTGCGCGATCGCGACGCCCGCGATCGGCCAGGAGACGACGCCCGCGATGATCGCCGCGGCCGCCAAGGAAGGCAAGGTCGTCTGGTATTCGTCGATCGACGTCAAGGTCGCCGAGCTGATCGCCAAGGCGTTCCGTGCCGAATATCCGAACATCCAGATCGACGTCGAGCGATCGGGATCCGAGCGCGTGTTCCAGCGGATCAACCAGGAGTACCAGTCGGGCATCAAGAACGTCGACGTCGTCAACTCGTCGGATGCTTCGCATTTCATCTTCTGGAAACAGCAGAAATGGCTCGCACCGCACATCCCGCCCGACGTGAAGCGCTACCCGGCGCAGTTCAAGGATCCGGAAGGCTATTACGCGGCGTGGCGCGCGACATTGAGCGTGATGGGCTACAACACCAACCTGGTGCCGGCGAAGGATGCGCCGACGGGCTATGTCGACCTTCTCGATCCGAAATGGAAGGGCAAGCTGGTCAAGTCGCATCCCGGCTACAGCGGCACCAGCCTGACCGGCACCTACGCGATCGTCAAGGCGCTTGGCTGGGATTATCTTGGAAAAGCTGTCCAAGCAAGGGGTGCAGCAACTGCAGTCGACGACCGCGACGCCGAAGAGCATCGCCAGCGGCGAGCGTGCGGTGATGGTCGACGGCAACGAATACAACATGTTCATCGAGATCGATGCCAAGAGTCCCGTGGCGATCATCTACCCGAAGGAAGGGACGCCGTTCGTGACTTCGCCCACCGCGATCTTTGCCGACGCTCCGCATCCCAATGCCGCGCGCGTCCTGCAGAATTTTCTCTACACCGCCAAGATCCAGCAATTGGCGGTCAACGAAGGCGGCACCCGTTCGCTCCACCCCGATGTGAAGGACCCTCCCGGGCGCACGCCGCTCGCGCAGATCAAGATTCTGCCCGACGACCCGGCGACGATGCTGCCGCTCGTGGCCGACATCAAGAAGCGTTACACGGCGCTGTTCGGCAACTGACCCGCCGCGCAGTCACGCGGAACATCGAAGCCATGATCTCGGCTCCGCTGGCCGGCCGCTCCCGGTTCGTCGACTGGACCGCGCCTTTCGCGATCGCCCTGGTGCTGCTGCTTGCCGCTCTGGTGCTGCTGCCGATGTTCCGGCTCCTGATGACGAGCGTGACCGGGGACGCGCGGCAATTCACGCTCGAGCACTATCACCAGCTTGTTCGCCGACCCGGCTTTCGTCAAGCCACTGCTTACCACGCTGTGGACTTCCGCCGCCGTTGGCGTGCTGTGCGTGCTTGCGGCCGCGCCGATGAGCTGGCTCGTGTCGCGCACCGACTTGCCGGGCAAGCGCCTGCTGCGCGCGCTGATCCTTGCTTCGTTCGTGACGCCGCCCTTTCTCGGCGCCTTCGCATGGGTGCTGCTCGGCGGCCCGAATGCCGGGCTGATCAATCAGTGGTATTACACGCTGTTCGGACTGAAACCTTTCGAAGCGACGCCACTCATCAACATTTTTTCCGCAGGCGGCATGGTGTTCGTCATGGCTTTGTACACTTTCCCGTATGTGTTCACGTTCGTCGCGAACAGCCTCGATGTCATTCCCAGCGAGCTCGAGGAAGCCTCCGCGATCTTGGGCGCGCCCGCGTGGCGCACCGCGCTCGATATCACGCTGCCGCTGGTCGTGCCGGCGCTGCTGGCCGGCTTTCTGATCGCGTTTCTGCAGTCGATGACGCTGTTCGGCACGCCCGCGATCCTGGCGTTGCCCGCCGGCATCGACACGATGACCACCAAAATCTGGAGCCTGTTCCAGTTCCCGCCGCAGCTCGGACTGGCCGCCGCGGTGTCGTTGCCGCTGCTGCTCATCACCGTCGCGCTCCTGAGGGCGCAGTCCGCGATCATGGGACGGCGCGGATACTCGGTGATCGGCGGCAAGAGCACCGGCACACGCTTGATCCGTCTTGGCGCATGGAAGATCCCTGCACTCGCATTGTTTGCTTTCGTGCTCGGTTGTTCGATCGTGCTGCCGTACGGCGTGCTGGTGCGCACGGCATTCGTGAAGAACTGGTCCGGCCCCGTCGCCGGCAATCTCTCGCTCGAGCACTGGCGCTTCGTGTTCTTCGAATTCAGCCAGACGCGGCTCGCGCTGGAGAACACGTTTCTCCTGGGGATCGCGGCCGCCACCGCAGGCACGGTCCTGGTGACGACCGTGGGCTACCTGAGCCTGCGCAGGCTGGTGTGGGGACATCGCTATCTCGGATTTCTCGCGACCGCGCCGGTCGCCATTCCCGGCATCGTGCTCGCAGTCGGCCTGTTTCTCTCCTACACCCAGCCGCCTTTCGTCCTCTACGGAACGCTCTCGATCATCTTCCTTGCCTACCTGACCAAGGAGCTTCCGGTCGGCTATCAGCAGATCGGGGCATCGCTCAAAACGGTTCATCCCGAGCTCGAGGACGCGAGCCGGATCTTCGGCGCGACGCGGCTGCGCGCTCTGTTCGATATCACGGCGCCGCTGATCAGGAACGGCGTGATCGCCACCTGGATCTTCATCTTCATCGGATCGATTCGCGAGCTTTCCGCCACGATCCTGCTGTTCACCGCACGCACCAAGACGATTTCGGTCACCATGTTCGATCTGCGCGAGAGCAACGACTGGGGACCGATCGCGGTGCTTTCGATTACCATGCTGCTGATTACTTTCGCGATGATCCTGCTGATCAACTACGCTACCGATCGGAGGTCGACATGACCCGCACCGAAACCCGAGGCTTGCCTTTGCTGGGCCTGATGCTCGGTGACTGCACCGGTATCGGTGCCGAGCAGTGTGCGCGCGTGCTCGCCGATCGGCGCCTGGCAGACGCTGCGCGCCTGCTGGTCGTCGGCGACGTGCGAGTGCTCGAACAGGGTGCGCGGGATGCGGGCGTCAGCGTCGCATCGCGAAGCTATGCATCGCCCGAGGAGGTCGACTGGACGCGTCCCGAGATTCCGATCATCGACCTCGGCAATCTCGATCCCGTCCGCGCTGCCTCGCGGCGCGGTATCCGCGGAATCGGGACGCATCAGCGGCGAGACTCTCGCCTACATGATCGAGCTTGCCCTCGCCGAGCGGCTCGACGGCATCACTTTCGCGCCTCTCAACAAGGCCGCCCTCAACGCCGGGGGCTGGCGCTTCAACGACGAGCACCAGATGTTCGCGCACCTCACCCGGCACCAGGGGTTTTTCGGCGAGATGAACGTTCTCGACAACCTGTGGATGTCACGGGTGACCTCGCACGTATCGCTCCGAACCGCGCTCGACCAGATCACGCCGGAGCGAATCGATCAGGCGATCACGCTGGCGGATCAAACGATGCGCGGCGCCGGCTTCGACGCACCGCGCATCGCGGTCGCCGCGCTCAATCCGCACGGCGGTGAGAACGGGCTTTTCGGCCGCGAGGAAATCGAGATCATCGCACCGGCGGTCGCGCGAGCGGCCGAGCGCGGTATCCGGTGCCGCGGTCCTTTTCCCTCCGATACCGTATTCCTCAAAGCCTTTGCCGGCGAGTACGACGGTGTGCTGACCATGTATCACGACCAGGGCCAGATCGCCACGAAGCTCAAGGGCTTCAATCGCGGCGTAACCGTGACAGGCGGACTGCGCACGGTGTTCACGACCCCCGCGCACGGCACCGCCTTCGACATCGTCGGCAAGGGTGTCGCTACGACCGGTGCGCTGGAGCAGGCGGTCCGGCTGTGCGCGCGTCTCGCCTCCGGCCGGAGGAACAAAGCGGTGCACGAACACGCGGCCGCTGCCGCATCTCTCCCTTGAGCATAGGACGACCCATGCCCGTCTCCCAAGCCGCGGCCGCCACCCGCACCTCCCACGATTCATCCCTGACCGATTACGTTGCCGGCTTCGTGGTTGGAACGCGCGCACAGGATATCCCGGCCGACGTCGCCCATCTCGGCAAGCGTTCGGTGCTCGACGGCATCGGCCTGGCACTCGCGGGCGCCGCCTCGCAAACCGGTGACATCGCCCGCCGCTACCTCGCCGCATTGGGCATTGCAAGCGACGACGGCAGCACCGTGATCGGAAGTGACATGCGCCTGCCCGCGCGCTTCGCGGCGTTCGCCAACGGCGTCTCTATCCATGCCGACGACTACGACGACACTCAGCTCGCCGTCGCCAAGGATCGCGTGTACGGGTTGCTCACGCATCCGACGGCACCGGCGCTGCCGCCGGCGTTGGCGCTCGCCGAGCGGAACCGGAAGAGCGGCCGCGATCTCATGACGGCGTATCAGGTCGGCGTCGAAGTCGAATGCAAGGTTGCCGAAGCCATCCTGCCGCGCCACTACCAGCACGGGTTCCACAGCACCGCGACCTGCGGCGCGATCGGCGCCGCGGCAAGTGCCGCGAGGCTGCTCGGACTCGATCGCGAAACCACGCGGCGGGCCTTGAGCCTGGGCGCGACCCAGGCCGCCGGCTTGCGCGAAAACTTCGGTACCATGACCAAGCCTTTTCATGCGGGACGCGCCGCCGAAAGCGGTGTCGTGGCTGCCGAGCTGGCGGCGCTCGGGTTCACCGCCTCGCTCAACGGTCTGGAGGCGGACCGGGGATTTTTCCGGGCCGCGGGCGGCGGCTACAGCGCCGACATGATCGACGGCCAGCTCGGCAATCCGTGGACCTTCGCTTTTCCCGGGGTCTCGATCAAGCCGCATCCCAGCGGATCGCTCACGCATCCGGGCATGGCCGTCATGCTCGATCTCATCCACCGGCACGATCTGCGTCCGGAACGCGTGAAACGCGTCACGGTCGGAACCAATCACAACATGCCCAATGCACTTATCCATCATCGCCCGAAGAACGAGCTTGCAGGCGAAGTTCAGCATGGAATTCTGCATGGCGATCCTGCTCATCGAGCGCAAGGCCGGGCTCGAGCAGTTCACCGACGACGTGGTCAACCGTCCCGACGTGCAGGCGCTGTTGCAGCGGGTGGACTTCGGCGTCAACGCCGAAGCCGAGGCGGCGGGCTTCGACAAAATGACGACGATCATCGAAGTCGAGCTCGACGACGGCAGCGTCGTCAAAGGCGCCGCGGACTTCGGCAAGGGCAGCCCCGCGAACCCGATGAGCGATGACGAGCTCAGCGACAAATTCCGGCAATGCGCGGCCTGGGGCGGGCTGGACGGCGCGCAGGCTCGAACCGTGATCGATCTCCTCTGGCGCATCGAGACGCTCGACGACGTGGGCGAGCTTACGCAGCACCTGCGCATCAAGCGCAGGTAAGCGCGCAGCGCAAGGAGGCCAGGATGTTCGAAGGCTTCACGCAGACGCGGATCGACACGTCGGGTGCGCGCATCAACCTGCGCCACGGCGGATCCGGGCCGCCGCTCCTGCTGTTGCATGGCAACCCGCTGACCCACGTGATGTGGCACAAGATCGCGCCGCGCCTCGCGGAGCATTTCACCGTCGTGGCGACGGACCTGCGGGGCTACGGCGACAGCTCCAAACCCGACGGCGGCGAAGACCACGCCGGATACTCGTTCCGCGCGATGGCGCAGGACCAGGTCGAGGTGATGACGGCGCTCGGCTTCGACGCCTTCTGCGTATGCGGCCACGACCGCGGCGGAAGGGTCGCGCACCGCATGGCGCTGGATCACCCACCAAGGGTGAAGAAAGTCGCGTTCCTCGATATCGTGCCGACGCATCACGTGCTCAACAACATCAAGAAGCAATGGGCAGTCGATTCGTACCACTGGTTCTTCATGGCGCAGCCCTACGACTATCCCGAGCAGATGCTGATCGCCTACGGCCTCGAGCGCTACATCCGGAAAAAGCTGGACAAGAAAGGCGTCGGCATGGGCGCATTCACACCCGAGGCGCTGGCCGAGTACATCCGCTGCTGCACGCCGGAAAACATTCACGCGGTCTGCGAAGACTATCGGGCAGCGGTCGGCATCGACCTCGTCCACGACGAGGCCGACCTCGCGACCAAGCTGACCATCCCGATGCTTGTCCTATGGGGAGAGCGCAGCCACGTCAACCGCAGCTATCGCCCGATCGAAGCGTGGCTCGAGCGCGCGGTCGACGTGCGCGGAAAGATGCTGGCTTGCGGACACTATCCGGCGGAACAGGCGCCCGATGAAACGTATGCCGAGCTTCGCGCCTTCTTCGGGTCGGGCAGGTGATTGGATCCGCGTTCCGCTTGTGACCCGATCGGATTCTCCGGCGGGATCCTGACGTCAAGGCACGAAGTCGTCGCCGAACAGCGGGACGGGGTGACTGATGGGATTCGAGCCCGCGACACCGCATTTGCCGCTCATTCCTGGGACTTGTGCTCCTCCTTCCTCTGGACACGACTATTCTGCTATCGTCCTAAATCGTTCGCGTGTTTCGCACGCGTAAACCGTCAACGACCATGGACACGCAAGCCAACCTGCCGCGCCGCCCGAACGCCCTGGGCGTTCACTCGCTCAACCGTTTCGCGTTCAGCGTTCCGGACTTGGAACCCGCCGAACGGTTCTACAGCACATTCGGGCTCGACGTCCGCCGCGACGGCGACCGCCTCGATGTGTACTCTCACGGTCATTCTCACTGCTGGGGCAGCATCCACGCCGACGGCAAGCCCAAGAGGCTGCAATACCTGAGTTTCGGCGCTTACGAAGACGATTTCGACGCGCTCCGCCGCGGTATCGAGACGCGCGGCGCTTGCGAGCCGCATCCGCTTTCCGATGGTAAAGGTGTCTGGATCCGTGATGCGGACGGAACACCGATCCAGGTCGTCGTCGCGCCGAAGGTGTCGCCCTCGGTCAAGTCGCAGCCCGCAGCATCGCCACCGGCCGCGGCAGGTCAAGGCGCCGCGCCCAGCCGCAGCCGCGCGGCGCCGGTGCGACCCCGTCATCTGTCGCACGTGTTGCTCTTCACGCCGGACGTGCTTCGCCAGACGGCTTTCTATACGGACGTATTTGGGTTGCGCTTATCGGACCGGTCGGCCGACATCATCGCCTTCATGCACGGCCCGCACTCGAGCGATCATCACCTTGTCGCGTTCGCGAAGTCGAACGCGCCGGGCTTCCATCATTCGAGCTGGGATGTCGGAAGCATCGATGAAGTCGGGCTGGGCGCGGAACAGATGAAGGCGCGGGGCTACACCAAAGGCTGGGGCGTCGGGCGGCACGTCCTGGGCTCGAACTATTTCTATTACGCGCAGGACCCGTGGGGTAGCTGGGCGGAGTTTTCCTACGGCATCGACTTCGTACCCATCGACGTCGATTGGCCCGCGGCCGACCACCCGGCCGAGGACTCGTTCTATGTCTGGGGTCCGACAGTGCCCGACGACTTCATCGTCAATCGCGAGCAGCCAGTTCGAGAAAAATGAGGATCGGGAAAAGCGATGCGCTTCGTCGCGTTCAAGCAGGATGACGGCTCGCCCCGCCTGGGGCTGCGTATCGAGCAGGAGCTGGTCGATCTGACCGCGCTGGGACTGCCCGCGACACTCAAGGAGCTGCTGCAGGTCACCGGCGGCGTCGACGCGGCACGATCGGCGGCAGCGCGCGCGAAATCGCGACGCCCGCTCGCGGACATTATCTATTTGCCGCCGATCGGCGATCCCGCGAAGGCGATCGCCGTCGGTCTCAACTACGTCGATCACGCAGCGGAATCGCCGTACAAGGACGCGCCGAAGTACCCGGTCCTGTTCCATCGGTACCCGCAATCGTGGGTGGCGCACGGCGCGCCGCTGGTGCGGCCGCACGTGTCGCAGAGCTTCGACTACGAAGGTGAAGTGGTCGTGGTAATCGGCAAAGCCGGCCGCTACATCGCGAAAGAGCGCGCGCTCGACCACGTGGCCGGCTATTCGATCTTCAACGACGGCTCGATTCGCGATTACCAGTTCAAGTCGACGCAGTGGATGATGGGCAAGAACTTCGACGCTACCGGGGCGTTCGGTCCCGAGTTCGTGACCGCCGATGAGCTGCCCGCCGGTGCGGCGGGGCTGCAGCTGCGCACCCGGCTCAACGGACAGGAGCTGCAGAACGCCAACACGCGCGACATGATCTTCGACGTAGCGACCCTGGTGAACGTCTGTTCGGACGCGATGACGCTTTTCCCAGGCGACATCATCATCAGCGGAACGCCGGCGGGCGTCGGCTTCGCGCGCAAGCCGCCGGTATGGATGAAGCCCGGCGACGTGTGCGAAGTGGAAGTCGAAGGCATCGGCGTGCTGCGTAACGGCATCGTGGACGAAATGCGCTGACAACGACGAACGACACCACGGAGGAGCAGTCGATGACCACACCACAACGTATGGCGCGCTGGGCTGGCGCCGCGATCTGCGCGTCGCTGATCGCAACATCCGGCGCCTTCGCACAAGGCGCGCAGCCGCCGATCCGCATCGGCAGCACGCTGGCGCTCACGGGGCCGCTTGCGGCGACGAGCCTCGTGCACAAGGTCGTAGGCGAGATCTACGTCGAGCAACTCAACAAGCGCGGCGGGTTGCTCGGGCGGCAGGTCGAATGGATCGTCAAGGACGACCAATCGAAGCCCGATCTTGCTCGCACGCTCTACGAGCAGCTCATCACGGTGGACAAGGTAGATCTGCTGATGGGTCCGTATGCGACCGGCGCGATCCTGTCCGCGATGGGCGTGGCGCAGCGCTACAACAAGGTGCTGGTGCATCACACCTTCGGCATTCCGTCGCTCGCGAAATACGAGATGCAGTTCCCGGCGTGGTCGCTGGGGCCCGATCCGGCGAACACGGTTCCGAACACCGTCCTCGATGCGCTGGCCGCGTCGCCCAAGCCGCCGAAGACGATCGCCGTGGTAACAAGCAAGTTCCCTTCCGTCCACTTCATGTCGCTCGGCGCGCGTGAGGTCGCCAGGAAACGCGGGCTTAGCGAGGTGCTGTTCCTCGAATGGGATTTCGGCAACCTCGATTACGGTCCGATCGCGGCGCGCGTCAAGGACGCCAAGCCGGATTTCATCTGGGTAGGCGCCATCGGACTCGAAGGCAACCAGCTCCTCGAGGCCATGAGCAAGATCGACTACGCGCCGCAGGAGCACTTCTACATGTATCCGGCGCCGGGTCCGATGTCGAAGTCGCCACTCGCAAAAAATGCGCTGTCGATGACGGTGTTCGAGGAGCATCCGCCCTTCACCAACGCGCCCGGCGCGAAGGAATTCATCGCTCTCTATCACGAGCGCGCAGCGAAGGCGGGCATCCCCGACACATCGGTCGAAGTCCAGGCCGCGGCGTCCTATACCGCGTGGCAGATCCTCGAAGCGGGCGTGCGCGGCGCCAACAGCCTCGACGACAAGGCGATCGCCGCGTGGATCAAGAAAAACGGCGTCGACACCATTCAGGGCCACCTGCGCTTCGACGGTCCGAGCAATTACGGCGACGACCTGATGCGCGTCAAGCAGGTGCAGAACGGGCGCTGGGTCACCGTCTATCCCAAGGAGTACGCCGCACAAGGCGCGACGCTGCAAGTGCAATGACGCGACGCGCGCCGGGTCAGGCCGAGCGCGAGCGCCGCGCGCGCAGGATGCGTTGCGGCGCTGGCCTTCCGGCGGCGTTTGGTCCGCCATGAATTTCCCGAGCGCCACGCTCCTTGCCCAATCCGCCCTGTCGGGCGTGTTCATCGGCAGCCTGTACGGCCTGCTGGGCCTAGGCGTCGGCCTGTCGTGGGGCCTGCTCCACATCATCAATCTCGCCCATTTCGGCTTCGCATTCCTCGCCGCGTACCTGTGTTATCAGCTCGCCGGCGTCGGCGGCATGGATCCGCTGCTGACGCTGGCGCTCATCGTTCCCCTATTCTTCCTGCTCGGCGTCGCGGTGCAGTGGCTGCTGGCACGATTCTCGGTGTCGCCGCTCAACTCGCTGCTGGCGACGTTCGGCCTGACCGCGATCATCGAGGCCGGCATCCAGGCCGGGTGGACCGCCGACTTTCGCAAGCTCGAGTCGGTTTATGCGGGACAGAAATTTCGAGTCGGCGAGCTGTTCGTTCCGGTGCCCGAACTGATCACTCTTTCCTTCGCGCTCTCGCTGTGCTTCGGGATATGGGCGGCAATGCGCTACACGGATCTGGGCCGCGCCCTGCGTGCGCTGGCAGAGGATGCGCCGGTCGCCGCGGCGTTCGGCATCAACGGCCGAGCGCACGCTCTCCTGCTCGCGGGCCTGTGCGGGTCACTCGCCGGTGTCGCGGGCGTGTGCCTCGCGCTGAGCTTCACGCTCACGCCTTCGCAGATTTACGCATGGGTCGGCGTCGTGTTCGCGGCGGTGATGCTCGGTGGACTCGGCTCCGCGCTCGGGCCACTTATTGCCGGCATCGCGATCGGGGTCAGCGAAGCGGTGACGATGGCGCTCGCATCGCCGTCGTGGGCCCCCATCGTCTCCTTCTCGCTGCTGATCGCGCTATTGCTGCTGCGTCCGGGACGATCCTGAAGCTCGACCGCACGCTTGTCGCGATCTTCGCCGCCGGCGCGGCGCTTGCCGCGGTCCCTTTCCTGCATCTGGCGGCGTTCTACGAGTCGTTCCTGTATCTCGTGTTGCATTGGATCGTGCTGGCCACGTCCTGGAACATCCTGTCGGGTTATTCCGGCTACTTCTCGTTCGGTCACGGCGCCTTTTATGGTACCGGCGTCTACACGACGGCCGTGCTCGCGGGCAAGTACGACGTCCCGTTCCTTTGGACGCTGCTTGCGGCGGCGCTCCTCGCCGCGCTGCTCGGCGTGGCGCTTGGCGCCGTCGTGTTTCGCGTGCGGCGTGTCCGCGGCGAGGTGTTCGCGTTGCTCACGCTGGCCGTCACCTTCGTGATTGCAACGATCGTGCTCAACACGCCGATCGACGGTGGCCCGGGGGTGTACCTGTCCGCCGTCACCGTTCCGGCATTGGCGCCGACCGCGTCAGGCGCGTTCTATATGATGGCGCTTGCCCTCGCGGTCGTCACGCTGCTGATTGCGCGGGCGATCCCGCAGGCGCGCCTCGGCATGGGCCTGTTCGCGATTCACGACGACGAGGACGCGGCGGAAGTAATGGGCGTTCCGACCTATCGCTACAAGCTCGTCGCTCTCGGCATTTCGTGCGCTCTCGCCGGCGTGGCCGGCGGCATCCAGGCGCTGTTCGTGTCGTACGTCACCGCGAACAGCACCTTCAACATCACCGTTCCGTTGACCGTCATCCTGATGAGCGTGCTCGGCGGCACGCGGCATTGGGCAGGACCGGCGCTTGGTGCCACCGCCATTACGCTGCTGCTCTATGCGTCGACCGCCGCAGATCAGGCGGTGACGGGAAAGGCGGTCAGCGGGGCCATTCTGGTCGCGGCGATACTTTTCATGCCCAATGGCATTCTCGAATTGCTGCGCGCCAAGCTCACGAGACACAGCCGGCGCATTGCGATGCCGTCGACGCCCGAGGCAGCGCGACCGACGCCGCAGGCCACGGGCAGCGGCGCCGAAACTGTCATCGCGGCTGCGAATTTAGAGACGCGCTTTGCCCGCGAAAGCGAAGCGCCCTTCGATGGAGGAAGTGCAGGTGCCGGCTACCCGTCACCGACGATCGCGCGAGCGGGCAAAGCGATGCTGACGGTGCGCGCATTGCGGAAGTCGTTCAAGGGCGTTCTCGCGCTCGATGGCGTCGATCTCGACGTGCACGAGGGTGAGATCCTGGGTATCCTCGGACCCAATGGCTCCGGCAAGTCGACGCTGATCAACGTCGTCAGCGGTCATTACCGCGCCGACGCAGGGAGCGTGCATTTCTTCGGCCGTGAGCTCGCCGATCTGCCTGCGCACCGGATCGCTCGCGCGGGCATCGCACGCACTTATCAGATCCCCCGCCCCTTCGCCCATCTGAACGTGCGCGACAACGTCGCGCTCACCGCCATGTTCGGTCTTGCGACGCTCGAGCGGGCCGCCGCCGACGATGCGGCGCTGCAATGGCTCGCATTCACCGGCCTCTCGCCACGCGCGGGCGCGATGCCCGGCGATCTCAACCTGCACCAGACCAAGTTTCTCGAGCTCGCGCGCGCGCTCGCGTCGCGGCCGCGATTGCTGATGCTCGACGAAGTACTGTCGGGCCTCACTCCCGCCGAGATCGACGCGGCAGTCGACCTGATCCGCCGGATTCGCGACCGCGGCACGACGATCATCCTCGTCGAGCACGTGATGCGCGTGGTGACCGCGCTTTCAGATCGCATCGTCGTGCTGGACCAGGGGCGCGTGCTGGCGCAGGGAAAGGCGTCGGACATCATGACACGCGACGACGTGGCCATCGCCTATCTGGGTGTCCCGCATGCTTGAGGTTCGCGACTTGCGCGTCTGCTACGGCGCGGCACCGGCTTTGTGGGGCGTGTCGCTCGCCATGCGCGCCGGCGAGCTCTCGTGTGTCATCGGCCCCAATGGCGCCGGCAAGACAACGCTGGTCAACACCATCGCAGGCTTGCACCCCGCAAGCGCGGGCGCGCTCACGATGGATGGCCTCGATATGACAAGCGTCGCGCCGCATCGCTTCTGCGGCGCAGGCATCGCGATCGTTCCCGAGGGGCGTCGTCTGTTCACTCGCATGACAGTGCGCGAGAATCTCGAGGTCGGCAGCTACCTGCGCACGGCACGCAAGGAACGCGGCCGTTCGCTGGAGTATGTCTGCTCGTTGTTCCCGGCGGTGCGCGACAAGCTGGACATGGCGGCCGGCTCGCTGTCGGGCGGCCAGCAGCAGATGGTGGCGATCGGCCGCGCGTTGATGGCCAAGCCGCGGCTGCTTCTGCTGGACGAACCTTCTCTCGGTCTTTCGCCAGCGATGGTGCTGGTCATGTTCCGGGCGATACGCGAAGTGCACGCGGCGGGAACCGCCGTGCTCCTGGTCGAACAGAACGTCGCGATGGCGCTCGACATCGCGGATCACGCCTACCTGCTCGAGGAAGGCCGGATCGTCGCGGAGGGAGCGCCCGAGGACGTGGTCAACAGTCCCGATCTCCGGCGCGCGTACCTGGGCATCGCTGGTGAACATTGAGCCTCGCGCCGATCGGAACATCCACATGCATCGGGATATCGACGCCGCGCTCACTACGCCAAAACTCGCGGCGACCAATGGTCGTTCCGAGTCGTGTTTTACTCGTGTTGCAAGTGGCGTATGCTTTCCATGTCGGGCGCCTGGATCGAGGGCGCATGGCCTCGCCATTCAGGCCGAGGACCTTGGGCACGTGAGGAGGATAAATGGCCAAGCTCAACATCAACGGCAAGCAGCACGACGTCGACCTGCCCGGAGACACTCCGCTGCTCTGGGTATTGCGCGACGAGATCGGTCTCACCGGCACCAAGTTCGGCTGCGGCATGGCGCTGTGCGGCGCCTGCACGGTGCACATCGACGGCGAGCCGGGACGCGCCTGCGTGACGCCGATTTCCTCGCTCGCGAACCAAGAAGATCGTCACCATCGAGGCGATCGAGCGCGGACAAGGTCGGCAAGGCCGTGCAGGCCGCGTGGATCGACGTGGGCGTGCCGCAGTGCGGCTACTGCCAGGCCGGGCAGATCATGTCGGCGACCGCGCTGCTCAAGAAGAAGCCCAAGCCTACCGACGCCGATATCGACGATGCCATGGCCGGCAACATCTGCCGCTGCGGCACGTACGGGCGCATCCGCGCCGCCATCAAGCAGGCGGCCGGCATGAAAGGAGGCGAAGCATGAACGCCCCATTCGAGCTGTCGCGCATCGCCGCCGCCGGCGGAGCAGCATCGGCGGAATCGCTCATCATTGCCAACGTCAGCCGGCGCAAGTTTCTGCAGGGCGTGTCGGCGCTCGGCGGCGGGCTGGTGCTC
Organism: uncultured beta proteobacterium; assembly: GCA_963745385.1. Classification (GTDB taxonomy): domain Bacteria; phylum Pseudomonadota; class Gammaproteobacteria; order Burkholderiales; family Casimicrobiaceae; genus PALSA-1003. The sequence goes on from CAVUXI010000014.1 coordinate 107,413, forward strand.
GCCGTCGGATTCCCCGCCGCGCTGCGCGCCGCCGACCCGCCCAAGTACGGCGCGGACGGCATGCCGCACGGCTGGGTCGACAGCCCGCTGGTGTTCGTCGCCATCGGCGAGGACGGCATCGTCAGCATCGTCTGCCATCGCTCGGAGATGGGCCAGGGCGTGCGCACCGGCATGCCGATGATCGTCGCCGACGAGCTCGAAGCCGACTGGTCGCGCGTGCGCGTCGTGCAGGCGCCGGGCGACGAGGTGCGTTACGGCAACCAGGACACCGACGGCTCGCGCAGCACGCGCCACTTCTTCATGCCCATGCGCCGTTGCGGCGCGGCGGCGCGGCAGATGCTGGAAGCGGCCGCCGCTGCGCGCTGGAAGGTGCCGGTCGGCGAAGTGCAGGCGAAGAACGGCGAGGTCGTGCACGTTCCGACGGGCCGGCGGCTCGGCTACGGCGCGCTCGCCAAGGCCGCGGCGAGCATGCCGGTGCCTGCGCGATGACGCGATTCGGCTCAAGGATCCGTCGCAGTTCCGCTACATCGGCACCGGCAAGCTGAAGCTCGTCGACGCCAAGGACATCGTCACCGGCAAGACGCAGTACGGCATGGACACGCGCCTGCCCGGCATGCTCTACGCCGTGGTCGCGCGACCGCAGGTCTACGGCGGCAAGGTGAAGAGTTTCGACGCGGCCGACGCGCATCAAGGTGCCCGGCGTCATTACGGTCGTGCAGATCGATGCCACGCCGGGAGCGCCGCAGTTCAATCCGCTCGGCGGCGTTGCCGTGATCGCGCGCAACACCTGGGCCGCGATGCAGGGCCGCAAGGCGCTGAAGATCGTCTGGGACGACGGCCCGAATGCCGAGCTACGACTCCGTCGCGTACCGCAAGACGCTCGAAGAAGCCGCGCGCAAGCCGGGCAAGGTCGTTCGCAACGACGGCGATTTCACTGCCGCGGCGGCTGCCGCCGCAAACGCAAATCACGGCGGAATACTACCTGCCGCATCTCGCGCACGCGTCGATGGAGCCGCCGGCGGCGAGCGCGCGGATCGTCAAAGGCAAGTGCGAAGTCTGGGGCTGCTTCCAGTCGCCGCAGGCCGCGCGCGACCTCGTCGCCAAGCGTCTCGGCATGTCGGCCGACAACGTCACCGTGCACGTCACGCTGCTCGGCGGCGGCTTCGGACGCAAGTCCAAGCCCGACTACGGCGTCGAGGCGGCGGTGCTGTCGAAGGCGATGGACGGCAAGCCGGTCAAGGTCGTCTGGACGCGCGACGACGATCTGCACAACGACTACTTCCACACGGTTTCGGTCGAGCATCTCGAAGCCGGCGTCGATGCGCAAGGGCAAGCCGGTGGCGTGGCTGCATCGCACCGTCGCGCCGACGATCGTGTCGACCTTCGATGCGACCGCCAAGCACGAGGCGAACTGGGAGCTCGGCATGGGCGTCATCAACGTGCCGTTCGCCATTCCCAACATCCGCATCGAGAATCCGGACGCGATCGCGCACACGCGCATCGGCTGGTTCCGCTCGGTGTCGAACATTCCGCACGCCTTCGCGGTGCAGTCGTTCGTCGCCGAGCTGGCGGCAGCGGCGGGGCGCGATCAGAAGGACTATCTGCTCGAGGTGATCGGGCCGGCGCGCGTGGTCACGCCGCAGATGCTGAGCGACACGTGGAACCACGGCGAATCGCCGGAGCGCTATCCCGTCGACACCGGGCGCCTGCGCCGCGTCGCGGAGCTTGCCGCCGAGAAAGCGGGATGGGGCAAGTCGATGCCCAAGGGCAGCGGCCTGGGCATCGCCGCGCACTACAGCTTCGTGAGCTACGTCGCGGCGGTCGTGCAGGTCGCGGTCGACGCCAAGGGCGAGCTGACGATTCCGCGCGTCGACATCGCGATCGACTGCGGCGCATGCGTCAATCCCGAGCGGGTAGTGGCGCAGATGCAGGGCGCCTGCGTCATGGGCGTGGGCGTCGCAACGCTGGGCGAGATCAGCTTCAAGAACGGCCGCGCGCAGCAGGACAATTTCCACCAGTACGAGGTGACGCGCATGCCCGCCGCGCCGCGCGAGATCCACGTGCACATCGTGCCCGGCGACTACGGCAAGCCGATGGGCGGTGTCGGCGAGCCGGGCGTGCCGCCGATCCCGCCGGCGCTGTGCAACGCGATTTTCGCGGCGACCGGCAAGCGCATACGTCAGTTGCCGATTCGCGATCAGCTGAAAGCCTAGTCGTTCAGCTGCGCCCTGCTGCGGTGCGACCGGACTGCAGCAGGGCCGTCACGCGCGTTTGCGATCCTCGGGTTTCCAGGTCCGCTGGAGCTTTTGAACGAGCTCGATGAACGCGGCCCGCACTGCGCACCGCGCCGGACAGGTATCCTGAGAGCCTCGAATCCGATCGCTTCGGAAAGGACCCCTGATGACCGTCATTCTGGGTAGCGGCGAGCATCGTTACAGTGTGGTGGAAAACTGGGCAAAGCTGCCCGACGGCTGGGAGTTCAAGGATGTCGCCGCGGTCGCGGTCGACAGCAAAGACCAGATCTATGTGTTCAACCGCGGCGAACACCCGATGATGGTGTTCGATCGCGACGGAAACTTTCTGCGCGCGTGGGGCGAAGGCATGTACCCGCGCGCGCACGGCCTTCACATCGACGCCAACGACATTCTTTACTGCACGGACGACGGCGGGCACGTGGTGCGAAAATGCACAACCGAAGGCAAGGTGCTGCTCGAGCTCGGCGTTCCCGGGAAGCCGGCGCCGTACATGAGCGGCGAGCCGTTTCACCGCTGTACGCATACAGCGCTGTCACCGCGAGGCGATATCTATGTGAGCGACGGTTACGGCAACGCCAAGGTGCACAAGTATTCGCCGGACGGAAAACGGCTGCTGTCGTGGGGCGAACCGGGGACCGATCCCGGCCAGTTCAACATCGTGCACAACATCGTTACCGACGCTGAGGGCTGGGTCTACGTTGCCGATCGCGAGAACCATCGCGTGCAGGTCTTCGACGGCAACGGCAAGTACGAGACGCAGTGGGTCAATATGCATCGGCCCTGCGGTTTGTACTGCTGCCGCGGACCGCAGTTGCGGTTCATCATCGGTGAGCTCGGCCCGGGCATGAGCGTCAATCGGGACCACCCCAATATTGGCCCACGTCTGAGCATCGTCGACAGGGAGGGCAAGCTGATCGCGCGGCTCGGCGGCACGGACGGCCCGGGCCTGGAACCGGGGAAGTTCGTCGCGCCACACGGACTGGCGCTCGACTCGCGCGGCGACATCTACGTCGGCGAAGTGAGCTATACCGAATGGCCAAGGCTGTTTCCGGAGATTCCGATCGCGAAAGGCATGCGCTCGCTGCAAAAGCTCAAGCGGGTGAACTGAGGCACGGTCATGAAGTCTCCCGCGTGCGATCGCCCCGCGTGTCGCCCCCGCGTAAGGCCCTCTGTCGCCGTGACCAGCGCCGTGGTCATTCCGGCAGCGCCGGCGCCTAACACGACTACTTCGTATTCGCTTGCCAACGAGGTGAGCCTCTCACGGCAGCTCCGGGGTCATTTCGTCCGCTTGTGTCTCGCGCTCTTCGCCTTCCCGCCCGGCACTCCGCTGCGAGCCTGGTATTGTTCCGCCAGGAAGTGCAGCGCCGCTTCGTAGCCGAATGGCCCCAACCCGCAGATCACGCCTGTCGAGGCATATTGAGAAATAATCGAGTGGTGATATAGCGGATCACGGCGGTGAATATTGGTGATATGCACTTCCACGATGGGTTCGGAAAGTGTCTTCAAGGAGTCCAACAGGGGAACGGAGAAAAACGACAGGCCGGCCGGGTTGATCACCATTGGCGCACGCTTTTCGCGAGCTTCATGGATCCAGTTTATGAGCTCGCCTTCCATGTTGCTCTGTGCGAAGAACAGCTCAAACCCGATTTGATCGGCGGCCCTGCGACAACGAGCCTCGACTTCTGCCAGCGTTGTGTAGCCATAGAGGTGCGGCTCCCGTTTCCCGAGTAGATTCAGGTTGGGGCCATTGAGTATGAAGACCTGGCGTTTCATTCTGGTTCCTCTTCGCAATTCACGTCGATTTCAGTTGGATTTGGCGCGATATCGTGCGAGCCAAAGATCCAAAGCGCCCGCGGCGCGCTTTGTACGATCCTTCACACTGGCGCCCGCAGGCGCCGCTCCTGGTACCTCGATACTGATCGCGATGCAAGCAGATGAGTATCACGTTTGGAGATCGCGTGAGGTCAATGTGTAGGAAAGGTCGTACATGGACGTCAGGTGGGCCGCCTGGGCACCCGCAGCGGTTAGCGACGCCGCGCTGAATCGCCCAGACACGACTTCGGAGAGCGCTTGGGCGTCATATCCATTCACGACCACAATCCAGTCGGCGACGGCGTCGGCGCCGCCGCGGATTTTTTGCTCCTGCGTCGCGGCGGCCTCGGGCGTGTGGGTCTGCAGCAGATGGCCGCCCGTGATTCCGGCGGCGCTTGGAAGGTTCGCCAGCGTGCCCCCTAGCCGATCGCGCAACGTATGCGCTTCGCGGGGCTTGGGAGAAACACGCATCGTTACGATCGATCTGGCAATCCCGCCGCCAAAGCTCTCCACGACCCGGCATTGGCTGCGCACCATGTTCCGATGGCGCGGCATCATCTTCGCGGACCACGGGGTCGGATCATTCAGCCGAGCCAGGTAATGCGGCGACGTCAACGTTTCGTACACGTCAAGCTCGTACATGACAAAGAACCCTTCGCCGCCCGTGGAACTCGCCCAGCGCGATCCGCGAAGAAATCCCGGGATGCTCATTCTTTCCGTAAAGTGTTCGTGGGAATGCCACTGCTCGAACTCGACGCAATGTGCGGGCGCCATGTCCCACCACATCGCGACAGCGGCTTTACCTAACAAGGACACGATGCGAGACAGTCAGCAAAACCCTTAGGGGATTTTGCCTCGGCACGGAGCGGATCCTCGCCGAGGCGATGCCCAACGTCCAAACAGGCCCACGGCGTGCGCGTGGTCCGAGCGTCTTTTACGACGCCCCGGTCGTCTGTCGGGATTCGAGGAATTTGTTCGTAGCGACCCAACAGGTCGAGCGCGGTCCACCGGAGCCATGTTCGGGTTAGCGACGTGTCAAGGGAACTTCAACCGCCGGTGGGACATGCTCGGGCAGCGCATTTGGCGAGCTCCTTGCCGACCGCGCTCCACTTCGTCGCGTGACTTGACGCCTTCAGTTGCGTCCAAGATTTGCATTTTTGCTTGGGCGGGATCGAGTCGGCTCCAGTACGTACGGAATGCCGACCCGTAATGGTCCTTGCGGCCAGCGTGTGGAGTTGATGCACGCAGCGAAGCCCTTGGGCTGGCTTGAATTTGGGGTGGCTGATGGGATTCGAACCCACGACAACCGGAATCACAATCCGAGAAACAACGTAAGAAAATCAATTAGTTAGCATAGGAAAAATTCTAAGATGACTCAGCAAAAAAGCCTTATCTTTCAATGCGTCCGAATCGCTTCTTAGAAGATCCGCGTGATGAAGAAAGCGATGTCGCGCCGCGAGCACAGACAATCGGCACTCATGAAACCACAGGTATCACCCGTCGGTCAAAGCCAACTCGACGCAAGCTTAACTACTGAAACTGCGTTCTGACCAAATAGACAGCGTCAGCGTTGATCTGCATCAGCAGCGATTGAATGGGGACGGACGCGTGTTGTCCTTCGGCCATACTTGCGGCCGCTTGCGCAGCCGAAAAATCAAAAGCCGCCATTCAAGAATCCTGAGACACCGGCGGCAGTCGGGCCAATAGCAGACCGACAGCGTCGCCGCCCAATTTGCCCGGAAGCAGCCATTCAGATCCTGGCAACGGGCGCGGCAACATTCATCACTAGGGCTTGAACGATCCGCAGGCCCAGTGCGAACCAGCCTACGAATTTCATCGGCGTGTCGCCTAGTAGCCTAGCGCGCGCACGCACCTCAAGTGCGTTACGTCACGGCCCCGCTCGTGCCGGCGTTCCCCCTTTGCCCCCTCCGGGCAACTTGTCGTCGGTGCCCACTCAAAAGTCCCACGAAAAGTTCGCAGATCAGCCAGTTGCCGCCAAGAACCGACACTTGACCCGCACGCCCGCACCCTCAATACTCGTGCTCGTGTGATTGAAATACGTATTCGCCGGCTGTGGCGGGCGTGGCAAACTACCGAGGTCCGCACGGCCCCGCAGGCGTAGCCGTCCAAAAAAACCTCGATTTCTTCTCGCCACTAGCTCTCCTGCCTTCGGCGATGAAAAACCTCGTCATCCTTCACCTGGAGAGCATCTCCCGACAGCGCCTGGCCGCGTTCGCGGGGGTCCTTCCCCACACGACGCGCCTGCTGAGCGAAGCGCTTGCCTTCGACAACTTTTTCGCATCGGCAACGTCGACGCGGATGGTCGTCGGATACCTCTTTCACGGCAACGATTTCGAATACGACACGTCGCCCACATTCGAGGGAATGCAGGCCGAGGTCAACAACCCGCACCTGTTTTCCATTCTGCGCGACCACGGTTACAACGCGCAGCTGATCTGTCTCAACGGTTTTCAACACGTGAAGCCGATCAAACCCCGGTCGTGGCCCGACGCATTGCCGCCTGCGTGGGAAACGAATGACTTTCCCACCCTCATCGCCCGCTTCGACGCACTTACCGACACGGCGCCATTCGCGATCTATGTCTGGGATCTCATCACCCACATCGAGCACAGCCTCGCGTTGGCGCCGCACTCGAGCGGCTTGACGGACCAGATTCGGCGCGCCTGCGCGGTCGCCGACGACGCCGTGGGTAAAATGCGCGAGATTCTCGAACGTAAAGGCCTGCTGGAGAACACCACGATCGTCCTCTACGGCGACCACGGCGACGACACCTGGACCCATGGTTTCAAGGGGGGCATGATCCACGGGACCGAGCCGTACACCGACATCATTTGGACACCGCTGGCGATCCGCGATCCCGGACTTGCGCCCGAGCACGGTCGACCGCATGGCGAGCACGATCGACATCGCGCCGACATGCATGTCGCTGCTGGGCATCGACGCGGAGTTTTCCTTTCCATATTCCGGCGTCGACCTGTCGCGTGGCGCGGCCGATTTCGCGTACTCACAGAACTTCAATGCCAACCAACCGGATGAGCCGGTGAGGGGTATCGCCAAGGCTTTTTCGGTCACTGACAGGACCTACACCTTGCTGGCGAGTTCGCGCGGGCTGGAGCTGTACGCCCATCGCCTCGATCCGGGAAATCACTGCAATCTGCTGCACTTCTTTACGCTGGACAAGACCGGACGTCCGGTCCTGCAGTCGCATCCGCAACTTCGACAATTACAGACTGCGAGTCAAGGTGCTGTGTGCTTAACTGGACGGGAAATTCGGGATGGGGTCCCCCGAAATTGGCGTGGAGCCCCTGGAATTGGCGTTGAGCCAGCCAGTTCTTTATTTTGGTGGATTCGATGCGGTAGCGCACCCGCACGCATTTCTCGGCCGGCTCGATATGGATATCGCTGGCGCCCTTCTTTCACCGCGTTGTAAACGATGTAATTCACCAACCGGATGACCGGCGATTGGCCGGCGATTTCCTCGACGTCGCCGATATCTTCAATCGCTTCTTCGATCAGCGTGACATCGTGGGCTTCGCTATCCTCGATGATGTCGTCGATCACGAACACCTTCGAGTTCGGCAAACTGGTGATCAACCGCCGGATGTCGCGCGGCGTGGCGGCGACAATTTGAATTTGTTTTTGAGTCAGCCCCTCGAGTTCCTCGATCAGAAACAGATTCGAGGGCTCGGCGACGGCCACCGTCAGCACGTCGCGGACGCAGAACAGCGGCAGCGCCAGATTGGCTTCGACGAATTCGCGCGGCAGCAACTCGACCACTTTCGGATCGTGCAGCCGGGCTTCGAGCTTGGCATAGGGCACCAAATACTCTTCCGCCAGGCATTCGACGACCTGATCTTCGGTGCAGAAACCTTGCTCAACCAGAATCTCGCCCAGCAGTTTGCTGCCCCGTTCGGCCCGTTGTGCTTCCAGCGCGCGGTCCAACGATTCACGGGTCAAATACCCGTGCTCGATGAGCAGGTTGCCAAGTCGGGCCGGAGCTGATTGTGTGATGGACATGGGGGATGGTTAACGATGAATGATGAACGATGAACGCTGAAGAGCGCTGACAGCGGTAGCATGTGTTTGTTCAAAGTCCTCGTCACGTCGACTTCGTTCATTGTTCATCGTTCGTCATTAGCATCGTTCTCATCGAAAGCTCTTCACCGCGTCGATCACGCTGTCGAACACTTCCAATTGTTCGTCGAGCCGGGTGACTTCCAGGATTTTGCGATTGATCGTTGTTGGTCGTGGCGATCTTCAAATCGCCGCTTTTCTCGCGCAGGCCGGTTTGAACATCGAGCAGCGCGGTCAGCCCCGTGCTGTCCAGCGCCTCGGTGTTATCCAGGTCGAGCACAATGTTCTGCAGCTCTTGGCGGCTCAAATAATTCTGGAACAGCTCCGCCTGCTCGGCGACCAGTTCCTCCGGCGAGTGGATCACCACCACGTTGCCAAATATTTCCGTGGGCAGGTTCATAATTGGTATCGACTCGTTGGTCACAAGTTGTTCCGAAGTGCGCCGTGCCTTTGCACACCTGATCGATTTGCTGCAACAAATCGCGCGGGCTGAACGGTTTGTGAATGACCTCGAGAATGCCCAATTGCTCGCGCAGTTCCTCGTGCGACAGCTCGAAACCCTTTGGCAGTGAGCATGAAGACGGGCAGATCGCGCGTCGTCGGGATTCTCCCGAATTTTTTTGCACAAGCCGATTCCATCCAGCCGCGGCATTTGGCAATCGGTGACCAGCATATCGGGCTTCTGGCGGCAAATTTCTTCCCACGCTTCCAAGCCGTTGTTGGCGCAGCACACGTCGTAACCGGCGCGGCTGAGTTTGAATTCGGCCACGCGCAGAATGTGAATTTCGTCGTCGCACAATAAAATTCGATGCGGCATAATTTCGCCCCGTTAGGTGTGACACATCATTTGCGCGGCAATCGGCAGCGCCACGCGGAACGTGCTTCCCTGGCCCAATCGGCTTTCCACCGTCAGCCGGCCGCCGTGCACGTCTTCGACAATGTGCTTGGCCAGCGGCAAACCCAGGCCGGTGCCGGAGGCCATTTCGCGATCTTTCTTCACGCGATAAAACCGCTCGAACACGCGGAGCTGGTCTTCCTCGCACAAGCCGACGCCGGTGTCTTGAACTTCGATGATCGCCTCTTCGCCACTGGCCCGGCTGCGCAGCGTAACTCGACCTTGGTCGGGAGTGTATTTGATGGCGTTGGAAAGCAAATTGATCGCCGCTTGCATGATCATGTCGCGATCCACCAGCACGCCGATGTACAGTTGGCTTAAATCGGTGGCCAGCTCGATTTGCTTTGCTTCGGCCGCCGGCCGGACCAGGTCGAACGCTTCCTGCAGCAGTTCGTTCAGCGACGTCGGTTCTTTCGACACTTGCACCACGCCCGCTTCGATTCGCGCCAAGTTCAGCAGATTGTCGATCAGCCGCTGCAATCGGTTGGCCTGTCCGTTGATGACGTTCAAAAACTCCTCGCGAGTTTGCTCGTCTTCGGCGTCGCCATCGACCAGCAGTTCCACGTAGGCTTTGATGCCGGCCAGCGGCGTTTTCATTTCGTGGCTCACCGCCGACACAAATTCGGCATTGCGTTTGTGGCTGGCCTTGAGCAGGCTGATGTCGCGCAGCACCGCAAACACGCCCGCCGTGTGCTCGCCCATCGGCCGCGCGGCCTTCCGACTTGCTGAACGACCGGGCGGTCGCTCCGTACCAACGCGGATTGCCGTCGTCGTCGGTCAGTTCGATTTCAATCGTGCGTTGAGCCGCCGCTTTGCGACGCCGGGTTTCGCTCAGCAATTCCACCAGCCGTTCGCTGTGCACCAGATGCGAGATCGCGCGGTTTTCGTTCGCCGACACGTCGATGCCCAGCAATCGTTCCGCCGCCGGATTGGCCAAAATCAATTGATCGTGCTCGTCGACGGCAATCACCGCCTCGGGCAGCGTGGCGAAAATGGTTTCGATTTGCTTTTGCCGCGCGGCGTTTCGCTTGATGCGCACTTCCAGTGCCGAGCGTTCATGTTCCACCTGCACCACGCGCTCGCACTGCTCGCGAAAAACGGCGGTAAACCGCTGGGCCACGGCAAACCACGGGCTTTCCGGCGCAATCGTCGGCAAATCGGAAGCCAGCGTGCCTTGCGCCAATTTGGCGTGGTCGATCTGGCTGAGCGATTCGAAAAATCGCTGGGCCACAATCTGATGCCGCGCCACGTGCCGAGCCCACAGGTACGTGCAGCCCATCGACAGCGCGAACGACATTCCCAGGAACCGAAACCGCATGGGCCAGTTCGAGGCCGGCGCCACGATCAAACCCGTGGCCCAGGTCGAAAGGAAGGCGATGCCGCAAATCACCGCGATCGTCAGGAACGCTTTTCCCCGCGAATCGGTTTTGGAATGAATCAGATTGTGGGGAGATTCGGACATGTTTTGGATCGTGACGGCGTGACGGAACTCGATCCGTCGTTTAAGCCAGCCACACATAGCGTCGTCGACGGCCAGGGCGGACCACGCCCGTGGCGAATCGTTCCGATTCGCAAGTCGAGACACTACGCGGATAGAAAGGCCCGACCGGTTGCCTGGCCGTGCCCTAAGCCGACGCTTTATTGGGCGTAGCGACCATCCAGCCGGGCGGCTTCGGCGCGATACCGAGCGGCGGCTTCGTGGCTGTCAAGCTTTTCTAGCGTCGCACTCATTAAAAAGTAGGACAGAGCGTCGGTCTTGTCCAAAGAAAGTGCTTGAGCCAGTTCCGTTTGCGCCGCTTGGTAGTCGCCCCGGCGATACTGGGCTGCCCCCAGCACCCGGTGCAGCGCGGCCGATTGTCCGGGTGTTTCCGTCAGCCCCCGCTGGGCCGCTGCGATGGCCGTCTGGATATCGCCTTGCGCCAGCGCCACCACCGCTTCCCGCAGCGGACTTTGCCGAATTTGCGGATTCGTCGGAGCCGCGACCGGATCGAGCCGATTGTGCCGGTGGCGCCGCGAGTTTCACGGTCGGCTCGACCGGCTGCATCGAGTTTCCATCCGGCGAATTCCACGAGGCCAGTTGCACCTGCGATGGATTTTCCGGCCGACCGGCGGCGACAATTGCTGAATTCGCATCGACGGCCGACGACGGCGGATTGAAGATTTGCGGCGGATTTTGCGGACCGCCAGAGCTAACTCCACCGGCGGCCAAATCGATTGGCTTCACCCACTCGTCGACATTGCCGGCCGCAAACAGTCGGTTGTTCTGAGGTCGATTTGCGTTGTCGTCGGCCGGTCGAACAAGTGGTGCAGCGAGTTCGGCTCCACCCGCTCGATCAATGCCGGTGTGGCGGCGGGGATCGCGATGCATTCGTGGATCCGCCAACACGCCGACCTCTCCCAGGCCTGGTAGCCGCCCCGCCGGGGAAAATGCCGGAACGCTCGGGCCGCGGCCGCGGCTGCAGACGGGTGCCGAGGCGACGGGCCTCACCGCGCAGGCTGGTCACGCGCAGAACGGGCACGGCTCGTCCTCGCCCGGAACGTCGGCAAGATCGCCGTCGGGCACGACGAGCAGCGCGGGCACCGGTGGACCGCCCAGGGGCGCGGTACAGGTCGTTGGCCGCGAACAGCCAGTGCTCCGACTCGGGGAACGCCAGCAGGTGCACCGCGCCGGTGGACAGCGGCACGCGCTCCAGCGGCGCCGAGCCACCGCCCCGCCCGCACGAGCTCGCCCAGCTCGTTGAGCACGGCGGCCGCGGTGGCCTGCGTGGTGGCGAAGAGGATCAGCTCGGGATGCCGGAAGCCCGCGAGCCCGACGGTGTAGACGAACGGCGGCGACTCCTCGTCGCCCAACACGGCCTGCAGGGCCCAGCCGTGGCGGCGGATCGTCTCGCGCTGCCACGCCTCGTACTGGTCGATCTGATGGGGGAGGCGCTCGGGGGTGTCCATGCCGGGCACGCTACGACGGGCACCGACAATTCTGGCGCCCAGGCCGTGTCCCGTGGATCAGCGGCGGCGGTCTCCGCGCCCAATGGCCCCAGGCTGCGTTGTCGGGCGCCAGTACGAGAGCCGCCTCCGCCTTGCGGGGAACCCTCTGGATCACGAAGCCATTGGCCGTGATCCCCGGACACGGCCTAGAGTCGCGGCGTGGAGCGGCAGGTCCTCGTCTTCGACGCCGACGACACGCTGTGGGAGAACAACAAGCTGTTCGAGCGGGTCGTGCGACGACTACCTCGAGCTGGCTCGCCCACCCCACGCTCGACCGCGCCGCCCTGCGCGAGGTGCTCGACGACGTCGAGCGGGCCACCATCGCGGTCCACGGCTACGGCAGCGCGAGCTTCCTGCACAGCCTGCACGTCTGCTTCGAGCAGCTGGCGCGAGCGCCCGGCCAGCGACGCCGAGCGGGCCGAGATCGCCGCGCCTCGCGTCGGCACTCCTGCACCACGACGTCGAGCTCATGCCCGGCGTCGCGGAGGCGCTCGCGAGCTCGCCACCCGCCACGACCTGCTGCTGCTCACCAAGGGCCAGCCAGCCGAGCAGCAACGCAAGATCGACGCCTCCGGGCTCGCGCACCACTTCCGCAGCACCCACATCGTGGCCGAGAAGGTGCCGGACACCTACCGCGAGCTGGTCGCGGAGCAGGACCTGTCCGCCGACGTGACGTGGATGATCGGCAACTCGCCCGCGCTCGGACATCCTCGCCGCGCGCACGGCGGGTCTGCGGGCCGTCTTCATCCCGCACGCCGTCACCTGGTCGCTGGAAGAGCAGGAGATCGACCCGACCGACCGCGGCGTGCTGCACCTGGCGCGGTTCCCGGACCTTCTCGAGCACTTCTGACGGCCGCCGACGCCGGCAGACTGTCGGAGTGCACGACGCCGGTGGGGAATGGGCGGGGCGAGCGGCCGCCGCCGAGCGGGCCGTCGTGCGCAGACACCTGCGGCCGATCGCGGGGGTGCTCCCCGGCACCCGCATCGGCCGCGTTCGTTGGCCGCGCCGGCTGCCCTCCCCGCCGTTCCCGTGGCACTACTGGTGGCAGGCGCATCTGCTCGACTGCCTCGTCGACGCCCAGCTGCGCGACCCCCGTCCGGGCCGCGCCGCGACGATCGCCACGCTCGCCCGCAGCGTCCGCCTGCGCAACGGCGGCCGCTGGACCAACCCCTTCTACGACGACGTGGCCTGGCTCGGCCTGGCCGTCCAGCGCGCGGGCACCCTCGCCCGTGACACCCACGGCCCGGTGCTGGGCGCCGTCACCCGGCAGTTGCACCGCGGCTGGACCGAGGACGGCGGTGGCGGCATCTGGTGGCGGCGCGGCGGCGGCGCGGACGGCCGGGTCAAGAACGCGCCCGCGAACGGCCCGGCCGCGATCCTGCTCGCGCGCGAGGGCCAGATCGAGTTCGCCGCTGCGATCACCGACTGGATGGCCGAGACGCTCGTCGACCCCGACACCGGCCTCGTCCGCGACGGCGTGCGGCTGGGCCTCGACGGCTCGGTCGCGACGGTCGACCAGCGCATCTTCACCTACTGCCAGGGCGTGCACCTCGGCGCGTGCGTCGAGCTGGCCGCCCGCGACGGCCACCAGCGCTGGGGCGACCGCGCGGTGGCGCTCGTCGACGCGGTGACCCATCGCCTCGCCCGCCCCGACGGCGTGCTGCCCGGCTGCGGCGGCGGCGACGGCGGCCTGTTCGCGGGCATCCTCGCGCGCTACCTCGTGGTGGCGGCGCTGCGCCGCCCCGAGCTCACCGACGCCGCCGCCCGCATCGTGCTGGCCAGCGCCGACGCCGCGTGGCGGGGTAGGCTGGAGGGCCGCTGCGGGCCCGTCTTCTCCGCGGAGTGGAGCCGTCCGGCGGCGGTGCCGCGGCGCGGCATCGCCGAGGTCGACCTGTCGGTGCAGCTCTCGGGCTGGATGGTGCTGGAGGCGGCCGCGCGGCTGCCGCATTAGGTCGGGTCCGGTCGGGCACCGAAGTCGGGCCCAGTAGGTCGGGCGGAGCAGGTCTGCCGAGGAGCTCAGCGGGCGTGCGCGCCCTTGTTGCCCCGCCGCGCCCGCAGCAGCTCGACGATGATCGGGATGATCGACACGAACACGACGAGGATGAGGATCAGCTCGATGTTGCTCTTCACGAACGCGAACTGACCCAGCCACGCGCCGAGCAGCGTGACGCCCGACCGCCCAGAGCACGCCGCCGATCAGCGAGTACGTGAGGTAGCGCTTCGCGGGCATCTGGCCGACGCCCGCCATCACCGTGATGAACGTGCGCACGATCGGCACGAACCGGCCGAGCACGATCGCCCGGTTGCCGTACTTCTCGAAGAACTCGTGGGTGCGGGCCACGTGCTTGGGCTTGAACAAGCCGCGACTTCGGCTTGTCGAAGATCGCCGGACCGCTCAGCCGACCGATCCAGTAGCCGCAGACGTTGCCCGCGAACGCGGCGACGGCGAGCACCAGGCACACCAACCACAGCGGCGCGCCGATGCCCACCTCGGAGACGGCGAACAGACCCGCCGTGAACAGCAGCGAATCACCCGGCAGGAAGAAGCCCGATGAGCAGGCCGCATTCGGCGAAGATGATCGCCGCGACGCCGACGAGAGCCCAAGGGCCCAGCCAGGAGATGATCGTGTCGGGCTGCAGCCATGCGGGTCCGATCGCCGCGAGCGTGGTCGTCACGACATCCGAGGGTACCGGCCGACCCTCGTCAGGCCGTGCCGGGCAGCACGCCGGGCAGCAGCAGCGACAACAGCGCGAGCGCCGTGCCCAGCAGCGCACCCGCCAAGAAGGCGATCAGCCAGCGCCGTGGGCAGCCGCACACCGGACGCGGGCACGGCCTCTGCCCGGTGGCCGCTCGGCGGCGTCTGCCCGGCCCCGGTGGCCCGGGCGCGCAAGGCCTCGGCCAGGCGCTGCTCCGGTGGGGCCGCGGCCATCAGAGCCCGGCCCGGGGGTTCATCACGCGCCCGACGGCGTCGAGCGCGCGGCTGGCCGTCGACTTCACGGTGCCGCGGGTGATGCCGGTGGCCTCGGCGATCTCCGCCTCGGACAGCCCGCCGTAGTAGCGCAGCACGAGCACCTCGCGCTGGCGCGGCGGGAGGGCGGCCAGCGCGTCGACGACGGCCTGGTGCTCGGCCGAGAGCATCACGAGCGACTCGGCCGAGCGGGCGTTGACCTGGTGCGGAGGCACGTAGTCGCGCGCGGTGCGCCGCCGCCGCAGCACCGAGCGGGACCCGTTGACCACGGCGGTGCGCAGGTAGCCGAGCGCGGCGGCCTCGTCGCGCAGCTCGCCCCAGTGCCGGTGCAGCCCGCGAACGCCTCCTGGACGACGTCCTCGGCGGTGTTGGGGTCGTCGACCAGCAGCGACGGCGAGGCGCACCATGCGGGTGCGGTGCTCGCGGTAGAGATCGGCGAGCGTGCGGGGCGCCGCCGCCGGGTTCGGGGGCGGGCCAGGGCCGCGCGTCGAGCGCGCGCAGCCTGCTCAGCGTCTGCTCGACGGCGTTCCCACCCCAGGTGCCGTCCATGATCATGATGGTAGTGGTGCGGGATACTGGCCCCTCGACGAACCTGCCCAATCGGAAGGTCGCCACCGTGCCCATCGCCACGCCCGAGATCTACAACGAGATGCTGGACAAGGCCAAGGCGGGCGAGTTCGCCTACCCGGCCATCAACGTCACCAGCACGGAGACGCTCAACGCCGCGCTGCGCGGCTTCGCCGAGGCGCAGAGCGACGGCATCGTCCAGGTGTCGACGGGCGGAGCGGAGTTCCTGTCGGGCACTAAGGTCAAGGACATGGTGACCGGCGCGGTGGGGCTCGCGGAGTTCGCGCACGTCGTCGCCGCGAAGTACCCGGTCAACGTCGCGCTGCACACCGACCACTGCCCCAAGGACAAGCTCGACAGCCTACGTCCGGCCGCTGCTCGCGACTGCTTCATAAGTTGTGGGTAAGCGGAGAGGTGTACGAACCATTGCGAAACGTCCACAAGGTGGTGAAAGCGGTGGCCTAGAGTTTTGATCCGAGTAGCCGAGCTTGACCGCCGAGTCCGGGTGACTGCGACTAAGTCCTGGCCCAGCTTCTCGCCGAAGAGAGCAAAGCAGAGGTCGATAATCAGGTAGCAGCACCCACTGAAACGAGAACACCCACCTGGCACCGAGCGAAAAATCGCTCGACAAAGAGTGCGAATGGAAGGATGGCGACAGGGGCGGCTCGGTTCGAAAGCAAAAAATCTCTATTAGGAAAAGAGAAAAACGAAAAACCACCTTGACACTAACCGGCCTTCTCATGGAAGGACTTAACCTCTCGCCGAGAACGCTGCGCGGCAAATCAGTCTTTAAGCCACAATCAGGGAATGCAATCGAAACCGGTGATAAACCCCATGGTGCTTGCACTCTGGTCGCTCTGGATCATCGGTGCCTTTGGTTTTTACACACTAGGAGTAAGGCTGTGGACTCAGGTTGATGGCATCGTGATTAGTGCCCGCGATATGCCGCCCAGTCGTGGACCCCGATACGCGACGGAATACAAACTGCGAAATTCAGATGGGCACGAGACTGTGTATGTGGCTGGACCGACAGGCTCTTCACTCCCGAGAAGTATGCCAGTCGGTACCGCTGTGAGGAAAAGACGCTGGCATTTAAGTTACGAAAAGAACGGACGCCAAGTGGACGATTTCGGACTCCCGTTCTATTCGGTCATTCTGACAATAGGATTTGGCGGACTGATATGGAGTTGGGTGCTTTCTCATCGGCAAAATCCAAGTTTCCGGTAACTGCGTTACTCAGGCGTTATGGTCTGTGCGCGTTGAAACGTTTTGAGGCCTGGCTTGTCGGGGGTGATGCCATAATCGCCGCCACACGACCCACGATGTTGAATACGATAGGCCAAATCAGATAGAGAAGAACCACCATGTACATCACTTCCATCCCCTCGGCGAACGCCCACATTCCAGACGAGGCATTCTGGAGATCGATGATCTGCGCGGTCGAAATTCCAGTGGTGGCAGACTCATACATGATCATCAGGTTGCGCTTGAGAACCATGGCCTGATAGGCAAGCAGCCATATGATCACGAAGATGCACACTTCGTAGCCGACGCGCACAAACCTGTTCAGGTTACGCACAAACCGCGCATGCCGGTCCGTTTCCGCGGGCGCTCTGTCGTTCAGCATCGCCAGAATGGCGAACCCGAAGGGCCCCAATGCCGCGAAAAACAGCCACCACGAGGATCGCTCCTTGGACCGAATCACCAGAAAGCACACCAGCAGCCACAAGATCGCTACAACCGCGACCGATCCCAAAAACGACATGTTCTTCACCAGGCTGAGGAGATGGTAGTTCCGCACATAATTCGGATGACCTGCCGCAATTTCGGGATTAATCAGGCTGAACAGCAATCCCCCCAGCATCAAGACCACGGGAATCAGCAACAGCAGGACAAGCGCGACGACCGTTTGTTTCTTCATCATCCACATCATGGCATAGCCTGCTTGGGCTCTTGGGTGACGTCAAAACTTGTGTGCGTTCGTTGTCAACTCCCGATAAGTCAACTACTCGGACAAATGTCGGCCTAGTACTGCACATGTCCGAGTGCCGCGTTTATCAGAACTTGAGCCGACTAAGGGCCGGTTTCGGATACTGTCAGCTACATCTTTTAGTATTGCGCTGATTGGCGATTACCTCTATTTTAGAGGCCGACTGGATGAGTCACCGCGCACCACTCATGATGCTGGCATTGATGGCGGTGTTTGGTCTGCAATTTGCGGACTGCATGTCTCCCATTTCCGCCGACCACCAGAGTATGCAGTGTTGCGCGTCGAAGCAGTGCAATCCTACCAATCATTCTCACGATTGCTGCAAGACGATGGTTTCCGGCAACGGATCGAACGCGGTCCTAACACATCACTTTGTTTTGACTGTTCCCATTCCAGCAGTTGTCGATCACGTTTCAATATTCCAAGCACGTGTGTTCCCAGATTTCTTTCACTCCGAATTTGAAGCACCGCAGCACTCCCCTCCTAAGCTATACACTCTTCATTCGTCCCTCCTGATTTAGCCCGCCTCTCAGCCGGTGCATTGCCGCACTGCGTCTTAGTTCTGCGTCTAAATCTGTTTGTTTCACTTGCACTGCAATCAAGACGATTGCTCGGTCGCACTACGACCTCGTATTCGACACGGTTCCGCAGTGGGTCAATCTGGGGGGATACGTGCCTTACACAAAAGGTGAGACGCCCAAAATGGGCGACCGCATTACAGACAAGAAGGGACGACTGGCCACGGTTATAGAAGTTCAAGGCGGTCTCGGGATCGTCATCCGATGGGACGAAGGCGTGGTGGGCTTTGAATATCCTTCTGCGGATGAGTTTACGCTCTTGTCGAGAGCAAGTGAGAATGACCTGATATCGCGCTCACGTTGCTTGCTTGGAGCAAGCGCAAATGCCGTTATGGTCGTCCGGCAGGTGACCGGGCATTGAAAAGATTTGATCGGCGGTAAGCAGATGAAACTGCGTGTTGTAGTAGCTGAAGACAACGAGGGTTATTTGCAGAAACTCGTTTCAGTGCTAAGGACTGAGTTCGACGTTGTCGCGACCGCCACCGATGGTAAATCGGCGCTGCAACTTATTCATCTTTACAGACCGGATGTCGCTATTCTGGATCTCGGAATGCCTCTGCTTAATGGCATCGAAGTCACGAAGGAATTAGCGAAACATCCTGGGAGTCCCGCTGTAGTGATTTGTTCTGTCGAGACTGACCCGGAAATTGTTGAAGCTGCGCGAAACGCGGGAGCGCTGGGCTATGTTTTCAAAACGAGGATCGAAAGAGACCTAATCTTGGCAGTGAAATCAGTCGCTTGCGCCAAGCCCTTTGTGTCACCTGTTTGACTATCCTAATCCGCAAAGCCGGTGCTTTCCAATCCAACCGAGCTAACTCCTGTGTAGTCGGGAAACCGGACATGTGGAGTACTGGGCCGGTATATGGACGAGAAGCGCGTTACTCAGGAGTTGAGTCAGACCTGGGAAAAACTTCTCCCGAAAGTCATCACTAAACATTGGCCGACTTATCGGTACCAATCCGGCCAACTCTCTTGAAGCCAACTCGTCCGGGTCAATGAGGTGTAATGGCGATCAATCAACAGATTTCGCAGCAGGAGTTGCGCTGTAAAGTGTTATGTTCTTGAGCATGAACACCATTCCCGATATAGAAAAACTCTACGCATCCTTAGGCGAACGTGACTACGAAGCAGTGATGTCACATTTAGGCGAACGACATCGTTTGGATCGTGGCCGACAATTCGCCGTTTGCGGACCGAAGCCCTTACCACGGGATAGCTGACGTTCGTTCGGGCATTTTCGATCGATTAACAACGGGTTTCGACAAACTCGTCGTCGCCGTGGACGAGATCTTTGAGTGCGAGGGCGGAAGAGTTGTGGTTCTCGGCTACTATCACGGCAGGTTTCGCGGCAGAGCTGAGGAATTCAAAGCACAGGTCGCTCACATCTGGACAATCCGCGAAGGACGGGCCGTTAAGTTCCAGCAATATCTCGACACGCTGCAGATCGCACGCGACTCGGGAGCAGTCTCAGGCGGCAAGCAACAGTAAACAGAACAGAGTCGTCATAAGTCACTTCTCTGACGGCACCTGCAGAGAGTACGGCACAGGCTTGCCGGGATCGGTGATAAACGCGCTAATGTTACCGATTCAATTTCACTTGCCTGATTAGTCGTGCCGGCTCAAACGGTCGATGCAACACTCTCTAGTCAGTTGATCCGACAATACTTCCCCCTAGAGGACCGATCTCTCCGATTGCATTCAATTAGACCTATACAGAGTAGTGTTTTGTCCGACTCTGCGCTTGCGAATGACTTTCGCTTGTGAAACTGCTGAAAATAGACTTCGAGCTGGTGTTGCGTTGACCCATTGAGATCACCGCGTTTATCAGGAGTTGAGAGGAGCCAGGCCTAAAGTAGCGCGTGGTCACTAGAGAATGGCGTTAGTTATTAGTTAAAGGACCCTGCGGCAGTCTTACGAGAAGGGAGTTTTCACCTGCCGACTCTATATACATCATATGCCAATAGGAAAACGACATTAGCCCGAGCAGGAAATCTATTTCCTGGGAGGTCCCTTGCAGGAAGTCATCCCATTTCCTCTTCGATTTGTTCTTATCCAGTATTTGCCACAAAGGAGTATCGCTCGACAGTATTTTCTCGACAGACGTTCTGCCATCACGTCGAAAATAATCAGCCCAGCTGGAGTTATTCAAGGCGCGATTTGCCCAGTTTATCTTTGAAATCGCACGTAAACACCAATAAAACGGGTTGCGATAGAGAGCTTCTTTCAGCGGGATGTGCAGCAACTCCGCAGCATTCTGCGCGATGATGAACTTTTGAAAGCTATGCTCGGCTTTCTCGAATGGCCGCATCGCAAACGCCAGCTTAATGTGCTCGATATTGACAAACGGCAATACACTGCGATCGAACAGATTGATCGCCAGATGCGCCGATTGCCACCGTCTTACTCTTTCGCTTAGGTAGAAATAGTCCAGCAGGGAGAAACCTTCTAATCCATATACTGCTCCCTTCGTCACCTGATCGCGAAGCAGGTGGGTCAAGTTGAACGAGTCGTCATCAGGGAGTATTTCAACTCGGGTGCGCTCAAATTTAGCCGCAAATCTGTCGAAATCAAATGGCGCATTTCTGTTTTCCCTCAGGAGGTGACCATAATAGTGGCCTTTGGAAATCTCACTGGATCCTCCACTTAAATAGCTTCCATATGTGGTCGGAGATGGCTCGACGTGAAAATGCTGGAAACGACCAGGTTCCACGAATCCTTCACCCCACAGCAGCATTTTCTTGAACTGGACATCCATGGTGGCCGATAAATCCTTGAGGCGCGAGAACCGACGGTTCGGCACGTGTCGCCACTCCATGTCAAATCGTCTAGCGATTCGTTTCGCAAGAATGACATCGTAGGAGAGCCGGGTGCCACCCGTGTAGAGCTTGCATGGGAGACGTTCCTTTATCAAAAACGAACAGATCGCTCGGCTATCAAGCCCCCCTGTGAGATCCGCGGAATAACCAACGTGGCTCTGTTGATTCAAGCGAATCATTTGGTGAAAGCTGTTCATCGCCTGGGTCATCAGGGCGGCCGGGAGACCATCCGCAGAGGGTTTGATCCAGAAGCGAAAGGCATCCGCTGAGCTGAATGTGACTGTCCGCGAATCGGCCGTAATAATCTCGCCCTTATCCAATACCCGAATATTCTGAAATGGAGTTGTGTTCTCCGGGAACCATCCTAAACAGAACCAATATTTCCAGGCGGAACGGTCGATTTGCGGAGACTCCCCTAGAAAATACAGAATCGGCCAGCACTTGTTCGAAAAGACGATGCCCCTGCTGGTTTCCGAAACGAAAAACTGATCTTCGCCCAAGCCGTCGTGAATGAGACAGAGCCTTTGACTAGTTTTGTCGAAGCAACAGAACGTAAAGGGTGGGTTGATCTGGCGAATCAGGCTTTTATCAATGCGATTTGCAGAAGTACAGATATTGTCGTACATGAACTTCGCACTGATACTCGCCTTATCGAAAGTTGATCCATCGCCCGTTATGCTGGGCCTGCCTGTCAGGCAGATGATGAGATCATTTCCAAGATGGAAATTGGGATCTTCTTGCTGCCGAATATCAAAATGCAGGAGTCCCTGATTCTGGTGCCAGACGCCAGATCGCTGCAGTCCGTCCTGAAAGAGCGGTTGGTAGCGACCTTCGATGCGGGCAATTGTCTTAAGAACGCGCTGGTCTTCAATTGGGTCGTTAAGCTGCCATCCCAAGATGACTTTGGACATTTCGGATCAGTGTTGATGCCAGCGTTGCCCGATTTCCTAACGGCCTCGAAGTGTAGCAGATAGTAGATCGATTTTACCCGATACTCGCTCAGCGCCTGATAAGTTCTATAAAGGGAGTCAAGAAAAAACACTTCACCTGTGGCCGGAGTTTTTCTTGCCGTCCAGCCCACCCCATTGAGCAGGATTGTTCTCGACTTCCGTTCCGTGATCTCGGGACGCTCACGAGCGGTTGCGTAGCGCGTTTGGTTTTCTCTACCAGCGGTTTTCATCGCTTCTTCGCGACGAAGCCAGTCCGTTCTGAGACCAACAAGCAGAAACGGTTGTCAGGTGCCAACCATGGTTCTATTTGGGACTCGTGGCCCATAGCTTTTTCGGGTTGTCCGAGGGGGACTAGGGTCGGATGTGAGACTGCGGTGCCCGAGGCACGCGAAGCCTAACTAATCGGCTGAGACTCGCCCTCGAACCCGAGTGTCTCCAGAACCCGACTCGCCACCACCAGGATGGAATCCCAGGGATGGAACGGATTCCAGAGACACTCAAGCTGTTTGTGGTTTCAGATGTTTGGCGTCGAAGCGCACTCCTTTCTTCCAGACGATCAAGGTGATGGCTGCGATCTTGCGTGCCAGGGTCAGACGCGCCATCTCCGGACGGATTCCCTTGGCCACCAGCGCAGCGTAAAACTCCTGGAACGGACCGGCCTTGGCAGCGGCCACGGTGGCGGCACTCTTGAAGAGGTTCTTGAGATCGTGATTGTGATTTCGGTTCAGCCCACGAATCGAGGCCGGCTTCTTCGAACGTCTGCAGCTCCCCCTTGACGTAACGATGCTCGGCACTGCTGTGCGTCTCGATCCCAAACCCACTGTAAGTCCACAGCTGTCGCTTGGTGCGGAACCGGTGCGGTGTCTGGATCAGAGCGATCAGCAGAGCGGCCCGGATCGGCCCGATGAACGGAATCTGGCCGTAGCAATTTCCACGCATCGTGCTTCTGGGCCTCGGCTAGCAACTCGCGCCGCACTTCCTGGCGCAAGACCCTCAACGCATCGAACTGCTGGTAGTAGAACTCCGCCCGGCGACGCACGCCGGCTTCTGCGATCTTGCCGAGCCATTCCGAACGATAGCGCAGCTGCATAGACCTGCTTCCCCGCACAGGGAATCCCCCAACTGCGGTAGATCGCCTTCAAGCGAGTCATCACTCGCGCGAGATCTTTGCTGATCGTCAGATAACTGCGCGCCAGCTCCTTCAGCGTCCGTACTCCGTGCTCACCGTGATAGACCGACCGGACCATGTTCGAGCGCAGCAGTTCGGCCAGCTTCCGCGCATCGATGCGGTCACTCTTGCTGCCTTCTTTCAGCAGAGCATTCCGGCGGGGATTGCACACGATGAGTTCGGTGACGTGCGGCTTGATCAGGTCATACAACCAGGCAGCCCAGGTGCCTTCTTCAAAAGTGACGTGCAGGCTTCCGCGCAGCCCTTTGAGAAAATCCGAGAATGGTGATGGCCTTGGTTTCGATCATGCATTCCATCACCAGCTTGCCAGAGGAATTTAGAACCGCGATCGAGATCGCTTCCTTGTGAACATCCATCCCGATATACTTCACGCTATCCATCTAGTGGCCTGTCGCAGAGAGATCGTTAGTATGGGATTCGGGGAGAAAATCGGCCTAAATAGCTGGCACCCACCATGCGTAAACTTGCTTTCGGCCTTTGGTTGTGGCGGCCGCAGTAACATTTTCTCCGCGACAGGCCACTAGTGGCCTGTCGCAGTGATTTCGTTACTGCGGACGCGGCGGGTGGGGTCAGAGTATTTCCACTGGATCGGCCGAGCATTGGCGGAGTATGCGTTGATGTAGCGTCGGAGTTTACGAGCCAAGTCGGAAACCGAAGTGAAGATGCCGCGGGCGATGACCTCGCGTTCGATCTTGGCGAACCAAATCTCGACCTGGTTGAGCCAGGATGAGTAAGTGGGTGTGAAGTGAAACCGGACTCGCGGGCGTTGTTGGAGGAACTCACGGACCGCCTGGGTTTTGTGCGCGGAGAGATTGTCGAGGATGATGTGAATCTGTTGCCGAGGGGGGCACAAGGATACGACCTCTTGCAAAAAGGCGACGAACTCGCGGCTGGTATGGCGGGCAGCGGTTTTGCCGTGGACGCGACCGGTGGCGGTATTGAGCGCCGCATATAAAGAGAGCGTTCCGTGTCGGTAGTACTCAAATCCGTGACGTTCGGCCCGCCCTGGCGAGAGCGGTAGGACGGGATCAAGACGATCCAAGGCTTGAATGGCAGTCTTCTCATCGACGCAGAATACAGCCGCGTGTTGGGGCGGATAGAGATAGATTCGAGCTGTTGCCGCGTTGCGTCCACGTCGTAGTAGGCTCGACGGACTTCCAGCCGCACAGCGTCGGTCGCCATTTCCTTCATGGCGGCGACCTTTTCTTGCATCGCCCGTTCGCGCGAAAGCTGAGCCTGCTTCGCTCCGCCCTCAAAGAGATCGATTTGCAATTCGATTCCTGCCACCCAGTTGTTCCCGCCGCCGCCCGCGACCAGGGTCGGGTTGTCGGCCTCCCAGTCCGCGAAGGCATTGACTCGCGGGCCGAAGGACGATTTCGCGATCGAGACGCTTTCCTGTTGCGCGGATTCCTCCGAGCGAATTCGCTTCAAATCAGGGCGCTTCTCGATGGCCTGCTTCTCGAGTTCTTCCAGCGGCGTCGCGGGCAGATTTCTTTCCGTCAGCTCGTCGGCCGGCTCGAAATCGCTCTGCGTGGAAAGGCCCATGGCGGCGCTCAACTGCGCGCGCGCCAATGCCAAGTTATTTTGCGCGCGAATCAGTTCCTGTTTGCGCGTCGCCAGTCGCACCTGGGCGCTGAGCGAGTCGGATTCCACAACGACGCCGCTCTCGACGCGATTTTTGCTGCGTTCGAGGATGGCCTCCGCCGTTTTCATCGACTGCTCGGCCACTTCGAGCTGCTTTTTGGCCAGCAACACGGCGTAGTAGGAATCCGCAACGCGAAACACGATTTCCTGGCCGGTGCGCTCCAGTTGACGATCCGTGGCGTCTTTCTCCCGCTCCGCGCGATTCACGGAACGCCAGCTCGCCAGCGAATCGAACAGATTCCACGTGCCGCCGAACCGCGTGGCAAAGTTGCCGAAGGGAAGCGGCGTATTCAAAACGTTGAGAGCGAAGTCGGAGCGCGCCAAAACGCTGTTGCCGCAATTTGCTGCCGAATACAAACACGGGATCGTCGCCGGCCGTAGCCGTCTCGGAAAACGTGACGTGCGGCAGGAGGAAGGATCTGGCTTGCTTCACGTCGGCGGTAGCGGCGCGCGTATCTGCGAGCGCCGCTTTGCGCTGCGGGTTCTTCTCCAGCGCGATGTTCACCGCCTGCCGCAACGTCAGCGGAGACGCCTGCTGCGCCTGCTGGGCGAACAGGAGCCCGGAGCCGAAGAGTGCGACGAGAAAGGCAAGCGCCAGACTCGCAATGAAACGTGGAACGCCGGCGAACCGGACAACACGGTTCGCCGGACGGCGAATATCATTCACGTGATTATCTCCGTAAATTCTTAAATCAAATGTATATTTCTAGGCTGCGGCAGGAGTCAATGCCAGCCAGTCCGTTTTCTCTTCCGCAATTTCGTAAGTAGTTTGCAATCTGGCCGTCTGTTTCACCATCGCGCCCACCGAGCAGTACTTTTCTTCGGACAGGCGGATGGCTTCCTCCACCGCGGCACGGTCGATATCGTATCCCGTAATCACGTGGACGATGCGAACATCCGTGAACACCTGTGGCGGCCGCTCCGCTTGGTCGGCCTCGACTCGCACTTCGTACCCGGTCACCTTCTGGTGGTACTTCTGGCGCAGAATCGTAATCACGTCGAAAGCGCGTGCAGCCGGCCAGCGCCACGGCGACAAGTTCAATAGGCTTGGGGCCGGTGCCTCCGGCCGGATCATCGAGCAGGATGTGATGCTCGCTGCCCGTCGTGGCAACAAACTGACGCTCCTGCCTAAGTGATTGAGTAAGCTGAACTTTTGCGCTGATCATATGGGCCTCCCGTACTTCAGGAATTGCTGAGGTGAGGTTCCGTGCCTTTTGAGCTTCGGCAGCTTCCTCACCTCTATATCGGCACTCCTACCTCCTCCATCAAAGCCGAGATCGGCGAAATTGCCTGTGACCACCGTCACCGCCGAAAGTGACGGCAGGCACGCAGTCAGGTCTGCGGGAAACTGCGATATGAGATTTAGAGAATCGAAGCGGGTGTAGTGGCACAGGCTTCAGCCTGTGGGGTTTGGTCATTGCAAGGCCTAACCCCCACAGGCTGAAGCCTGTGCCACTACACACCTAACCACAACGCAGGATTCCGCAGAAAGCAGGCGCACGAGGTTTTGGAAACTCCCCTGCAAGGGACTGAATGGTATCCAATTGAGATTGCACTCTAAAGAGGGAAGCAAATAGCCCTACTGCTCGCCTTCCAGCTTCCGAATCCGCACTTCCACGCCGGGCGTATTCTTCAAGGCGTCGGAGAACTCTTCCAGCTTCGACCCGCGATAGTGATAGGGGTACACAATTTTCGGTTTGAACGCTTTCACGCACTCCGCGGCTTCGAGAGTGGTCTCCGTTCGCGGAGGATTCATCGCCAGAAACGCGACGCTGATGTTTTTCAGCGCTTTCATTTCCGGCGTGCATTCCGTGTCGCCCGAAAAATAGACGCGCGTGTCGCCAAAATTCAAAATGTAGCCGCTGCCAATTCCCTTGTGGTGATACGGTTTTCCCGGCCCCGATCCAAACACCAGGTTGTACATCGGGACGCCCTCGAATTCGATGCCCATCACCGTCTTTTTCTCGGAGTCGCTGATCGCCTCGACGATGCCGCAGGCCGGCGCGCAATTCAGCGTATCGATGACGGCGGGCGGCCCGACGATGAGGGTGTCCGGCTTCTTCAGCTTGTCGACCATCGCGCGATCCAGATGGTCTTGGTGCGTGTGCGTGATCACGATCAGATCGGCCGGCGGCAAGCCCGTGAAGTCGCCCTGGCTCCAGGGATCGACGTGAATCACTTTGCCGCCGAATTCCAGCATCACGCTGCCGTGATAAACCGGCATGATGCGAAGCTCGCCGCGCGAACGTCTGGATCACGTCGGCCTGCCGGTTGGACGGATTGCCGCCCGAAATCGCCGGCAAAGTGGAAAACAGTACGGCAAGGCAAATCGCGCCGAGCGCGCGTCCCGCAGCTTTTTGCATAATATAAACTCTCCCGTCTAAGATGTGGCGCGTAGTATACATCGTAGCAAGCGACAGGCGGGGTTAGGTAGCACAGACTTCAGTCTGTGGGTTTCCATTTGATCTTGGCACGCGTGCAAAGCCCGGGCGCATCGGCAGAAACCCACAGACTGAAGTCTGTGCTACCAAAATCGGCACAGCCGCGGAATCAGGAGGAAGTGTTCCATGAAGGAAAGTCCCGCAGGCAAGGCCCCCGATCCGAAAACGGACTCGTCACCGACGCGATGTTCGACGGCGCGCGCTACCTCGCCAGCCTGCGCGACGCGCGCGAAGTCTACATCTACGGCGAGCGCGTTCGGGACGTCACCGAGCATCCCGCGTTCCGCAATTCCTGCCGGTCCATCGCGCGCTTGTACGATGCCCTCCACGATCCAAAGACGCGGGACACTCTTACCGGGCTCGACCGCTCCGGCACGCGCACGCACAAATTTTTCAAGCCCTGCTATTCGGCGCAGGAATTGTGGGAAGCGCGCGAAGCCATCGTCGCCTGGTCGCGCATGAGCTACGGCTACATGGGCCGGACGCCGGATTACAAGGCGGCGCTCATGGGCAGCCTCGCGTCGGAGCCCGAGTTTTACGCGCCGTTCGATGAAAGCGCGCGCAAATGGTACAAGCGCTATTCCTCGCAGTGCCTCTTCCTGAATCACTGCCTCATCAATCCGCCCATCGACCGCAGCCGCCCCGTCCACGAAGTCGGCGACGTCTTCGTCCACGTAGTAAAAGAACGAGACGACGGCATGGTCGTCAGCGGAGCCAAGATGCTCGGAACCGGCTCGGCCATGACGCACGCCACGTTCGTGGCCCAGACGGCCGCCACCACTCTGGACAAGGAAAAAGCCAAGGATTTCGCCGTGGTTTTCATCACGCCGATGGATACTCCCGGAGTGAAGCTCGTTTGCCGCGCTTCCTACGAACAGACAGCGCACAGCCCGTTCGACTATCCGCTCTCCAGCCGCTTCGATGAAAACGACGCCGTGCTGATTTTTGAAAACGCCTTCATCCCCTGGGAAAACGTGCTCGTCTACCGCGATCCCGAACGCGCCAACAGTTTCTACCGCCATTCCCGCTTCGTGAATCGCTACACGTTCCAATCTTCCTCGCGCCTCGCGGTGAAGCTGGACTTCATGGTCGGCCTTTTCGCGAAAGGCATCGAGACCAACGGCACGGACGCCTTTCGCGGCGTTCAGGCCGCGCTCGGCGAAATCATCGGCTGGCGAAATCTGATCTGGGGAATGACGGCGGCGATGTGCGGCGATCCGGAAAGCGCTCCCGGCGGCACGGTCGTGCCCAAGCAGGAATACGCCTACACCATGCGCCTCTTCTGCACGCAGTGCTGGCCCGCCGTTCGCCACATCTTTGAAAAATTCCTGGGCGGCAGCCTGCTCATGTCTCCCTCGAGCTACAAGGATTTCCAGAATCCCGACCTCGCGCCGCTCCTCGAAAAATATTATCGCGGCGCCTCCGCCACCGCCGCGGAACGCATCAAGCTCTTCAAGCTCATCTGGGACGCGATCGGCACCGAATTCGGCGCCCGCCACGAACTCTACGAAATCAACTATTCCGGCAACCACGAACAGATCCGCCTCGACATCCTCACCGGCGCGCAAAAGAGCGGAATCCTCGCCCAATGCATCGCCCTCACCGACCAGTGCATGTCGGACTACAGTCTCGAAGGCTGGAAAGATTCAACCTGGGTGTGGGAGAAGTAGGCCAGCGACTCAATCGCTGACTCAGCGAAACACATCGCGGAAAGATTGACTCGTATCCGTTGCGTCATCAACACCACCTTTAGGGAAACGATTTATATCTTTCAACGCCGCAACCATCTCCGCGGTTCGAGATCGCCGATACGAGTCGCCTTCACAGACCAGTGCATGTCGGACTACGGTCTGGGAGTTTGGAAGGACCCGACGTGGGTGTGGGACAAGCAACGGAGATGGTGTTGCATCGACCGGTTGAGCCGGCACGGTCTAGCAGAACTTGGCACGACCTATTAATCTAGCTGGTCCGTGTGAATGCGACGCAGTTAATCTAGGAAGCCCGAGCCGTCACTTATTGATCTTCTCTTTCAGCCAGTCGGCCATTTGCGGGATCATGACGGGCCAGTACTCCACCGCGCAATGCTCGCCGCGGCCGAGCAGCCACAGATCGCCCTCCTTCGCCGACTGGTAGGTCGACACCAGGTCCGGGACGGGGTTGCCGGCATCGCGCGTGCCGTTGGCCACGAGCAGAGGCCCGTTGATCAGCTTGTCTCCGGGTTTTGCCTCGGGCGCCAACGAGTTTTTCTCGCCCAAGTGTAGCCCCGCGCACATGGCCACGATGGCCTTCACGCGCTGATCGTTTCGCAGCGCCGCGCGCAACGAGGCGGCCCCGCCATAGCTTTGCCCGAAGAAGCTGATCCGCTTGGTGTCGATGTCCTCTCGCTTCATGTACGTGTCGAGAACGGCGAAATTGGCTTCCGCCTTGGTATCCGCGGGCCACTGCCTGCTCTCGCCGAAGGCGGGCAGGTCGAGCGTGGCGACGGCAAAGCCCTTGGCGAGCATGTCCTGGATGGGGCGCCAGTGGTTCGCCTTATACTGGTCGACGCCCCCGTACCAGATGACGAGCGGCGGCTTCTCGATGCCGGACGGCTTGTGCAGATAGGTCGTGATAAAACCGTCCTTGTACGGAGCCTTCACCAACTCCAGCGGCACTTCGAACAGCTTGCCGCCTTTCTGGTACACCCGCAGTTGTGCGTCATAGGCCTTCGCCTCCTGTTCCGAGTTAATCCTCGGGAACCAGGCGAGCGCGTAGTAGACGTTCGAGGTCATGTAGGCGTTGAGGGCCGGACGCCGCTGTCCGGTCTCGAGAAGCGTGTCGCCGCGGTTCTCGTAGTACTTGCCGAGCACGCTCCACTCATAGACCCACCCTCCGGCAGCGTCGCCTTCTTGCCTCACGATCCGCTGGACCGTTTGCCGGATGATATTTTCATCGCCCCCGAGGTACGTATACGCCCGGATGCGGCGCTCCTCAAGTACCACCTTCCCGTCTTTGAAGTTCGGGCTCTTGTCTGTCGCCTGGAACGCGGGCAAGGCCGGTGCCTGGGCGAAGCTGGCCGAGACAGCTAGGAGTGAAGAACAATGGCACGGCCAGACCGATCGCCACTGATCCGCAGAGTGCCCGCGTAAAGGTCTTCCTGAGACGAGGCAGAAGCATAAGATTGATCCTTTCTAGCGCCAGACGAGAGGATGGGCGGAGTATAGCACCCGGTGCGCCGCAACCCGCATAAGTTAGGGTAGAAGTAATCCTACGTCAACAAGATGCTCATGTACGAAGATGGCCAAGTCCCGTGAAGCTCGCTTCTCGGAAAATGACCGGAAAAGACCGCAAATCAAACCATTACAAGTGGAGCGATCTTTCACGTCCCACGTCCCAAAGAAGTGTAAAATGGCAAGTTTGGGGAGGTAGTGAAATGGAATTCCTTGCCGGCAGCCTGCTCGAACTGATTACCCAGACGTCCACCAATCTTCCGCCTGACGTTCGCGCGGCCATGAACATCGCGGCGACGGAAGAAACGCCGGACACGCAATCCTCCCAGGCCTTCGACATTATTTTGTCCAACATCGACATGGCCGTCGACGATTCCGGCCCCATTTGCCAGGACACCGGCATGCCTACCTTCTACATCCACACGCCCGTCGGAGTGAACCAGATTCGCATCAAGAAGGCGATTCAGGAGGCCGTCGCGGAGGCCACGCGCCTCGGAAAACTGCGGCCCAACTCCGTCGATTCGCTCACCGGAAAAAACAGCGGCGACAACCTGGGAGAAGAAACGCCGGTCCTTCATTTCGAGCAATGGGAAGAAGATGAAATTGAGGTCAAGCTGATCCTCAAGGGCGGCGGCTGCGAGAACAAGAACATCCAGTATTCCGTGCCCTGCACGCTCGATCACATGGGCCGCGCCGACCGCAATCTCGAAGGCGTGCGCAAATGCATCCTGCACGCCGTGTGGCAGGCGCAGGGGCAAGGCTGCGCGCCGGGCGCCCTCGGCGTGTGCATCGGCAGCGACCGCGCCCACGGCTACGACTCTGGCGAAGGGACAACTATTCCGAACTCTCGACGATGAAAATCCCAACCCGACGCTCGCCAAGCTCGAAACGGAAATCATGGAAGAGGCGAACAAGCTCGGCGTCGGCGCGATGGGCTTCGGCGGGAAATCTTCTCTCATCGGCTGCAAGATCACCGCGGCGAATCGCCTGCCGGCGAGCTTCTTCGTTTCGGTGGCCTATGAATGCTGGGCGTTTCGCCGCCTGGGCGTGCGCCTTGACGCGAAAACGGGCGCGATCACGGGCTGGCTGTACCGCGATCCTGCGCGCCCAGTGGAGCGCATGGCGCGCGGCTCCGGCTTCAAATTGACCGGCCGCGAAGTCGTGCTGACCGCGCCGCTCACCGAAGCAGCAAGTGCGCGCCCTGAAAGTGGGCGACGTCGTCCTCATCAACGGCGAGATGTATACCGGCCGCGACAACGTGCACGCCTACTTGATGAAGAATCCGCCGCCCGTGGACTTGCACGGCGCCGTGCTCTATCACTGCGGTCCGGTGATGCTGAAGCAGGGCGACGAATGGAAGGTCAAGGCCGCGGGCCCGACCACCAGCATTCGCGAAGAGCCTTATCAAGCCCACGTGATCGGAAAATACGGCGTGCGCGCCGTGATCGGCAAAGGCGGCATGGGCGCGAAAACTTTGGCCGCGCTCAAGGAATACGGCGCCGTGTATTTGAATGGGATCGGCGGCGCGGCGCAGTATTACGCGCGCACGGTGGAAAAAGTTCTGGGAGTCGAGCTGATGGAGTTCGGCATCCCCGAAGCGATGTGGCATCTGCGCGTGAAAAATTTCGCGGCCATCGTCACCATGGACGCGCACGGCAACAGCCTCCACGCCGACATCGAAAAAGCCACCGGAGAAGTTCTGGAAACCCTGCAGAAGGTGTAAGTAGCACAGACTTCAGTCTGTGGGGTTCCATTGGAGCTTGCTGAAATTTTGGATTTGAGCGAGTTTTCGGTTGCGTGTGGCCCGCAGGATGCCTTTTCAAAACAATTTAATCCTTCGTTTGGAGGGTCTGAACATCCGTCCCATCGTGCGATATTTGTCGATTTTTCGTACAAAAATGATTCGCCGTCTTGATTTTGAAAGTTGGATGTAAGGACTTTCGCTGCTGCTGGTCCTAGTGAGGATATTGATTCATCGTCCGCGGGGGCAATTGATAAGGTTATTTTCGATATTGGAGCAATGAGAGAACTATCCTGGGGGATAACAAAGTCGATATCTAATACGACTAGTTTTCCGCCGATTGTTCATCGTAGTGTATGACATGCTGAATCTGTTGAAGTTTCGTCTGCATACACGATGAGTCTATTATGTAGGTCAACTTTTTTGAACTGGAAGGAGCTACCCCAAGGGTTTTATAAGACTTTCAATACGTTTTGGAGTAAACCGTAAATCCTTCCTTACACCACCCTTTTTAACTTGACATTGCTCAATATCATCTTTGACCTGTCGAATTGCACGTTTTCGAGTCTCCAATCGGGCAAGAAATCCCGAATGCTCCTTTAATCGCGCAATAAACCTCTCTGCTCCCAAAACCATGGGCTCCGCATTGATCGGTTGAACCAGTTGTGTCATTGTGGCATGATATGTTTGTAGTGAAGCACTGAGAGTGAGGAGGTCGGAGGTTACATTGTCTTGACGAGGTGGTTGGTCTGCTGAGAGAGGATGAGCGCCGATCACTGGGAGAGAGTGGAGGTGGTCGGAGAGGTTGGAGAGGTGACTTAATATTGTTGTTGAGTGTAGATTAAAGTCAAATGGGAGAGCGGACGAGGCTGACAACTGGTCATATGAATTGGAGGAATTCATTGCGTACTGAAAGTGGTGGCGGCGAAATGGTGATCGTGAAATTACGTATTTACATACTTACTGTCATTACATATTTACCTGACGGTGGAGTTGGCTGTTCATTTCAGAGGCGGTGGACCATTGCAGGCCGCAGATTTCCCGCCGGCGTTTCTGGCGGTCGCGGGGATTTCGGCTCTTTCGGCGCTGATCTTTGCGCGGCTGGCACCGGACGCCGGCGCCGAAATGGCTGACAGGCTGCCGACCCCGGCGGAGCCCTCGGATCAACGCGCCGGCTAGGATGCGACCGCGGCCGCGCCGCGAAATCCCGTTGCCAATAGATACAATTCGGCCGAAATCCGTCCCGGCTCGCCGGCGGTTTGACGTGCTTGACGGTTTTGTAGTCTCGCTTGAGGGAGGCAAGCAGGGCCACCTCGGTGCCGCCTTGAACCTCGCGCTGGGTCTCGCCGATCGCCGGCGAGTGCCGATGCCCGATGGATGGTCGGCGGCGGCCGCCAAGCTTGAAACGAGCAGCGACAGTGAAGTTCGAGCCAAGACCGAAGCCTTGGCCGTCAAGTTCGGCGACCCGGGGGCGTGCGCCCGCTTGCGAGCAGTCATCGAAGATAGCAGCATCGCGCGAGCGAGACGCCTCGCCGCTCTGACCTCGCTCGTGAATGCTAAAGACCCGCAACTCGCGCCAGTGCTCCTGAAATTGATCACTGACTCGGCGCTTTCCGGGGCCGCGCTGCGGGCGCTCGCGCAATACGACGATCCTCAGACGCCAGCCGCCATCCTCAAGTCCTATTCCGTGCTCGGTCCCGATCCGAAGCGCGACGCCGTCGCTACGCTCGCTTCCCGCGTCGAATTCGCCAAGGCGCTCATCGCCGCGATCAAGGACAAGCAAATTCCTGTCGGGGACATTCCCGCGCCGACCGTCCGGCAATTGCGATCGCTGCGGGACCAGGATGTGACCGCGGCCGTGACCGAGATTTGGGGCGTCGTCCGCGCCACGAGCTCCAAAGAGAGAGCGACGGAAATCGCCGCCTGGCGCAAGAGGTTGCTCTCGCCGTCGGCGTCGCCGATCGATCTCGCCATGGGCCGGGCAGTGTACGCCAAGACGTGCGCCCAGTGCCATAAGCTCTTCGGCGAAGGGGGCGATGTCGGCCCCGATATCACCGGCGCCAATTGCGCTAGTCTCGATTATTTGCTGGAGAATATCCTCGACCCGAGCGCCGTGATCGCCAAAGAGTACACTGCTACTCGCATCGAACTTAAGAAAGGAACGTCGCTCATCTGCATCGTGAAGAGCGAGACGCCGCAGGCCGTCACGGTCGTCACCGAGCGCGAGACGCTGACGATTCCGAAGAACGAGATCGCGTCCCGTGAGCCATCAGAAGTCTCGATGATGCCCGAAGATCAGCTCAAGCTGATGTCGGAGCCCGAAGTGCGGGCGCTGATCGCGTATCTGCAAAGCCCGAAACAAGTGCCGTTACCGAACGGATTCACGAAGTGATCTTCATTTAGCCGCGGCACAAGTGCCGCGGCCAGATGACCATCCGTTCGGCACAGTTTTCGCACCGTTGTC
Organism: uncultured beta proteobacterium; assembly: GCA_963745385.1. Lineage (GTDB taxonomy): Bacteria > Pseudomonadota > Gammaproteobacteria > Burkholderiales > Casimicrobiaceae > PALSA-1003. Next base: position 142,014 of record CAVUXI010000014.1, read on the forward strand.
TCTCGGTACGCGCCAACCGAGAGGTAATTGATCATGACACGCACGCTTGCCGTTCTCGCCGCCGTGGCGATCGCCACCGGTGTTGCCTTAATGCCGCTCGCGGCCCGGCCGGACGTGCCCAAGGCGGATGCGCCCAAGCCCGGCGAGGAGCACGCTGTCCATAAACTGCTCGATAGATTATGCCGCCGCGTACAGCAAAGGCGATCCACAAGCCGTAGCTGCCTTTTTCACCACAGACGCCGAGTACGTCAAAGACGACGGCCAGGCGCTACACGGCAGCGAAGCGATCCAAAAAGCACTCGAACAACTCTTCACCAATTCAAAGGGCCTAAAACTCGAAACCAAGATGATCTCCTGCCGGCCGCTCGTGCCCGATGCCTGTTCAGTGCAAATAGCGGCGACGGTCAAACAGCCTGATGGCGGCACGACGACAACTCAGTCCCGCCTGATCGTGACGAAGCGCAACAACGAATGGCTGATCGCCGAAGCCCGTGAAGGGACCGAAACCGCTTCGGCCGCCGAATCGTCTGCTCCGCTCGACGTGCTCGCCTGGATGATCGGCGAATGGGTCGATACTAGCGACCGCGTCGATGTCCGCATCAGTTGCGATTGGTTCGCCAACAAGCACTTCCTGGTGCGCAGCTTCAGCGTGACGACCGACGGCCAGATGGATTTGCAGGGCACTGAGATTCTCGGCTACGATCCGACGACGAAGCAGATCCGCTCGTGGGTGTTCGATTCCGACGGCTCGTTCAGCGAAGGCGTCTTCACGCAACAAGGCAAGACATGGAGCGAATCGATGAAGGGCACGTTGGCCGACGGCCGGCGGGCCTCCGCGATTCACACATTCACACGTGCCGACGCCAATTCTTATGTCTTCTCGTCAACGAACCGCGAAGTCGGCGGTCAGGTGCAGCCCAGCATCTCCGAGATCAAGATGGTCCGGCAAACGAGCGGCGACACCGCGCCGAATGGAAAGGACCAATAACATGCGCGCCACAACCCGAGCGATCGCATTCCTCACGATCATCGCGCTGACGGCTATTTCGGCGGAAACGCCGAGTCTCGCCCAGCCGGACAAGAACAAACAGCACCCGCCGCCGCCCGCGACGCGGCCCGCACCACAACCGGCCCGTCCGGCGCCGGCCGCCCGGCCGATGCCATCATTCCCGCGACCGACCGCCGTGCCGTCTTATCGGCCCGTCGTGCCGTCCACGCCGCACGCGACCCCGCGCCCGACGCCGCAGTACGTCCGGCCGTCGCCGGTGCCGAGCGTGCGACCGAATGTCATCAACCCCGCGTCCGAACGTTCCGCCGGGCGGAAGCATGTTGAATCCGAATGTCCGTCCGACGCCGACTCGGCCGGTGGTCCCGCCGAACACGACCATTCGTCCGCCGAATGTGATTAGCCCGCAGCCGCGCCCGGGGCAGCCGACCACTGTGTTTCGTCCGCCAAACGTGCCGCCGAACACGTTCCGGCCCGGCATCAATGTCCCGCTCGATCGCAATTGGGCCAATCGGGGCGCGACCGTCGATAACCGCTGGGAGAATTGGCGGCACACCGGCAACTGGAACGACTTCACGCGCCAGCATGCGACGGTCGTCCGCAACAACTTCAACAACTTCTACACTGCCAATCGCTATGGCCAATTCTTCACGCCGAACTGGTATCGCGACAACTGGCAGCACGGCTACTTCTGGAATTACCGCGCGCCTACACCGTGGTACTGGTGGAACTTTGGCACCGTTCCGCTGATCAACAATTGGCTGGCGTGGAATGCCGTCTCGCCGCTCTATTACAACTACGGCGACAACTTCCTGTACCAGAACGGCGTCGTTTACTACAACCAGCAGCCGCTCGGACCGGTCGATACCTATATCGATCAAGCAACGCAGCTTGCTCTCTCAGGGCAGCAGGCGCTCGCCAATGCGACCGATCTCAATTGGCTGCCGCTCGGCGTCTTCGCGCTGACTCACGGCGAGCAGTCTGAGCCGACCATGTTCGTGCAATTGGCCGTCACCAAGAGCGGCTTAATCGGCGGCACGTATCGCAACTCGTCCACCAACGAAGTGAAGACCGTTAGCGGCAAAGTTGACCCAACTTCGCAGCGCGCGGCCTGGACCGTCGGCGAAAACGCGAAGCTTTGTGATGGAAGCCGGCATCTACAACCTGACGCAGGACGTCGCGCCGGTGCTCATGCATTGGGGCACGGACCTGACCCAAACGTGGCTGCTGACCCGCGTCCCGGCGCCGGCGCAGTAATAAGAACCTAACTCCCCGACCCCCTTCCCGAAGCGGGAAGGGGGAGAAAGATACTCACCTCTCCCCGCTTCGGGGAGGGGCCAGGGAGGGGTTTTAGTCGCCAGTTGCAACCCCTCTGCGGCTCGTTTACCATATCTCCGAGCCCTTCACCCATCTTCGGAGTTTGTCAACATGCGACGCACCACGTTGGTGGTCGCCGGCTTGGCGCTGGCGGCACTCACACTTTTCCAACTCGTGCCCGTGGACGCTCGGCCCGACGCCCCGGCCAATGGCGATGAAGCCGCTGTCCGCAAAGCGCTGGCCGGCTACGCGGCGGCCTACAACAAGGCCGATGCCGACGTGGCGTCTCTGTTCTTCGCTCCCGACGCCGAATTCAACGACGATGACGGCCGCGTGCTCAAAGGCCGCGACGCCATTCGCAAGGAACTCGAACAACTCTTCGCGACCGCGAAAGGGCTCAAACTCGACGCGGCGATCGATTCGATCCGAAAGTTGTCGAGTGATTCGTACAACGTCCGAGGCACGGCGACCGTCGCCCGGCCGGACGGCTCGTCCACCAAGAGCGCGTATGCGCTCGTCGTCGCCAAGCGCGACAACTATTGGCTCATCGCTGATGCCCGTGAACTCAGTTCGGACGCCGATGCGGCCAGCCATCCGCTCGACGCGCTCGCGTGGATGGTCGGCGATTGGCAAGACGCCAGCGACGACATCGACGTGACCGCGCATTGCGATTGGTCGGCCAATAAGCACTTCCTCGTCCGGTCGCACACCGTCACTACGAATGGCGAAGTCGATCTCCAGGGCACCGAAGTCATCGCCTACGATCCGACGACGAAGCAGATTCGCTCGTGGATGTTCGATAGCGATGGCACCGTGACCGAAAGCACCTGGACGCAGCAAGGCAAAGTATGGACGGTCAAGGCGAAGGGCTTCCTCGCCGACGGCAAGAAGGCGTCCGCCACGCACACCTATACGCAAGTGGACGACAACACCTGCACCTATGCGTCTTCGAACCGCGACGTCGGCGGGCAACTCCAGCCGAACGTCCCCGACGTCAAGATGGTCCGCATCACCGCCAACTACTAGCCACGGCCCCGAACCCGGAGGAATCACCATGCGCGTGAGCACTTTCGCGGTCGCGGCCACAGCGATCGCATTAATGACGATGTCCGGCGATGCCACGGCGATCGGCGTGCGCGGCGGCGGTCGTCCCGGCGGCGGTGGCGGCGCTCGGCCTCAGGCGAATCGGCCGGCCCCGTCGTTCATTCGGCCGACGGCGGCGCCATCGTTCCGTCCGCAGGGCGGCGGTCGGCCCAATCCCGGCGCGGTGCGCGCGACCGAATCCCGGCGGCGCTCGGCCAAACACGCCGAACATTCAACGTCCGCCGATGAACAACATCCAGCGGCCAAGCGCCAATCCTTCCCTCCGGCCGAATGCACCAAATCGGCCGGCGACGCGCCCGAATCAGCCCAATCAGGGCGGCATGCTGAATCCCGGCGGCATTCGGCCGAATGTTCCGAATCGCCCCGGCGCGGGCGGCGGTGGCATTCAGAATCCCAATCTCCCGAACCGGCCCGGCACGGGCGGCATCGGTAATCGTCCGGGCGCGGGCGGCGGCGGGATCCAGAATCCCAATCTGCCGAATCGTCCGGACTTCGGTAACCGCCCCGGCGCCGACGGCGGCGGAATTCAGAACCCCAACTTCCCGAACCGACCTGATTTCGGCAATCGTCCCGGCGCGGGTGGCGGAGGCATTCAGAATCCCAATCTGCCGAACCGCCCCGATTGGGGCAACCGGCCCGACCAGCTGCCGAGTCGCCCTGGGCAAGGCAGCAGCGGCACCCAATGGCCGAACTGGGCCAACCGTCCCGTCGCGGGCGGCGGCGGCACGCAGTGGCGGCCCGGCGAGGGCAATTGGACCGCCAACCGACCCAATTTGCCCAACCGCGGCGATCTCGGCCATTGGCTGAACATGCCGAGCAATGGCAATTGGAACAACAACGGCATCCGCAATAACAACCGGTGGCAGAACTGGAACAACGTCGGCAACAACTACAACACGTTCGTCAACAATCAGGGCAGCGTGGTTCGCAACAACTTCTGGGGCAATAACGGCGTTGCCCGCTACGGCAATCTGTTCACGCCGAACTGGTACGGCGGCGCCTACCGCGGCAGTTACTTTTGGGGCTACCGCGCTCCGACGCCGTACTACTGGTGGAACGACGCGACTACCGCAAGCGTCGCCAGTTGGCTCTCGTGGAGCACGCCCAGCCGGTTTACTACAACTACGGCTCGAATGTCGATTACTCGAACGGCAACGTCTATGTCGATCAGCAGCCGGTCGCGCACTGCCGACAACTACATCGGCCAGGCGATGCAGTTGGCCCAGTCGGGCATCGACGCGCTGAGCTCGGTGGCTCAGAATCAGGCGGCCGCGGCCGCTGCGTCGCAGCCGGTCAACGATCGGCCGCCGACAGAGCCGGCGCCGGCGTACTCCGGGCCGGAATGGATGCCGCTCGGCGTCTTCGCCGTCACGGAAGCGGAGAAGGCCGATCCGACGATCATGCTGCAGTTGGCGATCACCAAGGACGGCGTCATCGGCGGGACCTATCAGAACACCGCCACCAACCAGACGCAGAATGTCGCCGGCAAAGTGGATAAGATCGTCGCAGCGGGCCGCGTGGTCCGTGAGCGACGGTCAAAAGGATATCGTCATGGAAGCCGGCATCTTCAACCTCACCGAGCCGCAAACGCCCGTGCTGGTCCACTGGGGCAAGGAGAAGACGCAGACGTGGCTGATGGTGCGGATGGATCCGCCGAAGGATCAGCCGAAGTGAGCGCTTAGCCGCCGCACCCCACGGCGGTTTGATGATTCGCGGAACCCTCCCCCGACCTCCGGGGAGGGTTCTTTTTTCATCATTGCTTAGCCGCCGCGTCCACGCGGCGGTTTCACTTTCTGTCCGCCTCGCGCGAACCACGTTAGCCGATAGCCGGCTGGTTGTCCGGGTTCTTTGAGGAGTTCGGCCAGTGTCTGCTCGCAAAAGGCCCGCATCGCCGCCGGCGGTCCCGCCGTCCGTGAGATTGGCGGTCAAGCGCACCATCGGCTTCGCATCGAGGCGATAGATCGCCGCAGGCGTCGCAATCGTAGCGCACAGTCGACGACCGTGCCGAGCGGAACCATTTGTCCCTGGGCGTTGCGCAGTTGCATGTGCTTGAGTTGCTCCGCCGTGCTCCGAAATTGGCCGCCCGGCGGCATGCCGACATACCAACGGGGACCCGCGCGATCGGTCCCGCCCACAGCCAACGATCCCGTGTAAATCGCGACAGTGTCGGCGATCTCTTGCGGCTTGAGCCCGAGCGCCACCGCTTTCGTGCGATCGATATCCACATCCAGGCGGGTGTGCAGCCGACTATCCCGATTCACGGCGATGTCGGTGAGCTTCGTCGACTGCCGCAACTTCTCGACAAGCTTCTCGGCCAACTCCCGCACTTCGCCAATATCGGGCCCGCTGATCGCGAAGTCGATCGGGTAATCGAACTCCGCGAGACCATCTGGCGACCATCGGTCGCGCAGCCGCGGTGCGATATCGGGTTCCTGACCCAGCCTAGCGCGGACCTGCTGGATCAATTGCCGATTGCGCAACGCTTCGGAATTCGCGGCCAGCCGTACGAGCAGGCACGACTGCTGGCGGTCGAAGTCGAACGGATTGGCAGTTAGGGAGAGCACATCCGCGACGCCATCCACCTGGCGCAAGAGGCGCTCACACTTCGACGCCGTCTCCCGCGCGCTCGGCAGATGTGCTGTCTGGGAGCGAGATATCGATCAGGGCGAATTCGCCCGATGCCGGGCCGCTCGAAAGGTCCCAGGGAGCGACGATGGTCAGCCCCTCCGGCAATTTCGCGCCGAGCTCGCCGCTCGGTCCGCAATCCGTTTCATCAGTTCCTTGGAATCGTCGGCCGCCGTAATGAAGAGAGCCACGCACGATTGGCCATTGAACGTAGCATGATCCCGTGCCTGCACGCCGAGCTCGACTCGCGCGACGTCACTCAAGCTAATGACGTTTCCAGCATCGTCGGTTTTCAGAACGATCTGCTCCAGCGCGTGAACCGCTTTGAGCTGAGTCAACGTGTCGCCGGATTTGTGCCCATCGGCCGACGCCTGTTTTTCGAGCAGTTTCACGACATCCAGGGCGAAGAGGCCCCGCGCGCTTAGTCGGTCGGGATCGAGCCAAATCCGCAGCCGCTGCTCGGCAGCGCCGAGAACCGTAATTGCACCGACGCCCGGGATCCGCGAGATCGTTCTTCAATTGGTTCGCCATGCCGCTCATCATGGCGACTTCGTGCCGGCTCATCGGCGAAGTCAGGCAGACCACGGCACGAATCGGCTGTTTCGCGGCGAGGGTCGTCGCCTGGGCGGCGGACGCTTTCGGGCAACGTCGGTGCGCGAGTGCGAGGCGATTTTGAACCGCGCTCTTTGCCTGATCGAGATCGATGCCCGGCCGAAAAATGACGGAGAGCATGTACGTCCCATCGTCGCCGGCGCGGGACACGAGTCGAATTACGCCGTCAAGCCCGTGAAGCTGCTGCTCGATCGGGGCCGCGACCGTGTCGGCCACGACCGTGGCATTCGCCCCCGGGTACAGTGCTCCGACGACGATCATCGGGGGCGCCGGCGACTCGGCCATTAACGCGGGCCCGGACAAGACCAGAGCTGTCCACGCGGCACACGCCGCCGATCGGTGAAACTTCATGGGACCTGCTTTCGGCGAACTTCAACTGCTTATTGATGCGACGATTTTGCCTTGGATTTCTTCGACGCGCTCACTGGGCCGCCACAGCCGATGTCGGCGCAGGCGTCGGAGCATCGGCCCAAGCCCAAAGCAGCGCCGCAAATCATCGCGCCCTCGGAGGGAACCCAAGTCAGGATCCGTGAGAACACGCTCAAATTCGGAGTAGCCTTTGGCGAACGCCTTCTGTAGCGCGGCGACCGCACGGATCGAGTCTGCGCTCGCCGTCCGGAGCAGCCGAGTTAGCGCCGATCAACGCCCAGACACGAGCGAATTCATAAAGAACATCGGGTTCCAGTGCCGTGGCTTGAGTCAATCCGTCCACAACTGCTCGAGCCATTTGAGGATTCCCCAAGCGCGCGAGCGTTCCAGCTCGCACCGAGCCGAAGCGCGGTCTGCAATCGATTGTCAGCGAATTCGAGAGACCGATCCCATTCCACCAGCGCGTCGGCGCCTGCGCCCGCTCTTGTCGAGCGCCAGGGCCAGGCCCCAATGGGTATAGCACAGGGCTTCGCGCAGCGTGGCGTGGGCCGGATGCGTTCGAACCATCGGCTCGAGCACGGCGATGGCCTTGGAATAGGAATCGCGCGCGGCCGGCGTGTCGCCGCGATTGAACGCTTGCTCGCCGAGATTGTAATAGCTCACGCCTAAATCGACGGCATAGATCGGCACTCCGGGATAATCTGCGGCGAGGCGCTCGCGAATCGCCAGCGATTTGCGATTCGCTTCATCCGATTCCTTTCGCTGATCGAGCGAATTCAGCAGTATCCCCAATCCTTGATAACTCGTGGCTAGGGCGCCGCGATCCTCGGCAGAGGGATGTGAATCAGCGACGATCTGCTCTTGCAGTGCCAGCCCGGATCGCATCTCCGCGACTGCTTCGACGGGCTTGTGGAGATTGATCAGCAAGTGGCACAAATGCACGTGCGTGCGGGCCAGCGACCGGCGAAGATCGGAGTCGGCTGAATTGGCCGCGTAGAGTTCCTCTTGCAGTTTCAGAGCGGCTCGGAGTTCCGAGTCGGCTTCCGGCAAGCGGTTGAGATCGTCCAGCAGATGCCCGAAATTGCTGCGGCTTTCCGCAAGATCACGGCGAGAATCGAGGATCGCCGGCGCACTTTGAACCAGATCGTCCTTGCACCTCGATGGCCGAGCCGATACTCGGCCTCCGCTTCCGACCCTCGACCATGTTCCGCCAACAAGCGCGCCAGATTGTTGTGATCGAGACCGATGGCTCGCTGAAACTCGAGCTGATCCGGATCGAGCCGTGCAAGTTCCTGGTGAGCCGCGAGCGCCGCATGAAACGATCGCTCCGCATCGGCGGCATGGCCCAGCGATTGGTGAATCCGAGCGACCCGGGTCAGTGCGGCCGCAACAAGCTGCCGACCCTCGATATCCGTCGGAGCGCGCTGGGCGAATTCCGTGTAATACTTGACGGCCCGTTCCAAGAACGCGCGTTGTTCGGGCAGCAGTTCCTTTTGCGTCGTCAAGTAGGCCAGCGATTCCTCGCTGAGCATGTCGTCGAGCGTGGCTTGCATGCGGCGGCGCTGTGCGTCGGCGTCGTCGCGCTGGGCCCGGGCGGTTTCCGCTTCGCGCTGGACGCGGCCGAGCAGAATCCACGACGAGACGGTCGCATAGATCAAGCGCGGCGACCAAGGCCGCCGAGAGCCCCGCCAAGATGGGCCGGCGGCGCATCCACTTGACCGCCCGCTCCCAACCCCGGACGGGCCGGGCCACGACCGGCTCGCCGCCAAGCCAACGTCCCAGATCTTCGGCCAATTCCCGCGCCGATGCATAGCGATGATCGGGATCTTTCTCGAGGCACTTGTGCACGACCGCTTCGAGATCGCGACCGCCCTCGGGATTCACCCGCCCGAGTCGCTGCGGTTCATCGCGCTGGATGCGTTCCATCAATTCCGGCGTCGGCGTCTTCTCGGTCGCGCCAAAGAGTGGCCGAAGCGTCAGCAGTTCCCAGAGCGTCGCACCGAGACTGTAGACATCCGATCGACGATCGAGCGTGCCGACGGCCATCACTTGCTGCGGGCTGGCGTAGCGGAGCGTGCCGACAAATTGCCGCGTGCGCGTGAGCCGGCCTTCGGTGTCGTCGGCCAATTGCGCGAGTCCGAGATCCATGAGCACGGCTTGTTCGCCGTCGGCAGTGACAAGCACATTGCCCGGCTTGATGTCGCGGTGCAACACGCCGGCCTCGTGTAGGGCATGAGCGGCTTCGGAGACTTGTTGCAACAGTCGGACAATGCGCCGCAAATAGCCGCGACCGCCGGTCGGATGGCGATCGTCAATCATCGTCGCCAGCGGCAATCACTTCGCCGACGATGGTCGGCGTGGCAAGCGATTTCGGCGTCGGCTCGGATGTCGCCGTCGGCGGGGCAGCGGATGGATGCTGAGCCGCCCCGATCGCCGCTTTCCATTCCGTCAGATCGACCGCCGTCGTCGCTGCTCCGTCGCGAGTCAGCGCATCGCACACGGCCGCAAGCGGCGCTCCCTCGATCAACTCCATCGCATAGTAGAACTGTTCGCCGTCGTATCCGGATGAGTACACCTTCACAAGATTCGGATGATCGACGCGGGCGAGGGCGCGGACTTCGCGGCGAAAGCGGGCGTCGGCCTTTTCGTCGCCGGGCCGCGGCTGAACCTTGAGCGCGACCATGCGGCCTAAGGCGGGCTGCCAGGCTTTGTAAACGACGCCCATCGCGCCCCGGCCGAGTTCGCCGACGACCTCAAAATCGCCGAGCCGGCGACGGCCGCTCGGCGTCGACATCGCCGTACTTGTTTCGGGCTCTTCAGCCTGAGACGCGGCCGCCCACGATTCGGCGTCAGCCTTGGTCACCGGCACGCCTAGGATCCGGGCCAGCACGTCGCTCGGCACGATGCCAGCATCGGAGAGTTCGACAGTTCGGCCCGTGGCGTAGCAGAGCAATTCAACCCGCCGTCGTCCTCGTCGACTGTTCAAGAACAAGGCGGTCTCGGCTTCCGGGTCGAACACGACGAGCGGATGCAGCGGTACCAGCGCTTTGACGTCCTCGGTGCGCGCCGGGTCGCCAAGATACACACCTTCTGTCAGTGGCGACCCGCGCCGACGATGCGCGGCAATTCGAGCGACGTGATCCGCCACGGGACCACGCCGTGCATTTCGATCCGTTCGACAATCCAACGACCGCGATCGGGCCGCACTTCGGTGACGGCGATGAGCCGCTGACCGGCGAGCACATCGATCCGTCCAAACAGTTCGGCGGCTGCGGCGAGCAAGCAGGTCGGCCAGCGGGCGAAAACCTGCGCCGATCCGAGCGGCCGGGGCGGCGTGAGCCAGATTCCGATTGCGATATTCCACGAGCCGATCGAATAATTCACCCACGTAGACGTTTTGCCGCATGCTGCCGGTCTGACCCAGCGCGGTCCGCAAAGCGCTGTCGAGCAAGAGACAGTTTTTGAGTTCGGCCCGAGGGCCGTCGAGTGCTTCGGCGATCGCGCGGAATCCGGCATGATGCGACAGTCGCGGTACCAGGACGCGGATGAACTCGCGCCAATGGCCGAGCGACGGACGGGCCAAGTTGCGCAAGCGCTCGGCAATGGTCGGCGGGGGCGGACCGTCGGCGCTGGCTGTGACGATCGCCGTGCTGGCAAGCAACTTGAGTGCGGCCTCCCAGAAATACACGCCACAATCGTGAGCATCGCGGTGCGACTTCGCATTGTGCGCGCGTCGATACAGTTGCGCGAGCGGCAACGGTAAGCGTCGGAGCAACTCGTCGGAAATGGCGGGACGGTCGGTCATGAAACTCGCTAGCGGGTTGCCTTGAGCCTACCCGGGCGACCCAGCGCGATCAAGGATTTGTTACTCGGAATCCACGATCAGCGTGACCGGGCCGTCATTCACAAGCTCAACCTGCATCATCGCCCCGAATCGGCCGGTCTGAACCGGAACGCCTTGCTCGAGCAGCGCGACAATGAACTGCTCGTAGAGCGGAGTGGCGTGTTCGGGTCGAGCGGCCGCGATGAAGCTGGGCCGCCGACCTTTCTGGGCATCGCCATAGAGCGTGAATTGACTGACAACCAGCACCGATCCGTCGATATCGGCGACCGAGCGGTTCATCTTGCCGTCGTCATCGTTGAAAATGCGAAGGTTGACGATCTTCTCGGCCAGCCAGCGCGCTTGCTCGACCGAGTCGGTATGCGTAATGCCCAGCAAAACGAGCAGACCGGGGCCGATCGAGCCGACGACTTCACCGTCAATCGTGACCGACGCTCGGCTCACGCGCTGAATAACCGCACGCATCGCCAATTCTCATCAGAGATTGCAAATTGAGCATGACAGGGACGCATGCGAATACGTATACTCCGGCCGGGTATTGCGGTTCGAGACTTGGGCTCGATGGCTCTCATACCGATACTAGTCGCGAGTTCTGGGCGCAGCGGCACGACCGCGCTGATGAGCTTGCTCGGCACCGATCCGCGCGTCGCGTTCGACTGCGCCTATCCGTTCGAAAATCGCTACCTGACGTATTATGCGAAATTCGCGGTGGTCGCATCGCGGTGCGTCCCGGCTTATCCGGAGCCGCTCGACGCGATGATGGATTTCGATGGCAACACGCTCGGCCCGCCGCCGTGGCCCATCGAACCGCCGGCCGGCGTCACATTCGCGACCCCCTCGACACCCGAATTGCTCCGCGGGCTGTGGTCGGTGCTCGTCGGTCAATTGCCGAATTTCACGCACTATGCCGAAAAAGTCCCCGCTTGGATGCCCGCCGTCGTGCGGACGGCGTTTCCGTGCACCACGATTTACCTCATGCGCGATCCGCGCGATGTGTACCTTTCATCCGTTGCTTTCAATCGCAGCCGAGGATCGTCCGCGGGCTTCGGCTGGGCGCACGGCATGAGCGAACGCGATCATGCCCTCAACTTGGCGCACGGCATTCTGACTTACTGGGAAAAGATGGTCACCGATGCCGGCCGAACGGACGTGCTCACCGTTCGCTACGAAGATCTGATCGGCGACACGGCGGCGGTCGCCGATCGGCTCGGCAAAGCGTTGGGGTTGGACCTATCCGCTCGAGCGCATGCCGCCGGCGCCGGGCGAACATCGCACCAGCTCCGATTCCGCCTCGTCCATCTCCCGCTGGAAGCGCGACGGTATTTCCCCCACGGTGACCAATGCTCTGGAATCGATGCTGCACGACTGCATGACAAGCTGCAGACTATCCCGTGTCGGCGCCGCGGGCGAAAGAGATCGACCTGTCACGCTGCGAGAAAGACAGCGGCGACGGCTCGTTCAACGTCGGCGCCGACGGCATCACGGTGCAAGTGCAGGGCGGTGATTTTTGGGTCACGACCGGCGCGAGAAATTCGATGCGGCGAGCGTTTCGGAAATCTGGATCTGCGCTCGCGGCAACACCGGCGATCACTTTGCCCTCTTCTGGCGCAGCCCGCGCGAAGAATTCGCCGAGACGCACAGCATGCGAATTCCATTCGCCTCGGGCGATCACTTTCAAATCCTGCGATTCCCTGTCGGCGGGCATCCGCTGTGGAAAGGCGCGATTGGGCAATTGCGGCTCGACTTTTTCAATGGACTGGTCACGTCCGGTCAGGGCGGCACGGTCCGCTGGATTCGCTTCGTCTCCTAGTCACTCGATTTCATCGAGTCGTCGCAAGCGACGATCGGCGTCGAATCGCGGCGGAGGCAGTGTCTCGGCCAATTTCACCGCCTCGTCGGCGCTCAGGCCGAGTTTGGCTGCGCCACTGCCGCGAAAGATCGGTAGCTTCTTCGATCGAGCGATGATCTCGCGGCGCGGTTCGGCCATGCGGGGCGTCGGGCCACGGTCCGCGCTGCTCTTGAAAGTCGAAAAGACCGGCACGACCTGGCGGATGTATCGCCAATAGCCGGGATTATCGGTCTGAATCACGAATAGACCGCCGGGCACGAGCGCTCGATGAACGAGCGCGAGGAACTCCGGAGTGATGAGCCGGCGATGCACCAAAGCGGCGTCGTAATACGGTTGCGGATGATAGCAATGGATTTCGGCAACGGTCCCGGGCGCGACGTGACGTTCGAGTAACTCGCGGCCGCCACCGACCGCGTATTTGAGATTCTTGAGCCCCCGCTGATTACCGCGGCGGCGCGCGTAGCGAATAACGACCGGCAGCGTGTCCACACCCAAGTGGTCGCATTCGGGTCGGTCGACGGCGCTGGCGAGTGAATATCGGCCGTTGCCGCAGCCGAGATCGAGCACGATCGGAGCCGATCGGCCAAACAGTTCCACCCAATCGATGGGCCGGCCATCCGGATAACTCTTCAGCGCGGTCTGCGTCCACTCCGCACGTGGCCGAATTGACCCGCCAAACGGCACGCAAAAATCGGACTCAGGCATGTCGCTCATTGTTTTCTCGACGGGCCTCCACGCCAGGCGAAATCGCTTCCCACGAACGTCCCATTTTGTATTACAATGATTCGACTCCTGGAGTTGGCCCCATGCGATACCCCCTCACCGCATTGGCCGCGATTGGGCTGTTCGTGCCGGTCTTTGCCGACGACCCTCGGCTGGATCTGCGCGAATACAAGACCGTCGCGAATGCCAAAACAACGACCGTCAAGCAACTGAGCGGATCGCCCAAGCAGCCGGCGCATCTCGGCGTTTACGCCGAGCCCGATACGGCCGCCGTGCGCGTCGCCGCTATCGAGCCGGCCTCTCCCGCCGATCTGGGTGGAATGCGGGTTGGCGATCGTATCGTGGCGGTGGAAGGCCGCACGACACCTACGGTCGATGCATTTCGAAGCGCGGTCACCGCGCTCGTCGATGGCGACCGCGCAGTTCTCACCGTGGATCGAGACGGCAAGGCGGTCGCCGTCACCGTCGCTTTGGCGGCGACAAGCCGGCCGATGACCGTTCTTCCGCGTGCCATTCTCGGCGTACGGTTGGCGGGAGCCGACACCGGAGTCAAGATTGAGAACGTGAACGTCGGCGACCCGGCCGATCGCGCGGGTATCCGGGCCGGCGACGTCATCACCCGAATCAACCGCGCCGATGTCACCAACCAAGACAAGCTGCAGGAGATTCTCGGCGGCTATCTTCCGGGCGACACTGTTACGGTCGTGCTTAAACGTGCCGGTCGAGAGATGTCGGTCGAATGCAAGTTGGCCGCGGACCGCAGCAGCGATCGAGCACTCGGGATTGACCAACTGAGCGGCAACGAATTACCGACGCTCATCAATTGGGACATGCGTCGGCCGGGGACGTGGACCAAGCCGAGCTATCGTCTCGCCGTCATCGTCATCGCCTATCCCAACCAGCCGGTGAATGAGAAAATCGACCGTGCGGAATGGGATCGCGCGTTCTTCAGCACCGGCACGTACACGGGCAAGAATGCTACCGGTCAGACGGTCTACGGCAGCATGAATGACTATTACCGGGAAATCTCGAGCGGCAAATTCAAGGTGACCGGCAAAGTCTTCGAACCCGTGACCGTGTCGAAGCAACGGAACGACTACACGCAGACCCAAAATCGCTGGGCCATGCTGACCGAAGCACTCGATTTGCTGACGCGCGCGAAGGCGACGACGCTCTGAAGGATTTTGACGGGTTGCACTTCATCTACGCCGGCTCACGGCTCCAGACCCAGCGCGGCGGATTGTTCTGGCCGCACCGCGCCAATTTGATCTACCGCAATCAACGCTGGGCTTATTTCGTCTGTCCGGAGGGTGGCGATCGTATGAGTTCGATCAGCGTGGCCAGCCATGAATTCGGCCACATGCTCGGACTGCCCGATCTGTACTCGCGCCCGGAAACGCCGGGAATCGAGGGGCTCGGCATCTGGTGCACGATGTCCACGGGTCACGGCCGCGACGGCAAGCCGCTGCACTTCTCCGCTTGGTGCAAGGAGCAAATGGGATGGCTAAAACCGTGCGTGATCGATCCGTCGGTCAAGCAGAAATTGATCCTGTCGCCGATCAACGGCTCGGCTGATGAGTGCTTTAAGGTCCTGCTCCGACCGGACGGTTCGGAGTATCTGCTTTTGGAAAATCGAGTGAGAAAAGGATTCGACCGGGATCTGCCGGCCGAGGGCCTCCTGATTTGGCGCGTATTGGACGGCAAACCGGTGCTCGAAGAATCGCACGGGATCACGACGACGGACGGTCCGTCCCGCTATCTCGGCTCTGTGCCGTACCCCAGCCCGTCGAATTCGGCGTTCACGCCCTACACGACGCCGTCGAGCAAGCCGGCCAAGGTGGGCGGCCTACCGGTGCACATCACCAACATTCGCCGCTTGCCCGACGGCCGCATAATCTTCCAGATCGGCTACGAATACCTGTAGGTGGGCCGGTGCAGGGTCCGCGCGATGGGACCAAGCTTGGTTCTTCGCGCGGATTTCCGTTTGACAATGTCGTTGTCGAAACTGCACGCTGAATCGGCGGCGCAGTAAAACTCCCCGTACAGAATCAGGGAGGCATTCGATGAAGATCGCGGTCATCGGAACCGGTTACGTCGGCCTGGTCACGGCCACCTGCCTCGCCGAGAGCGGCAACGACGTCGTCGGCATCGACAAGGACGCGCGCAAGATCGCCACGCTGCGATCGGCGGCAAGCTGCCGATCTACGAGCCGGGCCTGCTCGAACTGGTGCAGCGGAACGTCCGCGACGGCCGGCTCACGTTCACCACCGATCTGGCCGACGGCGTATTGCCGGCCCAGATCATCTTCATCGCCGTCGGCACGCCGCAATCGGCCGAAGGCGGCGCCGACCTGTCGCGCCGTCTGGGCCGTCGGCGACGCCATCGCTGCGCTCTGAAAGCCAATCCGAAGGCGGCGCCGGCAAGATCGTCGTCATCAAGAGCACCGTCCCGGTCGGCACCAACCGCGCGCTGGCCGAGCGGCTGGCCAAGGCCGGCTGCCCGAGCCGGCGTCGACGTCGCCAGCAATCCCGAGTTCCTCAAGGAAGGGGCCGCGATCGACGACTTCATGAAGCCCGACCGCGTCGTCGTCGGCGTCCGGCGGCCCGAAGTCGGCCGAGGTGCTGCGCGAGCTGTACGCGCCGTTCCTGCGCACCGAGCGGCCGTTCCTGGTCATGTCGCCCGAATCGGCCGAGATGACCAAGTACGTCGCCAACGCCATGCTGGCGACGAAGATCAGCTTCATCAACGAGATGGCGAACCTGTGCGACGGCGTCGGCGCCGACATCAACGACGTGCGCCGCGGCATCGGCCACGACCAGCGCATCGGCTTTCAGTTCCTCTTTCCCGGGCCGGCTACGGCGGATCGCTGCTTCCCAAAGGACGTCCGCGCCGATCGTCGCACTGGCCAAGCAGCACGATCGTGCCGCTGCGACTGATGGAGGCGGTCGATCGCGGTCAACGAGGCGCAGAAGCAGGTGCTCGTCAGCAAGGTCCGCGCAGCACTTACGGCAACGCGCTCACGGACAAGACGCTCGCCGTCTGGGGCCTGGCGTTCAAGCCGCGAACCGACGACATCCGCGAGGCGCCGGCCCTGACGCTTCATCGACGCCATGCTGGCCGCGGGCGTCGCAGCTGCGCGTCCACGACCCCGAGGCGATGGCCAACGTCCGCGCCATCTACGGCGACCAGCATTGTCTACTGCGATCGGCCCTACGGCGCGCTGGAAGGGGCCGACGGGCTGGTCGATCGTCACCGAGTGGCAGGAGTTCCGCAATCCGGATTTCGAGGTGATCAAGCGGCTGTTGAACGAGAAAGTCATTTTCGACGGCCGCAATTTGTACGATCCGAAGCAAATGAGCGATTTCGGACTGACGTATTACGCCATCGGTCGCGGCCGCAATTGATTACACCTTTTCAGCCGTGGCGAGCATGCAGTCGGATTGGCCGCGCAAGAATTGCATCAACGTCACGAGCTTGGCGACTCGTTTGTTTGTGAGCAAACGCTGACGCCAGTTCGATCGGCCGAGCGCCGCACTGAGCTTCGCGGACGACCGCAGCCAGTCGCTGTGTCGCACGAGCCGCAGGGACGTGACAGCGAAGCCGGACTGTTCCAACATGCGACGCATGGTGGGACGAGTGAAGTGCGTCAGGTGGCGGGGCAAATCGAGTCCAAACCAAGCGGGTCCGAACCGACGAGCCGGAGCACTATCGAAATTCGGCACGGCAATCACCAATCGGCCGCCCCGTGACAATAACCCATGAGCGGCTTGCAGAGCCGCCAACGGCTCGTGGACGTGCTCCAGCGAATGCCACATCGTAATGACATCGAAAGATTCGGGCTCGAGTTCGGCGTGGGGCAGCGTCCCGCAGAGTACTGGCACGCCCAGTTCGGCCCGGACTCGCTCGACTGTGGCATGGGAATTGTCCAATCCCACGACCTGCCAACCCTGGCCGCGCATGCGATCGAGAAACGAACCACGGCCGCAACCGAAATCCAACAGTCGGCCATCACCGTGCCACGGCAAGGAGCGGCGTTCGAGACATGGGCGGCCGAGCAGTTTGGCAAAACCGGCGTGCCTGACTGGCCGAGTCGGTTTTCGCGCTGTTCCCTGATGGGGGCCGTAATTCTCAGTGTAAAATTGGCCGATCGTCGCCGCGTCGGGCCGCGGGCTCGTGAAGTGAAGTCCGCATTCATCGCAGCGAACGACGGCGAACCAAAGTCCAGGAGAGCCGCGGCTCATGTCCGGCGCTTCGAGCACCGGCGAACGCCGCTCGCCGCCGCATAGCAGGCATTCTGGCTCTTCCCAGCAAATCCCGGGGCGCAGAATAGTGGTCGGCAACTGAGACGAAACGATCATCCGCCGAAATCCCTTTCGACCGCAAGCGCGTTTTGCGCGCGCGGAACGAAAGTCTATCCACGGACGGAAAATCGGTCAACGGCAGCTAGTCGATCATCGATCAACCCGCGCCGGCCCGCTAAAATAAGGGAAAAGCCGTCGGGAGCGATCCGAATGCCGCGCTGGGAATTGGCCGCCGAGAATATCCTTGTCAAAATCCGCTGGTTTGGGCTTTTGGTCGGCTACATTTACGTCAATTGGGCCGTCCAATCTGCCTTGCGGGCGCCACTCAATGCGATTTTGGGCCTGGGCGCGGGGTATGCGCTCCTCGACTCGATTTGGTCACTCCGAGGTCGTGTCTTCTTGGGCCGGGCGCCGCTGATCGTCTCGGCAATGGAGGCGCTGTTTATCGGGCTCTTGTGCTACTGCCAGGGCGGGCTCGAGAGTCCATTTCGCTTCTACTATCTTTTGTCGCTTATTTGCTGTGCACTCAGGCACGATGTCCGAGTTACTGCGGCAACTTGTGCGTTGCATTGCGCGAGCGCCGGATTCCTCTACTGGGCATTGCCGCCCGATCACCGCGAACCCTTCGAACTACTGCTGACGATGTTTTTGCTCGGCTGGGTGACCTGGGCTGCAAGTTCGCTTGGTTGGTTACTCAAGCGCTATGGCGCCCATGTGAGCGAACTCAATGACGCACTCCGCGAGAATCAGGCTCATTTGGAAGCCCGCATCGCCGAACGCACGCGAGAGCTTCATGAGGCGCAGGCTCAATTGCTGCATCAGGAAAAGATGGCGGCGTTCGGCCTTCTCGCAGCCGGCATCGCACACGAAGTCGGCAATCCGCTCACTGCCATTAGTTCGATTGTGCAGATGCTGCGCCGCCGGGATTCCGACGCCTACACCCGCGAAAAACACGCGCTTGTGGCAGAACAAGTGCATCGCATTCAAGGCATCGTCCGCGAGTTGATCAACTTTAGTCGGCCGGCGACAACCGAGCGCTCGCGCCTCGAAGTGGCCGATCTCGTCTCCGAAGCGCTGGGGATCGCCAAGTACTACAAGGGAATGAAATCACGGTCGATCGTCGTTGACATCCCACCTGTATTGCCCACTGTCATCGGCGTGCGCGGCCAACTCATTTCGGTCATCCTGAATCTAGTGCTCAACGCGATCGATGCGACTGAGATGCACGGTAACATTGAGATCGGCGCGGCGACCGATGGCGCGTCGATTCGGATTTGGATTCGGGATGACGGCTGCGGCATCGACCCGGATCGACTGCGAGTGCTATTTCAGCCGTTTTTCACGACCAAGCCTCACGGCACCGGCCTAGGGCTGTTCATGTGCCGCAAATTGTTGACTCAGCACGGCGGCACGATTAGCTGCGAATCGGCGACCAAGGCCGGCGCGCGGTTTGTCCTGACATTGCCGGCACACGTTGACACGTCGCCTCACAGCCCGACGTCTCACCTGGTTACCGCGAACTGATTGAGTGTCGGCTGCTAAAATAACCGGGATGCCATCGCGCAGCAAAGTCGCCGCCGCTCAAATTCTCGTCATCGATGACGAAGCTCTTATTCGAGAGACGCTCGCCGAATTCCTGACACAAGAAGGCTTTGTCGTCGAGTCTTGTGCTTCGGGCGAGCAAGCACTCGATCGTGCATGCTGAGCAACAGTTCGATATCGCCATTTGCGATGTGCAATTGCCCGGGATCGACGGGCTGGAACTGCTCGACCGCCTGCTGAAACTCTCCCCACAGACCTTCGTATTGCTCGTCACCGCATATGCCACGGTCGAAAATGCCGTTCAAGCGTTTCAGCGCGGTGCTCATGATTATCTGATGAAGCCGATTATTCTCGATGAGGTGCTCGGCAAGCTGCGGCGCATGATGCGCTTTCGGGAGCTTTTCCAAGAAAATCAAGACCTCCGTCGCGAACTCAATCGGGACTACGATCCCGATCACATCATCGGCCGCGGTCCCGCGATGCAGCATGTCTTTGAGATGGTGCGCAAGGTGGCGCCGACGCGCTCGACCGTGCTGCTGACCGGCGAGAGCGGCACCGGTAAGGAACTCGTCGCTCGAGCAATCCACCGTCAGAGCAGCGCTGGCGACGCGCGATTCGTGGCCGTCAATTGCGCTGCTATCCCAAACGAATTGCTTGAGAATCAACTATTCGGCCATCGGCGCGGCGCCTTCACCGGAGCAGAGCGGGATCAGCCCGGTGTTTTCCTTCATGCCGGCGCCGGGACAGTATTTCTCGATGAGATCGCCGAACTGACGCCGGCCACCCAGGCGAAGCTGCTTCGTACCATTGAACAAAAAGAGATCCTTCCGGTCGGCGCCAGCGAACCTGTTCGCGTGGACGCACGCATCCTCGCCGCCACCAATAAAGACCTGCGCAAGGAAGTCGGCGCCGGGAAGTTTCGGGAGGATCTCTTTTACCGGCTCAACGTCGTCGCGATCGAGTTGCCGCCGCTCCGCGATCGGCGCGAGGACATTCCGGATC
>CAVUXI010000015.1:0-39709 GCA_963745385.1 uncultured beta proteobacterium
ATGTTTGTGCAATTGGATGAGCGCGGCGGTCCCGGCGTTCCGCGATCGTTGCAATTACGCCAGAACCATCGCCGCCACTGCGAGCGCCATGGCCGCGGTCGCGGCCCAGCCGAGGATCTTGACCCAGGGATTTACGGCAAAGGATCCCATCACTTTGCGCTTCCCTGCCAGAATCATCATCACCGCCATGATCGGGACCGCGATCACGCCGTTGATGACTGCTGTCCAGAACAGAGCCTGGATCGGATCGATCCTGGTGAAGGTGAGCGCTACGCCGCCGAGGGTCGCGACCGCCACGATACCGTAGAAACCTTTGGCCTGCCGCGGCTTCAGGTCGAGCCCGCCCCTCCACCGGAACGATCCGGCAACTGCGTACGCGGCCGATCCTGCCAGGACCGGCACGGCAAGCAGGCCCGTCCCGATGATGCCCATGCTGAAGAGAAGAAAGGCGAAGTCTCCCGCCAGCGGGCGCAAGGCTTCCGCCGCCTGAGCCGAGCTTTCAATATGGGTCACGCCGGTGCGATTGAGCGTTGCGGCCGTGGCGACGATGATGAAAAAGGCAATCAAATTGGAAAGGGTCATTCCGGTCACGGTGTCGATCGTTATGCGGTCGAGGCGCCACGGCGCGCGGGCCGGCGGTTTTGCCGTCGCCTTGGCTTTGCGGCCGGACTTCATTTCCTCGACCTCCTGCGCGGCCTGCCAGAAAAAGAGATAAGGGCTGATCGTCGTGCCCAGCACCGCGACGAGTACCGTGAGCATGCTGCCGGACATGGCGAGCTTGGGCCAGATCGAGTCGGTGAGCACTTTGACCCAGGGAACGTCGACCATGAAGACCACGGCCACATAGGAAAAGAGGGCGACCGTAAGCCATTTGAGATAGCGCACATACTGCCGATAGCTGAGGAAGACTTCCAGCAGCAGACACGTCACTCCAAACAGCACCGCGTAGACACGCGCGTTGCCGCCGATGACAAGCCGCAGGCTCTCACCCATCGCCGCGATGTCGGCGGCGATGTTGATGGTATTCGCCACCAGCAGCATGACGACGATCGCGTACAGCACGGGGCGCGGAAAAACCTCGCGGATGTTGGCGGCGAGCCCCTTGCCGGTAACTCTGCCTATTCGCGCGCTGATGAGTTGAACCGCAACCATCAGCGGCAGCGTGAGGACGACGGTCCAGCCGAGCTGATATCCGAATTGCGCGCCCGCCTGCGAATAGGTGGCGATTCCGCTGGGATCGTCGTCGGCGGCGCCGGTGATGAGTCCGGGCCCGAGCTGTCGGAGCCAGCGCCGGGCGCGGTTCATCGGGATCTTGGGTGTGCCGCTCATGTTGTTCTTGCCGCGCGTCTACACTCGCCGGCGAGACTGTCGCCGGCGTCCCCGCTGCACGCGTTCCTAGCGGTTCTTGGTCCGCGCCTCGACCGCGTCGAACAGGCGCTCCATGCCGAACGACACGTCGACCACCGTTCCATCGACGAAGAAAGCCGGCGTGCTGTGGACTCCCAGCGCGCGACCGCTTGCGATGTGCTCCTGCACTCGCTGCAGGTAAATGTGGTCCGCCATCTCGGCGTCGAAACGGGACAGGTCGAGGCCGATGGCTTCGGCGTAGCGGCGAAGCGCCTTCGGCTTCAAGTGCTGCTGGTTCTCGAAGAGCTGGTCGTGCATCTCCCAGAATTTACGCTGCCCGCCGGCGGCCTCCGCAGCTTCGGCGGCGAGCTCCGCGTGCGGGTGCGCTTCCACGATAGGGAAATGCCGGTACGCGAAGCGGATCCGCCGATCGAAGCGCTTGAGCAGCATCTTGACCCCGGGATACGCCTGCGCACAGGACGGGCATTCGAAATCGCCATATTCGATGACGACCACCCGCGCGCTGGCGGGACCGAGCACATGATCGACCGGGGTGAGCAAAGCGGATGGGTTGCGTGCGGGCGCCTGGATGGCCATGCTAGCCTTTCATGTGGGATGTTCGCTTACGGTATTCGGATGTCCGCGTCGACCGTGATTCGCCGCCGATTTTTTGACTGCCGCCCTGCGGCGGGAGTTCGATGCAGGGACAGGCTGCGGGCATTTGGGCATTTGTGAATTTTACAAACCGGGACGGCCGCAACCCGTAGTTCGACTCTCGACATGCGCTCATCGCCAGCGCGGCAGGCGAGCGCGCAAGTCGCGCAACTCCGCTTCCAGCGCCTGCACTCGCTCGACGAGGCCCATGACGACGGCCAGCCCTTCCGGAGGAAGCTCGAAATCGTGGTGTAAGCGATAGGCGATGCGCGCCGCGACGATGTACTGCGTCTGGAAGGTCCACTGCGCTGCGTCGGGGTCGACGGGTGCGAGAGCGCCGTAGTCGACGAGCTCGCGCAACTGCGACTCGGTCAGGCCGGATCGTTCCGCCAGTTCGGCGAGCGGGACAATCTTGCCCTCGTCGATCCACAATGCTTCGCCGTATTCGATTTGCACGTTGTCCTCCTATTCGAAATGGCCGCGCGGATTGAAGGTCGATGCTTCGGCAAGCTGGCTGAACAAGGTCCGCTCGCGTTCGTTGACCACCGTCGGAACGGCGATCTGCGCTATCGCAAAAAGGTCGCCCGAGCCCGAGCTCGGACGGGGAAGCCCGCGGCCTGCGAGCCGCAGCTTCTGGCCCGCGCGCGTCCCCACCGGGATCGTCATGTTCACCGCACCGGCGAGCGTCGGCACCTGGACCTTGGCGCCGAGCACGGCTTCCCAGGGCGCCAATGGAAGGTCGAGATAGATATCGTGCCCGCTCACCCGGAAAAGCGAATGCGGGTGCAAGCTGATGTTGAGATAGAGATCGCCGTCGCGCCCGCCGTTGAGCCCTTTTCCGCCCTTGCCAGGAAGCCTCAGTCGCTGTCCGTCGGTGGCGCCTCGCGGGATGCGTACCTTGAGCTTGCGCGGAACCCGGTGCATGAACCCGTTTTGGTCGTACTCGGGCATCGACAGTTCCAGCTCGATCTCCGCGCCGTGATACGCCTGCTCGAGCGTGATATGGACCGCGACCTCGTAGTCCTCGCCGGGGATGCGCATGTCCCCGCGCGACCGCCTCCGCCCCTGCCCGCCGGCGAAACCGGCGAAGAGGTCGCCGAGGTCGATATTCTCGAATCCCGACTGCGACTCGCCGAACTGCTGAAACCAATCCGGCGGCGGGCGGAATTCCTGGCCCGATGAGTGGCTCCCGAGCTGGTCGTACGCCGCGCGCTTGTCAGCGTCCTTGAGCGTTGCGTAGGCTTCCGCAATCTCCTTGAATTTTTCCTCGGCGTTGGCTTCCTTGGAAACGTCAGGGTGGTATTTTTTCGCAAGCTTGCGGTATGCCTTCTTGATGTCCTCTTCCTTGGCCGTGCGCTCGACACCCAGAATCGAGTAATAGTCTTTGTATTTCATCTTGGTGGCTCGCGAGCGGGAAGGTCCTCGGGCTATATGCGGGCGGAAAGGCTGCCGATCAACGCCCGTGCGCTACCGCGACCGATTCCAATATACCGCATGCCCGAGGACGCATGGGCCGCCGGGCGCCCTCGGAGGACTATTGCGATACTTGGCCGGCTGCGCCGGGGCCACCGTCGCCAGCGGAAATGAAAACGCCGCGGATTTCCGCGGCGTTTTTGCTTCGGCACGCAATGCGCGCTTGGCTTTACTACGGTGGGCTCGACGCAACGGCGTCGATCCGGCCATATACACCGTTCGACTCGCCGTTCGGGCCCGCTGCAAAGAACAGCGTCGTCGTCGGTTGATTGTTGAGGTTGTTCCCGAAGGCGATGCCCCACAGGCCGTCGATGGCGATCACATCGCCGGCGGAGTTTCGTAGTTGTCCCTGGAACGTCGCGCTTGAGAGGTCGTACGCGTTGATCGTCCCGTCTCCGAAGTTGCCGACCAGAAGGCGCCCGCTGAACTCGCCGAAGCCGGCCGGCGCGATCACCATGCCCCACGGCGCATTGAGCGTGCCGCCAGCCGCGATCCGCCGGAGAAACTGCCCGCCCGTGTCGTACTCGTCGACGATCCCCAAACCGGGTCCATCGACCTCATCGTCTCCATCGTCTTCCTTCTGGGCATACGCCACATATAGCCGTCCGCCGAGCGCGAGGATGTTGAAGGGCGAGAAATTGGAGGGAAGCGTGGGATCGACAAAGCCGCCGGGGATCTTGACCGGAGTGAAGTTCGCTCTGAACACATCAATCCTGCGGGCGTGAAAGTTCGCGGCGTAGAGCATGTTGACGCCGTTGTTGGACGCGATAGTCAGACCTTTGTAGACAGCGTCCGCCATGAAGACCGCGTGAAGTGCATGCGTCCCGTCGACGTTAGGCGCCCAGCCGGAGATGACGCCGTCCTCGCCCGCGAAGATAAAGCGGCTGGGACCGGTCAACGTCCCGCCCCGGACAGCAAAATCGTTTGAGCCATTGAAGACGATGCCGGTCGGCGTTCCCGGGGCGCCGCCCGGTCCCGGAATCGAAACGACGAGTGACTGCGGATTGCCGAGGCCGTCATAAAGCGTCGCTAGGCCGGAACCGTTGTCCGCGACCCATACGAAACCGTTCGGATTGAACGCGACGCCCCAACCGTTCTTGAGATTGTCATCACGGTGATCGGCAGGTACGCCGCCGTCGGAGACAAGGTTGTGAACCTGGTAGCCGGCCGCGACCGCCGTACCGGTGGCAAGTCCCCATCCCACGATGGCCGGCAGCAGGACCCGCCGCAGCCCAAAGGAAAAAATCTTCATGATCGACTCCTTTTCAAGTTCCCCGACAAGCCCTTTTCCCTGCCCCCATAGGTCGAGCGCGCGGCTCGAGATCGGGAATCTGAAACTCGCGAACAGCGCGGCGGCGGCGCTCATTCCACGTCGCAGGCGCAATCGCCAAGTGAACTTAGAGATGGAGTTCCGGGCCCCGCTCGGCGCACTCGGAGGACCTTGCGATAAGCCGCCGTCGTCCGCGAAATGAAAACGCCGCGGATTTCCGCGGCGTTTCGCGATCGGCGCGCAATGTGCGCGCGCTGCACTCGATTTTATTGCGGTGGGCTGGCCGCAACCGCGTCGATCCTGCCGTATACACCGTTCGACTCGCCGTTCGGGCCCGCTGCAAAGAACAGCGTCGTCGGCGGCTGATTGTTGGCGTTATTGCCGAAGATGATGCCCCAGAGGCCGTCGATGGCGATGACGTCCCCGACGGGGTTTCGCAGTTGTCCCTGGAAGGTCGCGGTCGACAGGTCGTACGCGTTGATCGTCCCATCGCCGAAGTTGCCGACCAGAAGGTTTCCGCCGAATGCCCCAAAACCCGCCGGAGCGATGGCCATGCCCCACGGTGCGTTGAGCGTACCTCCGGTAGCGATCCGACGCAGCAAGTGCCCGCCGGTGTCGTATTCGTCGACGATCCCCAGGCCGGATCCGGCAACCTCGTCGTCGCCATCGTCTTCCTTCTGCGCGTAGGCAACGTAGAGCTTGCCGCCGAGCGCGAGGATGTTGAAGGGTGAGAAATTCGCCGGGATGGTGGGATCGACAAATCCGCCCGGAATCTTCACAGGGCTAAAGTTGGCCTTGAAGACGTCGATCCTGTGGGCATGAAAATTCGCCGCGTAGAGCATGTTGGCGCCGTTGTTGGACGTGATGGTAAGGCCCTTGTAAACAGCGTCCGTCATGAAGGCCGCATGGATGGCGTGCGTGGCGTCGACGGTCGGCGACCAGCCGGAGATGAAACCGTCCTCGGCTGCGAAAATGAACCGGGCAGGTGCGGCCAGCGTTCCACTGTGCACAACGAAATCGGTCGAGCCGTTGGAAACGACGCCGGTCGGCGCTCCCTGGTCAGTGCCCGATGCCGGCACGATGACGACCAGAGACAGGATGTTTCCGAGACCGTCGTAGAGCGTCGCCTTTCCTGTCGCGTTGTCCGACACCCACATGGGACTCGTGGCGGTCGATGTGATGCCCCATCCATTCTTGAGATTGACGTCTTGATGGTCGGCCGGGACGCCCCCGTCCGACACAAGGTTGTGAACCTGGAAGCCGGCCGCGAAGGCTGTGCCGGCGACAACGCCCAGCCCCAGGATGGCCGGCAGCAGAATCCGCCGCAGCCCAAACGAAAAACTTTTCATGATCGACTCCTTTCAAGCTCCCCGACAAGCCCTTTTCCCTGCCCCCGTAGGTCGAGCGCCCGGCCTCGAGATCGGTGATCTGACATCGCAAACAGGCGGGCGGCGGCGCTCATTCCACCGTCGCAGGCGTAATCGCCAAGATGAACCTGGGAATGGAGTTCCGGGGCCGCCGCGACAGGCGATCGTCAGGAATGGCCGGCGCCGCGCCGTGGACGGCCGCCTGTTGCCTCGCTGTGCTTGTCGCGGCTTATGTGGAGTGAAATGGGTGTGTGCTGATGCGACGTCACCATAGCAGTAGACTAACAAGGTCGCATCCCGGGATGTGTCCGGCCGGTGACTGAACGACGGCGCAAGATCCGCTGTAAACCCCCATTCGCAGTAACAGCCAAAATCAGGAGAAAGCATGAGAACGAGGTCACTTGCATTCGCCGTATTTTTTCTCGGTGCCGCAACTGTCGCGCAAGCAGATACCTTCGTCGTCACCAGCACCGCGGACGACGGCTCGGCAAACACCCTGCGCTGGGCGATAGCGCAGAACAATGCGCACCCGGGAGGCAACACGATTCAGATCGTTCCGAGTGCATCGCCGTTCAGGATCAAGCTGAACAGTCTGCTGCTGCCGATTGTCGGGCCGGCAACAGTGACGTCTACCGGCGCAGGCGTGGTCATCGACGGCGGCAACTTCATCGACGGCAACAATCAGGCGTCCTGCCCGGGCGAGACCAGCGGGTTCGGCCCGAACGTCAGATCATTGCAAAAGCCCGGCCTGGCCGTGGTCGACAGCGGCAACGTCGAGATCTCCAACCTCGAGATCACCAACTTCTGCATCGGCATCCTATCGGTGCGTAGCCACGACAATCACTTCCACCACAATTCGATCCACAACACGGCCGGCGCGGCCGGTATTGAGATCACTGGTGACGATGGGACGCCGGCGGGCGGATCGACCACGGGGCTGAGCACCCGCAACCTGATCGAATACAACACCGTCTACGAGACCGGCGATGGCATGGAATGCACGCGCGGAACGACCTTTACGACGTATCAATACAACACCATGTTCGAGTTCCGCGACCGCCCGAACGTGCCGTATTCGCAGGGGATCGAATGCGCGGGAAACGGCAACGATAACAACGTCATCCAGTTCAACGTATTCAAAGGGTATTCGGACGGCCTGCAGATGAACAGCGCCAGTAACCTCACGATCCTCGGAAATACCATCGCGGGTACGACGTACGGAATCACCACGGCCGGCGCGAATGTCCTGATCAAGAACAACGTCATCAGGGCCAATCGCATGGGCATCGGCCCGTCGGGGAACACGGGACAGGCCACGATCACTCAAAATACGATCTTCGACAACGGCAGGCCGATCCTGTCGGTCGCCGGCTCGGCAGGCGGCACGACCAACCCGGCAAGTCCCGCGTTGCTGGGCATCGACTTCGGTGTCAACGGCGTTACGCCCAACGATACTGCCCCAAGCTGCGTCGACGGCTTCCCGGATTGCACGCCGCCGCAAAACTTTCCGGTCCTGACTGCCACCTCCGTGTGGACCGCCGCCGGCGTCGCGCTCAACGGCACGCTTGCTTCACGTCCGAACCAGACGTTCACCATCGAGTTCTTCGCCAATCACCGCCTCAATACGGCGGGATTTGCCGAAGGCGAGGTGTATCTGGGCTCGGTTCAGGCGACGACCAACGCGAGCGGTAACGCGACCTTTTCGCTTTCGACAGGCTCCGATCCTCTGAACGACGGATCGACCACGGCATATTTCACGGCGACAGCGACTAACGCCGCGGGCAGTACATCGGAGTTCAGCGCGGGGCCGCAACTGAGCAAGCAGCCTTAGCGTTGCACTAAGAAGCAGAGTTAGAAACGGCCCCATCCGGGGCCGTTTCTATTGTTAAAGGATCGCCTGCTTCATCTTACTTACCCGAAACGCGGCAGCAGTTTGCCGTCGCGGTCAAATGCGCTGACGCACCCGCGTTGTTCGCGGTGCAGGTCCATGTCGTGTTGCCCCCGGACGCCTTGTCCGAAGTGAGCTTCATTGTTGTCGAATCGCTGTCGCAACTGCCGCTGTTCAGCGTGTACCCGGCGCCGCAGGCAGGCGAGACGGCGCTGCCGGTGCTCGACGCGCCTATCGTCACCGCGCCCGAGGTGACCGTCGTGCAGGCGAGGGCGGTGGCATCGGATACGACGAAATAACCGACCACATCGAAGATGATCTGCGCTGACAATCCCGCCGGCATTGCGAAGTAGATGTTGTTGCCGGCGAGCTGCGGCACGATGTACAGAGTCGACAAACCCTGGCCGTGCGTGTAGTTCAGCGCTATCGTCGACAGCGTCGCGGTGAGGTTGTTGGCGTCGCTCACGCCGAGGAAGGCGTCGAAGTTCGGGTTGAGGATGGTGATGACGATAGCGACCGCCTTGATCGAGGTGCCCGGCGGATTGGTCAGGCCGCAATTGGACGGCGTGCCCGGCTGGCCGTATTGCGTCCAGTTGCCACCGATGCTGACGAAGCCCGGAATCTGCTTCAATGCGCCACCCGCGATCGGTCCCTGAACACCGCTCGCCGGCGTGGCATTGCGCGTATCCATGATCCGGCACGGCGTCACCGGCGTATAGACGAATTGCGGCGTCGACGGGCTCAGCGCGTCAAAAGAGTCAACAGGCTGCCCGCCACGAACCAAGCGCACGAATTCGCTGTTTCCCTTAATCGAGTCGATGGCGGCGCCAGTGTTGAAAGTGACGGCCCACGCGTACCCCGGCAACGAGACGACCGACGTAGACGACCAGAAGTACTGCGTCGCAGGCGTAGCGGGGAATGAGGTCTGGTTAACCGACGGGCTGTTCCCGCAAGACTCGACGATGGATTGCAGTTCCTTTGCATTCGGCAAACGCCAATCCGTGTGGTTGGCGAAACCGAGGCCGCCGTTGGCCGCGTTCGCCGTGTTGGCCGCGTTCAGGGCATTCGACCAAAGCATCAGCGTTGCCGCGCCGGTAGCGCAACCCGCACCGCTCAAGCCTTCCACGCATTGCTTCCACATGAGCCCGGTCTTGGTGTGGGTGACGGTGCCGTCGCCATGGTCGGCAAAGTCGGCGGTCGGCGTCGTCTCGATCACGCTCGGGTTCGGGATGCCCGCCGTACACGTCGCCGCCGTAGCGAGCGCCGGCGTACCGACGGTCGACAGCAGGAGCATGGCCCGAAGGGACAAGAGTGCGAATGGCTTACGATGCATTAGGGCCCCTATGCGGATATGGGTGAATCTTGACCGGGCGGACGCGGCCGGCCAGCCGACTTCCTGCGGTGCACGACGTTTCAGTCCGTGCTTGAGACAACCCACGACGTACGGGGCCATTCGCCCGCCCCTCGCGCTCCACATTGGCCACCGCGTAAGCCTCCCGGCCCAGATCGACGCCGAGCGAGCATTGGTAGTAGCGCGGGAAACGCCGCACCGCCTCTTCCAGCAGCACCGCGATGCGGGTGGCGTCCTTCCAGATCGGGAGGCGGTCGTAGCGCGTCATGACAAAATGGCAAAGAGCCTAGAACTGTCCGCCACGAACCAAGAGCACGTAGAAGGCTTCGGTCTTATCCATGGCGAAGGTGTCGCCAAAGCTGAACTCGACGTTCCACGCCTCCTGCGGAGCCAGGGCATACGACGAAGCCGACCACAAGGCCCCAGACGGGGGGGTATTCGGAAAATAGTTCGTATCGATGCTCGGATTCTGTGTCCCGAAATGAACCAGGGTGAACAATTCGCGGTAGGTCGGCAGGCGCCAGTCGGTGTAGGAGCACAGTGCCGCTGCGTTCACCGCTGTGACCAATGCTTCGGTGTTGCACAGGCCGCCGGGCAACGTGGCGTTGCAGCTCGCGATGCCGCCCGTGCTACCGGGATTGCCGCCGTTGGTGCCGCCATTGCTGCTGTACCAGGTGTATGTCCAGCTCCAATCTCGCAGCCCATGATCGCTGGTCTTCACTTCCCAGATGAGGCCGGTGATGTTGTCTTTGGTGCAGGCCCAATCGGTGGCAGCGGTTCCCAAGGTTGCGCCGGCAGCGAGCGTGGTGCCGTTGTTGGCGATCTTGGTGTAGTCAAACCCGGCGGCGCCACCACCGACCTTAGTGAGCGTGCCGGCCGCCGCCGCCGCATCGCGCCCGAACCGGCCATCCTGGCGCGGGTAAGTGGCGGCATCCCCGGTGTTGGCCGTGCTGCAGGCGACGAGCACGTGCGAGCCGTTGTCGCACAGATCCTGCCCCGTGTCGGGAAGGCCGGCGGCATGGACGGGGACGGCGGCAAACAGCAAGACCGGCAGGAGGATGCGCGGAAAGCGGGTCATGGATATCGCTCCGTGGATCGTGAGAGGGGCGTAACGCGTCTTTGCGGGAGGGTGCTCACCACCGACATTACCGGATCGGAAAAGCTTCGTCCCATCTTCTCTTCCTTGCTCTCCGTCACACCAGGGCGGCGAGCCCGATGTGGACCGGCACCGCGCGGCGGAAGCGGCGCGGCTTCGATGACCCGGCCAGAGAGTGGAGAACCCGTTGAGGACCGCCCGCAACGCACCTAGGGCGGGGGACCAAACGACCTCAGCAGCAGCCCGTTCAGAGAAGCGACTCAGCCCATGCTGCGCCGGAAGTTCTGGCTTAGCAAGCCTGCATTGCCCGCGACATGTTGAGAGTAGCTCGGCACAATCCGCGTGCGCAATTCAATTGACCTGAGAAAGAAGATATGCGGGCCAGTGAGATCTTGTCGCCGAGGGAGGGAGTCTGTCGATCTGGAGGAGTGTCTTATCCGGCGCGGCAAGCCTTTGAAGGGATGGTGCCGGCAGTAGGAATCGAACCCACGACCAACGGTTTACAAAGCCCCACCGAGGTAAAGTAAATCTCAATGCATCATCAACTGCTTATGGCGTCCGCGCACGTTCACCATTGCAGTGGAATGCAGTGCAACGCAAGGGCACACCAAGCAACACTGCTACGTTTTTGGATACAGCTGCACACAGCAGCTACAGCCTGCCTCATATCCTCCGCGCGTCTGGAGGAACGGTCAGCGGCTCACTTCCATCGGAACAAATCCCATTGTCCCCATCGCAGTTGCGCAGGCCCGCAAGCGACATAGCAACGTCGCATCGGGGGTACGCTGAACTGCAAAGTCGGCCAGACGCGCTCACGCCCGATAGTTATGGCACCTTGAGGAAGCAAATGAGATTCGAACTCACCTCGCTAAGGGTGGCCAGGATCTCGCCATACGTGCGATTCGCTCACTCGAGACGATCATGCGCGTGATCAGGGACAAGCCGGTGTCGACCCCTTCTCGGTCATACGCCGGACGAAGCCGGCCGTCCGCTTCGCCGCGATTGCGGTCGTTGCGCCAGCGGCGGTCTACTGTCGCTAACGGCCAAGAGCTGCCGGTCAGCGTGGCCACGGAATTTTCCGGTAAGCGGCCGGTCGCGCGAGCACACCGAAGTAGCGGTGATGGCGGTGGCGTGCCGATTTCGCCAGCGCAAAATGTTTTCCAAAACGACGGCGATTATTCTTGAAGGTGGCTTCTCGATACGTGCTTGCGTGTCAACGGCCGCGCGTGTGACGGCGCGGCAGCGTTCGCTTGGACGGGGGCTTCGGCGGTGCCCGAGCCTTCGTAACCCGACCGGCTCCTCGCCCCGTGCCGTCCGTTACAGGCTACAAAAAGTCCGACAGATCCTTTTCCGGGTCAAGCATATCGATTAGCCCGTAATAGTCGACTCCCCGAGATAAGTTGCGTTTGATTTCATCGATTCTCTCCTGGCTAGCGTTTGCCAAGATGGAACTCGCCATCGTTTTCGGCGCGGAGCCACTTATCCCAAGGCAGCTTCGGAAGCCCGTATCCTGACTTACCGATGGACATTCTGCAAACGGTCACGCGCTTCTTCATCGTCAATGCATCGATTGTGATCGTCAGGGTGGAAGCAACGCACCGTGATCAGTTCCGTCAATATATCCTCCAAATCGGGAGCCGGTTCTTCGCCGGCATCGCATCGGCTGCCCGGATGGAAAGATTTGCGGTCGGTCAACCCCCAGAAGCGATTCTCCGCCCGCATTTTTTGAAAATTCGCCTTGGCATCGGTCACCAGCAGCGATGCCCACCACTCGTAGAGGTATAGATGCACTCTACGACACACGCAAAGACGTATTAGCAAGCGCGCTCCGTAAGATATGGCCATCGGGGTATTCAAGCGCGATGTACCTATCCTAAGCGCTCGGACGGATAGACAATTCAATCGCGCCAGGCTGAATCTGGTTGGGTGGGTGGTGCGGGTCAAGCGTGGGATTTTCGGCGGCAATGGGCGGCTCCCCGCGCTTGTCGTGGTACTTATGCGCCTTGCCGCTGCCCGGGTGGCGGTGCGCGATCAGCCTGGCGAGCGGGCGCAGCCGTTGCAGGCGAACGATGGCCGAGCGCAGTAGCGCAGCAGGCGCTCGCGCGCGGCGCGATCGGCGGCCTTGATGCGGGAGCAGCGCGCGTTCTCGGCCCGCCTGAAGGGTGGCGCTCTGGATTGCAACTCCACCCGTGAAGATCATGGAACGACAAGAGGCAGGAAGGCGCGGCATGGCGCGCGATTGCCGGCGCGCGCCATGCCGCCTTTCCGATTCCGGTCAATCGGCCGAGCCCCGGGACAGCAACCGGTTACGACCCGGCATCGAGCCTGCCGGTGCTTGCCTACCTCGCTATTGGTTGCCCGCTACAACCCTTGCTCGCCAGGGTTTCAACACTGCAATAGCCAGGACGGCGGCGAGGATGTTGGCCCCCGCCGCAATGATGAAGACAAGGTCCCAGCTTCCGGTCGACTTCTGGATGGAGCTTGCGTACGGTACCAGCAGCGCGGCCGTTCCCTTGGCCGTGTACAGGAGCCCGGCATTGGTCGTGGCGAACTTGGTGCCGAACGTATCCGTGCAGGTCGACGGGAACAGGCTGTAGATCTCGCCCCAGGCGAAGAACACCAAGCCGCTTAGCACGACGAACCAGAACGGGTCGGCGCCGAGCTTGTACAGCGCGAAGATGCCGAGGCCTTCCAGGAAAAACGCGATGAACATCGTGTTCTCCCGGCCGATCTGGTCCGACACCCAGCCGAAGAACGGCCGGGTGAGCCCGTTCAGGATGCGATCGATGGTGGCCGCGAAGGTCAGCGCCGGCATGGTCATCCACAGGACCGTAACCGGTATCTTGTCGACCTTGAGGTCCAGCGAGATCGGCGACAGGTTGGCGGTGACGATCAACCCGCCGGCACCGACGATGACGAACATGAAGTACATCAGCATGAAGATCGGCTGGCCCTTGGAAACGACGACATAGCCGCCGACTAGGAAGATCAGCGCTGCGAGCGCCAGCGGGATGTAGAAAGCGGCGCCAACGGCCCATAGGCCGAGGCCGCCCACGAGGGCGATGAACGAGCCGATAATCCACCACGAATTGGGTCCGATGATCTCGTTGGGTGCGAACTGGCGGCGGCTCTGGATGACGTTCGCGGCGGCTGCGACTTCGGGCACCTGCCCCGGCTTCGGCGCGAACATCGCGAAGGCGAAGATGCAGATGACGATGCCCTGGCCCAGACCGAAGTTGAAGAACGTGGCCTGGAAGCCGCTGTTCTTGATCATCGCGATGATCGGCACGACGGTCAGCGCGGACCCGGCGCCGAAGCCGGCGGCCGTGATCCCCGCGGCGAGACCGCGCCGACCCGGGAACCATTTCAGCGCGTTGCCGATGCACGTGCCGTACACGCCGCCCGCGCCGATGCCGCCGATGACCTGGGCCGCATAGAACATACCGAGGGAATCGGCGAACGAATTCATGACCCAAGCGATGCCGCAGAGGATGCCGCCCACCAGCACCACGATGCGCGGACCGTACTTGTCGACGAACCAGCCCTCGATCGGCACCAGCCAGGTTTCGAACAGCACGAACAGCGTGAAGGCTACCTGGATCGACGCCCGGTCCCAGCCGAACTTCTTCTGGATGTCGGGAACGAAGAACGTCCAGCCGTATTGCAGATTGGCGATCATCACCATGCAGATGACGCCAACGGCAAGTTGAACCCACGGAGACGCTAAAAACGAACGACTCTGCGGTACGGCTGTCGGTGCGGCCGATCCATACATAGAACGTTTCGTCCGTTGGCGCCAGCAGGCGGCGGTCTGCCCTAACTGGCTTTGCCTGTTAGAGCTCTGTTAGAGCGAGTAACCTGGCTTGCCAACCACGACGGCCCCATATCTTCTCGTTAGCTGCGTCCTCGGTTATCGCGCTCGACCGGGCACGATCATGTCGGCTGCTCCCTACATGTATCGAGTCCAGGACGATTCGTCGGTGTCCCGCGTGGCTTTTCGTCTGCGCGAAATCATGCGCTCGCGGCGATAGGCCATGCGGACGCGGCGGAAGGCGCCCGGATACCACTGCCTCCAGGCTGCCATTAGGTCCATCACCATGACGAGCGCCACCATGACACGAACGATAGATACAAACCTATCGTGGTGAAATCCGTCGTCACTACCTAGGTACAACTACCACCGCGTCGGCTGCACGATAGCCAAAAGCCGAAGGCGGCGAAATCCGTCGTTGTTACCTAAGTAAGACTACTTATCGCTGTCGTTGACATCGCGGGAAGGGCGCAAAGCCACGGGTTGCATGCGAAGAAGGTCGGCGAGGCGGCGTGCCTGTAGCTTCGCCATTACGTGCGCGCGGTAGACATCCACGGTACGTGGGCTGATGCCAAGATCGACGGCGATCTCCCGGTTGTGCATGCCGTCCACCACCCGATCGAAGACTTCGCGCTCGCGCACCGACAGCGTGCTGAGGAGCGTTCTCACGTGGGCTTCTGCAATGCGTGCCTGGTGCAGCCGGTCGCCGGAAGACATTGCGCCGTTGACGGCCGCAAGCAGGACGTCGTTGTCGATGGGCTTTTCCAGGAAGTCGGTGGCGCCAGCGAGCAACGCGGCACGCGCACTGGCAACATCGCCATGGGCGGTGATGACGATGATCGGCAGCACCGACTTGCGCCGGGCGAGTTCGCCTTGCAACTCCAGACCGCTCATGCCACGCAGGCGCAGGTCCACGATCGCGCATGCAAAGGTTTCCGGCGGCTCGCGCAGGAACGCTTCCGCGGCGGGAAAGGTTCGCGCGGCAAAGCCGGATGCGTGCAGCAGCATCGCGAGCGAATCGCATATCGCGGGCTCGTCGTCTACGACCGCAACGATGCGCGGTTCAGATAATGCCATCGGCGTGAGCAGATAACGTCAGTTGAAAAGTGGTTGGGCGGCCCTCGATCAGGATAAGCTGCCCGCCGTGCGCTTGCGCGATTGTCCTCGAAATGGCCAGGCCCAGCCCCATGCCGGCGGGCTTGGTGGTGGCCAATGGCTCGAATAGCGACTCGCGCATGCTCGACGCAATCCCCGGCCCGGAATCGATGACGTCGATGACGATCCAGCCGGGAGCGGCTGTGTGTGCGCGAACCTCCACGAGTGCGTTCACGGAATCGATGGTCGCATCGAGTGCATTGGTGAAGAGATTATGCAACACAGTGCCGACTTGAACGCGATCCGCGAGAACCTGGGGAAGCCCCGGAGCGATGTTCACGAAGAGCCGCGCGCCTTGCTCCCTGGCGCGATCAGTCACCGCCAGAGCTGCTTCATTGATCAATGCGTCAATGTCGATCGGCTCGAGCTCCGAGGCGCCGCTCCTGAAGAAGTCGCGGATTCGCTGCACCGTCTTGCCGGAGCGGACCGTTTCCTTTTCGATCCGCTCCAGAGCGAGCGCGATATCGGCCGGCTCGGTTGTTCCCAGGCGCAGCATCTCCAGTCCGGCGCGCGCATAGGTGCCGATCGCCGACAGCGGCTGAGCGAGCTCGTGAGCCATCGCGGAGGCCATCTCCGACGCAGCGGCGACGCGCAACGCGTCGGCCAATGCGGATTGTTGCGCGCGCAGCTCGGCGCCGCGACGCGCGAGCTCGGCCAAGGCGCGTTGCCGCTCGCCCGCAACGGCGCCGAGGAGCAGCGTGGTCAGCGCCAGCACCATCATCAGCAGTTGAAATTCCGACGCCGATTGAGCGCTGCGATCGGTGGCGAGCAGCGCGCCGATCAGAGCGATCTGGACGATCGCGACACCAGCCGCGGCGCCGGGGAAGCCGCGTCGCATGGCGAGGACGATCAGCGGCACGAACAGCAGGTAGAAGAGCTTGTGTCCCTCGATCGGCTCCAGGCCGAAAATAAGTGCCAGTAGCGGCGCCAGCACGAGCAGGAAAAGCGCGATGTCCAGCCGCCAGCCGGCCTCGTCGTTGCGATGGTTGTGCGGCGCGCCGCCAATTGCGGCCCGATCCAGCAGAAGCAACAGGGGCGCGGTGCAGATCGTTCCGGTCAGCTCACCCAGCCACATGCGCAGGAAAGCGGCGAAATGGATTGCAGCGGAAACGCCGCCGGCCGGCAGGTTGAACTGCACGAAACACGCCGCGGACAAAGCGGTGCCGATGACGACGACCAGCAGGAAGGACCGCAGGTCGCGCAGCTGCTCGAGTGCGATCCGAGGTGCAACGCGGCGCACGGCAAGCGCGGTCAGCAAATAGGCTATACCAAGGCCCAGCCCCGCCGCGGCTTCGGCGTAGAGCGAAACGCCGTCGGAACGCGGCGGAAGCTCGGAGATCAACGTGGCAACGAGCGCCGCGGGCGCATACCTCCGTCCGCCGGCGATCAGCATCGCAATGGCAAGGCCGGCATTTGGGTTCCACGGCGTGACCGGAAACGGGTGATAGGGAAAAACGTAGCTGACCGCGTCGAGCGCGACGTACAGCAGCACGAACACCGCCGACACCACGAGCGTCGCAGTGCGGCCAGTGTGGCTGTCGAGCCAGGTGCCGCTTGCGTCGGGCGCAGCGCCGGGTGCTACCTTGTCCATGGGATTCTGTTAGCGACCGGCCGGCATCGCTTGCTCGCCGTAGTCGAACCATGATAGCGCCTTGGTCCACCGCGCACACCCATCGCACCCGCGATGCACAACCGGCGATCCGAAGGCTATCTCGAAATACCTCGCTGACGGCCAAAGCTCCAGGTAACGTGATCACCGCGTAGCGTCGCATTCAGCTGTTGGCCAATACGTTGCTCAAGCACCGGGCGCCAAGGTACCAAGCTAAAGCCGAGGCCGTCGTCGAGCATAGCAAAGCGGCCGCTTGAGGTAACAACCAGCCGCCGGTAAACGCCCGCTGTGAGTTCGCCGTCGACCAGCGGTCGATAGACCATGCCCGTCTCTTTGGCGATCGCTGTTGCCACACCGTCCAGGTCGCGCTGCTGTAGGGCGGTCAGAAGATTCGTTGGAATCTTCAGGCGCTTACGATCGAGTTGGGCGAAGCCCTGCTCGACCAGGAAATTTACGCGCTTACGCAAAGCCTCCTTTACCTTTGCACCGAAGCCGACATGGGCCGGGGGTGTCGGTACCCACCAAGGTTCGATCCAGCCATGTTGCCCCCAGTGTCGTGATTTGCTTATCGACCGGTTGGTGCGAATGCACTTGGACCTCCAGGCCACCCGTGCGCTGTCGATCGTAGGCGTGACCGCGCGCTGCCAGGTCCGCGGGAATCCGCCAGATGCCATCCGCTCGACGCTCAACGATACCCGCACCGCGCAGCGACTCCAGTCGCCGGACATGGCCGTCGATGATCTCGTCGGGATGGTGGCGAAGATCATCGCGCAGCGCGAGCTGCGCCCGATGTTCCGCTGTCCGGTAAATCCCGTCCCGGCTTAGAGCCGCAATATTGCGATCCACGGTCCGCTGCGGGATCGGTCGTATTTCGACAATGCCACCGACCGGCAACTCCGCTGGATCCTTCTGGCCAATCGGTACGTGGTGGGCCCGCCTATCCATGCCGTCGACGATGACGTAGGCCCGTTCATCAAGTTCGTCGAGGTATCCGGTCGCCAGGACGCGGCCAACGATGGGCGCCACCCTCGTGTTCGCGTCGAACAACACCATCTCGCGTTGCTGCCCGCGCAGCGCCCTATGCATGGCCTTGATGATGCCGCCGCGCTCCCCGAGCGCCCGCGCCGGCCGCTCGCCAGCGTGAACACGAAGGCGTGGAAGAATGCCTTGCGTCGGGCTGGGATCGAAAACTTCCGGTGGCATGATCTGCGGCACGTTTGGGCGACGTGGCACCTCATGGCTGGCACGACACTTAGGGAGCTGCAGGAGCTGGGTGCGTGGAAATCCGAGGCGATGGTCAGACGCTATGCCCACTTCGCACCGGAGCAAATGCGGAAGGCGGCCGATCGACTTGCTACGTTTTGGTATACAGGTCCGAAAAAACCGTCGGTCGTCGATCCGCAAGGTTCTGATTCATTGGTGCCGGCAGTAGGAATCGAACCCACGACCAACGGTTTACAAAACCGCTGCTCTACCAACTGAGCTATGCCGGCATCGCCGCGCGACTGCAGGACTATTTTACGACTTGCAGGTGCTTCGGCCGGTCCCGCGGCTTGGCGTCGGAGGGCGAGGAGGGAGAATCGGGCTGGGGCGCCGTTGCGGCATCCAGCGACGCGACGGGATCGGCCGGGACGGTGAACGCGAACCCGTAGCCGGACTCCTTGGCGAACACGCCGGCCACCGCCGAAACGGGAACGGCGACTTCCTGCGATGCGCCGCTGAATCGGCGGTGAACTGAACCCATTCGTTGTCGATGGTGAGCTTGCGCGTCGCGCCGCGGCTGATGTTGAGCACGATCTCGCCGTTCTTGACGAACGCAGGCGGGACGCGCGTTGCGCGCATTGACTTTGACGGCGATATACGGAGTCAATCCGTTGTCGGCGCACCACTCGCAGATGGCGCGGATGAGATAGGGCTTCGCGGATTGCTCGGACATGGCGAAAGGATACTACACGCCGGGAGGACAAGAAAATCACCCGAGGCCATCGAACGGATCGGCGTTCCAAATGCCTGCTACACGTTGAAGTCTGCAAATCCCGAAAGGCTTGGCTGCCGCGACCGCAATTCGCCGTCGATCGCGCTCGCTTGGATCCCGGGGCTCGCGGAGCCTGCCCTTCGGCAAGAGCAGGCTCTGAGCGAAGTCGAAGGCTCGCCCGGGATGACGCAATCTTCGTCGTCCCGGCACTTCGGCTTCGCTCAGGATAAACTCCGGCCGGGACCCAAGTTCTTCGCCACTGCGCCGACGCAAGTTCAACTTGGATCCCGGGTCTCGAGCTGCGCGCTCGCCCGAGATGACGCAGCTGTCTCCGATCGCTGCGACCTTACACGTCTGGCTCTCGGACAGCTTCTGTGGCACTAAGACACTGGATCCCCGCTTTCGCGGGGATGACGCGGCTGTTTCCAATCGCTGCGACGCTGCGCGTCTGGCTCTCGGACAGCCACGCGGCCTCCTTGTCCCATGAGTGAATCCAACATCGCCGCGTCGGCCGCTCTGCCGCGACTCGCAATTCCCCGTCGATCCCCACGCTTTGCGTGGGGCCCCGCGCCGGGTGGCTCGCGCCGCTACTTCCGCATCCCGCGCTCGGCGGAGGTCAGCGCCTCGATGAACGCCGGACGCGAGAACAGGCGCTCGGCGTACTTCATCAGCGGCGCCGCCTGCTTCGGCAGCTGGATGCCGTAGTAGTCGAGCCGCCACAGCAGCGGCGTGATCGCGACGTCGAGCATCGAGAACTCCTCGCCCAGCATGTACTTGTGCTTGGCGAACACCGGCGCGATCTGCATCAGGCTGTCGCGGACGAGCCCGCGCGCCTTGTCGAGCTGCTTCTGGTTGTTGCCCTCGAGCGTGTCGATGTGCGAGAAGAGCTCCTTCTCGAAGCGATGCAGGAACAGCCGCGCGCGCGCGCGCATCACCGGGTCGGCCGGCATCAGCTGCGGATGCGGAAAGCGCTCGTCGATGTACTCGTTGATGATGTTCGACTCGTGCAGCACGAGGTCGCGCTCGACCAGCACCGGCACCTGGTTGTACGGATTCATCACCGCCAGGTCCTCGGGCTTGTGGTCGAGGTCGACGTCGATGATCTGGAAGTCCATGCCCTTTTCGTGCAGCACGATGCGGCAGCGCTGGCTGAAGGGGTCGGTGGTCCCGGAGTAGAGCGTCATCATGGTTTTTTCTCCCAAACGGGCGCGCCTTGCGGCCACGCCGATACGAGCGCCCGGAGCGACGGCTCCGCCAGCGCTTCAACTGCGGTGTCAGTGGACGTCTTTCCAGTAGCTGCGCTTCAGCGCGTAGGCGAACGCGAACAGCACGCCGAGGTAGATCAGGACGACGATGCCGATATTGATCCGCTCGTTGCGCGCCGGCTCGGCCATGTAGTCGAGATAGTTGACCAGGTCGGCGACGAAGGCCTTGTATTCCACCGGCGACATCGTCCCGGGCGCGTCCTGCGCGAGCGTCTTCACCACGTACTTGCCGTTCGCCAGCGCTCCGCGAGCGCAAGACCCTTGGCGGCGATCGCGGCCGCCTCGGCTTTTTCCTCGTCCTCGTATTCGGTTTCGACCAGCTTGTACGGCCCGACAGGTCCCACAGCACGTGCGGCATGCCGACGTTCGGAAACACGAGGTTGTTCCAGCCGGTCGCCGACTTCTCGTCGCGGTAGAAGCCGAGCAGGTAGTTGTAGAGCCAGTCCTTGCCGCGCACGCGCGCTTCGACCGACAGGTCCGGCGGCAGGCGCGCCGAACCACGCCGTCGCGTCCGCCTTGCGTCATCGCCACCGTCATCGTCGAGCCGATCTTGTCGGTCGCGAACATCAGGTTGTCCTTGATCTGCGTCTCGGTGAGCCCGAGATCGGTCAGCCGGTTGTAGCGCATGAACTGCGCGCTGTGGCAGTTCAGGCAGTAGTTGACGAAGTTGCGCGCGCCGCGCTGCAGCGATTCGGCGTCGAGCCGGTTGAGCCGGCGCCGGCTCGAGGCGCACGCCGGTTCGCTTGCCGACGCGAAACGCCGCGACGGCGAGCGGCGATGATGCCGAGCAACGTCGATCAGCGCGTTTCATGGTCAGGTCACCCTTTCCGGCACCGGCTTGGTCTTGTCGCGCGCCGTGTACCAGGGCATCAGGAGGAAGAACAGGAAGTAGACGACGGTGAGCACGCGCGCGACGACCGTCGCCCTGTCGGCGGCGCCGAGCATCGGATCTCTCGCGAACTGGCCCCACACCGTCACCGGCACGACGCCGAGGTAGCCGAGGATCAGGAAGCAGACCACGAATGCCGCGAGCCACGCCTTGTACAGCGAGCCGCGATAGCGGATCGACTTGACCTCGCCGCGATCGAGCCACGGCAGGAAGAAGAGGATCACCACCGCGGCGCCCATCACCAGCACGCCCCAGAACTGCGAGTTCAGGAACGACGGCACCGCGCGCAGCATCGCGTAGTACGGCGTGAAGTACCACACCGGCGCGATGTGCTCGGGCGTCTTCAGCGGATCGGCCGGGAATGAAGTTGTTGGCCTCGAGGAAGTAGCCGCCCACGTCGGGCCAGAAGAAGACGACGATCGAAAAAAATGCGAGGAACACGACGACGCCGACCATGTCCTTGACCGTGTAGTACGGATGGAACGGGATGCCGTCGAGCGGGTGGCCGGTCACCGGGTCCTTCGGTCTCTTGATCTCGATGCCGTCGGGATTGTTCGAGCCGACCTCGTGCAGCGCCATCAGGTGCACCACGACCAGGATCAGCAGCACCAGCGGCACGGCAACGACGTGGAAGGCGAAGAAGCGGTTGAGCGTGACGTCGGAGATCGTGTAGTCGCCGCGGATCCAGATGCCGAGGTCGTCGCCGATGATCGGCACGGTCGAGAACAGGTTGACGATCACCTGCGCGCCCCAGTACGACATCTGGCCCCAGGGAAGCAGGTAGCCGAAGAACGCCTCGGCCATCAGCGCGAGGTAGATGAGGCAGCCGACGATCCACAGCAGCTCGCGCGGCTTGCGGTAGCTGCCGTAGAGCAGCGCCGCGGAACATGTGCAGGTAGACGACGATGAAGAACGCCGACGCGCCGGTCGAGTGCATGTAGCGGATGAACCAGCCGCCCGACACGTCGCGCATGATGTACTCGACCGACTCGAACGCCTGCGTCGCGTCGGGCTTGTAGCTCATCGTCAGGAAGATGCCGGTCGACGATCTGCATCACCAGCACGACCAGCGCGAGCGAGCCGAAGTAGTACCAGAAGTTGAAATTCTTCGGCGCGTAGTACTTCCGAGACCTGCGATTTCCACAGCGCGGTCAGCGGGAAGCGCTCGTCGATCCAGTGCAGGAGTCTTCTGCATGGTCGCTTTTCGCTCTATGCCTTCTTGATTTCGTCTTCGCCGATCACGATCTGCGTGTCGGACAGGAACTTGTACGGCGGAATGACGAGATTGGTCGGCGCCGGCACGCCCTTGAAGACGCGGCCGGCAAGGTCGAATTTGGATTGGTGGCAGGGGCAGAAGAAGCCGCCCAGCCAATCCGGGCCGAGATCGGCCGGCGCGACTTCCGGCCGAAACGTCGGCGAGCAGCCGAGGTGCGTGCAGATGCCCACGGCGACGAAGATCTCGGGCTTGATCGAGCGGTCCTCGTTCTTCGCGTAGGGCGGCTGATG
The DNA here is from genome assembly GCA_963745385.1 of uncultured beta proteobacterium. Classification (GTDB taxonomy): domain Bacteria; phylum Pseudomonadota; class Gammaproteobacteria; order Burkholderiales; family Casimicrobiaceae; genus PALSA-1003. Next base: position 22,657 of record CAVUXI010000015.1, read on the forward strand.
ATCGACGTCGGACTTGGGATCGGCGACCTTGTCGTCGAGCTTCGGCAGCGTCGCCAGCATCGCCGGCGTGCGGTTGATGATCCACACGACCTTGCCGCGCCATTCGACGTTGATCTTCTGGCCGGGCTCGAGCTTGCTGATGTCGACCTCGACCGGCGCGCCGGCGGCCTTGGCGCGCTCGCTCGGCCAGAGGCTCATCACGAAAGGGAACGGCTGCCGCCGCGACCCCGATGCCGCCGACCACCGACGTCGCGCCGATCAGGAACCGGCGCTTCTTGCTGTCGAACCTTGCATCCTCTGCCATATCCCCGGTCCTTCGGCGCAGCGCCCTCAAACCGCGGGATTATAAATGATTTGGCTCCCTCGCCGGAAGCCTGGTCGCCAAAAGACGCGCGAAACGCCAGACAAAACAGCCGCGTACAGGCCCGACCGGTTGGCGGAGGCGCCACGGCCGCGAGCGGCTCCGCTGCTCCGCGGCTATAATGGCGGGGCGTCCGATCGATCTCGTTTGAGGGGATTCTCCTTGCTGCGCCGTTTCTGGCTGCTTTTCGCGCAGGTCGCCACCATTTGCCTCGCCGCGCTCTTCGTCGTCGCGACGCTGCGGCCGGACCTGCTCGCCGCGCTACACCGGCAGGAACAACGTCGTGCTCGTGCAGGAGACATCCGACGGCCGTCGTCGGGCCAAAGATCGAGAGCCTCGCCGACGCGGCGAAAAAGGCGATGCCCTCGGTCGTCAACGTCTACACCAGCAAGGAAGTGCGGCAACGCCGGCCGCTGCTCGACGATCCGCATCCTGCGCCGCTTTTTCCCCGGCTTGGGCGAGGACCAGACCCGCCGCGGCGACCAGCCTCGGATCCGGCGTGATCGTCAGCACCGAAGGCTACGTGCTCACCAACAATCACGTGATCGAGGACGCCGACGACATCCAGCTCGTGCTCTCCGACGGCCGGCAATTGCGTGCCCGCGTGCGCGGCAGCGACCCGGAATCCGACCTGGCGGTGCTCAAGGCCGACGGGACCGACCTGCCGGCGATCACCTTCGGCAAGCTCGACAGCGTGCAGGTCGGCGACACGGTGCTCGCGATCGGCAGCCCGTTCGGATTCGGCAACACGGTCACTCACGGCATCGTCAGCGCGCTCGGCCGCAACCATCTGGGCATCAACCGGTTCGAGGATTTCATCCAGACCGATGCGGCGGTCAATCCGGGCAATTCCGGCGGCGCGCTGGTCGATACAGGCGGCAATCTGATCGGCATCAACAGCGCGATCTTTTCGCAGAGCGGCGGTTCGCAAGGCATCGGCTTCGCGATTCCGGTCTCGCTCGCGCGCACCGTGCTCGAGCAGATCATCCGCGACGGCGAAGTGACGCGCGGCTGGCTCGGGATCGAGCCGCAGGAGCTCACGCCCGAGCTCGCAACCGCGTTCGCGATCAACGATGCGACGGCGTGCTGATCCGCAGCGTGATGAAGAGCGGGCCCGCGGATCGCGCAGGAATGCAGGCGCGCGACGTGGTGCAGGAAATCGACGGCAAGCCGACGCACGACGTCGCGAGCCTGCTGTCGCAGATCGCGGCGCTGACGCCCGGATCCCAGGCGAAGCTTCGTGTCCTGCGCGAGAAAAAGCCGGTCGACCTCGAAGTGACGGTCGGCAAGCGGCCGAAGCCCCGCATTTCCTAACCCCCCGGCCGACCTGTAGGGCCCGATTCATCCGGCCTCGGTGTCTATATTTACGATCGCGTGCGAATGAATTCGCACCTGCAGCAGCGGTTTGTAGGCCCGAATTTATTCAGGCGCGGTCACGAAACGGGCCGCCGCGTGCGAATGAATTCGCACCTGTAAGCGTCGGGGCCACAAAGGTGGGGTAAGGGCGGTCAGCTGTTGGCCGTCTTTTCCTCGATCGCCGCGTCGCCGTCCTGCTTGGGCACGGAGATGAAGCGCGCCACCAGGAGACCCAGCTCGTAGAGCAGCCACAACGGCACCGCGAGCATGACCTGCGACAGGATGTCCGGCGGCGTGAAGATCGCGCCGACGATGAACGCGCCGACGATCACGTAGCCACGAATCGAGCGCAGCTTTTCGAGGCTCACGATGCCCAGGCGCACCAGCACGATGACCACGATCGGCACCTCGAACGTCATGCCGAAGGCGATGAACATGGTCATCACGAACGACAGGTACTTGTCGATGTCGGTCATCATCTGTACGCCCGACGGCGTATAGCCCGCAAAGAAACCTGAACGCGAGCGGAAACACCACGAAGTAGGCGAACGACATCCCCAGCGCGAAGAAAATGACGCTGGAGACGATGACCGGCATCGCGAGCCGCTTCTCATGGTGATACAGCCCGGGCGCGACGAACGCCCACATCTGGTAGAGCACGTACGGCAGCGCGATGAGAAAGGCGGTCATCAAAGTCACTTTGAGCGGCACCAGAAACGTCCCGGTGACGTCGGTGGCGATCATCGTGCTCCCGCTGGGCAGCGCCCTGAGCAGCGGCGCGGCGAGCAGTGCGTAGATCTCCTTCGCCCACGGGAACAGACACAGCAGAACGATCACCACCGCGACGATCGAGCGCAACAGCCGGCTGCGCAGCTCGATCAGATGCGAGATGAAGGTTTCCTGGGTGGCTTCCGGGCTGGAGGGAGTTTCGCTCATGAATCGGTGCGCCGCGGCGCGGAGCCATTGTAGCGCGGCCGTCGCTGCGGTCAGATCCGATCGAATCCGGGCAGCGCCGCCTGCCTTGGTGGATCAGCGGAGGGCGTGCCTTGCTCCTGCGCGGATTCCTCGGGCGGCAGGTCGAGTGCGCGTTGCGGTTCCGTACCGGTGGGCGGAGCGTTGTCCTGCGCAGCCTTCAATCCGGCCTCGTTGAGCTCTGCTTCGACCGTGCGCAGCCCGCTCTCGACCTCGCGCGCTGCGTTGGTAACGGACGACTGGAGATCGCGAGCGGCGGACTGCACCTCTCCGTGGATGCGGCGCAGCTCGTCGAGCTCCATCTCGCGGTTGATGTCGGCCTTGACGTCGTTCACGTAGCGCTGCAGACGGCCGAACATGTGCCCCAGCGTGCGCGCAACCTTGGGCAGCCGCTCCGGGCCGATCACGATCAGCGCGACCACGGCAATGACGACGATTTCGCTGAAGGCGACGTCGAACACGGAAATTCGCAGCGCGGCGAGTCGCGGGGCCTCGGGAACCTTAGGCGGAACCTTAGGCGCCGCTAAAGGCGCGGAGCTGTCACGCCTTCGCCGACGTCTCCTTCTTGACTTCGCCCTCGATCGTCTTCGAGCCGAGCTGCTGCCCGGGCTCGTTGCCCTGCGGAGGCACTTCCTCGTCGGAAGTCTTCATGCCCTCCTTGAAGCCCTTCACCGCACCGCCAAGGTCCTGCCCGATGTTGCGCAGCTTCTTGGTGCCGAAGATCAATACGACGACCAGTAGCACGATCAGCCAGTGCCAGATGCTCAATCCACCCATGATCCGTCTCCTTCACTCATGGCGTGCGGGCAGCATTCTACCGAGTGGCTGCGTTCCGCCGATGATGTGCACGTGCAAGTGCATCACGTCCTGCCTGCCGATTCGCCCGGTGTTGATGATCGTCCGAAATCCTTCGGCCGATCCCTGCTCGCGCGCCAGCCGGCCCGACATCGCCAGCATCCGCCCGAGCACGGGGGCGTCGTCCGCGCCCGCGTCGGCAAGCGATGCGATGTGCTTTTTCGGGATCAGCATGAAGTGCACCGGCGCTTGCGGGTTGATGTCGTGAAATCCGAGGATCTCATCGTCCTCATACACCTTCTTCGCCGGAATCTCGCCGCGCGCGATCTTGCAGAATATGCAGTCGGTCATCGCTTCGTCTCTGCGCTGTCGCCTCGCCGGCGTCGGCTGGAAGCTGCGGCACGTCCACGGTCAATGGCGCGACGCTTTTTCGTCGACTCCGGAAACGCCTTCACGCCGCTCGAGCTCGGCAAGAACTTCCTCCGGACCCATGCCGTGCCGCACCAGCAGCACGAGGCAATGGAACCATAGATCGGCAATCTCGGCTGTCAGGCGAATCTTATCACCATCCTTGGCGGCCATGACCGCCTCGGTGGCTTCCTCTCCGATCTTCTTGATGATCGCATCATCGCCTTTCGCGAACAGTGTCGCGACGTAGGATTTGACAGGGTCGGCCGTCCGATGCTCGCCTATCGTCTTGGTGAGCCGCTTGAGAATGTCGTCATTTCGCGCCATAGATTTCTTCCGGATCCTTCAGCACCGGCTCGACCACGCGCCACGCGCCTTGATCCAGCCTCTGAAAAAAACAACGGTGTCTGCCCGTATGACACGCGATGCCGCCGCGCTGTTCCACCAGCAGGAGCACCGTATCGTTGTCGCAGTCGAGCCGTATTTCCCGGATTCTCTGTTCGTTGCCCGATTTTTCGCCTTTTCGCCAGAGTCGCTTGCGAGAGCGCGACCAGTAGTGCGCGAGGCCGCTCTGCGCGGTGAGCGCCAGCGCGTCGCGGTTCATCCATGCAAGCGTCAGCACCGTCCCTCCGTCCGCTTCCTGGGCAATCGCGGGCACGAGCCCCTCGGAATTCCATTTGACTGCGTCGAGCCAGGCCTGGTCCATATCGCGATCTTGTGCCGGTGCCGTCAGAGTCTGACTTCGATGCCCGCGCCGCTCAAGGCATCCTTGGCCTGCGCGACCGTGAATTCGCCGTAGTGGAATATCGATGCCGCGAGCACTGCGTCGGCACGGCCCACCGCGATCCCATCGACGAGGTCCTGGAGCGATCCTACACCGCCCGATGCGATCACCGGCACCTCGACGCAGTCGACCACCGCTCGGGTGAGCGCGAGGTCGAACCCCGTGCGCGCGCCGTCGCGATCCATGCTCGTGAGCAGTATCTCGCCGGCTCCGAGACCGACGACCTTGCGCGCCCACTCGACCGCGTCGAGGCCGGTGGCGGTGCGTCCGCCGTGCGTGTAGACCTCCCATCGACCCGCACCCGCCTGCTTGGCATCGATGGCGGCGACGATGCATTGTGCGCCGTAGCGGGCCGACGCGCGTGCAAACAGCGACGGGTCCTTGACACCGCCGGTGTTGATGCTGACCTTGTCCGCGCCGGCATTGAGGAGCGCACGAATGTCATCGACGTGGGTCACGCCGCCGCCCACCGTCAGCGGAATGAAGACCTGATCCGCGACGGCCTCGATCATGCCGTAGAGCAATCCACGCGTCTCGACGCTCGCCTGGATGTCGAGGAACGCAAGCTCGTCCGCCCCCTGGTCGTCGTAGCGGCGCGCCACCTCGACCGGATCGCCCGCGTCCCGGAGGTTGACGAAATTGACTCCCTTGACCACGCGGCCGCGCGCAACATCGAGGCAGGGAATGATTCGCTTCGCGAGTCCCATAAGGCATTTGGCCGCTGCGGATGTATCTAAGGAACCTCTGAATAAGTCCCGCGTGGTCGCGACGGAGGCTTGCCGGGATGAGATGCACGAAGCGGCGCGAAGCCAATGGTAGCTCCCATTGGCGAGCGGCGCGACACAGCAGATCGCCCGGCCAGCCCCGTCCCATCCGGGTTTCGCCGCAATGGCCTCATCTGCGTTGTTGCGCGGCTTGCGAATAGGATGAACTATTCGCTGCGCCGCGACGCCTAGCATCTGAAGCCATTGCGACAGAAACGCGACTCATGTGGGGCTTGTTCAGAGGTTCCTAAAGCGCGCTCGGCACAAGTAGATCGCCGACACACATTCGGGTCGATTCCCGAATGCACCGGATGCGCGGGCGTGGCGCCGCAGCGCCGGAACTGATTATTTACCTTTCGCGGCCTTCAGCGCGGCTTTGAAGTCGAGCGTTCCCTCGTAGAGCGCGCGGCCGGCGATCGCGCCGGTGACTCCATCGCTTTCGAAGGACGCCAGCTCCTTGATGTCCTTGAGGCTGTTGATGCCGCCGCTCGCGATGACGGGGATCTTGAGCTCGCGCGCAAGCTTGACCGTCGCCTCGATATTGACGCCGGTGAGCATGCCGTCGCGGCCGATGTCGGTATACACGACCGCCTCCACGCCGTAATCCTCGAACTTCTTGGCGAGATCGACGACGTCGTGGCCCGTCATCTTCGACCAGCCGTCGGTGGCGACCTTGCCCTCGCGCGCGTCGAGCCCGACGATGATGTGCCCGGGAAAGGCGTAGCAGGCGTCGTGCAGAAAACCGGGATTCTTCACCGCCGCCGTGCCGATGATGACGTAGGTGATGCCGTCGTCCAGATATCGCTCGATCGTATCGAGATCGCGGATGCCGCCGCCCAGCTGCACCGGTATCTCCTCGCCGATCACGCTGACGATTTCGCGTATGGCCATCTCGTTCTTCGGCTTGCCGGCGAACGCTCCGTTCAAATCGACCAGATGCAGCCGCTCCGCGCCGAGCTCCAGCCAGTGCTGGGCCATCGCGGCCGGATCCTCGGAAAATACCGTCGCGGACTGCATCTCGCCCTGCTTGAGGCGGACGCAGTGACCGTCCTTGATGTCTATCGCGGGAATGATCTGCATGGCGGCGGGTAGGCGACTGCGGAGTCGCTACCTTGGCGACGTACGACGCGTGTGCTTTAGGCGCGACCGTCCCAGGTAACGAAGTTGGCGAGCAACTGGAGGCCGGCGCGCTGACTCTTCTCGGGATGAAACTGCACGGCAAAGATATTAGCGCTTGCAATCGCGCAAGTAAACGCCGTTGGGTAGTCGACGGTCGCAGCGGTCGCCTCCGGGCGGGCGGGTGCGGGATAGAAACTATGCGCGAAATAGAATCGTGACGTGTCTGAGATACCGCGCCACAGGGGATGCGCTCGCGCCTGGCGCACCGGGCTCCAGCCCATGTGCGGCACCTTGAGCCTCCGGCCCTCGCCATCCCGCATTGCAGAATCGCGAAATCGCTCGACGCGACCCGGCAGGACGCCCAGCGTCGCAGTCGGCCCCTCCTCGCTCTCGTCGAACAGCATTTGCAGCCCCAGGCAGATCCCCAGAAACGGACGGTCTCGCACCACTTTCATCACGACCTCGCGCAAACCGCTCTCGTCGAGGCCACGCATGCAGTCGGGCATCGCGCTTTGTCCCGGCAGGACGACCCGCGATGCACGTCCGATGACCGCAGGGTCGGCGCTCACCACAATGGTGCGATCGGGCGCCACGTGCACCAGCGCCTTGGCGACCGAGCGCAGATTGCCCATTCCATAGTCGACGACCGCGATGTCCGGCATTCAGGGCGGTTACAGCGTGCCTTTGGTCGACGGCACCACGCCTTTGGCGCGAGGGTCCCGTCCGATGGCGATGCGCAGCGCCCGCGCGAAGGCTTTGAACACCGTCTCCGCCTGATGGTGCGCGTTGTCGCCGCGCAGATTGTCGATATGCAGCGTCACCAGCGCGTGGTTGACGAACCCCTGGAAGAACTCGTGCGTCAGATCGACATCGAAGCCGCCGATCATCGGCCGCGTGAAATCAACGTGAAATTCAAGCCCCGGACGCCCCGAGAGATCGATGACGACGCGGGACAGCGCCTCGTCGAGGGGCACGTAGGCGTGGCCGTAGCGCGTCAGGCCCGCCTTGTCGCCGAGCGCTTGCGAGAGCGCCTGGCCGAGCGTGATCCCCACGTCCTCCACCGTGTGGTGGCCGTCGATGTGCAAATCGCCTTGCGCGGTCACCTCGAGATCGATCATCCCATGCCGCGCCACTTGGTCGAGCATGTGATCGAGGAAAGGCACGCCGGTATTGAGCTGGGATCGCCCGCTGCCGTCGAGGTTCACGTTGACGGCGATCGAGGTCTCCTTGGTAACGCGCTCGATCCGGGCAATGCGGGCACCGGTGACAACGGCTGCGGCAGTGGTCACAGGTCTGCCACCAGTGAGGCGAGCGCCGACAGCACTGCATCGTTTTCCTGCGGCGTCCCGATGGTGATTCGAAGGCAGTTTTCCAACAGCGGATGACCGCCGTGCACGTTCTTGACCAAGATACGCCTCGACTTCAGTCCCTCGAACACCCGATTCGCGTCGGGTACGCGCACAAGAACGAAATTCGCCTGCGTGGGATACACGCGCACACCCGGCAGCCCCGCCAGGGCGTCGCCCACCCGCCGTCGCTGTTCGCGGATCGCAGCAGCCTGTTGCGCGATCCACGCCGTATCGGCAAAGAGCGCCTCGGCCGCAGCTTGCGTAAACGCATTCACATTATACGGCGGGCGCAGCTTGTTCAACTCGGTGATCCATTCGGGTGCGGCGACCGCATATCCGAGCCGGATCCCCGCCATCCCGACCTTCGAGACCGTGCGCAACACCAGGACGTTGGGGAATTCGGCAACTCTCGGAAGAAAGCTGGCGTCGGCAAACGCGTAGTACGCCTCGTCGATGACCACCAGCCCCGGCGACGCGCGGATCGCCGTCTCGACATCGGCTGCGTCGAAGAGATTGCCCGTGGGATTGTTGGGATAGGCCAGGAAAACGAGCGCAGGCCGCTCGCGCTCGATGGCCCCCAGCATCGCGCCGAGATCGAGACCGAAAGTCGGATCTGAGCGGCACCGGTACGAAGCGCATCCCGGCGAAGAGCGCGTCGAGGCGGTACATGACAAACGAGGGATCGGGTGCCACCATCGCCGCGCCGGGCTTGGCGAGCGCAAGCGCGATCAGATGGATGAGCTCGTCCGATCCGTTTCCGAGAATCATCGCCAGCGGCGCCGGGATGCGCAGCGCGCGCACGAGCGCGGCCTTGACGGCATGCGCGCCGCTATCGGGGTAGCGGTTGATCGCCACGCGCGACAAGGCCTGCGCGACGCGGGAGCGCACCGCCTCGGGCAGCCCGTACGGATTCTCCATGGCGTCCAGCTTGATCAGGCCCTCGCCCTTGGGAACCTCGTACGCGGAAAGCGCGCGTATCTCCGGACGAACGACATCCGCTACCAGATCCGCCGCCGTGGTCGCGCGCGGGCCGATGTTCCTATCGCCTGATTTGAGATCGATCGCCAAGCGCCTATTCGCGCATCCGGTACTCGGCGCTCGCCGCGTGCGCGGGGAGCCCTTCGCCGCGCGCCAGGATCGACGCGATTCTGCCGAGAGTGCGCGCGCCTTTTGCGGACACATCGATCACGCTGGTACGCTTCTGAAAATCGTACACGCCCAGCGCCGATGAAAAGCGCGCGCTCTTCGCCGTCGGCAACACGTGGTTGGGGCCGGCGCAGTAGTCGCCCAGCGCTTCCGAGCTGTAGTGCCCGATGAAGATCGCACCGGCGTTCTTGATCCGCGCGAAAACCGGTGTCGGATCGGCGAGCGCGAGCTCGAGGTGCTCCGGCGCGACTTCGTTGGCGAGGTCGCATGCCTCGGCGAGGTTGCGCACTCGAACGAGCGCGCCGCGGTTGCCGATCGACGCCGCGATGATGTCCCTGCGAGGCATGTTCGGAAGCTCTCGCGCCATGCTCGCCGCGACCGCGTCGAGCAGCATCGCATCCGGCGAAAGAAGAATCGCTTGCGCCATTTCATCGTGCTCGGCTTGCGCAAACAGATCCATCGCCACCCAGTCCGGGTTGGCGCTCGCGTCGGCGATGATAAGAATTTCCGAGGGTCCGGCGATCATGTCGATACCGACGGCTCCGAACACGCGCCTCTTGGCGGCCGCGACGTAGGCGTTCCCCGGACCGACGATCTTGTCGACCGCGGGTATCGTCGCCGTTCCGTAGGCGAGCGCAGCCACCGCCTGCGCTCCGCCGATCGCATATGCGCGCGACACTCCTGCCAGATGCGCCGCCGCGAGCACCAGTGGATTTTTTGCGCCGCCCGGGGTCGGCACGACCATGACGATTTCCGCCACACCGGCAACTTTGGCGGGAATGGCATTCATCAGCACCGAGGACGGATACGCCGCCTTGCCTCCGGGAACGTACAGGCCCACGCGCTCGAGCGGGCCGACCTGCTGCCCCAAGCGCGTGCCGTCGCTGTCGCGCATTTCCCAATTGGACGCCGACTTGCCGCGCTGGTGCTCGTGAAATTCGCGGATCCTCGCGCCAGCTTCGACGAGCGCGTCGCGCGACTCTGCGTCGAGAGAGTCTAATGCCGCCGCGAGCTCGGAAGGCACGAGCTCGAGGGCGGCGACGCTGGCCGCCTTGACCCGATCGAACAGCGCGGTGTATTCGAGCACCGCCGCGTCGCCGCGCATGCGCACATCGGCGATGATGTTCGCCACCGACGTGTCGATGGCCTCGTCTTGCGCAGTGTTGCACGCGGTGAGCCGTGCAAATGCCGCCGCAAAATCGGGCGCCGACGAGTCCAGCCGCCGAAACTCAGACACGGGCGCCCTGCTTGGCCGCCGCGGCGATCGCATCGAGGACCGGTTGCACGGTTTCGCGCTTGAGTTTGAGCGCAGCCGGATTGACTATGAGCCGCGCGCTGATCGCCAGGATATCCTCGACCGCGACGAGATCGTTCGCCTTGAGCGTGTTGCCGCTGCTGACCAGGTCGACGATCGCCTCCGCCAAGCCGACCAGCGGAGCGAGCTCCATCGAGCCGTACAGCTTGATCAAGTCGACGTGCACGCCCTTGGCCGCGAAATGCTCGCGGGCCGTCGTCACGTACTTGGTCGCGACTTTCATGCGCGCGCCGCGCTGGATCGCGCCGCGATAGTCGAAGCCGCGCTTGGCGGCGACCACCATGGTGCACCGTCCTATCCCCAGGTCGACCGGCTGATACAGGCCTTCTCCGCCGTGCTCGAGCAGAATGTCCTTTCCCGCGACGCCCAGATCCGCCGCGCCGTGCTCGACGTAGGTCGGAACATCCGAAGCTCGGACGATGATGAAGCGCACGTCGGGCCGGTTGCTTCCCAGGATGAGCTTGCGCGACGTCGCCGGATCTTCCGCGGGCCGGATGCCTGCGGCCGCGAGAAGCGGCAGCGTCTCGTCGAAGATGCGCCCTTTCGAAAGGGCGATCGTCAGGATATTCATGGCGGCGGACAAACGTATATTTTAGCGCATTCAAACGCGCCGCCTCAGGCGTTCACCGGCGCGTCGCGCGCCCAGCCGATCTCGCCAGCGACGTACACCGCCCGGATCGCACGTTCGTCGGCCAGTATCATCTGCACGAACAGCGCCTCGTCGATGTCTGCGCAATGCCGCATGCGATGCTCGATCAACGGCGTCGACTTCAAGTCCAGCACGACGACATCGGCCTCCATGCCCTTTGCAATGCTGCCTATGGTGTCATCCAGATAGAGCGCGTGCGCGGCACCGCGCGTGGCGAGATAGAAGGCCTGCCGCGCGGAGAGCGATCCGCCGCGGAGCCTCGCGATCTTGTACGCTTCGTGCATGGTGGAGAGCATCGAAAAACGCGTGCCGCCTCCGACGTCGCTGGCGAGCCCTACGCGCACCGGACGCTGTGCTTTCCGCGCATTCGCCAGATTGAACAGGCCGCTGCCGAGAAACGCGTTCGACGTCGGACAGTGAGCAAGCGCGGTTCCCGATTCGTGGCATCGGGCAAGCTCGCTCTCGGTGAGCCAGATGCCATGGCCATAGATGGCGCGGGGACCCAGCAGCCCGTGACCATCGTAGACGTCGAGGTAATCTCTGCAATCGGGAAAGAGCGCTTTCACCCGGTCGACCTCGTGACGGCTTTCCGCGATGTGCGACTGCAGAAACGTCCCCGGGTGCTCGCGCCAAAGCGAGCCGGCCAGATCCATCTGCTCGGGCGAGCTCGTCACGGCAAAACGAGGCGTGATCGCGTAGAGCGAGCGTCCGCTGGCGTGCCAGCGCGCGATCAGCGCCTTGCTCTCGTCGTATCCGCGCTGGGGCGTATCGGTGAGCGCCTGCGGCGCATTGCGATCCATCAGCACCTTGCCGGCGATCATCCGCATGTTGCGCGAGAGCGCCTCCTCGAACAGCGCGTCGACCGACCCGGGATGGACCGTGCAGAACACCGCCGCGGTCGTCGTTCCAGCGCGCAAGGCCTCGTCGATGAAGACCCGCGCGGCTTCCCGCGCGTGGTCCCGATCGGAGAACCGCTGCTCGGCCGCGTAGGTATGGCGATCGAGCCAGTCCATCACATCCTGCGCCTCTGACGCGATGATCGCGGTCTGCGAATAATGCACGTGGGCGTCGATGAAACCCGCCGTGATCAGCGAATCGGCATATGCGGTGACTTTCGTTTCCGGAGGAAGCCGCGCCAGCACGTCCGACGCGGCGCCGAAATCGACGATAAGGCCGGCGCGCATCGCCACGATGGCGTCCGACTCGCATCGCATGGAACTCGCGGAATCTTCGAGAAAAGGGTCGCCCGTGAACGTCACGACGGCGCCGCGAATCGCCGTGAGCTTGTCGCGCTGCGGGGCGGCGCTCACGTCGGGCTGGATTGTCTACGCGAGGCGGCGAATGCGCGCGCCCAGCGCGGAGAGCTTGTCCTCGATGCGCTCGTAGCCGCGGTCGAGGTGGTAGATGCGATCGATCACGGTCTCGCCTTCGGCGATGAGGCCCGCAATCACGAGGCAGGCCGAGGCGCGCAAATCGGTCGCCATCACCGTGGCGCCCGTCAGACGCGCCACGCCCTTGACGATCGCGGTGTTGCCCTCGACCTCGATGTCGGCGCCCAAGCGCTTGAGCTCCTGGACGTGCATCATGCGATTCTCGAATATCGTCTCGGTGATCACCGCCGTATCGTCCGCGGTCGTCATCAAGGCCATGAGTTGCGCCTGCATGTCGGTCGGAAAGCCCGGAAACGGCGTCGTGCGCATGGTCACCGACTTGAGCTTGCCTCGGCGCTTGATGCGGATCACGTTTGCGTCGGCAGAAACATCGGCGCCGGCTTCGACGAGCTTGTCGAGCACCGACTGCAGCGTGTCGGCGCGCGCGCCGACAAGCGCGACGTCGCCTCCCGCCGCCGCCGCGGCGGCGAGAAACGTTCCGGTCTCGATGCGATCGGGCATGATGGAATGACGGGCGCCGTGCAGCTCATCGACGCCTTCGATGACGATGCGGTCGCTGCCCGCGCCGGAGATCCGCGCGCCCATCGCCTTCAGGCATTCGGCGAGATCGGTGACTTCCGGTTCGCGCGCCGCGTTGTCGAGTACCGTCGTGCCCGCGGCGAGCGTTGCCGCCATCATCAGGTTCTCGGTGCCGGTGACGGTCACGACGTCGAATACGTATTGAGTCCCCGACAGTCGCGTCGCCTTGGCGTCGATATAGCCGTGATCGAGGTCGATCTCCGCGCCCATGGCCTGAAGTCCCTTGATGTGCTGATCCACCGGCCGCAGACCGATCGCGCAGCCGCCGGGCAGCGAGACCCGCGCTTCGCCGCATCGCGTCAGCAAAGGGCCGAGCGCGAGTATCGATGCGCGCATCGTCTTGACCATCTCGTAGGGGGCGAGCGGCCAGTCGACCTTTGCCGCCGACAGCGTCAGCGTCCCGTCGGATTTTTCGGAGCGAACGCCCATCTGTGACAGGAGCGACACCATGGTGCGCACGTCGTTGAGCTGGGGGACGTTGGCAAGAATCAGCGGCTCGGACGTGAGCAGCGAGGCGCAGAGTATGGGCAGTGCGGCGTTCTTCGCCCCCGACACCCGGATTTCGCCTTGGAGCGGGGTCCCGCCCTCGATCGCAAGCTTGTCCACGGCGCTAACGCGATTGCCGCGCCGCATACTGCGCCGGCGTCAGCGTCTGCATCGACAACGCGTGGATTTCTTCGCGCATCCTGTCCCCCAGCGCGCCATAGACGAGCTGGTGCTGCTTGACCTTCATCAAGCCCTCGAACGCGCTGCTGACGATCAACGCCTGGAAGTGCTGGCCGTCGCCCTCGACGCTGACGTGCTCGCAGGCGAGCCCGGCCTCGATGCTGCGCTCGATGGATTCGGAAGTGACCACGATTAGTGCCGAAGCTTGATGGATTCGGAAGTGACCACGATTAATGCCGAAGCTTGTATCCGCGCCGCAGAAGAGCCATCGTAAGCGCGGAGAGCAGAAGACAGCTCGCGGCGACGATGGCGAGGCTCCTCGACGGATCGACGTCGGACAAGCCGAAAAAGCCGTAACGAAAGCCGTCGATCATGTAGAAGAACGGATTGAAGTGCGACAGCGCCTGCCAGAACGGGGGCAGCGTGTGGATGGAATAGAAGACGCCCGAAAGAAAAGTAAGAGGCATGACCAGAAAGTTCTGAAACGCGGCGACCTGGTCGAACTTATCGGCCCAGATCCCGGCGACGAGCCCGAGCGCTGCCGAGGATCGCGCTGCCCAGCAAGGCGAAGGCGAGCGACCCATAGCGGGTGCGACGGTGCGACGGGCGACGAACCACAGCGTCACGGCGAACACGCCCGAGCCCGACCGCGAGCCCGCGCACGATCGACCCCAGCACGTACGCCGCGAACATGTCCAAGGGCGACAAGCGGCGTCAGCAGAACGAAAATGAGGTTGCCGGTGATCTTGATCTGGATGAGCGAGGACGAGCTGTTGGCGAACGCGTTCTGCAGCACCGCTCATCATCACCAGGCCAGGGATCAGGAACGCCGTGTAGCGTCACCGCCGCCGAACACCGACACGCGGCCCTCGAGCACGTGGAGAAGATCAGCAGATACAACAGCGCCGTGAGGACCGGCGCCGCGACCGTCTGGAAGCTCACCTTCCAGAAACGCAGCAGCTCCTTGTAGAGGAGCGTGCATCCAGCCGACGGCGTGAACGGCGGGCAGCTCATGCCGCTCCGCGGTCATGATGCGCAGGAACACGTCCTCGAGATCGGCTTCCTGCCGGAAAGATCGGCGATCCGCGACGTCCGGGCTCGCGCAGCGGCGCGAGCAGACGCTCGAGCTCGGCATAGTCCGCGAGCGAGAGCGGTAGCTCGTTCCTTCCTGCGCGCAGCGACGCGCGCGCGCGCATTCCGACGGCAGCGCTCCGCGGAAAGGCGGACGGTGAGACCAGCGAAGCTCGACAGCAGTTCGGCGTCGATCGAGCGCGACGACCTTGCCCGGCTTGAGCATCGCGATGCGCTCGCACAGCGCCTCGGCCTCCTCGAGGTAGTGCGTGGTCAGCAGGATGGTGTGGCCCGTCGCGGTTCAGGCGCGGATGAACTGCCACAGCGTCTGGCGCAGCTCGACGTCGACGCCGGCGGTCGGCTCGTCGAGCACGATCACCGGCGGCCGGTGCACCAGCGCCTGCGCCACCAGCACGCGGCGCTTCATGCCGCCCGAGAGCTGGCGCATGTTGGCGTCGGCCTTGTCGGCCAGGCCGAGGCTGGCGAGCAGCTCGTCGATCCAGGCGTCGTTGTTGCGCACGCCGAAGTAGCCGCTCTGGATGCGCAGCGTCTCGCGCACCGTGAAGAACGGGTCGAACACCAGCTCCTGCGGCACGATGCCGAGCGAGCGGCGCGCCGCGGCGTAGTCGTCGACGACGTCGTGGCCCATCACCGTGACCTTGCCGCGCGTCGGCGCGCGCCAGGCCGGCGAGGATGCTGATCAGCGTGGTCTTGCCCGCGCCGTTGGGCCCGAGCAGGCCGAAGAATTCGCCGGGCTCGACGTCGAGGCTAGACGCCGTCGAGCGCCCGCACGCCGCCGAAACGGCGCGCGATGTCGACGATTTCACTGGCGGGGGTCATGCGTGCCGCGAAGACATCGCACGTGCAATCGCCGCGGGCGATTCGTTCGGACGGCGGCGGCTCATGACGTAAATGCGCGAATAAATTCGCGCCCACGATGGCTATTGTGGGTCCGAATCATTCGGACGGCGGCGGTTCATGGTACGATTGCGCCAATAAATTCGCGCCCACAGGGTGGTTACTGCGCGAGCAAATCCTCGACGCCGTAGAGCTCGGCGAGCGTCGTCAGCGTCCTCGGCGACGCCGGTGAACACGAGCGCCCATCCCTTCCGACGCCGGCGCGCCGTTTCCACGCCAGCGGCCACCGCAACTCCGGCCGAATCGACGACCTCGACGCTCTGCAGCTCGATCACGCCGGACGCAGGGAGCGGCTATCTCACGGCTCACCTCGAGCAGTGACGCCGCGGTATCCATGGTCAGCGCTCCCGAGACCTTCCAACGATCGCCGACGCTGTCTACTTGAGCGGGCGAATCGCTTCACTTCGGCGCCGGCCCGCGATTCTTGTCGCCAAGCGTCTTGACCAAACCGTCGACGCCGGAGGTTTTGATGATGTCGTTGAACTCGTCCCGATAGTCGGTGACGAGGCTCACGCCCGCCACGATGATGTCGTACGCCTTCCAGCCCTCCGGCGCCTTCTCCATGCTGTAGTCGATCGAGACGGGCTGCTGGCCGGGGCGGCGCACTTCGGTGCGCACGGTGACCTCGGTGTCGCCGGGATTCATCTTCATGGGCTTGTAATCGATCGTGTTGTCGCGATAGCTCGTCAGCGCGCCCGAATAGGTCGCGAGGCCGCCAAGGCGAATCCCAGGCAGACGGTGGAGTACTTGATGACGATTCGCGAACTCGCTTCACGACTCGTGCTGTGTAAACAGCCTGCGAGACCCTGGATCAAGCCGCACGTGTCCGTGTACTGAATCGCAAGCTTGCCAAGACGGCACCATCCAGAAAGTAGTTAGGCAGTATTCCGGACAGTGATTCTCGCCCTGATATCCAGATCGGGGACTCCAATCGCTGGATCGTCCCTTTGGACTGCGAGCCTTCGTGGTAAGACTACTTCATTTACAATAGATGACGCATGCATTCCCCCAAATTCAGGCTGCGCTCCGCGACAGCGGCAACGACTGCTGGCTGTTCTACGACCATCACCATCGTGACCCAATCGGCTATCGCATTCTCGGCCTTTCCGAGACCATGATGGTCACGCGCGGTGACAGACTGTGGCATAACAGACAAGTGCGAATGAATGGCTCTCATGGGAAGCTCCTTTAGACATTCAATCATTGCATCGTCGATCACCGCAAAATATCGGGTTAGTGATGATGGGCATCATCCGATTTCCCGGTGGTTGGCTCGGTAGTGGGGGCGGCACGGTCCATCTTCATTTCCTTGCCACCGTGCTTTTCCATCATCGTCTTGCAGCAACACGAACCGTGTTCGCCAGGATGAACCGATGGTGCTGCGGACGGCGCGGCGCATCCAACTGTGGG
>CAVUXI010000016.1:0-35619 GCA_963745385.1 uncultured beta proteobacterium
CTGCAGCGGCTCGCGCATGTTGTACATGTCCAGTCCGAGCACGCCGGCGGCCAGCTTCGCGCGCTTTTCGCCTTCGTTCGCTTCGCGCGCTGCCGCAGCCTCGAGCGTCTTCTGCGCGAGGGCCGCCGGCACCACGACCACGCCGTCGTCGTCGGCCACGATGACATCGCCCGGAGTTGACCAAGCGCGCCGGCGCATACGACCGGAATGTTCACGGAGCCCAGCGTCGCCTTCACCGTGCCCTTGGCGGAGATCGCCTTGCTCCAGACCGGGAACTTCATCTCGGTCAGCACGCGCACGTCGCGCACGCCGGCATCGATGACAAGCCCTTGCGCGCCGCGCGCCTTGAAGCTCGTCGCCAGCAGGTCGCCGAAGTAGCCGTCGGTGCAATCGGCGGTGACCGCGGCGACGACGATGTCGCCCGGCCGGATCTGCTCGGCCGCGACGTGCAGCATCCAGTTGTCGCCGGGCTGCAGCAGGACCGTCACGGCCGTCCCGGCGGCCTGCGCGCCGGCATAGATCGGGCGCATGTACGGCTTCAGCAGGCCCGTCCGTCCCATCGCCTCGTGCACGGTCGCAGTGCCGAGCGCGCCGAGCTTGGCGGCGACGTCGCCGTCGGCGCGCCGATGTTGCGATAGACGACTCCGAGTTCGTACATGGTCAACGTCCTTTCGCTTTCAGCGCGGCATCGAGGCGCGGATAGACGCGCCGCGCGTTGCCTTCGTAGATCTTGTGCCGCTGTTCCGGATCGATGTGCGCGGCCTCGATGTAGCGCTTCGTGTCGTCGAAATAGTGTCCGGTCTCCGGATCGATGCCGCGCACCGCGCCGATCATCTCGCTCGCGAACAGGATGTTGTCACCGGAATCACGCGCGTGAGCAGGTCGATGCCGGGCTGGTGATAGACGCAGGTGTCGAAGAAGACGTTGTTGAGCAGATGGTCCTTCAGCAACGGCTTCTTCATCTCCTGCGCCAGTCCGCGGAAGCGACCCCAGTGGTACGGCACCGCGCCGCCGCCGTGCGGAATGACGAAGCGCAGCGTCGGGAAATCCTTGAACAGGTCCGACGTGAGGCACTGCATGAAGGCGGTCGTGTCGGCGTTCAGGTAGTGCGCGCCGGTCGTGTGGAAGCACGGATTGCAGCTCGTGCTCACGTGGATCATCGCCGGGATGTCGTACTCGACCATCTTCTCGTAGATCGGGTACCAGTGGCGATCGGACAGCGGCGGGGAGTTCCAGTGTCCGCCGGACGGGTCGGGATTGAGGTTGATCGCCACGTTGCCGTACTCCTCCACGCACTTGACGAGTTCCGGAATGCACGTCGCCGGATCCACGCCGGGACTTTGCGGCAGCATCGCGGCCGGAATGAAGTGATCGGGGAAGAGCCGGCTCACGCGGTAGCACAACTCGTTGCAGATCGCGGCCCAGGTGCTGGAGATCTGGAAATCGCCGATGTGATGCGCCATGAAGCTCGCGCGCGGACTGAAGATCGTGAGGTCGAGGCCGCGCTCGCGCATCAGCCGCAGCTGGTTGCTCTCGATCGATTCGCGCAGCTCGTCGTCGCTGATGGAGAGCTCGGATGCCTTCGGCATCTCCGCGGGATTCGTGATGCCGGCGATCTGGCGGTTGCGCCATGCCTCGAGCGCCTTGGGCGCGGTCGTGTAGTGGCCGTGGATGTCGATGATCATCGAGTCACTCCCTTCGAACGCCGTGTTCAGTCGCATGCGCGTGCTCGTCCGCAGTGGCGTTCGCCGCGTCCGCGGCTTGTCCCAGCCCAGGTTGCCGGCTCCTTTGCCCGCGACCGAGTACAGCGCGCCCGGCGCATTGCGGGTGCGCTGGAACGCTTCGAGCGTTTCGCCGCGCATCGCGGCGTAGATGTGGAGGTTCGACACGCCGGTAACCGCGCCGAGCTTCTCGAGCATGAAGAAGATGACGCCGTAGTGCATCAGGCCGCGCCAGTCGCGTCGACGAATCAGGTCGCGCTCTTCTTCGGTCAACCCGGCCGCCTCGAAGCTTGCTTCCGGATCGCGAAGGAACGCCTCGCGATGGCTCGGGCTCGACCATCCGGTGCAGGTAGTCGTTGATGCGGAACGCCTTCACGCTGCGCTCGAGCGTGAACGGATACGTGCCTTCGAGCCGCTCGATGCCGGCGAGCTCGTTCGCCACGTGGCGTCGCTGGCGCTCGACGACGGCAGGGTTGGGCGTCGTCCGTGCCTTCGTAGATCGCGGTCGCGATGCCGGTCATCGATGGCAGGTAATAGCTGCGGTACTTGCATTCGACGTTCGCCGACAGCGCGCCGCGCATGGTGAGCCACATGACGACTTCGGCGCCCTCGAAGCCGCCGAGTTCGGCGTATTCGGCAATGGTCATTTCGGCCAGCTGTTCCGGATCGTGCTCGAACAGATCGAGGAAGCGGCTGGTCCCAGTCGGGTTGTTGAAGCCGGCGCGCTCGCCGTGCACCTGGTGCGACAGGCCACCGGTGGCGACGATCGCGACGCCGCAGATCCTCGGGATAGCTTTCGATCGCGCGCCGCAGCGCCTGTCCGAGCTTGTAGAAGCGGCGGGCGGTCGGGATCGGGAACTGCAGCACGCCCATCTGCGAGCGGGACGAGGCTCACCGGCCATTCCGGCTCGTGCGGGCAAAGCACCGACAGCGGCGAGAAGCAGCCGTGGTCCAGCGCCCGGTTCTGAAAGAACGACATGTCGAACTCGTCGGCCATCAGCGAGTGGCCGATGTGCGAGGCGAGCTGCGGATGCCCCTTGATCGGCGGCAGATCGCGCGCGCCCGCCGCCTTCGTCGGCGACGGGCCACTCGGGACCCACGCCCAGCGCGAACGCCGAGTAGTGGTCGAAGAAGAACGACGTGACGTGATCGTTGTAGATCAACAGCAGGACGTCGGGACGCTTCTCGGCGAGCCAGGCGGCCAGCGGCGCGAAGTTCTCGAAGATCGGCGCCCACACCGGGTCGTCGCGCTTGTTGCGGTCGTAGGCGAAGCCGATGGTCGGCGTGTGCGAGGCGGCGATGCCGCCGATGATGCGTGCCATGCCTGTACTCCTCCTTACAGTTGATCGAAAGACGACGGCGCCTTGCCGGGCAGACACTGGTCGGAGTCATGTCATCGAACTCGATCCTGTTCGACGTCCCGGGCGACCATTGCCTTGCCGAGCCAGACCTTTCTCAGTGTGCAGCAGACGTCCGACGGCGGCGTTGCTTTCGCGTTGATCTGCCGAATCGCTTGCTTATCGGACCGCGCGAACTTGTGATCCGTGGAGCCACAACGTATCCTCCTACAGCAATCGCCACTGCGCGAGACGGATTATGTGCCACGCTTTTCCTTGACGCGTCCTCGGCCGGGCAGCTGCATTGAGCAAACGGCACTGAGGGGCACCGAGCCGGCGCGAACCCTTTTTGACAACAGCATAGTCACATGCTGCAGTTCAACACAATAACGACAGGATTGAATCACATGAAGCTCTTCTTGATCTCACGCCGCACGAACTTGCTGATGGTATCGGACGCATTGGCGGTGTCGATGTTCGTTGCAGGCAGCGCCGCTGCCGCCGCGCCACCGAACATAGACGAAAGCGAGCTGTTGGCCTCGGGCTTCAAGGTGCTCGTCGCGACGACAACGGCTCAGGAGGAGTGGGTGCAGCGCCTTCCTCCGGGCCAGATCAGGCCGATGCAGCGCACTGGCAAGAAGTTTTTCATCTACCCCGATGCGGCCAGGAACCAGATCTACGTCGGTGGCCCGAAGGAATATGAGGCGTATCGCCAGCTCCACCCGGACAGCAAGCTGGCTGCGCGGGAGGCGGCGAAGCAGGGGAATGCGTACCGTCGCAAACAGGATGACGTGATGCGGAAGGCGACCGCTCGCGACTTGTCGGACCCCTTCCTTGGGGCTGATTGGGTCGATCTCGGCTGGTAGGGTTCCGCGACTTCGAGTGCGACACGCCATCCGCTGCCTCACGGGCAGTGCGCGGTCAAGCTACTCCTCGTAAATCCCGTACCGTAACCTCGTAGTTTTTCGAGGTCACGTGCGGGTCTCGGGTCTTTAGAGTCGTCGGCATTGCGAGGTGTCGTCTTTCACCTCAGTCGTTGTGTCGCTGCGGCCGTCCGTCGAGCTCGCCGGGGGCGCTCGAGCTTGGCGCGCGCCGCCGAGGGAATATCGGGAGTCAACGTGAACACCATCAAATCCATCCGCATTGTTATCGCTCTGGCCGCGCCGCTTCTGCTGACGCCCGCTTTTGGTGCGTCCAACGCAGATCTTGACCTGGCGATGAGTCATGACGGGCTTCAGAAGATCAACGTCAAAGGCATTGACCTCGCGTATGCGCGGCCGGGCGCGACGCTCGCTGCCTACAATCGGGTCAAGCTCGATCCGATCGAGGTCTCGTTCCGCAAAGACTGGGACCCGACCATGAGTCGCAGCCGGATCAAGGTCAGCGCCGAAGATCGCGAGAACATCAGGACGACCGTCGCCAAGATCGTCTACGAGGAGTTCGTCAAGGAGCTGCAGAGCAAGGGCAGCTACCAGGTAGTGAACGAGGCAGGCCCGGACGTGCTTCGGGTGAAGGCGAACATCCTCAACCTCTTTGTGTCCGCGCCAAACCCGGAGACGACCGGGCGCTCACGCACGTATACCGTCTCGTCCGGAGAAATGACGCTCGTCGCGGAGCTCTACGATTCCGAGACGGGTCAAATACTTGCACGTGTCATCGACCGGCGCGAAGCTCGTCGTGCCGGTGTGCTGATGCTCACCACCAGCGCGACCAATGCCGACGACGCGCGGGAAGTAGCGTCCAGTTGGGCGCGCATTCTGCGCAGCGCATTAGACAAGGCGCACGGCATCGGCAAGAGGTAGCGCTACGCGGATCGATTCCCGAGCGGAGTCGACGCGAGACATGCTCTGCGGCCAAACGGCATTGTGCGGCTACGCCCGCGACGCGGCGCATTGCATCGACCACCGGAACCTGTGGTCGCTGGCAGGTTCAATCGCGCGGATCGTAGTTCGACAACCACTTTAGTGCGTCTGCCTCTGAAGTGAAGATGTCGGCCACGAGACCGAAGTCCGCAGCTACCCTGACTCCGAACCTTTGCGGGTGAATGTATTCGGGGCTTGCGACCATCGCTGCAACTACCACGCCGTTCGATTTCAGTGCCCACTCTTCGACCATCAAAAAGCGGTCGACCAGCGTTGGAATCGACACTCCGACGAGACCTGTCGTCACGACAAGAAGCTTGTCGATGCGCCGGTCCCGGCAGTCGCCGATGGCCTCCGTGATCAGATCGACGGCTTCGACAAGGGTGCACTCGCCGCGGGGCCGAAATTCGGCGATGCCTGCCTTGACTTCCAGATAGTCGGTCATGTTCATCGAGTGTCTCCCCTCTAAGTCTACTGAAATCACTTGAAACCCTACGATGGCGTCTGCATACCCCAAAGGCGCGGCATTCGATGGACGCGTGTGTAACAAATGTGACACCGATGCCAGCGCGTATGGAATGTGCCTTCGCTGGCTTGACCGCGTAGAAATCGCTCTGAACATACTTGGGTTTTGCTGACAATTACCTAGCGGATGAGTATGCTACAAGTTCTACCCAAATCAGGATCGGCATTAGCTCATGTTTTCGGTACGTCGCTCACGTGCCCGTGCTGCCCTTCTGACGCTGGGTTTCGTGCTGTTCGGTATCGCGACGCTTAACTCTCAAGCTGCGGAACCCAAGAAGATTCTGTTGGTACATTCGTACGGGCGGGAGACAGCACCGTTCGATGCGTTTGTCACCTCATTTCGAACAGAAATGCTCCGCGCGTGGCCGGAGAAGGTGGCGTTCTATGACTTTTCGCTGGAAACGGGACGACCCGGTCCCGGCGAGAATGAGGGCGCGCTTGTGCAAGTACTGCGAGCCCGCTTCGGCGACACGAGGCTGGACCTCGTCGTGGCGCTGGGCGCGCAGGCTTCGCGTTTCTACACGGGGCATCGAGACGAATTGTTTCCGGCGGTGCCAATAATAGTCGTCGCCGATCGACGAACTGCGCCCGTCGCACAGCTCAAGTCCGGCGATTCCATCGTCGGAATCAAGACTTCGGGCGCCCAGGTTGTCAACGGTATTCTTGAATTGCTGCCGGAGACTACGACGATCGCCGTGATCTTCGGCGGCTCTCCCGGTGAGCAATTCTGGGCGAATGAATTTCGGAAGGAGTTCGCACCTTTCGAAAATCGCGTTACGTTCGTTTGGCTCAACAACCTTCCGCTTTCGGAGGTGCGAGAGCGCGATTGCCGCCCTGCGCCCGGGAGCGGTTGCGCTGTACGGCCTTTTCCAGGTGGATGCGGCCGGCATACCGTACGAGCAGGATTACGCAATAGGGCAGCTCCACGCCGCGTCCAAAGTACCGATGTTCGGTTTTTTCGAAAGCCAGGTGGGTCAGGGCATGGTTGGCGGCGCTCTTATTTCCGGCGCGGAAGTGGGCGTCGTCGGCGCGCCAGGACCGCAAGTCGAATGCTGAGCGGCGAGCTGCTTAAGGAAGCCGGTGACGTTCCTGGGACCGACGGCACCGCAATTCGATTGGCGGGAGCTGCAGCGCTGGAACATCGACGAGAACGCGGCTTCCACCCGGCAGCGTGGTGCGGTTTCGGCCGCCGTCGATATGGGAGGAGCATAAATTCACGATGATCGCCAGCGTCGGTCTGCTT
Organism: uncultured beta proteobacterium; assembly: GCA_963745385.1. Classification (GTDB taxonomy): domain Bacteria; phylum Pseudomonadota; class Gammaproteobacteria; order Burkholderiales; family Casimicrobiaceae; genus PALSA-1003. Next base: position 6,689 of record CAVUXI010000016.1, read on the forward strand.
CTGTTGCAGGCCGCGCTGATCACTGCGTTGATCCTACAACGGACCCGCCGTCAGCGCGCCGAGCGCGAATCGTTCGCGCTCAGCTGGCGCCTGCTCACCGCGCACGAGGACGAGCGGCGAAGGCTCGCTCGCGAATTGCACGACGATGTCACGCAGCGGCTGGCGCGTCTCGCAATCGATGCAGCTCGATTCGAAACCATCGAGTCGCGTGCACAGAACGCCGTCGCAGTCGGTGCACGGCGAACTGGTGCGCCTGAGCGAAGACGTGCACGCTCTCTCTTACCGACTTCATCCGTCGATTCTGGACGACCTGGGCTTGGCAGAGGCGCTGAAAGCAGAGTGCGAGCATGTTTCGCGCCGCGAACCGGTGCGGGTCGAGGTCGAGCTGCATGAAGTGCCTGAGGGGCTGTCGAACGATGTCGCTTTGTGCATCTTTCGCGTGGCGCAGGAGGCCTTGCGAAATATCGCGCGTCACGCCAAGGCCAGTGCTGCGATCGTAAGTCTCGCGCTTAAGGATGGCGGTCTGCTGCTGGCGGTGCGCGACAACGGGATCGGTTTCGACGTCGACGCAACGCAATCGCGGCACAGCCTCGGGCGCGCGGGCATGGGCGAAAGGGTAAGACTGCTCGGCGGAGACTTCGACATCAAGAGCGCATTCGGGCAGGGAACAATCGTATCGGCGTGGGTGCCGCTCAAAGCGGCGTCGTCATGAATCGTGCACGCGTACTGCTTGCCGATGACCATCGCATGGTCGCCGAAGCGCTCAAGAGCCTGCTCGAGGCGGAGTTCGAGCTGCTCGCGGTTGTGGAAGACGGCCGGCAACTGGTCGAGACCGCGCGGCGCGTTCGTCCTGACGTGATCGTCGCCGACATCACCATGCCGCACCTCAACGGGATCGACGCGCTGACGCAATTGAAGCACGACAATCCCGACGTTCGCGTTGTTTTTCTGACCATGCACAAGGATGCTGCGTACGCGCGACGTGCGCTGGACGCGGGCGCGCGCGGTTATGTCCTGAAGCACTCGGCGCAGGCAGAGCTCTTCCTTGCGGTCCGCGCCGCGCTCGAAGGAAAGACCTTTATTACGCCGACGCTTGCCGGGGAGGTCTTCCACGACTTGAAGCTGAGCCCGACGCATCCAAACGATCCTGTCGCCGTGTTGACCCCGCGCCAACGCGAGATTCTCCAGCTCTTCGCCGAAGGCTTTTCGACCAAGGAGATCGCCTCCCGGCTCGACATCTCGACGCGAACGGTCGAGTTCCACAAATATCAGCTGATGGATTCGCTCAAGCTGCAAAGCAGCGCCGAGCTGATCCATTTCGCCATCAAGAACGGCATCGTCACCGTCTGAGCGGCCCGTGGTTTCCGCGGACCTTGCCGAAGTCCGTCTTCACGGTAACACTCGGCTCGCCCGTCCCGTAAATTCCGCGCTCGAACCTCGTAACTTTCCGAGGTCACCGGTGCTTGTCTCCTCAGTAAGCTCGATGACATTGAGGAGAATGCGGCGGGCACGGCGGCTGGAGTCTCACCGCGGAAACGGAATCACGGCAAGAACCCAGGGAAGAACGAATGGCAGTTTGATGAGGGCAAGTGAGTGATTGACCAAGGAGACGACGAAATGAAGCAACGAAATTCCGGTGCAACGTGGTTTGTTGCCGCTCGTGTGGCGATGCTCTTCGGTATGGCGATGCTGCTCTCCGGCACCGCTGCAGCGCAAGCGGGTCCGAACGACTGGCAGTTTCGCGCGATGATCTACGGCTATTTCCCGGATATCAGCGGCTCGACGACGTTTCCCGCCGGCGCCGGCAGCGACATCAATGCCAACGCGGACAAGATCGTCGGCCATCTGAAGTTCGCGTTCATGGGAACGTTGGAAGCGCAGAAGGGTCGTTGGGGTGCGTTCACGGATATCGCGTACCTCGATGTCAGCGGGTCGAAGTCCGGTACACGTGACCTTTCGATCGGCGGTGTTGACGTTCCGGCCGGTGTCACCTCGAATGCTTCGCTGGACATCAAGGCGACCGTGTGGACCCTGGCCGGCAACTACCGGGTCCTGGCCACGCCGGATGTGGCCCTCGACGCCTTCGCCGGGGCCCGCCTCGTCAGCGTCAAGGAAAGACTTGGCTGGGAATTCAGTGCCAACGTCGGCCCGGTCGTAGGTCCCGGACAAACGGGCAACAGCGAAACGAAAGTCGACAACTGGGATGCCATCGTCGGCGTCAAGGGACGTTTCAATTTCGCTCAGAGCCGCGAATGGTTCGTCCCCTATTACGTCGATATCGGAACGGGCGATTCCAATCTCACCTGGCAGGCAATCGCCGGTATCGGCTATGCGTTCAGTTGGGGCGAAGTCGTGGCAGCGTGGCGCTATCTCGACTACGACTTCAAGTCGGGTAAGAATATCGAGAGCTTGAAATTGAATGGACCCGCGATCGGCGTCGCTTTTCGCTGGTGATCACGCACATCGCAAGAATTTGTACTGAACGCGAGTCGATCAAAGAGATGGTGGATGTCGCCGTTTGGGGCGTCGAAGGCCGGTGACCACAGGGAGAAATGAAATGAACGTTGCTAAGAGAGTCGCAACAGTTGGCATTGGCTGGCGCTTGGCTATGTCGTCGCCGCGCAAGGCGAGGGCATGCACTGGACCTATAGCGGTCATGGGGGACCGGCCGAGTGGGGAGCATTGAGTCCCGAGTTCACGACCTGCAAGCTCGGTAAGAACCAGTCGCCGATCGACATCCGCGACGCCAAGCCCGCGGACCTTCCCGCAATCAAGTTCGCCTACAAGCCATCGCCGCTCAAGGTCATCGACAACGGTCATACCATCCAGGTCAACTACGCGCCGGGCAGCTCGATCGACGTCGGCGGCGCGCGCTATGAGCTCGTCCAATTCCATTTTCACAAGCCCAGCGAGGAGAAGATCGACGGCAAATCGCACGCGATGGTCGCGCACCTCGTGCACAAGAGCGCCGACGGCAAGCTGGCGGTCGTGGCGGTGCTGCTCGATTCGGGGGGCGCCAGCGCGCTGATCGATTCGATCTGGAAGAATCTGCCGAAGGAAAAAGAAAAAGAAACGGCCGTCCAGAATGTCGCGATCGACGCGACCGATCTGCTTCCGCCGAGCCGTGGCTACTACACATTCCAGGGATCACTGACGACGCCGCCGTGCAGCGAGAACGTGACCTGGCTGGTCCTGAAGACCCCCGTCAAGATTGCGGACGGTGAGATCGCGGCATTCGGCAAGATCTATCCGATGAACGCGCGGCCGACGCAGCCGGTCAACGGACGCGCCATTCAGGCTACGAATTAACGGAGTCGCCCGAGCCTTCAGCACATGACGTGCCCACATGTCGCGTCGGATGCGCTCGTGCGGAGAGGATCCGGTCGGGCGCCCGTAGTTTCCGCGCAGCAACCTCGTAAGTTTTCGAGGTCACCACGGGCCTCGAAGCGGTTAGTGTCGCCGGCATGGTCCCGGCATCTCTCTCGCCGGCCAAACATGAGTAATCAGAACAATGAGGACGGGGGCGTGAACCTTCGGTCGAAGAGATGTGTGCTGTTGGCGGACAAGCACCACGGGGTGATCGAGGGCGTGCGTGGGCTGCTCGAGACGGCGTTCGGCACGGTCTTCATGGTGGGCGACGAAGCGTCTCTCATCGACGGGGTGGAGCGACTGGAGCCTTCGGTGACCGTCGTCGATCTCGCCTTGGCTGGTGGCAATTGGCTGCACGTATTGCGGACGCTGCGGGAACGTTCACCGATGTCGAAAGTGGTCGTGCTCAGCATGTACGACGAGTTCTCCGTCGTGCGCGCCGCGATGGCGGCAGGGGCGAATGGATTCGTGCTCAAGCGCACGATCGCGACGGACATGCTCGATGCGATCGAAGCCGTGCTCGCCGGCGAGTCGTACATCTCGCCCTCCATCCGCGCGCCCGTGGAAGCAAAGCCGCAGGGCGAAGCCTGAATGCATATGCGCGACGACCCGATGAATCGCTTGCGCATCCGGACTTAGTCTCGCTGACGGCGCTGCTCATGCTGGCGGGCTGCGCCACCCGCCCGATCAATCCGCCGATCACGCAGGCCGACCCGAGTACCGGGTACCGTTTCGAGACGCGCCAGGCGCAGGTCAAGGACAAGGATAACCTCGTCGTCCTCGCCTTCTCGGGCGGCGGCACGCGCGCTGCCGCCTTTTCGTACGGCGTGCTGGAGTTCCTGCGGCGCACCGAGGTCGTCGGACCGAAGGGCAACAAGGTCCGCCTGCTCGACGAAGTCGACGTCATCACCGGCGTGTCGGGCGGCAGCTTCACCGCGCTGGCCTACGGACTTTACGGCGACAAGCTGTTCGACGAGTACGAGCAGCGCTTCCTGAAGCGCGACGTGCAGGGCGAGATCATCGCCCGCACCTTCAGTCCGGCCAACTGGGGAAAGCTGTCGTCGACGGGCTGGGGCCGCTCCGAACTGGCGGCCCAGTTGTACGACGAAATCCTGTTCAACGGCGCCACCTTCGGCGATCTCGACCGCGGCAACGGCCCGCTGATCCTGGCGTCGGCCACCGACATCTCGACCGGCTCCCGTTTCGTCTTCAACCAGCGCATCTTCGACATTATCTGCTCGGATCTCAATGCCGTGCCGCTGTCCCGCGCCGCGGCGGCGTCGTCGGCCGTGCCGGTGGTGCTCTCGTCGGTCACGATCAACAACTATGGCGGTACCTGCAACACGATCACGCCCGCCTGGGCGAAGCCGTTCCTCGACTCCGACAATCCGCCGCGACCCGCCGCGCGGGCGATACGCTCGCTCAAGGCCGAGCAGGCCTTCGGCGACAGCGTCCATCGGCCCTACCTCCATCTCGTCGACGGCGGCGTGTCGGACAACGTGGGCATGCGCGCCGTGCTCGATGCGCTGGAGATCCTCGAGGCGTTGCACGAAGCCGGCATGCCGACGCCGCTCGACAGTGCGCGAAGGATCATCGTCTTCATCGTCAATTCGCTGTCCTCGCCGCCGACCAATTGGGACGAGTCGGAGAACCCGCCGGGCACGGTGGACATCCTGCTCAAGTCGGCCGGCACGCCGATCGACGCCTTTTCCTACGAGGCGGTCGAACTGCTGAAGGACACGGCGGCGCAGCTGGCAGACCATGCGCCTGATCCGCAACTCGGCCGCGTATGCGGCCAACAAGGATCCTGCGGTTGCCGCCGCGCTGCGCGTCCCGGACGCCGAGATCTACGCCATCGACGTGTCGTTCCCCGCGCTCAAGGACAAGGCGGAGTTCGACTACCTGAATCAACAGCCGACGTCGTTCGTGCTGCCTGCCGAGGCCGTCGATCGCCTGCGCGCCGCGGCGGGGACGATCATCATGGCGTCGCCCGAATTCCAGCGTCTGCTGAAGGACGTCGGCGCGAGAGTTGTCACCGATTCGAGCGCACAATGAGCGAGCGAACGTCAGAATTTGGCAGATGCGGGATTCCTTTCAACTTCAACGCATAGGTGGAACTGCAATGCCTAAACATCTCCTTATCGCATCGATCATCGCAGCGGCTGTCGCGCTGCCCGTTATGGCCCAAACCAGGTGCTGTCGTCGGCAAAGGTCCCGGTGTCGTCACCGCCGCGCAAACCGTCGAGCTCACGGCAACGATTGTCGCAATCGATCCAGCGACGCGTGCGATCACTCTGAAGGACCCGAAGGGCAAGGAAGTCACCCTGACGGCGGGACCGGAAGTGAAGAACTTCGCGCAGATGAAGGTCGGCGATCAGGTCAATGCCAGCTATGTCGAAGCGCTGACGCTCGAGCTCAAGAAGGGCGGCGGCAAGACAGTCGCGCGGACCGAGCAGGCGGGCGCGGCGACGGCAAAACCGGGCGAGCGCCCCGCAGCCCGCGGCGGCCGCCAGGTGACGATCGTCGCCGACGTTGTCGACATCAACCCCACAACGCAGACGATTACATTGCGTGGGCCGCAGCGCACCGTGGAGCTCAAGGTCCGCGATCCAGAGCAATTCAAGCTCGTCGCGAAGGGCGATCAGGTCGAAGCGACCTATACTGAGGCCGTCGCTATCGAGGTCACACCTGCGGCGAAGAAATAGCCACGCCCGCGTCGGGCGCGGAGTCTGAAGTCAAGCTCGAGATCGAGCATCGGAATAAAGGAGACGGCAATGCGAATCACTAACGGTACACATCGCGCTCTCACTCTGTTCGTGGCGGCAACGTTTGCAGCCGGCGCGTCGGCGCAACAGTTCGCCTATCCGGCGAAGGGCCAATCGCCTGAGCAGCAGAAGAAGGACGAAGGCCAATGCCACACTTGGGCCGTGCAGCAGAGCAAGTACGACCCGACCAATCCACCGAAGCAGGCTGCGGCCGCGGCGCCCGCCGACCACGGCGACCGGCACCACGCCGGGCGCCGGCGCGCGCGGGGCGGCGCGAGGCGCGGTCGTCGGAGGAGTCATGGGCGACGCCGGCGCAGGTGCGGCCGCAGGCGCGGTCGCGGCGCGCGGCCAGAGCCGGCGCCAGAACGCGGCGCAGGCGCAACAGCAACAGCAAGCCGCGACGCAGCAGGACCAGGCGGGCGTCAGCCGCGTATCAGAAAGCGCGCGCAGTCTGCCTCGAAGGGCGCGGCTATACCGTGAAGTAGAAACCCGGAACGCCACGATGGCCATCACAGGTTTGGATAATCGGACCGAACATCAAAAGGAACGTAACAATGAATTCCCGCATTCCGAAACCGTTTGGCGGCGCCATGGCGATGTTTGCCTCAATCGTACTGATCGCCGGGGACGGCACGTTTGTCGCTCCCGATGCGGCCGCGGCGGATGAACAGTCAAAGATGTCGGCTGCCGACGCCGCGAAAAAGCGTGAGACGGTGCTCAAGATGCGCGACGACGCGCTCGAGGACTTCTACGCCACCAAGACGGAAATCAGGGAAGAGGTGGCCAAGGCCATCGGTTACGCGGTGTTCGATGCCTCGCAAGTCAATATCGTGCTGTTCGTCGGCGGCCTGGGCGGCGGCGTGCTGGTCGAGAACGGAACCGGCAAGGAAACGTTCATGAAGATGACACGTGCCGGCACCGGGCCCGGCGTCGGATATAAGAAGTTCCGCCAACTGATGGTGTTCAAGGATCGTGCGCTGTTCGACAACTTCCGCAGTTTGGGCGCCGACATCGGAGCCTCCGCTGACGCGACGATGAAGATCGGCGGCAAGGGGGTTGCAGTCGATCCCAATGTTTCGTTCAATCCGCTGCTCTCGATCTATCAGATCACCGACAGCGGCGCGTTGTTGCAGGCCAACTGGGGCGGCGTCGCGTATCTTCCCGACGCCGACCTGAACCCGGCCGGGCAATGATCGCCGGAGCCCGAACAAATGCAACGCCGGAATCGTCCGGGACTGTCACTCGAAGGAGCGCCATGAAGAAACTTCTGTGGTCTATCGTTTGCGCCGCTGCGTTGCTTGCGGCACCCGCATACGCGCAGAGCACGTCCGCCGACATGGACATGCAGATCCTGCGCGACAAGCTCAAGGCGGACAAGAAGGTGATCGTCGCCTCCAATATGCAGCTGAACGACGCGGAAGCGAGGGCCTTCTGGCCGATCTACGACGCCTACCAGAACGATTTGAAGGCGATCAATACGCGTCTCGGCAACGGGATCCTCGCCTACGCGGATGCGTACAAGGCCGGGCCGATCTCGGATCAAGCAGCTAAGCAGTTTCTCGACGAGGCGATCGCGATCGACGACGCGGAAGCGAAGCTGCGCAAGGACTACGCGGCGAAGCTCACCGCGGCGATTCCCGCGGCCAAAGCGGCGCGTTATCTGCAGATCGAGAGCAAGATCCGTGCGGCGATCCGCTACGAGCTTGCGGCGAACATTCCGCTGGTCCAATGATGAAGCCGGGTTTCCCGGGACACGAAACTCGCGCCTTTGAGAGACTGAAGCAACGGGAGATGGCAGATGGATACGAACAGCATGCACTTCGCGCGACCGGCACTGACCTGGATGGTGTCGCTGGCCACGTGCGTCGCGTTGATCTGCGCGCCGCTGACGGCGGCGCAGGCACCGGCCGCTTCCGGCAACGCCGCGGAGGCGCCGTCGCCCGAGGAGCTCGACAAGCTCGTCGGCCCCATCGCGCTCTATCCCGACGACCTCGTGGCGATCATCCTGCCGGCGTCGACCAATCCGCTGCAGATCGTCCAGGCCGACCGCTTTCTCGAGAAGCGCAAGAGCGATCCCAAGCTGGCGATCGACGACAATTGGGATGACTCGGTGAAGTCGCTGGTCAATTATCCCGAGGTGGTCAAGCAGATGAGTGCGGACCTCGATTGGACCGCCGCTCTCGGCGAGGCGGTCGTCGCCGACCAGGGCGCGGTGCTCGATGCCGTGCAGGCATTTCGGCGCAAGGCCCAGTCCGCCGGGAACTTGAAGACCGACGCCAAGCAGGTCGTCGTGGTCGAGAAGGAAATCATCAAGATCGTGCCTGCCGACCCGCAGGTGATCTATGTGCCGCAATACAACCCTTCGACCGTCGTCGTGTACAGCGCGGCTCCGGTCTACGGCTACTATCCTGCGCCGTATCCGAGCTACTACTACCCGTATCCACCGGGCGCCGCGCTCGCTACCGGCCTGATCTGGGGCGCAGCGATCGGTGCCGCGTGGGGTGGAAACCGCTACGGCGCGAATTGGGGCGGCGGCAACAACAACATCACGATCAACCGCGGCAACAACAACATCAACACCGGCGACATCAATCGCGGCAACCGTCCATCGCAACAGCCGTCGCAGGGGGGGTGGTAGCACGGCCTGGAAATCCGACAAGAAACCAGGCCAGGTCAGCAGCGGCGCCGGGCGGTCCGAGCAACGACGTCGGCGCGTGCGGGCGAGGCGCGTCCGGGCGGTGCCGGGGCGGCGGGGCGGGCGCACGGCCGTCGCAGCAACGGCGGGTGGCGGCATGGGACAAGGTGCACGGTCGCGCAGTCAAGCCGGGCGGTGAAGCGCATCGGGTGCGCGACCCGCAGCGGCGGAGGCGGCGGAGGCGGCGGCGGTCGCGATGCGTTCGGCGGCTACGGATCAGGCAATGCGCGCGCGCGCCGACAGCTCGCGCGGCGCTGCGAGCCGCAGCTCGATGTCGAGCCAGGGCGCTCGCCGAGCGGCGGCGGCGGCGGCGGCGCGCGCGGTGGCGGCGGCGGTGGCGCGCGGTGGTGGTGGCGGCGGCGCGCGGCGGCGGCGGTCGTCGCTAGGAGATGAGAGATGAAAATCATGCCCGCAATCACCCGAGCGATCGACACCATGAACCTCACTGCCAAGTTGACGCTGATACGCCGTCTCGCGTTCGTCGCCTTCTGCGCGATGCCGATGCTCGCTACAGGCGCAGAGCAGCAGACGTTCGCGACGCCCGATGAGGCGGTCGATGCGTTGCTCGCGGCACTCAAGGCCGATGACGACGCAGCGCTGGTCGCGATCTTCGGCGACAAGCACAAGGACCTGATCGTGACGCCCGATCGGGCGGCCAACTCGGCGAACCGCGCCAAGGCCGTCGCCGCGATGCAGACGTATCGCCTCCTCGAAGAACAGGGCAAGGATCGGCGCGTCCTGCTGATCGGCGATCAGGCGTGGCCGATGCCGATCCCGCTGGTTCGCGCCGGCGATCGCTGGCGGTTCGCGACCGAGCAAGGCGAGGACGAGATCGTCAACCGCCGCATCGGCGCGAACGAGCGCAGCGCGATCAAGGTTCTGAACGCGTATCTCGATGCGCAGAAGGACTACGCCTCGCGTCGATCGCGACGGCGACGGAGTCCTGCAGTACGCGCAGCGGCTCGGCAGCACGCCGGGCAAGCACGACGGGCTGTACTGGCCGGCCGATGCGGCCAAGGGCGAGGAAGCGAGCCCGTTCGGGCCGCTCGTCGCGGAGAGCGCGGCCTATCTCAAGGGCCACCAGGCCGGCGATCCGTACCGCGGCTATCACTTCCGGATTCTCACGCGCCAGGGCAAGAGCGCGCCCGGCGGCGCGTACAGCTACGTCATCAACGGGCGCATGATCGCCGGCTTTGCGATGGTCGCGTATCCCGCCCAGTACGGCGAAAGCGGCGTGATGACCTTCATCGTCAGCCACAACGGCAAGGTCTTCGAGAAGGATCTCGGCAAGAATTCGGCCGAGATCGGCGCGAAGATGACTGCGTTCGACCCCGGTGCAGGCTGGAAGGAAGTGCCGGTCCAGTAGCGCTGATCACGTGTTGTCGCTGCGAGGCTGGTGATCACGAGCGTTCGCTGAAACCGCGCCTTTCGGTTACGCGTGCCAGCCTCGTCAGCGTACCGCTGCAGTTGAATTTTCAATCAGCCGAGGACAGGAACCTGATTTCGCGGACCATCCTCCCCGTCATCAATCAGGTCAACGGCTTCTAGCCTCAAGGGAGCAACGAGGATGAGAGCTACGGTTTGGTGTATCGGGATAGCGTTGATGTTTGCCGCAGGTGTGGCAACCGCCGACTTCGGAACCAAGGGCGGGCCGGAACCTGCAAACATCGACGAAATTGCGAACGTCCTGCGACAAGACCCGTACGACATGGAGTTGCTGATCAGCTACGGCACCTCCAAGGGCGGCTCGGCGGGACACATCGCCCTCGCCATCCGCGACCAGGTGCCTGGCGATGACCTGGTCTACACGGCCAACTTCTATGCCGACCGTGCGCCCAAGCATGCCAAGGGCTTCTACACCGACGATCTCATGGTCAGGATTCCGAAGACGGAGTACCTGTTCAAGACCAACTCGTCGCTCGGTGACACGGCCTCGTTCGGTCTCGACTTCGGCGAGATCTACAAGCGATCGGTCATCGGCGTGCGCGTCTACGGCGTCCCTTCCGGGGAGAAGGAGGCCCTCGCTGCGTTCTTCCAGCGCATCAACGACGACTATCACAACCGGGTAAGGAACACCGAGTACCACAACGGCGAGATACGGTACGACTACTTGCGCCTCAACTGCGCCAAGACCATCGGCGCCGGATTCAAGTATGGCGCCGGGTACCAGGACCTCGAGGTGACGAGCGCAAAGCTGCTCTCCGGGCGGAGGGTGGTGGCGGCTGCCAACGCCAACATTCCCACCGAGATGGCGATGAAGCTTCTCAAGGAGTGGAATGCGCGCGGGTACAGGCTGGACGTGGTGTGGTACAGAAAGTACGAGGGCTCGACCTACGTGGATCCGCACGAAGAGGAAAAGGTGGCGTTCAAGGATCTTGCCGAACCGGTTTCCTTCGGTCCTGTCGAGCGACTTCCGCAGAGAACAGGGTCATTACGAGGACTTCGACAATCTCTTCGCGATGTATCTCCTCTACAACATGAGCAAGTACCGCGTGCGCGTGAACGACGAGACGAAGCTGCTCGAGATCGACAAGAGCAAGATCCCCATGGCGTATCCGGAGGCAGCCGAGGCCGCCACCAAGAGTGCCGAGTCGGACAGCGAGAATTTCCGTCGGCGCGTAGCGTTCCAGCGGCGGGGAACCGAGATCGGGGACCCCACCGCCGAGGGCAATAAGAACACCGTGCCTTAGGCCGTGCTCGACGGCAGGGCTTCCGCTTTCGCGAGAAATCGTTCGAGGCATTCGCCCAAGCTGAATCGCTCGGCAATTCGCCAGGTCGCGTCGTTTTGAAGCGTAAGCAAAAGAAGGAAGCCGAATTATGAATGCGCCTGACAAGCCTGATCCTGACCTCGAAAAGCGCCTGTCCCGGAGCCTGCTCGACGTCCTCATCCGAGCCGGGTTGATCTTCGCCATGGTGGTGCTGTGCTACCAGATTTTTTCGCCCTTTGTCGCCCTGATGACGTGGGCGCTTATCCTGGCGGTCACGCTTTATCCGATGCATCAGAAGCTCGCCCGCAGGATGGGGGGGAAACAGGGCCTCGCGGCCACCCTGCTGGTGCTGGGCGGCATCGTGCTGATCGGACTGCCGACTGCCGTGCTGATGCTCGAGCTGGGCGATTCAGTTCATGACCTCGTCGGCAGCGTGCGGGACAACACCCTGCAGATTCCCGCACCTTCGCCGGGGGTTGCCGAGTGGCCGATCGTCGGCAAGAAGGTCCATGGTCTGTGGTCGCAGGCTCACTCGGACTTGCCGGCGGTCATTCAGAGCCTGCAGCCGAAGCTCGGCGACCTGGCTAAGCAGGCGCTGGCGATTGTTGCCAGCATCGGCGTTGCGATCCTGCTGTTTCTGGCTTCTTTCATCATTGCCGGAATCATCATGGCCTTCGGCCAGTCGGGCGCCAGAAGCGTGACGTCCATTTTCGATCGCATCGCCGGCACGGGGCGGGGCGCGGAATTCGCAAAGCTGTCCACGGCGACGATTCGTTCGGTCGCATTAGGTGTCCTCGGAGTGGCTTTCATCCAGGCCATCGTGGTGGGCTTGGTGCTGATGATCGCGGGCGTTCCATTTGCAGGGCTGCTCGCGTTGATCGTGCTGGTGCTCGGAATCGCGCAGGTGCCGGCGCTGCTGGTCACTTTGCCGGTCATCGCCTACATCTGGATGAGTGGGGACTACGATACCGGAAAGGCCGCTACTTACACTGTGCTGCTGTTCGTCGCCGGCATGCTCGACAACGTACTGAAACCGCTGTTGCTCGGTCGAGGCGTCGATGCGCCGATGGTCGTCATTCTGCTGGGCGCGTTGGGAGGCTTGGCAACCCACGGCATCCTGGGAATGTTCATCGGAGCAACCTTGCTGGCCCTGGGCTATCAGATCTTCATGGCGTGGGTCGCTACCAACCCTGACAAGGTACCGACGGAGCGCAAATCGCAGGCTGCGAGCTGAGTTGGCGTGTGGCATGTCTGCAAATAGGTTGCGAATGCGGGCGGTGGGGCTGGCAGCGGCCGCGCTGCTCGGCGCCTGCACTACGGTGGGGCCCGACTTCAAGCGACCTCAAGTGCCCTGGCTCGCGGACTGGACAGGCGGCTCCCTCGAGTCACTGGCCGCTGACCCGCGAGCTCCTCGCAGTGGGCAGACGCAGGAGTGGTGGCGCAACTTCAATGACCCCGTGCTCGACTACCTGGTTGCCGAGGCGCAGCGCGTGAATCCCAACGTACGCACCGCCGGTATGCGCATCATGGAGGCGCGCGCCCAACTCGGGATCGCCGGCAGCGCGCTCTACCCACAGGTGCAGCAGGCAACCGGCGAGGCGCTCGGCTCGGGACAGTACCAACGGGGCGCCTCAGGTACCACGTTGGTGACCTTCAACGCCGGGCTCGGCATCGGCTGGGAAATCGATTTCTGGGGCAAGTTCCGGCGCGGCATCGAGAGCGCGGATGCCGGGTATTGGGCCAGCATCGCCCAGTACGATGACATGCAGGTGCTGATGGCCGCCCAAACGGCCAGCCTGTACTGCTCGATCCGAACCGTCGAAGCGTCGCTGGTGATCGCTCGCGAAAATGCCGCCCTCCAGAAACGCAGCCTCGACATCACGGAGCTGCTGTTCAAAAGTGGCAATGACTCCGAATTGGATGTGCAACAGGCGAAGGCCCAGTATCTGAGCACGCTGTCCACCATACCTCAGCTGGAGGGCAGCCTGCGCCAGACACAGAACGCGTTGAGCATATTGTTGGCCAGACCTCCGGGTCCATTGCCTGAAATGGCCGCGGGCAAAGACGTGATCCCACAGGCTGAGCTGGCCGTTATCGTCGACATTCCGGCCGATTTGATGCGCCGCCGCCCGGATGTCAGGGCCGCAGAAATGCAGTTGGCCGCTCAATCTGCCCTGATCGGCGTGAGCGCGGCCGACCTCTATCCGTCGATCTCGCTGCTGGGATCGGTGGGTCTTTCGGCCACGTCCTTGGGCACGCGGCTGCTGAGTTGGAACCTCGGGCCCACCCTCGTCTGGAACGTGTTCGACTATGGCCGGCTCAAGAATGCGGTGCTGGTGCAGGATGCACGATTCCAGCAGCTCTATGAACAATATCAAGGCGCGGTATTGCAGGCGGCCCGCGAGGTCGACGATGCTGCCGTGGGCTTCGCCAAGACCGGCGAGCAGATCGCGTTGCTCGAAGAGACGGTGAAGGCCGCGCGGAGATCGGTCGACATTGCCACTATTCAGTACAGGGAAGGGCTGACCGACTTCCAGCGAGTGCTCGACTCTCAACAAGTGCTTTTCACCCAACAGCAAGCTCTGGTGAATACACGCGGCACCCTGACGCAGGACCTGATCGCCCTCTACAAGGCGATGGGTGGCGGCTGGGAACCGGGGCGAAGCCTCCCGTTGCTCGATGACGAAACACGTGAAACCATGGGCAAGCGCAGTGACTGGGGAGACCTTCTGTCGGCGCCGCTGCCGGCGCCGGGTGCCGACACTCACCAAGACCCTCCCGGGACGGCCAAACCATGAGTCTAGAATCAGCAAAGCCAGACGGAACCCCGGCTCCGGTTGCCGAGAAATCGCCGCCGCCGCCGCCGTCGCCGCCACCGCCGTCCAACGCGGGCAAAGGAAGCCGACTCGGCGCGATCATCGTGCTGATCCTGATCGTCGCGAGCCTTGCCTGGTATTTCGTTTCGGATCGCCTGACCCCTTACACTTCCCAAGCCCGGATCCAGGCGTTCGTCGTGCCGGTGCCTGCCGAAATATCAGGCACGGTGCTGAAGGTGTACGTCAAGAACAACGATGAAGTGGAGCGCGGACAGCCGCTGCTCGATATCGATCCGACGCAATACAAGATCGCGCTGCAACGCAGTCGCTCCGACTACGAGTCGGTGCGTCTTTCTGTCAACGCTTCGACAGCGGCAGTGGAGGCGGCCAAGGCGTCACTGCAGGCGGCTGTCGCGAATGATGTCTTCGCGCAGCAGGACGCGACGCGACTCGAGCAGATCCACAAGGAGGATCCGGGTGCCCTGTCTGTCCGGCGCGTCGAAAGCGCGCAGGCGAACCGGATCAAGGCGCGCAGCCAGGTCGAGGCTGCCAAGGCCGATTTGCGCCGCGCGCAGGAGACGGCGGGCGAGCAAGGTGAAGGCAATGCGCAACTGCTCAGTGCGCGCGCGGCGATCGAGAAGGCCGAGCTGGACCTGAAGCGCACACAGGTAGTCGCTCCCGCTCGCGGTACGGTGACTGACCTGCGCACCGATGTCGGGCAATTCGCACAGGCCGGCGCGCCTGCGATGACGCTGATCGCCATTCACGATCTCTGGATCAGCGCCGACATGACCGAAAACAATCTCGGCAACGTCAAGCCCGGCGACCGGGTGGCGATCGTGCTCGACGCGATGCCAGGCGACGTATTGACAGGACGCGTGCGCAGCGTCGGCACCGGTATCAGTCCCGGCAGTCAGCCTCCACCGGGCACCCTGCCCCAGGTCCAGAACAGCCGCGATTGGCTGCGGCAGGCACAGCGATTTCCGGTGGCCGTCGAGTTCGACCCGTCCGAACGCGAGCGACTGCGTGGGGTGCGAATCGGTGGCCAGGCCGACGTGCTGGTCTACACGGGAGACCACGCACTGATGAACTGGCTCGCCGACGTCTTCATCAAGATGATGAGCTACTTTTCGTATCTCTATTGATCGCGTCGATGGACCGCGCTGACAAAGCGGTATTGCGGCTGGCGATCGGCCTGGGTCTGGCCGTGCTGATCGCCTACGGCTTGGCTCTGCAAGCTGCCATTCGTGGTCTCCGTGCTGACCATGCTTGTTGCTGTGCAAACCCGGGCCGCCAATCCCGTTTGTCAAGGGCGTGGTGCTGGCCGTTCGTCGTCGCTGCGCTGTTGGTGGCGGGCGTGCTGATGGTCCCGATTCTCGAACACTACCCGGTGACCGGCGTTCTGCTGACAGGCGCTATTGCTTTACGCGGTGTTCTTTCGCCGGCGCGCGCAATGCAAATCCGTTGACGATCATTCTTGATGATCGCCATCACGTTTATTCCAGTGGCCGGTGTCGCCGATCAGGCACTGATCACTGTCCTTGCCCGGGGTTTTCGGGGTCGGCCTCGGCATCGGCGTGGCTGGTCAGTGGTCTTCACACGCTTTATTTCCCGGATGCGCCGGGGCCGGCGCAAGCTGCAGCGGCACCGGTCGGCGCCAGTCGGGAAGCGGCAAGCTGGAGCCGCCCTGCAGGCGACCGTGGTCGTGATGCCCGTCTTCGTGCTGGCCCTGACTAACCCGGCCTGTATATCCGGCAGCCATCATGAAAACAGTGGGGCTCGGTCAGCAGGCCGGCTCCGCTACGACGCGCGCTCGGCCGGACGTGAGTTGGTGGGATCCACATTGATGGGGGCACTCATGGCGACGGTGGTCTGGTTCGGCCTGTCGCTGCGGCCGAACTTGTGGATGCTGATGTCTGTGGATCGTGGCCGCAGCGCTCTGGACCGGCGTTAAGCTCTTTCGGAGTCAAGGCCACGTCCTTTCCCCCATCGTTACTGGGTCAACGCGCTGATGACGATGCTCATCCTGCTGGGGCCCGCCATCGAGGATTCTGCGAACGGCAAGGACGTTTACGCGCGCTTCCGCCACGCGCGTCGCGCTGTTTATCGGCGGTGGCGTTCTACGCCTGGGCCACGGTGTGGGTGCTTGAACGCTGGCGTGCGTCGAGATCCAAAGCGTCGGTCGTCAGTTGCGCTCCACCGTAGACATGGGCAATACAGTCCAAAGACCGGCGAAGATGGAAGGGACACAGTCATGAAACTGCAGACCAGAACCATATCGGGAACCTTTCAGCGGGCCGCAGCTTGGGCTCTAGTTCAAGTTCTGAAGGACTGGACGTCTAGCGCTGCTGGACATCGCTCGCAACTAGACCTGTAGCACGTGCAGCAGTCGCAAGCGATCGACGCCACCGCTGATCAATAGTCTGGGCTGCGAATCCGCACACACAGAAACGCTCGCCTTCGAGCCGTACGCCCGGTCGGGAGCGAGGCACACTAGGAGACGGCAATGACTGAAAAGAACGACGTCGAAGAGGCGGTCCGCGAGCCGGTGCTCAGTCCCGTGGACCGGGTATCGGAACTCCTCTTTGGTTTGTTCATGGCGCTCACGTTCGTCGGCGCCGTGTCCGTAGCGGAATCCGGGCGCGAGCAAATCCGAACAATGTTCGCCGCTGCCTTGGGCTGCAACCTTGCCTGGGGCCTCGTCGACGCGGTCATGTACCTGGTTCGCACCGTCACGGATCGCGGCCGGTTGCTCACGCTCGTACGCTCCGTGCGAGCTGCCCCCGATGCGGAAGCGGGCCGCACGTTCATCGAACATTCGCTGTCACGTGTGGCGGCGGGTCTCGTCTCGTCGGCGGAGGTCGAGGCAATGCGCGGGCGAATTGTTGCTCTGACCTCGTTGCCGGCACGACCGAGGCTGGGGTGGAACGATCTGCTCGCAGCGGTGGCGATATTTCTGATCGTGGTTGCGTCCACGTTTCCCGTCGTGCTGCCGTTCGCGCTGATCCAGGATGTCGGAACGGCGAAGATAGTATCCCGCGCCATCTCACTGGCGATGCTGTTCTTCGGCGGGCTCGCTCTCGGGCGCTACGCGGGTTACGGCAGCTGGAAGGTCGGGTTCATGATGGTCGGCTTGGGCACGGACTCGTGGTCGCGATCAACGCGCTCGGCGGATGAAGGCCGCACTGACGGGCCTTGCCGCGCTGGCCGCCATCATCTCCGCGTCGGCACTCGCCGACGAGGACGAACACAGTGGGCGCCGCGCTTCTCCTCCGACGAAACCGTCGTGGGAATTCGCGATCACCGCGTATCCGACCGACGTTCGCGACGGCGAGAACTACACGTCGGCGATCGCGGCAGCCGATCGCGGCCCGCTGCACCTCGAGGCCAGGTACAACTACGAGTCGATCGGTGCGCGCTCGGCTTTCGTCGGCTGGACCTTTTCCGGCGGGGAAGCGATCAAATGGGAACTGACGCCGCTGCTCGGAGGCGCCTGGGGCACCACGAAGGCATTCGTGCCCGGCCTGGAGGCCAGCGTGGCGTGGCGAAAGCTCGACTTCTACGTCGAGGCCGAATACGTTCGCGCTAACACCGACCGGACCGACAGTTACTTGTATGCGTGGAGCGAGCTGGGCTTCCGGCCGGTCGAGTGGCTTCGCGTCGGCGTCGCGGGCCAGCGCACCAGGGCTTACGGGGGCGATCGCAACATCCAGCGCGGGCCGTTCGCGCAGGTGACCTGGGGCCCGGTCACGATAGGCGGCTTCTGGTTCAACCCGGGGTCGAGTAACCAGGTCTTCGTCGGGTCGATCGGCGCGGCGTTCTGAGTACTGTGCATGCACCGCGACGGGCTACCGATGATTGCGCAGGTGCCATGGTCTAATGGAAGTGCTTTTAACCTCGGAGAAAACAGATGACGACAACAGCTAGCACCTCGCTGTGGGATACCCTGGATCACACGCCCTCGGTCAGGCAAAGGGGGTTCATCCGCTACTTCACCGCAACCCTCGTGGATCTGGTCGTGCTAGGCCTGTTCGCCCAATACTGGGATCACGTCAGGGTCGACTCGTTTACGGTCATGCTGGTCGCCGCCGCGCTGTTGCAGCTCCTTCTGAAGCTCACGCTCGCTCTGGAGCACCGGCTCGCCGCCTACTTCAACGCGAGACCGGGCGGCTTTGCGAAATTCATGCGCTACTTCACTGCCTGGCTGGTGCTGTTCGGGTCCAAGTTCGTCATTCTCGAAGCGCTCACCTTCGTATTAGGTGACAGCCTGCGTTTCGCCGGACCATTCCACGGAATCGTGGCCCTGATCGTGGTCGTTGTGGTGATGCTCGTGGTCGAAGCGGTCATCGTGAAGTTCTACCGCCGCCTGGGCTGAGAATGCCTGACTATCCTGTCAGGAATTACGAACAATCAAGCGACGGACGTCAGCGCCTTTTCTCTCCGCCCTTCGCGGATGGCGCATGGCGGGCACGCGGTGCGTTCGCTGCTGCATTCGCAGGCGCGTCGGCGTCGGACGCCTCCGACACCCAAGCGTCGAGCAGGGTGTAGGCGACCGCGAGGAGCACCGGGCCGACAAACAGCCCGATCAGCCCGAAGGCGAACAATCCTCCAATGACGCCGGCGAAGATCAGCAGCAACGGCAAGTCTGCGCCTCTCTTGATCAGGATCGGGCGCAGGATGTTGTCGAGGCTTCCCACGACGATCGTCCATATGAGCAGCGCGACGAACCAGCCGGTGTTCCCTTGCGCCCACAGCCAGACGAGCCCGCCCAGGAGCACAGGCACCGCACCGATCTGCGCCAGCGCGAGCATGAACATGACCGCGGTCAGCATCGCCGCGAACGGGACGCCGGCGATCGCGAGGCCGATTCCGCCCAGCACCGACTGCACCAGGGCAGTGACGACCACGCCGAGCGCGACGCCCCGGATCGCCTGACCGGCGAGTTGCACGACCTGATCGCCGCGCTCGCCCGCGAGGCGCCGGCCGAAACGGCGCACCCATCGGCCAGCATCATCGCCCGTCATGTAAAGAATCGCCGAAATGACGATGGTGAGGAGGAACTGCAGGGTCACCAGTCCGAAGTTCCCGATCTCCGAGACGAACCAGGTGCCGACGTTGCTCGCATAAGGTCTGACAATCTCCGCAAGCTCTTCCGAGCCCTTGTCGGCGTATTCGCCCCAGACCAGCGCCGCCTTGTGGCCGATGACAGGGATCCTATCGACGAACTCTGGCGCTGGCGGAAGCTTGACCTGCGAGAGACGATTCGTCCAGCCGGCGATCTCACCGGCGTTGGCGACGATGGTGCCGATCGCGGCGGAAAAAGGGGCGACGAAAACCAGCAGCAGCACCGCCGTCATGATGGTGGTTGCAAGCCAACGTTTGCCCCAGAGGCGCGACTGGAGCGCGCGCAGGATCGGCCATGTGGTCACGACGATCATCGCCGACCAGATGGTCGCCGCAAGGAACGGACGAAGGATCCAGACCGAAGCGGCGATGAGTCCGCCGATGATAAGGATCGCAAAGACGGTGCGCGTGAGGTCGCGGTGGAGGTCCTGTGCCACGGTAGGGACGCGAATGGGTGGCTCGCGCGCCCTACTGCATGAACCAGCCGTGGCTCACGACCAGCGACTGGCCCGTGAGCGCGTTCGAGGGAAACGCGGCGAAGAACAGCGCGGCCTGGGCAACGTCGTCGACCGTCGTGAACTCGCCGTCGACCGTCTCCTTGAGCATGACGTTTTTGATCACGTCCTGCTTCGGAAATCCCCAGCGTCTTGGCCTGTTCCGGAATCTGCTTGTCGACCAGCGGCGTGCGCACGAAGCCGGGACAGATCACGTTCGCGCGTACGCCGTGCGCCGCACCCTCCTTGGCGACGACCTTGGCGAGCCCGATCAGGCCATGCTTCGCCGTCGACGTAGGGCGCCTTGAGCATCGACGCCTCCTTCGAGTGCACCGAGCCCATGTAGATGATGCTGCCGCCGCGGCCCGATTTGTACATGTGCGGCAGGCAAGCGCGCGTCGTCAGAAATGCGCCGTCGAGGTGGATGGCGATCATCTTCTTCCACTCTGCGTAGCTGAATTCCTCGAGCGGATGCACGATCTGAATGCCGGCATTGCTGACCAGGATGTCGACACCGCCGAAGGATTGCGTAACCGCTGCTACGCCGTCGTTGACCGCCTTCTCGTCGGTGACGTCCATCGCCACGCCCATCGCCTGGCCTCCGCTCGCACGGATTTCCTTGGCGGTGGCCTCCGCAGCATCCTTGTTCAGATCGGCGATCGCGACCTTCGCGCCCTCGCGCGCGAATACCAGCGCGATGTCCTTGCCGATGCCGCTGGCCGCGCCTGTGATGATGGCGGATTTGTCGCGCAGTCTCATGGTGGCTCCAATCAGGGTTTGAGTAATTTCATGAATCACAATGCCGTGATCCACCCACGCGACTCCATCGCGCAACGAATCGCGTCATCGGGTGAGATCATAGACCCTTAGTCGTCCCAATTGGCGCGGCTCGAGCCACTCGACGTCGGCAACGGCATGGCGCACGTCCGCAAGACCTTCGGCCCACAGCTCGTTTACCGTGGCCCTCGAGAATTCGCGGTCCTTCGGCTGCTGATCTCGATTTCCGTCTTTCGCAAGAATGACGGAGCCGCCCGAGTAATCCCGCCGGTTGGCGGTGTCGACCCAAAACAGCGGTTCCGCCCACGAACCTAAGAGTCTCAGTGTGCCCCGGTCTTGGCCACGAATCTCAGCCATAGATAACCGAATACTCCTGCGACCAGAGACGCCAATAAAATCGCCATTTTCGAGGCGTTTATAGTCTGCGGATCTGCGGAGAAAGCGAGATTGGCGATGAATATCGACATTGTAAAACCGATTCCGCCAAGAATCCCGGCACCGACTACATGCGACCATTTCAAGTCGGATGGCAATTGGCATATTCCGCTCGCAACGGCAACGAAACAAAGAAGCGTCACACCCAAAGGTTTCCCGGCGATCAAGCCGGCGGCTATGCCGGCGCTATTCGCGCTGGTCAAGTGGTGCATCCAATCCGCTCCCACGACGATGCCGGTATTTGCCAACGCGAAAATTTGGTGATCTCACGAATCATGTCGTGCCGCGAACCATCCAGGGATACCGGAAATTCCGCTGCCCACAACGGATCGCGTCATCGAGTCAGATGATAAACCCTTATGCCGTGTCCTAGCTCGCGGGACTCCATCCACTCGACGTCGGCGACGGGCCGCCGCACGTCGGCGAGACCCTCCGCCCACAGCTCGTTCACCGTGGTCCGCGAGAAGCGCACGGGGCCGACGAGAATGGTCGGTATCGAAATCATCGAGCGGCAAGCCATCGGCGTTCTGATGGATTCGCTCAAGCTCCAAAGCAGCGCCGAATTGATCCATTTCGCCATCAGGAGCGGCATCGTTGCCGTCTGAGCGGGCGCTTGCGTCGGCGTATTTGCGCAAGTCCGTGTTCACGGCCACCGTTGGTTTGTCCGTCTCGTAAATTCCGCGCGCGAACCTCGTAATTTTCCGAGGTCACCGATACCGGTCTCCTCGTTAGGCTCTTGCGTATTGACCAAAGTGGAGCGAACATCTCAAGGCAAACGGGCGCAAACCATGCGAATCATGACCAATGCCGTGCGTGTCCACGACTACGGCGCTAGATCGCATGATCGGATCTCGCAAGGCCCGCTCTTGGCTCTCTTTGTTGCTCTTCGGCAGTGCTTTGCTGGCGGGCTGCGACATGGTGGTGCTGCGCCCTTCCGGCGATGTCGCTGCGCAGCAAGGTCACTTGGTCGTCATGTCCACGTTGCTGATGCTGCTCATCATCGTGCCGGTGATCGCCCTGACGCTGGTGTTCGCCTGGCGCTATCGAGCATCGAATACCGCGGCTCGCTATACCCCCGAGTGGGACCATTCCGTCCAGCTGGAATTGCTGATTTGGGCGGCGCCGCTGCTGATCATCATCCTGCTGGGTGCGCTGACCTGGATCGGCACGCATACGCTCGATCCCTATCGGCCACTCACGCGAATCGACTCGTCGCGGCCATTGTCGTTCGAGGCGGAGCCATTGAATATCGAAGTCGTCGCGCTCGACTGGAAATGGCTGTTCATCTATCCCGATCACGGTATCGCCGTCGTGAACGAGCTCGCGGCGCCGGTGGACATACCCATCCGCTTCAAGATCACCGCATCGTCGGTGATGAATTCGTTCTTCATCCCGGCGCTGGCCGGTCAGATCTATGCGATGCCGAGCATGGAGACCACGTTGCACGCGGTCATCAACCAGCCGGGCGAGTACGAGGGCTTCTCGGCCAATTACAGCGGCGCGGGCTTCTCGGACATGCGCTTCAAGTTCCGCGGCATGAACGCCGGCGAATTCGACCGCTGGCTGCAGAAGGCAAAGGCGTCCAAGGACGAATTGACGCGCGATGCCTATCTGGAGCTCGAAAAGCCAAGCGAGCGCGAGCCGGTCCGCCGCTATCGAGCCGTCGCGCTCGACCTGTTCGACGCCATCGTCAATCGCTGCGTCGAGCAAGGCAAGACCTGCCTGCGCGACATGATGCCGATGGATATGCACCGCGCATCGAGGTCGCCGTCGGCGCGCGATCCAGTCGCTTTGAATCCATTCGGCGCAGACGCCGTCTGCACCGCAGACGGCTCCGGCATAAGCGCGCTGCTGCCGCAATACATACCGGGATTGATCGCAAATGTCCGAGCAGACGAGTCTTGGCAAACTGATTTTTGGGCGCCTCACCTGGGAGTCGCTTCCGTTTCTTCATGAGCCGATTCTGCTCGCGACCTTTGCGGGGGTCGTTATCGGCGGCGTGTTCATTGTCGCCGCGCTAACCTACTTCCGAGCCTGGGGCCCGCTGTGGCGCGATTGGATCACGAGCATCGACCACAAGAAGATCGGCGTCATGTACGTCATTCTCGGACTGGTGATGCTGCTGCGTGGCTTCTCCGATGCCATCATGATGCGCGCGCAGCAGGCGGTCGCCTTCGGCGACGTCATGGGGTATCTGCCGCCGCACCACTACGACCAGATCTTCACCGCTCACGGCGTCATCATGATCTTCTTCGTCGCGATGCCGCTCGTCACGGGGCTTATGAACTTCGTCGTGCCGCTGCAGATCGGCGCCCGCGACGTCGCCTTTCCGTTTCTCAACAACTTCAGCTTCTGGATGACGGCTTGCGGCGCCGGGCTCGTCATGATGTCGCTGTTCGTCGGCGAGTTCGCGCGCACCGGCTGGCTCGCCTACCCGCCTTTGTCGGGAATCATCGCCAGTCCGGACGTCGGCGTCGACTACTACATCTGGTCGCTGCAGGTGGCGGGCGTCGGCACCGTGCTATCGGGCGTCAATCTCATCGCGACGATCGTGAAGATGCGCGCACCCGGCATGAGCGTGATGAAGATGCCCATCTTCACCTGGACGGCGCTCTGCACGAACATCCTGATCGTCGCCACGTTCCCGGTGCTGACCGCCGTGCTCGCGCTGTTGTCGCTGGATCGCTATGTCGGCACGAATTTCTTCACGAACGACCTCGGCGGCAACCCGATGATGTACGTCAACCTGATCTGGATCTGGGGACATCCGGAGGTGTACATCCTGATCCTGCCGGCGTTCGGCATCTTCTCGGAGGTCGTGTCGACCTTCTGCGGCAAGCGACTGTTCGGCTACACCTCGATGGTGTACGCGACGGTCGTCATCACGATGCTGTCGTATCTCGTCTGGCTGCACCATTTCTTCACGATGGGTTCGGGTGCGAGCGTCAACGCGTTCTTCGGCATTACGACGATGATCATCTCGATCCCGACGGGCGCAAAGATCTTCAACTGGCTGTTCACGATGTATCGAGGGCGGATCCGATTCGAGGTTCCGATGCTGTGGACGATCGGCTTCATGGTCACGTTCGTGATCGGCGGAATGACCGGCGTGCTGCTGGCGGTGCCGCCGGCGGATTTCGTGCTGCACAACAGCCTGTTCCTGGTGGCGCATTTCCACAACGTGATCATCGGCGGCGTGCTGTTCGGATTGATGGCCGGGATTACGTTCTGGTTCCCGAAGGCGTTCGGCTACAAGCTCGATCCGTTCTGGGGCAAGTGCTCGTTCTGGTTCTGGACGATCGGCTTCTATTTCGCGTTCATGCCGTTGTACGTGCTCGGCTTGATGGGCGTCACGCGCCGGCTCAGCCACTTCGACGATCACTCGCTGCAGATCTGGTTTCAGATCGCCGCCTTCGGCGCGTTGCTGATCGCGCTCGGGATCCTGTCGTTCCTTATCCAGTTGTTCGTCAGCTTCATGCGGCGCGAGTCGCTGCGCGATACGACCGGCGATCCCTGGAACGGCCGCACGCTCGAGTGGTCGACCTCGTCGCCGCCGCCGGTGTACAACTTCGCGTTCACGCCGATCGTCCATGACAGCGACGCCTGGTACGACATGAAGAAGCGCGGCCACGTCCGGCCCGTGACAGGTTTCGTCCCGATCCACATGCCGAAGAACACCGGCGCGGGCTTCGTGCTGGCCGTACTGAGTGCTCTGTGCGCCTTTGGGCTCATCTGGCACATGTGGCCGCTCGCGGCTGCATCGTTCGCCACCCTCATCGTGGCGGCGATCGTTCACACGTTCAACTACGACCGCGAGTTCTACATCCCCGCGGACGAGGTGGTGCGCGTCGAGGACGCTCGCACCCGACTCATCGCTCGCCATGTCTAGTACCGCCACCTCTCTCGCGTCCGGCTCGGCGGGCGCAGGCCGGGCCGCTGACCTTCTACGACACGGGAGGACATCACCCGGAGAACGGCACGCTGCTCGGGTTCTGGCTGTACCTGATGAGCGATTGCCTGCGTCTTCGCGTGTCTGTTCGCGTGCTACGGTGTGCTGGGCCGCAATTACGCGGGCGGTCCCTCGGGCGCCGAGCTCTTCGAGCTGCCGCTGGTTGCCGTCAACACGTCGCTGCTGCTGCTGTCGTCGATCACCTACGGCTTCGCGGTGATCACGATGAGGCGCAAGCGTCAAGGCCCGACGCTCGCCTGGCTCGCCGTCACCGGTTTGCTGGGCGCAGGGTTCGTCGGCATCGAGTTGCACGAGTTCGCGAATCTTATTCACGAGGGCAACGGGCCGCAGCGCAGTGCCTTCCTGTCGTCGTTCTTCACGCTGGTCGGCACGCACGGCCTGCACGTGACCTTCGGCATCGTCTGGCTGGTCACGCTGATGGTGCAGGTGGCAAAGCACGGGCTGATCGCGGCGAATCGGCGACGGCTGATGTGCCTGTCGATGTTCTGGCACTTCCTGGACGTGATCTGGATCGGCGTCTTTACGTTCGTCTACTTGATGGGAGCGCTGCAATGAGCGCACTGGATACCGATCCCACGACACGCTGGCGGCCATCATGGCGACGAGGACGAGCTCGACCACGACACATTGCACATCACGGTCGGCGGCTACGTGACCGGATTCGTGCTGGCGGTCATCCTGACGGCGATTCCGTTCTGGCTGGTGATGGGCAAGGTCTTCGCGAACCCGACCGTCACGACCTTCGTCATTCTCGGGTTCGCCATCGTGCAGATCTACGTGCACATGGTGTTCTTCCTGCACATGACCTCGAAGGCCGAAGGCGGCTGGACGTGGATGTCGCTGATCTTCACTCTGGTGCTCGTCGTCATTGCGCTGAGCGGATCGATGTGGGTGATGTACCACCTCAAGACCAACATGATGTCGCCGTCGCCGGAGCAGATGCGCAACGTGCCCTGATCGAGTTTAAGGCAGCTCATTGAAACCCACGATTCGCCAGACCATGAGCCTGAGCGGAGAAGACACATGATATCCAGCGTCACGCCAGACCCCGCCGGCCTCGTCGACGCTCGCCTGAAAGGGATGCGGGCGCGCTCGCCTCTGATTCGTCGGGTGTCGCGCCCGGCGACATCGCGGTCGGCGTCGTCATCGGCCGGACGTCGGAATACTTCGACTATTTCGTCTACGGCATCGCGTCGGTGCTGGTGTTTCCCTTCGATATTCTTTCCGTTCGAATCGCGCCTCGACGGAACGCTGTATTCGTTCACCGTCTTTTCGTTCGCGTTCATCGCCAGGCCGATCGGCTCCATCGTCTTCATGGACATCCAGCGCCGGTGGGGACGTGGCACGAAGCTTACGCTCGCGCTGTTGGCGCTCGGGAGCTCGACGGTAGGCATCGCTTTTCTGCCCGGATACGGAAGCCTTGGTTACATGGCGATCGTGCTGCTCGCGACTCTTGCGCGTCGGCCAGGGTATTGCGCTCGGCGGTTCCTGGGATGGGTTGCCGTCACTGCTGGCGCTCACTGCTCCGAGCAATCGGCGCGGCTGGTACGCGATGATGGGACAGCTCGGAGCGCCCGTGGGCTTCATGATGGCGAGCGGACTCTATCTGTTGCTCTACGCCACCCTGTCGCTGGAAGATTTCCTTTCGTGGGGTTGGCGCTACCCGTTCTTCTGCGCCTTCGCCATCAACGTCGTCGCCTTGTTCGCGCGTCTTCGCCTGGTCGTGACGGACGAATACGATCAACTCCTGACAGAGCGCGGGCTCGAGCCCACCACGGTGGGCGAATTGCTGACTTCGCAGGGTTACAACGTGATTCTCGGCGCCTTCGGCGCATTGGCGAGCTATGCGTTGTTCCACGTGGTTACCGTGTTTCCGTTGTCGTGGATCATGCTCTTTTCGAACCAGTCGGTGACGGCGTTTCTCGCCATCCAGATCCTCGCCGCGATGCTCGGAGCATGCGGCGTCGTCGCTTCGGGAATCATCGCCGACCGGATCGGCCGGCGCAAGACGCTCGGCTTGACCGCCACGCTGATCGCGGTCTTCAGCGGCTTCGCGCCGACACTCCTCGACGGCGGCACGCTGGGGCAGGACGTCTTCATCCTGATCGGCTTCGTGTTGCTTGGGCTCTCCTATGGACAGGCGGCCGGCGCGCTCAATGCGAGCTTCGAGCCGAAATACCGCTACACCGGCGCCGCGCTCACCTCGGACGTCGCATGGCTGATCGGTGCCGGATTCGCGCCGTTGGTGGCGCTTGGGACGTCCGCCTATTTCGGGCTTGGCTACGTCAGCTTGTATCTGCTTTCGGGGGCAGCGGGGACGCTCGCGGCGCTGTGGGTCAATCGGAAGCTGGAAGAGAGCGATTAGGGTCCGCTAGAGTCCGGGCCCACCACCCCAATCGCGGCTATCGATAGTACGACCCGCGGGCTCACGCTGAAGGGATCGCAAGGCCGCGAGTTCAGGCTTTCGGTGCCGCGTTTTGAGCGTCCGCTTCGACGCGTAACGTTGGCTTAAGGAGAACGGGAATGAGCGACAGCGCGGAGAAGAAAAGGCTCGACGAGGCGGAGCACAACGGCGTGGCCTGGAAGAAATGGGGACCGTACCTCAGCGAGCGGCAGTGGGGCACAGTGCGCGAGGACTACAGCGAGGACGGCGATGCGTGGAACTATTTCTCCCACGACCAGGCGCGGTCACGCGCGTACCGGTGGGGCGAGGACGGGCTCGGCGGCATCTCGCGACCACCAGCAACACCTGTGCTTCGCCTGGCGTTCTGGAACGGCAACGATCCCATCCTCAAGGAGCGGCTCTTCGGGCTGACCAACAACGAGGGAACCACGGCGAGGACGTCAAGGAGTATTACTTCTACCTCGACTCGACGCCGACCCACTCGTGCATGAAGTATCTGTACAAGTACCCGCAGCGGCGTATCCGTACGACGACCTCATCGCACCAAGCGTCGCGGGCGCCGGGGGGATTCCGAATACGAACTGGTCGACACCGGTGTACTCGATCGCAATCGATTCTTCGACGTGTTCGTCGAATACGCCAAAGATACACCGGAAGACATTCTTATCCGTATCACCGTCGCCAACCGCGGACCTGACCAGGCGTCGCTGCATCTGCTGCCCTGTTTGTGGTTTCGCAACATCACCTGGTCTTCGTCGGACGGCGAATCGGAAACCGGCCCTCGCACGGGTCGAGCTCGCGGGCCACTCGGTGGTTCACGCCTCCTGACCACCGCGCGCAGGGCCAAGCGTCGGTGGCAGACCGTTACCTGCTACTGCGACGCCGACGTTCCGCTGCTGTTCACCGAGACCGAAACCAACGATGCTCTGGCTCTTCGGTTCGGTCAATGCGTCCCCCTACGTCAAGGACGGCATCAACAACTTCATCGTCCAGGGAGATGCGGCTGCGGTGAATCCGGCGCAGCAAGGGACGAAGGTGGCGGCCCACTACCAGATCAGCGTCGACGCCGGCAAGGCGCAGGTCATCCGATTGCGCCTGACGACGCGCGCTCCAGAGCAGTCTGCAAAGCCATTCAGTCGATTTCGACGCGGAGTTCGCGGCGCGGCTGAGCGAGGCCGATGCGTTCTATGCCTCGATCACGCCTGCGGCGGTTGGCAGCGATCCCGACCGTGCCAATGTCATGCGCCAGGCGCTGGCGGGAATGCTGTGGACCAAACAGTACTTCTACTACGATCTGGACAGATGGCTCGACGAGCACGGCGCCGGAGCCCAATTGCCGCAGAGCGAGCGACGGCAGGTCCGCAATCGCGAGTG
>CAVUXI010000017.1:0-30967 GCA_963745385.1 uncultured beta proteobacterium
TTTCGATAGCTCGAAACCCGGATTACATTGGCGCCCTTGCCACATCCGAGCGAGAATTCGGGCTGGTTCGTTCCCCTTCAACCCATAAGCTATTCGGATAGCGGAGGTCATCACGCCCATGCGCTCCATTGCACGTATTTCCGCCCTTCTTATCAGCCTGGCATTCGCGCAGCCCCTGTTCGCGCAGACCCAACCGGTCAAGATCTTCGGACTCGTAGAGCTGTCGGGCACCGGCGCCACGTCGGGCACCAACTTCAATGACGGCGTGAAGCTCGCGGTGAAGGAGATCAACGCCGCCGGCGGCATCCTGGGGCGCAACATCGAGTACACGTCCAGCGACACGCAGTCCCAGCCGCAGGTCGCGAAAACCCTCGCCTTGAAAGCCACCGACGAAGGCGCATACGTCGTGATGGGGCCCGTCTTCTCCGGGTCTATCCTGGTGAGCATGGCGGAGACGCGCCGCGCTGAGATCCCCAATTTCACCGGCGGCGAAGCTGCAGCTATCACTCAGCAAGGCAACCCTTATATCTTTCGAACGGCCTTCACGCAGACTACGTCGATGCCCAAGGTGGCGCGCTATGTAAAAGACAACCTGAAGGCGAAGACGGTCGCGATCATCTACACCAACAACGACTTCGGTAAAGGCGGACGCGACGTGTTCGTGAAGGCCCTCGAGCCGCACAGCATCAAGGTCGTGGCCGACATCTCGACCGACCCCGGCCAAGTCGATTTCTCCGGGGCGGTGCTGAAGGCCAAGCAGGCGAACGCGGACGCGCTGTTCGTCTACACCAACGAGGAGGAAGCCGCGCGGACGCTGCGGGAGTTGCGCAAGCAGGGCTACGACAAGCCGATCGTCGGCGAGACCGTGCTCACGAGCCAGAAGGTGATCGAGCTCGCAGGCGAGGCCGCGAACGGCGCGGTCGCGCACGTCGGCCTCACCGCGGATGCGCCGGATCCCGGCATCCGGGCTTTCGCAGCAAAATTTCAGAAGGAGTACAACTACAAGCCCGACCATAACGGCCTGAAGGGCTATAGCGGGATGTACATCGTCAAGGCGGTGACAGAGAAGATCGGGAAGTTCGATCCGAAGGCCTTCGCCGATGCTATGCACGGCGTCCGGCTGTCCGCGAAGGACTACCCCGGAATCCTGATGGACGTGAGCTTCGACAAGAACGGCGATCTCGATCGCGAGAGCTTCATGACGAAGGTGGTAAACGGCAAGCAGGAAGTGATCGCAACCTTGCCGTCGCTCTCGGCCGGCAAGTAGCAGCGGAAAGGGAAGACCAAGCGATGGCAGATCAAAACACCTTCGGTATTGCGGGCCTTCTCGGTTGGCCGGTGGCGCACTCGCGCTCGCCCGTCATCCACAACCATTGGCTCGCGCACTACGGCATTCCCGGGCGGTACGTTCTGTTTCCTGTGCCGCCGGAGAAGCTCGAAGCGGCGGTACGCGGCATTGCGGCGCTCGGCCTGCGCGGCTGCAACGTCACCACGCCGCACAAGCAGGCGATCTTTCCGCTGCTCGACCGAGTCGACGACCTCGCGCGCAAGATCGGCGCGGTCAACACGGTGGTCGTCGAGAAGGACGGAACGCTGACCGGATTCAACAACGACGGCAACGGCTTCATCCAGAGCCTGCGTGACGCCGATCCGCAATGGCGCGCGGACAGCGGACCGATCGTGGTGCTGGGCGCGGGCGGTGCGGCGCGCGCCGTGGCGGCAAGCCTCGCGGCGCAAGGTGCGAAGGAGATTCGCGTGACCAATCGCACGCTCGACAAGGCGCAGGAGATCGCCGATGCCGTCGGGCCGGTGGTGAAGGTACTGCCATGGGATCAGCGCGCGGACGCTCTCGATGGCGCTGCCCTCCTCGCCAACGCGACGAGCCTCGGCATGGCCGGCAAGCCGCCGCTCGAGATATCGCTCGATCGCCTTCCCAAGAACGCACTGGTCGGGGACCTCATCTACATCCCGCCCGAGACGCCTCTGCTCGCCGCGGCGCGCGTGCGCGGAAACATCACCGTCAACGGCCTCGGTCTGCTGCTCAATCAGGCGCGGCCGGCGTTCAACGCGTGGTTCGGCGTCATGCCGGAAATCACGCCGGCGCTGCGCGAGGCCATCGCCGCAACTTTCTAGGCGTTCCTGTCGTGGAAGTGAGCGCGAAGGGCGGCCCTGGAGCGCCTCAGTGCCCGATGTGCCTGAGCGCGCAGCGCTACACACTCGAGCGGACATCTTTCGAAGAGCCGAAGATCGACTGCCACGTGCACCTCCTCGATCCTGCGCGTCGGGCTTGAGGTACTCTACTTGATTCGCGCATTTTTTCACGACCATGAAAATCGATTTCGACGGCCTCCGGGGCTTTGTGCTGGTAGCTGAGTTGGGCAGTTTCAGCAAAGCTGCGACGCAGTTGCACGTCACCCAGACCGCGCTCACTCGCCGTGTCCAGCGGCTGGAGAGCTATCTCGACGTGAGACTCCTCGACCGCACGACCCGATCCGTGCATGTGACGGCCGTAGGACGGGAGTTCCTGCCGCAGGCTCGTCGATTGGCCGACGAGATGATGTCGGCGGCGGCGCGACTGCGGGACATGTCCCGCCTGGGCAAAGGCAACATTACCCTGGCGAGCATTCCGACGATGGCGCACTATGCGTTGCCGGCCGTGATGCGCGAATATGCGATGAAGCATCCCGGCAACAGGATCCGGATAATAGACTGCAGCGCCTCGGAGGTGGGTCCGGCCGTGCTCAGCGACGTCGCCGAGTTCGGCATCACCATCCAGCTCGAACGGCGTGCCGAGCTCGCCGAACAAGCGATCTTGCGCGAGCCGTTCATGTTCTTCTGCCGCGAGGAACATCCCTATAGCTCGAAAACGGCAGTCTCCTGGAGGGAATTGTCCCAGACCGATCTCATCGTCGTAAGCCGATTGAGCGGCAACCGCGCACTTCTCGATCATCAATTGGCGCGTAAGCACCTGGGCCTGACGGGTACGTACGAGGTGGACCATCTCTCCACGGCGATCGGACTCGTGTCTGCCGGCGTCGGCGCAGCGGTCCTTCCTTTTTCGACGATCCAGGAGGGCACGAACCCGATGGTACGGCGCATCCCGCTGGTGCGTCCGGTGATCAGCCGTACCATCGTGCTCGTTCGGCGAAAGAACGGCTACCTATCGCCGGCAACACAGATCTTTTACGACATGCTCGCCCGGCGGCTCGAAGCTACGGTGCGCGAAGTCACCGTGCGTCGATCCACGAAGCCGAGATCAACCGCTGCGAGCCGTTGATCGGCGCTGGAGTGCTGCGACACGCAAGCTCACAAGGGGCTGCGCCCATCCGCGATTTTCGCGGACGGGCGCAATACGCATGACGCTGCGGGATCAGCTGCTCACGCAGACGTAGTTCGCGGCGTCGTTGATCGATCCCGGCCCGACGTATTTTGGCCACCCCGGGTACACGCACACCGGACGCGAACGACTGGCGCCGGTGTTGCCGTCGACGCTGATCGCTACCGCCGGAGGCGCGACGCCGTTATCGACCCAGCTGTCGAGAATGTTGAGATTGTCCCAGTTGATCAGATACTTCCCGTTGCCGTGCGCGAGTCCCGGCACGAAGTAGAACCGCATGAAGCTGTCAGTCGCCGCCTGCCCCATCGCCGCGCGGATGTTCAGGTACACGCGCTCGTTCGCGTACGGGCTCACGCTCGGATCGTCCAGTCCTTGCATCAGCAACACCTTCCCGCCTTTCGCCCTGAACGCCGACAAGTCTGGATTCGTCGCGTCGATCGTGTTCGAGAGGCTCACGATCCGGTCCTGCCACACCCCCGGGTGGATCGCATCGAAGTTGAGCAGGTTGAAATTCGGATCACGCGTGACGAAATATTTGACGAATTGATCGGCACGAGCGACGTGATGCGCGTTCAGACCGTCGATAACAGGATTGGTGTAAGCCGCTTGCGAACCCAGCTCCATCGTAATTCCCTCCAGCGCGTTGTAGCCTGTGTAGCTGGAGATGTTGTTCGCGAGAGAATACGGAAGCTGATATCCCTCGTGATAGACGCCGATGGTGCCGAGCTGCGCCTGAGTCAGACAGTTTGCCGGATATCCCGTCTCACCGTTCTGGCACGCAATCGCAGCGCGATACACCGGCGAAATGGCACGACATGCTGCCATATTACTCACCAAACCGTCGGCAGCACCGTCGAGCGTGTCGCATGCGGCAAGCGTATCCGACGCGATCTTGTTGACCATGCTCGGTGGAATCCAGCCCGCTGACGTGTTGTCGTACACCGCGTGCGCGAGAACCGCACCCCACAGGCGCAAGCCCATGAAATTCGCGGTGGGATAGTTCGAGATGATGCCGTCGAACGCTTCCGGGAACCGCAGCGCACCCGTGAGTCCCTCGCGACCGCCCGTCGAGCCCCCGTTCCAGTACACGCGCTTGGGCGCGATCCCATAGCGCGTCTGCGAAAGCGCGGCCATCGCATCGCGCGCCTTCTTCACGTGCATGTACGCGAAGTTGTTGAGCGCTTCGTCGTTCACCGCGAACGAGGCGTCGTTCGTATCGCTTGTCTGGTGCCCGGAGTCGTCCGCGTAGGTGATGTAGCCGAGTGCGAGAGGCGTCTTGATCGAATGCGATCCCAGGTCGGGATACGTCAAGGTGTTCGGAATCCTCCCGTCGTATCCGCCGCCGCCAAACCCGAGCGCCTTCAAGTTCCAGGCTGATGGCAGATTCACCTGGAACTTGATGTCGGGCGCGGACGTATCGACCGGCTTGATGCTGCCCATTACCCTGCAGTACTCGCCGTTCGCATTACCCGGATCGGTCGCCTGCACGAACGTCGCGGACGTCACCACCGCGCCGTTGGTCGGCAACGAGAACTGCGAGGAGGACATCTGCAACGTCGCAAGCGCCTCGCAAGCGGCCTGGTTCGTAGGCTGGACGGGCAGCAGCGGGCGAACCCGCGCGACCGCGGCAGCGACCATCGCCCCTCCGTCCTCCACCAGCAGGGTCCTGTCCGCCATCATTTGCTTCACGGCGACGGCGTAGCGATAGTTGTAGTTGCCGATGCTTCCGTAGCGCTCTTCGACGGACATCCGCGGATCGCCGGTCGCGAGGCGCTGCGCCTTCGTGACAGGGAAAGGAATGTACTGCCCCGTGAGCGCGCAATCCTCGTTGCCGGCAAACGGCGCACGGCGCAGGGCCCAGCCCGTGTACGTTGCGATCGGCACCTGGACGTCCGGTGTGCGGATGCCCGAGATGCTGTTGCCGTCGCTGTCGGTCTTCGGCACGAGAATGGTGTACTCCTCTCCGGGGATCGGCATGTTCGGCAGCACGCTCGTGTCGAGCTCGGCGACGGGGTTGTACCAGCCGGTGTAGGTCACGCCCGGGATGACCGGGAACCCCAGCTCGGATTGCGGCAGCGAGTGCACCAGCGTGCCGTCATCCACTCGAGCGTAGCGGCTCGTCGGGGGCGCGATGCCTGCGGTGACCCAGTCGTCCAGCGCGATGCCGAGCGCCCTCACGTGCGGCCCCCACTGATTCGGATTGCCGGGCTGCTGGCAGGTGCCGCTCGGCGTCGTCGTGACGGACCCTTGCGGCGCATGCTGCGAGTTGCCGATCGTGTAGACGCGCACGTTGGCGGGAAGCACGAGGTCGGTCGGTATGGCGCCGTTGCCGGGGCCGTCGGTCGTTACCAGCGACACCGGCTTGAGGTACGGCTCGTTGCCGCTGTCGGTATGCATGATCTTCGGACACGTGTTATTGGTCTGACAGCGCTTCAGCAGACCGTCGACAACGTGCGTGAACGGATTGGCGCGCGCCTCGTAGGTGAACGGAAACACCATCTTGGCGCTCAAGTGCCGCTGGTAGCTGCGGCCGGTCGCATTGGCATCGCCGAAGCGATCGTTCGATGCGATAAAGTGCGAGCCGGAGATGTGAGGGCTCATGCCGTCGAACACGATCTGGCCGTTTTCATCGGCGTTGAAACCCCAGTACAGAAGACCTTTGAGGTAGCGTCCGCTCTCCGAGTCTCCGCGTCCGAGTGCCCACTGGATCGCATTGCGCACCGGATTCTGCGTGGAAGTATCGTGCTTCAAGAACGACATCAGGTCGCGGGTGGCCACGAAGCCGAGCGCAAGCACGATCGGATCCTTCGCGGGGTATACGAACTCGAACGCCGCGCCTTGGTCGTAAGGCGCGAGGAACGGGTCCGCGCGATTGATTCGTACGGTTAAATTGTCGACGTACGACCACACGCTCGTCGGCACGGTTACCCGGTTCACCAGAGGTCCGCCGACGAACTGCGTATGGTTGTGCACCACCATGTACGCTTGATTTTGATCGAGATTCGCCGCGGCGTAGGTCAAGGAGAAGTCGGTCCCCGTGGCGTTGTCGAAGATCTGCTCGGTGATCGTCCTGGCGACGATCGAGCTTCCGTCCGGATTGCGCGCGACCGGCAGCGACGCGGTCAGCGTGTTCGCGCCGGTACCGATCAGGGAAGCGTCCTCCCAGCCGGACCACACTATCGTATAGCCGCGGCGCATCAGAAGACCCGTGCCGGCGCCCGACGCAGGCGGTGTTGGCAACGCCAGAGGGCGCCGCCGCCTGGTTGAACGTCGTGTACGAGCCCTTGCTGCCGCGATTGACGACGTCGTAGAAGATCTTGCCGCTGCCCTTCGACGGATCAATCGGCTTCAGGATGAACACGTCCATCGAGTATTCGACCATCCCTCTCACATTGCGCGGCGCGAATTGGATGTCGGTGATCAGTGCGTTGGCGGGAAGCGTCGGATCGACTTCTCCGAACGCCCGCGCGGTGATCTTCTCGTACGCGCCGACCGCTCCGAACGTCATGCCGTCGAACGTCGGCGACTCGAGGCGCACGATCTGGAGCTGCGTGATGTGCGCTTCCGCCACCGATGACAAGCGACAGTGCGATCATCAACAACGCCGCTGCAAAACCAAAGCACGTTGGCTTCGTCCGGCCGCCGCAAAAATTCCTGTTGCTTTGCATCTCTATTCTCCTCGCCTGATGAATCACGTGAATTGCGGTATCTCGCACTGTGTGCGCCGATCTGGGGTCATTCGGCGCGCATTGTCAACTGTCAACAGATTACTTAACCTCTACCGCCGCGATGCGGTGTACGGCGTCGACCGAACAATTGGGGTAATGCGGCCGTCCAGGCCGCTCCCTTGCGGGAGCGGCCTCATCTCTTAGAAGAACTCCCACGTATTTTCTAGCGGCACCTGCCCGACTCCGGGTTTCGAGAAGTCGCATACGCCTTGCGGAAATGTTGCAGCCAGCTGGGCCAATTCCGTCGGTGTAAACGTCACCGCATAGTCGCCGGTATTGATGGGCTTGAGCTGACATTTCAGAACGTCGTTCGCTATGGGTTCTCCAGCGACGTTCCGCGGCGATGAATGCGACGGGTAGAGCTGATTGCACACGGTCGCGCCCTGAAAGACCTGGAGCTCGGGGATCTTCACCGTACCGTTGTTGGTGAAGCACGCATCTACCAGATCCCCCGGCTTGGCGTTAACGATCTTGTCATGGATCGACGCATTGGTCGTATCCGCAAACAAGCTCGTGAGCCACTGGTCCATCTGGGTAAGCGCATGGCTCAACACCGGGCTGGTGTCCCCGAAAAGACCCGTCGTCCCCGCCGAGACACCATCTTCGACGAGCATGACTTGGTTGTCGAAGTTGCCGTTCGCCCTCACGAGCCGCTCGCGCATCGAAAAGGAGTGGTAACGTTGGTGCACCTCGTTGCCATTTTCCGGCTGATCGACGTAACCGCGGTAGTCGATGATGGGCGTCGCTTTCATCCCCTGATTGCCGTAGGTCACGCGCCCAGTGCTGTAGGCGATGTTGATCGCGTTGATATCTCCGACCGCGCGGCCGGCGATGAAGTTGCCGTTGTTGTCATATCCGCCGATGTTCTGGTTCAAGTCGAGAAACTGCTGCTTGCTGATCGCGCTCGAGTTGAGCGCCGCAAGTCCGTATTGAACGCCGACGTTGTCGAGCGGCCGTCGCGCATAGCCGGTCACGGGGTCTCGCCCGAATATGTTGACCATGTGGTCATAGACGTCGCAGCGCACGCCGGTGGGATTGGTGTTCTGGTCGAACCTCATGCTGACCGGAATGGCCGCGTTGCAGGTCCCTCCCTGGGCCTTCAGCCGCACCGCGTTGCTCGGACCGATGGTCGCCGGCGTGGTTGCCGTCGCGTAGCCTGTGGCCGCCACCTGCTGCGCATTGGTCCACGTCAGGGCCGTATGCTGAATATAGTGCAAAAACAAGTCCGCCTCGAAGACGTTGAGTATGTTTGCCGCGGTGACTTCCGGGAAGCTGCATCCCATGATCAGGCCGTCGAGGAGACCGGGATAGTCGTCGCTGATCGGAAGGCCGGCTTCCGATCCTCCGGAGCATCCGTAGCCAATCGTAAATGCAGGTGGACCAAAGTTCTTGATGAAGCGCTCCTTCACCATCATCAGGCTCTCGGCCGCCAGCACTTCCTGGCAGTTGTTGCCGAACACGTTCAGCGTCGATGATGCGACACCGTAGCCCTGGCGCAGCAGCAGGTCTTCGAGAATGCCCCCGTTGCCGATGCTGGTGCCCTGGATATACCACCCGCCCACGCACCCTCCTCCCAGCGTGTACACCAGCCGATGGTTCCATGCCGCCGGAGGCGCTGAGAACGTCGGCGAGGACTCCTTTATCGGATCGTGCAAGATCGCGGTCTGATAGATGGCGCGGTTGATCGTGCCGGTCTCGACCCGCACGATGTAGGGAACGGTCTTGCCTTGGCTCGTCGTCGTCTGGACGAGGTCCGCCGGATAGCTGGTACCGGCCGGCAGCGCCTTGAAGGTGTTGTTCGTCGCGCGATACACGTAGTCGACGCGCGTTGCAGCTGAGCAATCCGCATCCAGCGGCGGCCCGAGGCGCGCGGTCGAATTCCCGGGAATCGGAAAATTCTGGGTCATGCAGAAGAACGGCTGCTCGTGCGGGCCCGCGATAATGGGCCCGGTGATCGGGTGGTTCGTAAGTTGGAGGCTTTGGTCTCCCGCCGGGCTCTTCGAGCGCACCCGCACCACGTTGCTGCCGAGTTGGAGCCCGCTGACCAGGCCCATCCAGGTGTTCGGCTCAGGACCAGGCCGAAACACGCCGGTGGTATCGTGATCGTTGAGCGTCACCCACAGGGGAAGAAGCTGATTTGGCGGATAGCTGATTTTGACCAGTACGCTGCCGCCGCTGACCGTATCCGGTCGGCTCGACACCGCCGCGATCTCGAGTGACGCGCTGGCCATCGCCGGTTGCAATCCCGCCAGCAGCGTGGCGCAAAAGACAAGCAAAACGTTCGTTCGCATGATTCCCTCCTCTAATACCGATTACGACGAGGCCGCGCATGCTTTCGATGCTTTGCTCGCGGAACCGGACAACGTTCGAGACTGCGCCTGGCCACCGGATCCCGCGCAAATTCGGATCCCGAGGCTTGTTGGAGGATTCTCCCACTCAACTATGTCCGTGATAAATGCAATGTCGGGCAGCATTCATGCCGATTCGGCATAGGGCACGACTGCACTCGAGCCCTGGATCGCCGAGCGGCACCCTCAGTCGGCCGCGACGCTCAACGAGACCGTTTGGGCCGGAGACTGCAAGCGTTTATCGGCGGATCCGATCGCCGCACAACGCAAAACCTCGTCGATCATCTCGCGCGCATGACCTAGATAATTAGCCGGGTCACACAGCGCCGCGAGTTCGTCACGGCCTAGATGCGCGCTGATCTCCGGATGAACCGCAAGAATATCGAGCAGCGGTCGCTTCTCGCGTATCGCCTCGCGACAAAGCTCGTACACGAGGTCGTGGGCATACTCTCGCCCGATATGCGGGCCGAGACCCATCATGACCGCCTCGGACATTACCAGACCTCCTGTCATGTCGATGTTTTCGCGCATCCTGACCGCATCCACCTCGAGGCCGCTCAGCAACGAGCGCGTTTGCTTGAGCGCGCTCCCCAACAGACAGAATGCTTCGGGGAGCACGATCCACTCGATCTCCCACGGCCCGGTCGAGCGCTCGTGATCTGCAACCATTGCGTCCATCAGTGCGGCCGCGTGTTGCCGGACGACGGAAATCGCTGCGTGGATATAGCAGCTCGAGATTGGATTTCGCTTCTGCGGCATGGTGCTGCTCGATCCCCTTCCAGGCGCAAACGGCTCGTACACCTCACCCACTTCCGTCTGCATCATGAGCTTGACATCCATTGCGATCTTGCCAAGCGACCCGCCCACGAGCCCGAGAAAAGCGCCTACTTCAGCGATCGTGTCACGCACCGTGTGCCATGCGATGCTTGGCGTCCCGAGCCCGAGCTCGTTCATGAGCTCGCGTTGCATTTCAAGCGCACCGGCGCCGATCGACGCAAGGGTGCCGCATGCACCGCCGAACTCCCCCATCAGAACGCGAGGCCGCAGTTGTGCGAGCCGTTCGCGATGCCGCTCGATCCCCGCGAGGATTGCCGCCATCTTGAATCCGAACGTTACCGGAATGGCTTGCTGGAGATTGCTGCGACCGATCACCGGCACTTCCCGATATCGGCGCGCCAGGTCGGCAAGCAATGCGGAAATGGCGGTCAGGTCCTCATCGACGATCTCGAGCCCTTCGCGAATCTGCAGGACGGTCGCCGTATCAGTGATGTCCTGAGTGGTCGCGCCCCAGTGGCAGTATTCGCCGAGCTTATCCCTGCAAAGCGCGTTGAGTTGCGACACCACGCCGAGCACGGGATAGCCGATGCGCTCGGTTTGCGTCCGCAGCTTGTCCATGTCGATCTTCGCGATATCGCACTTGCTGACGATCTCGTCGGCAGCCTCGCGAGGAATGATGCCGAGGCCTCCCTGAACGCTCGCAAGTGCCTTCTCGACTTCGAGGTACTTCGCAGTCCGGTTCTCGTCCGACCAGACGAGGCGCATCTCATGGGTGGCGAATATGTTTCCAAATATCGTAGAGTCGATGATGCTTGCGCGCATGACAGTTTCCCCCTTTTGAGTGCGGAGCGATGGAGCACTGCGAGTTCTTGTTGCGAGCGGGGGTCGAGTATGGCCATGCGCTGCTCGAAGGGGAAATGCTTTTTAGGACGCCATTGATGCTGAATGCGCATTGGTCCGGCAGGTGCAAAAGATCACACCGCACCATCGCGCACACGATGCGGTCTCGAGGCTGTGCGCTCGATGACCTGTGCGTCCGGATCAGTAGTGCACACCCATCGCGGCCGCTTCCTTGTACACCGCGTCGATCCACTGCTTGCCGATGCGCGATTCCATCGTGCTGTGCACCGGCAGCAGCGCCTTGCGCTGAGCGCCGCCTGCTCCGCCGGCGTGATGTCGTACACCTGCACGCGACCCGTCGCCTTGATCTTGGCGACGCCCTCGTCGTTCTCCTTGAGCGAAAGCTCGTTCTCGTACGTCGTCGCTTCCTGCATCGCCTTGTCGAGCGTCGACCGGATGTCGGCCGGCAGTCCGTCCCAGAACTTCTTGTTGACGATGACGGCGTAGCCGTCGTAGCCGTGGTAGGTGAGCGCGAGATACTTCTGCACCTCGTAGAACTTCTGAGTCAGGAAATTGGGAAGGCTGTTCTCCGAGCCGTCGACCACGCCCGGTCTGCATTGCCAGGTACACCTCGGAGAACGCCATCACTTGCGGCTGCACGCCCAGCGCGCGCATCTGCGCGTCGAGCACCTTGGAGGACTTGATGCGCATCTTGAGGCCCTTGTAGTCCGCCGGCATGTGGAGCGGCTTGTTCGCGCTCATCACCTTGAAGCCGTTGTCCCAGTAGCCCAGTCCGACGATGCCTTTTGCCTCGAGGCTCTTGAAGAGCTCGCGGCCGAGCGGACCCAGCGTCACGCGATGCAGCACCTCGCGATTGGGAAAGATATACGGCAGGTCGAAGAGCTCGAACTGCGGCAGTCCGAGCGGCCCGAACTTCGATGTTGACGGCGCGAGCATCTGTACGGCGCCGAGTTGCAGAGCATCCACCTCCTCGCCGTCCTTGTAGAGCTGACTGTTCGGATACACCTCGACCTTGACGCGCCCGTTCGTGCGCTCCTCGGCGAGCTGCTTGAAGCGCTCCGCCGCCTTACCCTTCGGCGTGTCGACCGCGACGACGTGGCTGAACTTGATGACGATCGGTTGCTGCGCGAGCCCGCTCGCGCTCGCGAGCACGAGGGCGACGGCGAGCGCGGCCCGGTGGATCAGACGTTTCATGGCACTTCTCTCTTTCGTGTTGGAATCGTGGAGTCTCGCGCACCTGCTTCCAGGCCGCGAGCGCCGGTGCCTCGCTTGTGTGCCGCGCCGCGCTCCTCGTCGCACGGGACGGTGAGCCCGGCCAGCGCGCCCGCATTCTCCGAAGTGTCGAGACTCCAGCACGCCTCGAGCACTTGCTCGACCGCGTTGTCCGGCAGGATCGGCGCGCAAAGCGCGCGAAACTTGGCGCCGAGATCGGCGTCGGACATCGGTCGCGCAAGGCTGCCGACGGCATGCTCGATGCGCTTTTCGAATACTCTGCGGTCGTTGAGCGTGATGCGGATCTGCGCAGCGTCCTCGTGGATGGCGCCGTCGGCGCTCGCGCGCACACGATCGCGAAGCGCGACGACTTCGGGATCGCGAACGCGCGCATCCGAGAACTGCGCTTCGCCGGCGACACCGTCGATGATGGCGACGGCCGCGCAGTGATACACGCTGAACTTGCCTTCGAGCCCGACCTGCGGGTTCGTCTTCCCGGTGAGCTCGAGCACGAGCGGATGAACCTTGAGCTCGATCGACGCGATGTCGCGCGCCTTGAGCGCGTATTCGTTGCGTAGCTGCGCGCAGCCGTCGATCGTCGGGTGGATCACGATCCCGCACGCAAAGGGCTTGTATGTGTTTTCGAGCAGCTCCCAGGTCTCGCCCAAGCCGTCCGTGATCTCGCTGTAATCGCGCTCCGTCGCGAGCACGTTGGCGAAGCCGCGCTTGCCTTCGATGCCGACGAGACTGCTCGTGAAGCTCTCGTGGGCGAGCAGCGCCGCGGCGAGACCGTTCCTGGCAGCGAGCCCGACATGGAGGGGCTTACACATCGAGCCGAACATCTCGCGCAGGCCCGACGCTTGCGTGGCTGCGATGCCGAGGGCCCAAACGAGCTGCTGCTCGCTCAAACCGAGGAGCTTGCCCGTCGCGGCCGCCGCGCCGAACACTCCCGTGGTACCGGTGATGTGCCAGCCGACATCGTAGTGGCTGGGGTACACCGCGTTGCCGATGCGGCACTCGACCTCGACCCCCAGCGCGAACGCGTGCAAGAAGTCGGCGCCGCTGACCGTGCGGTATTCGGCGAGCGCGAGGATCGCGGAGGCGACGGGCCCGGCCGGGTGGATCACCGTTTTCAGGTGCGTGTCGTCGAAGTCGAACGTGTGCGACGAAATACCGTTCAGCATCGCCGCATGCGGGACGTCGACGCGTTCGCCTCGTCCGAGCACGGTCGCCTGCGACGGACCCATGAACGGTCGCAG
The DNA here is from genome assembly GCA_963745385.1 of uncultured beta proteobacterium. Lineage (GTDB taxonomy): Bacteria > Pseudomonadota > Gammaproteobacteria > Burkholderiales > Casimicrobiaceae > PALSA-1003. The sequence goes on from CAVUXI010000017.1 coordinate 13,523, forward strand.
CGCCGCGAGCGCCCGAGAGACCGTCGCGTGCCGCGACGCGCCGACCGCACACCCGACCCAGTTCAGAATCGCGCGCTTGGCTTCGTGCGCCACGCCGGCGGGAAGGTCCGCCGCCGGCGAGCGTTCGACGAATTCGGCGAGCGCGAGCGTGGGCTGCATGGGCATAGGGGGAGATCCTCCAAACGACGCGGAACGATGCGGTGTCGAGCAACGAATTGCGCGTTGCATCGACCTCGAGGCCGTCGTTAGGTTACACTACCGTTCCAAGACTGTCGACAGTTAACAAGCGAATGAAACAAAACGAAGCCGGTGATGGACAGGCGTTTTCTCCGTTGAGTCTTGTACAGGAGCATTCCCTCACTTCAGCGCTCAAGGTTGAGATCGAGCGGATGATCTTCGACGGTAGCCTCGCATCCGGCGAGCGCCTCAACGAGAGCATCCTCGCGGCGCGCTTCGGCACAAGCCGAGGGCCGCTGCGTGAAGCGCTTCAGGCGCTTGGCGAGCAGGGCCTCGTTTCTTTCACGCGCAACCGCGGCGCGTTCGTGCGGCAACTCACAATCGACGAGGCGCAAGAGCTCTACGACTTGCGCGCGGCACTCGACGACGAAGTCGGGCGCAAGCTCGCGAGCACCCTCCGCGACGACGAAAACGCCGCTCTCGAGACGCTCCTGCGAACGATGGATAAGGAAGCGAAGGCTGGGGACATCCACCGGTACTACCCCAACAACCTGCGCTTTCACGACCTCCTTGTCGCGTACGCGGGAAACAGCCGCCTCGCCGAGATCTACCGGCGCATTACGCGTGAGCTTCATCTGTTTCGATTGCAGGGCCTCTACGCCGGCGGCGCCGTGCCGTCGAACGTCGAGCACTGGAACATCCTCAAAGCGATCCAGTCCGGCTCTGCGGAACGCGCAGCGGCGGCAATGCGCACCCACATCGACGGAGCCCGTGCGCGAATGCTGAAGGCGGTCAAGCGACGCTAGGACCCACCGTTCTCATTGAGTGCGACACGAATCTTTTCGACCGACGCGGCCGCCGTCTCCAGCGCCTTGCACGCTCCGCGCGCCTGCGCGGCCGACAGCATCACCGTCTCGCCGGCAATATGCGCCTCGCACCTCAGGTCCATCTTGATGGCGGCCAAGGCATCCATGATGTTGTAAAGCTCGTAGCTGATCGTCGATTCCATCGCCTGCCCTTCTCGCGACGGAAGATAAGCCGAACCCGCTAAGCGGAGTATCAGCGATCGTCCGAAACCGCTGTAGGTCGCCCGCCGACGGGAGGTTCCCTGATGGATGCGGCTCAGCGCTCGTGGGACGATTTCTCTTCCCGAATCGAATCGTGCCAAACTTGTCCGACCCGGCATTTCCCCCTTACGTCGGCGAGAACCCATGGAGGTGCGATGAAGACGTTTACGACAGGCGGCGCGGCGTTTCCGACCCCTGGCAAGCCGGATTCGACCGGTGGAGGCGATCCCGGAATGACGCAGCGCGACTATTTCGCCGCGGCCGCGCTGACCGGGTTGCTCGCTGCAAAAGAATACCCGATGAAGGACTCGCTTGTGGAGGAATGGTCGCGCGAGAATGCAATAATCGCGTACAAGATGGCGAAGGCGATGCTCGATATCCAGCGCGAATCGATGCACGACCCGGCGTTCTGAGGTGGCACTCCGTGGCGCGTTCGTTTCGGGGGAGGACTACCTATGCAACAAGATGATCGCCAGTCTCAATCTGGACGGTGTCGCGCTCGCGGCGATTCAGGGCCCGCACCAAGTGATGCGCCGGCAGATGCTCCAGAAGGACGAAGAGATCGCTGGGCTCAAGCAGGAGCTGAAGCAGTCAAGGCGAAGGTAGGGATGTAGCTAAGGAACCTCTGCATAAGTCCCGCGTGGTCCCGACTCATGTGGGGCTTTTGCAGAGGTTCCCTAATCGAGGGAATCGCGCGTCGATTGCTCGCAGGCTTGGCAGCCGCATTCCCCGCTGCATCTGTCGTAGCACGTCGCGTCGCAGCTGCAGGCGAGTCGAAGCCAGCCGTAGCTTGTGAGATAGCCGTCTGGCGGATACCGGCGCACGCCTTCGTCGGTTGGTTTCGTCCGGTCTTGAGTCATCTTGTCGGTTCGGGTGCGGCGCCCCACGCTGAAAGGTTCTGGGGATGCAAATTCTCGTGGTAGAGCCGCAGTGAAAGCATCTCTCTCAGAACATCGGGCGGGAAGCCTTGGCGATTGCCCCTGTCGTCGACCAGGAGACTGTCGAGGTAGGAGCGGACCGACGGTGTGTCGCTCCAGACGGCGGCCAGTTGATTGGCGATTCGTGGAAACCGACGCATTAGGGCAAGCGGTTGTACGCTGCGCGGCAAGGTAGCGGTCCATCTGAAGGTCGGCTTGAGCAGCTCATTGCTCGGAGCGCCCTTACGTTTTCGGCGCTGCGCGTCCTCATCCAGCGCCACCATTGGCTTGGGCAATGCAGAGCCATGGGCGATCTTTTGCCGCTTTGCAGGATAGACAAAGCTCTCGCTCGGAGGTCCCTCATCGAATTTGCGGTATACAGACATGCCTTTGCTCAAGCAAGGAACGCGCCTCACCTGTGTTCTTCGCGTTGTTGTGTTCATTAATCCCATCAATTCAAGGGGCCGGACACCGTGAAAGGGCGACGATTACGATTCATGCAACACCCATCGACGTGAGATCGCCCGACCCCACGGTCGCGGCGATCGTTCGCCAACAGACGGGCGTCGCATGGTCGCGTGCGCGCGCACTTTGCACTGAGGGGCGTGTCACGGTAAACGGCGAGCGCTGCCTCGACCCCGCGTCGCGTGTCTCGCCGGGAACGGTGGTCGTGGTCGACCAGCGAGCGCCCAAACTCCGTACCGGTCCGATTGCAGAGAGCGCCATCGTTTTTTACGACCGCGACGTCGTCGTCGTAGACAAGCCGGTCGGAATGCTCAGCGTCGCCGACGAGTCAGGGAACAAGGACACCCTCGCCGACCACGCCCGAACCCTGCTGCGACGCTTGGATTCGCATGGCATCGACGCGAAGCTCGGCGTGGTTCACCGGCTCGACAAAGAAACGAGCGGCCTGATGATCTTTGCGCGAACGGCGCATGCCAAGCGCATCCTCGCAGTCCAGTTCCGCGAGCACACTATTGATCGCATCTATCATGCCATCGCGCACGGCGCCGTCCCGGCGACGCGTGTCGAGACGCACCTCGTCCTTGATCGTGGCGATGGAATTCGCGGCTCCTACGGACATTTTCGACGTGCGAAGGGCGGCGTTCCGGCCGAGGCGAAACGTTCGGTGACGCACATCAGCCCGATCGCCGTGCTTGCTGGCGCCACGCTGGTCGAATGCCGCCTCGAAACCGGACGCCAGCACCAGATTCGAATCCACCTTGCCGAGCTCGGCCATCCTCTGGTCGGCGAACGCGTGTACATCCGCGATTACGCCGGCCCAAGGATAGAGGCGACGCGTCTGATGCTCCATGCGCGGACGCTCGGGTTCGTGCATCCCCGAAGCGGCGAACGTATTTTGTTTCAGCGCGAGCCGCCCGATGACTTCGAGGCGACGATCGAATCGCTTCGACCGGGTCGCCCCTGATGCTCCTTCGGTCGGTGAGAGACTGAGCTTTGCTGTTGTCAGTCACATACGCAAAGCTCAGCAGATTAACCGGTCCGCAGGGTGGGGGTTGGACTCGTTTTCTCGCCAGCGTTCGGGGATACGCGATGCGAGACCGTCATTTCCGCGGGCCGGCGCAGCGTTTGATAGACCACGCAATACCGCTCGGTCAGTCGGATGAGCGTGCTTAATTCGTCTTCGGACGCATCGGTCTCCAGGTCGAAGTAAAGGCGGATGCGCTGAAATCCAACCGGCGCATCCTTGGCGACGCCCAACGTGCCGCGAAAATCGAGATCGCCTTCCGCACGAACCGCGCCGCTTCGAATGACGACACCTATCGCCGTCGCAACCGCGTTGATCGTCACGCCCGCGCAGGCGACGAGCGCTTCAAGCAACATGTCGCCTGAGCACGCGCTGAGTCCGTCGCCTCCCGTCGCCGGATGCAAGCCTGCCGCGACGAGCGCCTTGCCGGTTTGAACGCTGCAGGTGACGCCCTCCCCCAGGCGGCCGTGGGCCTTCAGCGTGATCAGCGCGCTATCGGGCTGCTGTTTGTAGCGCTCCTTCAGCGGTGCCTGAAGGGCTCGAAGGTCTTCTGTCTCCATTGGAGTCTTTCCGTATCGCCGCGCTTGGAGCTATGTTATCAAACGGCATGCGCGTCGGAAAACACGGCCAGTTCCCACAAACCGAAGTTCATGATCACGCAGAGGCCCGAGAGCTAAGGAACCTCTGCATAAGTCCCGCGTGGTCGCGACGGAGGCTCGCCGGGATGAGATGCACGAAGCGGCGCGAAGCCAATGGTAGGCCCCATTGGCGAGCGGCGCGACACAGCAGATCGCCCCTTACTTGCCAAATAAGGCCCCGTCCCATCCGGGTTTCGCCGCAATGGCCTCATCTGCGTTGTTGCGCGGCTTGCGAATAGGACGAACTATTCGCTGCGCCGCGGCGCCTAGCATCTGAAGCCATTGCGACAGAAACGCGACTCATGTGGGGCTTTTGCAGAGGTTCCCTAACGTTCACTCGATCGCCAGAGGGATGAGATGCCGCCCTTTCCTGAACTCGGAGAGATTTCGCAAGTCCAATCGACGCTTTTCGGTTGACTTCGTGAGGACGAATTGACAACATCGATCTCGATGGTTGCGTCGACAACTGCTATCAAGCGAAGATCGTTGATGTTGTTGGCGCTCGCGTCAGCGCTCGCGTGGGTGCCCCTCGCCGCGGCGCACGCTTCGCTGGTGCGCGCGATGCCCGATGCAGGCAGCTCGATTCGCGAATCGCCCGTTACGCTCAAGTTGTGGTTCAGCGGGCCACTCGAGCCCGCATTCAGCATCGTCGAAGTTCTGGACGGAACCGGGAAGCGCGTAGACAAGGGCGATCCGCAGGTTGAAGGCGTCGATCGCAAACTATTGCAGGTATCGCTTCCACCGCTTCCGGCGGGCCCCTATCGTGTGACGTGGCGCGTGCTGTCGGTCGACAGACACGTGACCCAAGGCGACTTCACCTTCGACATCGCGCCCTGAGCGCAACTCACCCGACAGCGCGCTTGCCACGATGGACGCGATAATCGTCGCAGCGCGATTTGCCCACTTCGCATCTGCGCTGCTTATGTTTGGCGAGCTCGTGTTTGCGCTCGCTGTGGCGACACCGGTTTGGCGCGGCGGAGGTAGCGCCACTTGCGGACGCAAGGGAAGAGTTCTGCCGTTTGCTATCGTGTGCGGGGCTTGGACACTTGCGACGAGCGTGGTCGCCGGAGCGATCTGGCTCGCTGCCGAGGCTGCCCTCATGAGCGGAAAGCCGATGTCACAGGCAATCGCCGACGGTACGATCCGCGTTGTGTTGAGCAGGACCGAGTTCGGCCGGCTCTGGGTCTGGCGCTTCGGCCTCAGCATTGCGCTCGGTGTCTTGCTGACGGCGATTGCTCGATCGGGCAGTAACCGATCGCGGTTGAGAGTCGCCGTCGGCGCGGTCCTCGTCGCCGCGGCGTATCTCGCGACGCTTGCGTGGTCGGGACACGCAGCCGCCGGCCCCTACACCCAGATCGTGTCCGACATCGTCCACTTGCTCGCGGCGGGCGCTTGGCTCGGCGCCCTGCCCGGTCTCGTGTTCCTGCTTGGATGCGCGCAACCCCTCGAGATTAGTACGCAGATAGTGCAACGCTTCTCGACGCTGGGCGTGATAAGCGTCGGCGCGCTCGTCGTGAGCGGTCTCGGCAATACGTGGTACCTCGTCGGCGATTTGCCCGCACTGATCGGCACCAATTACGGTCGTCTGCTGCTCGCGAAGCTCGCCTTGTTTGCCGCTATGGCGACATTAGCCGCGGTCAATCGCTGGTCGCTGACCGTGCGCCTGAAAGCCAAGGACGCCTCGCGCTCCCCGGCAGAACGTTCGCTCCGGCGCAATGCGGGCTTTGAATTGGGCATTGGAATAATCATCGTGGCGATTGTCAGCGTGCTCGGCGAGTTGGCTCCTGCTGCGCATCAATCTCCGGTGTGGCCATTCGATCACACCCTGAGCTGGCAGGCTGCGCAGCAATCCCTTCGCACCGGCACGGCCGCCGTGCTGGCCGGCATCGTCGCAATCCTCGCCGCGGGTGCCGCGCTGCGCGGCATCCTCCGCAGCCAGTGGCGCCTCGGGCTCGCCGGGCTTGCAGTATTCGTGGCAGCAGCCGCGACGTGGGCCTGGCTGCTTGCGGTACCGGCCTATGCGACCACCTACGCTGCGTCGCCGGTGCGCTACACGACCGCAACGATCGTCCGCGGCGCGACTCTCTACGAGCAGAACTGCCGCGTGTGTCACGGTGCGCTTGGCCGCGGGGACGGTCCTGCGGCAGCCTCGCTGCCCATCGTGCCCGCGGACCTTGCCGCGCACGGGTCGAGCCATCGCCCGGGAGAACTTTTCTGGTGGATCGCTCACGGGATCCCGGGGACGCCGATGCCTGCATTCGCACCCGGTCTAGGCGATCGGGAAATCTGGGAGTTGGTTCAGTTCGTGCGCGCACAATCGGATGCGGCGGCGGCGAGCGCTCTGACCAGCCGCGCGCAGCCGTGGCTCTATGCCATTGCCGCACCCGATTTCACGTTTGAGGTTGCGGGACAAGGACAGGAATCATTGCAGCAGACGCAAGGAAACCCTGTCACGCTGCTCGTGTTGTACACCCTGCCGAAGTCGCTGCTGTATCTGCGTGCACTCGCCGCCGAAACAAGTGCCTTCAGAGCGATCGGGCTCCGCGTCATTGCCATGCCGTTGTCCGGAACTGCGAATTCGGCGTATGTGGAACTTGGCGATCATAGCGGGCTGATTGCCGCGATGGCCGCTGCGGACGTGATCACGGCTTATACGATGTTTGCGCGCCAGGACGATGACGCTGCCACTGCAGGGCCCGCGCAAATGGACTACCTGATCGACCGTCAGGGCTACATCCGGTCGCGCTGGATCGGCGTTCCGGATTCGCCGGCGCTCAGGGCTGCCGAAACGTTCGATCAGGCCGAAATGCTGTACCGTGAGCGGCAGCGCCCGCCGTCCGCGGCACACACGCACTAGACGCACTAGATTGAGATTACCGGCGGAAGATTTCGCGCGCTCGCTCGCAGTGTGTACGCGTGGAACTCTATTTCCAACCGCGTTCGAGCAATGCCTGTCGCAGCGATGGAACAGGCGCGCCATCCACCCGCTTTAGCAAGAAGTACGCTATAACGCCGGTCAGTACGGCCGGCAGCAGCCACAGCGCCACGATCTCCAGGGCCGGCCACAGACTCGCCGTCGGTACGCGCCCGATGAGCGACCCAAGCTCACCTCCGTTGTTCATCATCCCGTGCCAGGCCGCATGGCCGACAAGAGCGGAAAGCACGATGACACCGAGCAACGGGCCCAGCACCCGCGCAAAAAGCAGCTGCAGGGCAAAGAACGCGATCGCCAGGGTGACCACTGCTCCAATCGCGACGCCGATGTTAAAGAAGATAACGGCGACGAGCGGATGCGTTCCCGCGAACTGCCCGGCATCGCTCAACAGACGCCCCAGGCCGAAGCCGCCGAGCGCCCCGATAATGGCGGCAATGATCCATCGACGGCGCAGCGTCGGCGAGGCGAGGTTCCCAATACCCAGCAAAACCATTGCGGCGGCGAGCGCAGCGTTGAAAAGCAGCGGGAGCCACCCGATCTCGACGTCTGCAAGCGCCCCTTCCGCCGCCGCCGTCAAGGTCACTGTTTGAAGCGCAGCGAAAACGAGGACGAGCGCCAACAAGCTGCGAAACTTGCGGAAGGGAGCGATCAAGCAAAGCAGGAACACGAAGCGATCGATCGCGAAGGCATCGACGAAACCAGTCTTTGCGAACAGCCACGCCGCTTCGTACCAGCGCGGCTCGAGCGGAATCGAACCCGCGCCGGCCTGCATCTCGTATGCACGCGGCGGTTCGCCGACCGGAAGATATTCGAGCCGCAGCCTGACCCGCTGTCCCAGGTCGGGCGCTGGATTCAGGCGTATCCCGATATTGGGGCGGCTCGACTGCAGCGAGTATTCGAAGTGCACGTCGAGGTAGCCCTGAGACCAGAAGAGGTCCGTGTTCGCCGGCAACGGTGGCCCTTGCAGATGCGCCAAGGCGTCGGAATAGCTCGCAAACGAGCGGTCGGATGGAAGTGCAAGTTGCACCTCGCGTACCGTGGGAGGGAGCGTCGCACCGTCCGATTGCAGCTCGATTTGACGGCCGGTCGCTGCGGCAGCCTGCCTCAACCGAGCGTCGATGTTGGTCAGATCGAGATAGCCTGGGCCGCGCTTCGGCAGCGACAAATTGGTAAGGACGAGCAGCGGGAACTCGAACGAGCATGTGCGCGCGGCTATCCTCAACCTTGACAAATCCCTGCATGATGATCTCTGACGGATAGTCACTCCCATTGGCAACAGCGGACCTGGGGAAGGCGAAGATCGCCGGCAAGATGATCAAGCAGAAACACGCGCGCAGCGGGCAACCGGCGCCGCGCGGGCGCCCTGCCGAAGGTTCTGTCATGTCGTTGCACTCAGGGATAGACAAGCAGATGAAGCCGAGGCCTCACCTGAACTCGGCGATGCGGGGAAGGAGCCAGGAACGAAACAGCACGCGACACTCACGCTCAGCTCTCGCCCGGTTCGATATGCCGCGTCCGATGCCGGAAAATTTTACAGATGGTTTCCGATCTGCGTTTCGATAAACGCGTGCGGACATCCGTCTATTGTTCTGATTCCACTGCCAAAGAGGCAGGAAGTTGGCTGCTTTCCGCAACTCCGTTTATGGTTGTCCTCACGCCGGTCCTCGAAAGAAATTTCCTGTGCTCCAAAGACGCGAAGGGGCGAAAGTGTTTCGCCGACCTCCCGCGCTGCAGCAACCAGTCCCAGCAAATGCGCCGGCCGGGCGCGGGGTCCACCTTACACAGCCGCCTCCCGATCATGATTGTTTCTGATTGTGTATCAGGTTGACTGTCTTGCAATGCAAGTCATATTATAGGATACACATTGAATAGTTCGAATTACACAAAGCAGGTCCGAATCTGCGCGGTAACCTCGAGTAACGGTTGAAGTAGCACGGCCCCTAAGGGCTTGTTGAACCCTAATTGTTAGGAGGAGGATTCCATGAAAATCACACCGTCTGGCTCTGCCGCCATGCTGGCGCTCGGACTCGTAGGCAGCTTTTGGGTCATCGAAGCAGCGGCGGTCAATCCGCCATTGATGGGAGTCGATCCGAACTGGGTTCAGTGCTCTTCTGCGGAAGACATCCTGCGGGAGGCGGAGCTGGCTTATCGCCGAATGATAGCTTAATGAGATCCTCGATTTCGGATTTCGTATTGTCGTCACGGACGGTTGCAGCAACATCTTCTAAAATCCGGTGTACCTGACCGTCATCGAGGTATCGAAAAAGCCCCGTGCGCCAATCTGGTTTTTGGGCTGGGTTGGACGCATATGCCCAGAAGAAAAGTTCCCTCGCTTCCTCTAATGGCAACCTGATGCGGCCGCGTTCAGCAGCAACGACTGAGTTCGCCTTGATCTTGTCGATTAGGAACAAACCAACAATGCGACGATCGGCTTCGTGTTTGTGGTCAGGAAAGCGAGTTGTGAGAATCGCAAATTTTCCGGGTGCTGAGCGCTTTAGCGAGATTCGTCCTTCCTTCTCGCTGCTGAGAAAGTTACCAGCCCCAAATTTCCACTCTTTGAAGAGCACGCTCTCCATACACGGGCTTGCGGGTTTGGCTCCTTTCATTCCACCGTCATGGAACTTTCTGCAGCGACAGCTTTTGTTGCTGCACCACGGGCGTCCGCTCCTTACGTTGCGCACAATATTGTCGAACGTACATGTATCCGCGAAACCAACTAACAGATCTCGGCCGCCATCGTTAAACGTGCATTTTGAAGGCGAATATCGAGGCGAGCGTGCCATTTGAAACTCTTCTTTCACCTTGCGAACTTTGATGTTACGCCCAGTGCAATAACGCTTCAATGTCCTCGATGTATGTTCTGGATGCAACTTCAACCAGAGTGCAGGAATTCTTGCTTATCCGACTGAGCTTTATTGCTCGCCAACTGGTTCGGTTTTTGTTTGGCATGAACGCCCATACGGCAAACCTCGCGAGCGATCATCGCCTACAAAACCGCCCACAAAAGCGCGTGCCGAAGCACGCGCCATCTTATTGAAATTACGAATCGGGGCGAGAGGATTTGAACCTCCGACCCCCTGGTCCCGAACCAGATTTCGGCCCATATTGAAACGTGTAGGAACGTGTGGATTCCTGAGCCTTTGAATTGAACCGTTTGCCACTGCAACAGCGGTTCCCTGTTGAAATGTTGAAGTGTGGGTGCATTTACATCTTCAAAATCATCTACATTCGTGGGAATCGGGCTGGCTGAAAGCGTCGCTGGACGTCATGCCGATTGACAATGAAACCTCCTTTCTATCCTGGACTTGATATGAAGACCATTGCGGGTAGCAAAGGAAAGACGGAAAAACCGATGAGCAGGACGATTCGCGCTCGCGTCAATCGGAACATAGGGGTTTTAAGCGCGTCGTGGAAGTATGGGGGGCGGAAAAACCACCCCATATAACGGGTCTTATGTAGACTTACGGAAATGTCGGGGCGGAATCTCGGCGAGGAATGGCGGTGCACATCGCCAAGCGTGAATTCCGAGCGACCCTGGGGCTCATCCGGTTGGCGGAGTCGTCGTTCACGGCGATTGCTTACTTGACGGCGGGCCTGATCACCAGCACCTCGATAACGTTGATCCCGCAGATCCTGCCCAGCGTGCTCGTCGGCGTTCCGATCGGCGCCTATCTTATCCGGCGCATGCCGGGCAGAAACGTTTCGCCGCTTGTGCATGAGCTTCGATGCCTGGGTAGTCGCGTCAACCGTGCTGCGCGATGTTCGGCTGGTCAAAGGTCCAAGCGCGTTTCTCTTCCTCGCTGCTGTCGTTGGAATCGACGCCTGGCTGCTGTGGCGATTCTTCATCTCCGGTCCCTAGAGCAATCCTAGATGGTCCGGATATTTTGCCTGCAATGAGTTGACGAGGACTTCAAACTCGGCAGACACCGCGCAAATTCTGCAGACACGGATCGTTCATAAAGAACGGCCAGCACGCGAATCCGGTGCTGACGCTTCGTTCAAGCCATTGAAATGCCTCGGTTGGCCGTCCGAGCACAGCGAGGATACAGGCGATCTGATAATAAGTATGGTGGGCGTGTCCAAAGGATTTTGGGCTGGCGCAGGCCTGCGTCAGGCACTCGAGTGCTCGTTCCCGTTCGCCCGTCAAAGCGTAAAAAAGGCCGAACAGACTGACGATGAGCGGTTCCTGGGACAAGAGTTGCATTGCTTCATCGAGGAGGGATTTTGCCTCTTTCCAGTCCCCCGTCATCATTGCGACTTGAGGAGCAAATAGATCGGATACTTGTTGCTTGGACTTTCCGCTCGCCACGCCTGGATTTGTTCCCGCGCGAGGTCGTACTCCCGGCTCCAGATATAGACTTGGACGATGCTATGACTGACCGCCTTTGCGGGTGGAACGGCCGTCCTCTCTCGTACATTTCGTCGGGCATGATCGAGCAGGCCGACGTGCGCGAGAATGGTGCCGAGACGGTTGTAGGCATGTGGCAGATTGCTCTGCAACGCGAGCGCCCGCCTGAGTTCGGCAATCGCCTCGAGATGCTGAAAGTTTTTCGATGGTCCCCACAGCAGGAACGCCTTGGCCACATGGCCCTCGGGTAAATCGGATCCAATTCAAGCGAGCGGCGGCAGTGAAACTCTGCCTTTCTCCAGCCACATGCTGGCTGGGTCGAATTCGAAATGGCGGGTTGCGCAAACAAAAGAAAGGATCGCATGGGCGAGAGAGAAGCCTGGGTCTCGCGTCACCGCGGTGGTGAGACGCTGGCGGCTTCGTCCAGCAGAACCGCATCGCCGGACGAGCTAAGCCGATAGCCGTGCATGAATTCCGAATACGCCAATGGATCATTGCTATGACGGGAGGGACGCTTGATCGCTCGGTATAACCAACGTTCGGTTTAATGTACCTGCGATTTGCTTGGCAGTCTCGTCGACGAGATGGAACAGACGAGTTCCGTCGAAATCACACTTCCGTGGAAGCAAGTGCGCTGCAAACGAGTGTCCGCCATCTCCAGCGAAAGACGCGGTTGCCCTTTCGATTCCCGAATTGCACCGCGACGACAAACCGGACACCGAGGCGTGCGGCAATCTCCGAGACTGCGGCTTCGACCGGTACATTCATTACCGCAGAAGTCGGTAAAACGTCAACGCCCTGCAGATTGCCGAGCCTTCCACGGGCGCAAGCTCGGCCTCGTCGTCGCGCCGGGCCGCTTCCACGCCGGTCGGGTCCACGTCGCCGACATCGGCCTCGAGCAGCACGAGACGGTGGCCCGGCTCGCGACCGCGGAGCTCCTGCTCTCGGTCCCGCGGAGAGGCGAGCGCGACAACAAGTACACGGCGGGCCACGTGCTCGTCGTCGGCGGCTCGCGCGGGCTCACCGGCGCCCCGTCGCTCGCCGCCCGGGCAGCGATGCGCGCCGACGCCGGCTATGTCACCGTCGCAGTGCCGGAGTCGACCCTGCCGGCGTTCGAACAGGGCCTGCTCGAGGTGGTGAAGCGGCCGCTGCCCGACGAGGCGGGGCTCATCGCCGAGGGAAGCGACGGAGACCGTACGCGAGCTCGCGCTGCGAGCGACCGCAGTCGCGCTCGGCCCGGGTCTCGGGCGCGGCCCGGGCCCGCAGGAGCTCGTCCGCCAGCTGCTCGCGCAACTCGAGCTGCCGGTCGTGGTCGACGCGGACGCGCTCTTCCAGCTCGAGCCGGCGGACTGGCCCGGTCCGCGCGTGCTGACGCCGCACGAAGGTGAGCTCGCACGGCTCCTCGACGTGCCGTCGAGGGACATCGCCGCGCGCCGGCTCGCGAGCGTGCAGGCCGCAGTCCAGCGGTTCGACTGCGTCGTCGTGCTCAAGGGCCCCGATACGCTCGTCGCCGCTCCCGGCCGCGGCCTCATCGTCGTGCTCGCTCGGCCTCCCGTCGCTCGCGACGGCCGGGACCGGCGACGTGCTCACCGGAATCGTCGGCGCATTTCTCGCCAAGGGGATGGATGCACAGCTCGCCGCGGCGGCGGCGTGCGTCGCACAACAGCGCGCGTCGGTCGAGGCGTCACAGCGCTTCGGGCTCGTCGCAAGCGATCTGATCGACGTGCTCCCGCGCGTGCTCGCATAGATGCACCGCTCCGAGTTGATGATCGACCTCGCCGCTTTGCGCCGCAACGCGCGCACGCTTCTTCGCGCGCTCGCCGGCTCCGAGCTCTGGGCGGTCGTGAAGGCAACGGCTACGGCCACGGCGGCGCCGACGTCGCGGGTGCGGCGCTCGGTGCGGGCGCGACCGCCCTGTGCGTTGCCACCGTGCCGGAGGGGCTCGACCTGCGCCAGGAGTTTCCGACGACGCGGATCATCGTCATGGGCCCGACCGGCAGCAACCGCGAGATCGCGCAGGCACGTGACGCCGCCCTCGAGCTCGTCGTGTCGGACGAACGAGATTCCCGCGGGCGTGCGCGTGCATCTGAAGCTCGACACCGGCATGGGGCGCTGGGGCCTTTCGGAGCTCGAGGCTCTCGCCGTTCGAGGTCGTCGGGCTGATGAGCCATCTCGCGACCGCCGACACCGATGCGGCCTACGCGGAGTGGCAGATCGACCGGTTCCGCGACGCCACCGCCGCGTACACGCATCTGACGCGCCACATCGCGGCGAGCGCGGGCGCTCTCCGCTACCCGTCGTCCCGCTTCGATGCCGCCCGCTGCGGGATCGCGCTCTACGGCCTGTCGCCGTTCGGCACCGATCCGGCGGAAGACGGGCTCGAGCCGGTGCTGTCGTGGACGTCGCAGCTCGCGCAGTGCCGCCTGCTCCGCGTGGGAGAGAGCACCGGCTACGGCGGCGGTCATCGCAGAGCGCGACACCTGGATCGGCATCGTCCCGTCGGGTACGCGGACGGCTTCCGCCGCGACCTGACCGGTGCACAGGTGCGCGTGGCGGGCGAGCTCCGGCCGGTGGTGGGGACGATCTCCATGGATGCATTTGCGGTCGAGCTCGACCGCGAGCTGCCGGTCGGGACGCCGGTCGTCCTGATCGGTCACGGGATGCTCGCCGAGGATCACGCCCGCGTCGCGGGCACGATCACCTACGAGCTCATGTGCGGCATCGAGCGATCCCGCGCGCGCTCGGCGCGTCGTCGTCGATGGCTGACGGTCGGTTCGCGCGCTTTGCGGAGCGGTTCGCCGCGCATCAGGACGCTCGGGCCGTCGAGCTCGCCGCGCAGGTGCACTCGTTCGTCCTTGCCACCGGCGACGAGCGCGCGATCGACGTCGGTGCGGCGCCGGCGCGCTCGCCCTTGCGCTGGCTCCACACGTGCGCGAGGTGGTCGGGGTCGATCAGGTGCCGGAGCTTCTGGAGCTGGCGCGGGAGCGCGCGCCGGCGAACGCCGAGTTCGTCGAAGGCGACGCAACGAGCCTGGCGTTCGACGACGCGTCGTTCGACCTGGCGGGCACGCTCCGGACCCTCCATCACGTTCGACGCGCGGAGCTCGTGATGCGCCGAGCTCGCCCGCGTCGCACGCCCGGGCGGGCGGGTGCTCGTGGTCGACCAGCTCGCGCCGATCGACCCGCTCGAGGCGTATCCGGTCGACCGCTTCGAGCGCGCCCGCGACCCGAGCCACGCCCGCCTTCTGCCCGAATCGACCTTCGCCAGCTCTTCGAGGCGAACGGGCTCGTGCTCGTGCGCTCGCGGAGCGGGGCGGGCGCCGGGAGCTGGGGCCTACCTCGACCTGGCCGGCGCGCACGGGAGAGGCCCGGGAGTCCGCGCTCCGGCTTCGCCCCACGGCCCCGAGGCGTACACGGCCGTTCTCGGCTGGTACCTCCTCGAGCGCCGGTCCCCCTAGCGGATCGCGATTCCAGCGGGTACAACGTGCGGGTGCAGCGCCCGATTTCGAGGGTCTGATCGTGCTCGCAGCCGTCGGGGCTGCGCTTGCGCTGCTCACGGCCGCCGAGGGTGGCGACGTTCCCCGGTTCGAACGGGAAATCGCGTACACGTGCGGGACGAGCCTCTGCACCATCAACCCGGATGGGACCGGCCGTGCGACCTTGATCACGAATGCGACAGACCCGTCCTGGTCGGGGACGGCACGCTGATCGCCTACACGGACGCGACCCCCGGCAGTCCTGGAATCTCCGACGCGGAGGACGACGGCTCGTTCCCCGCATCGCTCGGGACCGGCTCAGGCGCGACGCAGCCGAGCTTCTCGTTCGACGGGGACAGCGTCGCCTACACCAAGACCGACGACATCTTCACGATCAACTCCGACACGACGGGAAACGAGGTCGATCTCACGAATTCGGTTGCGACCGAAGCCGATCCCGCATACTCGCCCGACGGCTCGAAGATCGCGTTCGCTCGCAATGACGGGGCCACCGGTTACGACCTCTGGATCATGAACGCCGACGGCTCGAGCCCGTTCCAGGTCACGAACGCGCTCGGCGACGAGCGGAGCCCCTCCTGGAATCCGAACGGCTCGAAGCTCGTCTACACGTCGGCCGGCGAGCTCTTCACCGTGCCGGCGGCTCTGGCTCGACCCGACCGATCTCCACGTTCCGGGAACCGACCCGGCGTACTCGCCCGACGGAGCGAAGATCGCCTACATCACCGGTGGCAATCTCGCCATCGTGAACTCGAACGGCACCTCGACGCAGACGATCGACTCGGTCGCCGGCGACGCACAGCCCGACTGGCAGCAGGCCGCTGCCGGCACGGGCCCGCCCGGAACATCAACTATCCGACGATCAACCTGCAGTCGGGCGACTCGCAACCCGTCCTCGGGCATTTCCTGACCGCAGGTGTCGGCACGTGGGACGGCTCGTTCTTCATCAGCTACAAGTACCAGTGGAAGCGCTGCGACGCGGCCGATCCGTTGGACGGCACCTGCGTCGACATCATCGGCGCGACGTCCAGCTTCTATACGCCGTCCACCGACGACGTCGGCAAGCGGCTGCGCGTGCAGGTCACAGCCACGAACAGCCAGGGCACCGCAGCGCAGAACTCCGAGTCGAGCGCGCCCGTCATCGCCCTCGCTCCTCACCTGAGCGTGACACCGCAGATCCTCGGCGGCAACACGGTCGACTCCGAGATGTCGCTCAGCGGGGGAGTGTGGCTCGGCTCGCCGCCCTTCACGTTCACGTACTCGTGGAGGCGCTGCAACCCCGTCGGCGACTTTGCCAGCTGCGTGCAGATCCCGGGCGCGACGGACGACACGTACACGCCGACGACGGACGACATCGGCTTCTCGATCCGTGTCTGGATCACGGGAACGAACATCGTCGGCTCCGATCAGGGGATCACGAACCACACGTATCCGGTCGTCGACAAGCAGCATTTCAGCCCGAGCGCCGACTCGCAGCCGACGATCGCCGGCACTGTGGCGCTCGGACGTCAGCTGACGGCGGACGTCGGCACGTACGAGGGCGATCTGCCGATCAAGACGGCCTTCGTCTGGCAGCGCTGCGACGCGACCGGCTCGCACTGCCACACGATCGCGAACGTGAAGAAAGTCGTATACACCCCGACCGCAGCCGACATCGGTTACACGTTGCGCCTCTCGGTGACGGCGACGAACGCCTACGGCAACATGGTCGTCCAGTCCGATCCGACCGACCCGATCTCCTCGAAGCCTCCGAACATTCGCGGCCGCCGCATCGTCGGCACCGCCAAGGCCGACTACCTCGCCGGAGGCGGCCATGACGACACGATCTTCGGCCTCGGCGGGAACGACACGCTGCTCGGCGGGGCCGGCGACGACGTGATCTACGGCGGCGCGGGCAACGACATCATCACCGGCGGCGCGGGCGCGGATCGCATCTATGCCGGCCCGGGCTCGGACACGGTCTACGCCGTCGACGACGAGCGCGACATCATCGACTGCGGGCCCGGGAACGATCGCGCCGTGGTCGACTCGGTCGACAAGACCGTCAACTGCGAGGTCGTCGTGACCTCGTCGCCGACGTCCTCGCCGACGCTCGCCGACGTCGCCCTTCGGGCCCTAGACCCGGCAGCGCCTCCGTGTCGAGGTGCGTGAACGCCGCACGGAGGTTCGCGCGCTCGGCGGCGAGGCCGGTGAACGCGAGTGTCAGGCGGCGCTCGCCTTCGTCCGTCAGCCGGAGGTGAGCGACGCGGGCGTCGGTACGCGACTGCTCGCGTGCGAGCAGGCCGGCTGCTTCGGCGCGGCTCACGAGCTCGGTCACCGTGCTCTGCGCGAGCTGCATGCGATCGGCGAGCTCCGTGACGGTCGATCGCTCGCTCCCGTCT
>CAVUXI010000018.1:0-85640 GCA_963745385.1 uncultured beta proteobacterium
GCGTGATCACCAGCTTCGACGCCGCGGCGGGGTTGATGTTGAAAGGATCGGAATTAACGGTGGCGAACCGAAACTGGCCACGCTCAGCGTGTAGTTCCCGGCGACGGTGAAGGACAATCCGCCGAAGCTCGCCACGCCGTTGTTCGAGAGCACGGAGAAAAGTTTCCGCGCGCCGCCTGGGCCGGTGACCACCGACAGGCTCACGATGAAGTGGCCCGGAGGTGACGATGGTGTTGCTTCCATCTTCAATGTTGACGGTGATGGCGGAGATGGCGCGGTTCCGGCGGTGGTGTCCGCGGGCTCACTGGCGTAGCACATGTGCAGCGCGGCGGTCAGCATCAATCGCGACTCCAGCATGTCCGCGACGGCGAAGTGCAGGCGTTCCTGCCGGTGCCGGCGGCTGATCGGTCCCGTGCGGGCCTGGCGATTCAACGGGGACAATTTGCGGAACCAACGAGCGGGAGAAAAGATCGACGCCATGTTTTTCGCTCCATAGAAAGAGGGGATATGGGGCAAATGGTCGGTCGAATCTCACCCCTCGATGAAATGAAAAGGCCGATTTATTTGTTAATTTTTCGTTCACTTCGAATCGCCCTGATTGGGGAAAATTGCCCGGCCATTCGTCGGCGCGAGGTCCTTTTTCCACGCCGTGCGGGATCGCGGTTTGCAGTATTGATACGCCGGTTTTTCTGGGAGGACACCGGGTGAGGGGGATTGACGTGAGATTCTCACATATCTATTTTGTTAAATTTATTGGCATGCTCCGCACCCGCTGCCCCGTTGCATGGAAAACCGCGTTGGCCACCGCCGGGGCGATTCCGATGATCGGAGTCTCCCCCGCGCCCGCGGAAGGCAAATCCTGCCTGTTCAGCAAATGAACGTCCAGCACCGGCAAATCGCTGAACCGCGGAACCCGGTATCCCATGAAACTCGCGTTGGTCACCATCCCCTGCTGAACTCCATGGCTTCCCGCAGCGCCGGGCCCAGCCCCATCACGATCGCCCCCTGGTTCTGCGACAGCAAATTCCCCGGGTTCACCACGGCCCCGCATTCGAAAACCTGCGTCACGTGGCGCACCTTGATCGTGTTCCCCTCGGGCTTTTGTTCGATGGCGATCTCCGCGCACGTGGCGAGATAGGAGCCTTTTTCCGTCCCGCACGCCAGGCCCACGCCGACGTTGGCTTCCTTTTTCTTCACGCGATTGGCCCAATCAAAACGCTTGGCGGCCTCTTCAAGCACCGCCTTGAGCCGCGGATTGTCGATGTGCGCCAGGCGGAATTCGAGCGGGTCTTTTCCCGCCAGCAGCGCCAGTTCGTCCATGAACGACTCACGCGCGAGTTGTTCGCCGTCGCCGCCAGGCCCGGTACGAACCTTGCCGCAGCGGCGGGTTGGAGCGAATGTTGACGCCTGGTTTTCCCGGCGCGGTAAGGCGTTTCGACCGCCGACGGCCCGGAATTGATGTTGATGAAGTGCCAACGGTGCAGCGTGCCGGCGGCATCGAGGCCCGCCTCCGCGGTGATCACCGCGGCCGGCCGGAAGTAGGCCCACGTGAATTCCTCCTCCCGCGTCCAGCGCAGCGACACCGGTTTTCCCGCCGCCTGGGCCAGCCGCGCCGCTTCCACCGCCGCCTCGCCGGTATGCTTTCCGCCAAATCCGCCGCCAAAGTCCGGCACGATCACACGTACCGCTTCTTCCGCCAACCGGAACGCCTTCACCAGTTCCCCGCGCACCCCGAATGGATTCTGCGTGCCCGTCCACACGGTCAGTTTGCCTTTTCCCACTCGCACAGGCCGCCCGCGGTTCCAGCGGGGCGTGCTGGACGTAGCTCACGTGATACGTTTGCTTAAGCGTCTTCGCGGCCTTGGCCACTTCGTCGGCATACGGATTGGCCGGCTTCTCCTTGCGCGTGTTGCTCAGGTAATCATAAAGATTTTCGCTGCTGAACGTCTCGCCTTCTTCCCACTGCTGTTGAGCGATTCGACCGTCTCCTGAGCCTGAAACGTGGTCGGGGCCGCAACACCGACGAACGTGCCGTCCTGCACCACCATCCACGCCTTCGCCTTGAAAACCAGTTCGCCGCTCGCCTTCGCCCCATAGCCGGCGGGCGCAGGATCTTGCCGTGCAGCATCTTCGGCTGCGAGATGTCCGACGGATATCGATGTGCACCGGTCACGATTTCCCGCCCGTTAGGCCGCGCCACCGCCGTGCCCATCACCTTCCACTCCTTGACCGCCGTCACCGTGACATTCGCCGGTGCCGCTTGGGCGAAGCTTTTCATCCCCCGTCGCCAGGTCCGGCATACGACAGCTCACGCTTCCGCGCGGCGTCGATCACCTTGCCGTCGCGCATCTCGACCTTGTCCGCGGTGAGGTTCCAGCGGCCACTGCCGCAGCGATGAGCATCTCCGCGCGGCCGCTGCCGCCTGCCGCACCGTGGGCACCGTTTGGGCGTCGTGCCGCTGCCGGCGGTCATGCCGTCGTCGGGCACCTGGGCCGTGTCCGCCATGATCAGCGTGATGCCGTCCGCCGGCACCCGCAGTTCCTCGGCCGCCACCTGCGTCAGTTCCGCCCGCGCCCCCTGCCCGGCTTCCACCTTGCCGACCACCATCACCGTGATCGTGCCGTCTTTCCCAGTATGCAGCCGCGTCGATAGCGGCCCGTTCGCTCCCCCCCGCGCCTCCGCCCCCACCGCCACGCCGCGTCTGGCGAAGGTCTTCCCATCGAGCACGGCAATCAGCAGGCCGGCCCCCAAGAATCTGCACGAACTCCCGCCGCGTGGTCCCGGTTTCGTGTTTCGTGTCTGGCGTTTCGTTTCGTGTTTTAGTTTTGCGCTCACGGTTTTCATTTCGCCCTTCCGCCGCCCGCCGAACCGCGGCGAGAATCTTCGTATAGCCCCCGCAGCGGCAAATGTGGCCGTTAAGCCTTCGCCGACGATCTGCTCGTCCGTCGGATGCGGAGTCTCCGCCAGCAACGCCACCGTCCCCATGATCATCCCGCTGGTGCAGTACGCACATTGAAACGCCGCCTCCGCCAGGAACGCGTCCTGCACGGGATGCAGTTTGTCGCCCTGGGCGAAGCCCCTCGATGGTCGTGATCGTTTTGTCGGCGACATCGCCAATCGCCGTCATGCAGGAAAACGCCGGCTTGTCATTGATCAGCACCGTGCACGCGGCGCACTGCCCCTCGCCGCACCGTAATGCGTGCCGGTGAGTCCGAGGTCCTCGCGGAGCACATCGAGAAGCAGTCGCCGGGAGTCGGAGTCGTCGGATTGAACGCCGTGGTAGCTCTGCGACGTCTGCACGGCCATGACGCTGGCGACCACACCGAGCCGCTGGAAGTCTGCGATGTGCTGGTCGAGCGGCAGGTCGCTCAGCCCGTCGGCATAGTTGGCCAGAAACGCGTCGTCGCCTTCCAGGAATTTCCGCACACGCAGGAGACGTTGGCCGATATTGGAGTGCAGTCCGGTGTCCACGAAGGTGATCCGCCAGTCGTCCACGTCACGCCGAGCAGCTCGATTTTCTTGCCAGCGCTCGGACAGCACGAAATCGTTCGACATGCACTCGTTGTAGTTCAGGAAGTACTGGCGGATCAAGTCCCCCCGATACCCGAGGCAAAGCACAAAATCCTTGTGGCCGAAGTGAGCGTAGTAGCGCATCAGGTGCCACAGGATCGGCCGGTAACCAATATTGACGAGTGCCTTGGGAATCGTGTCGGAGTGCTCCCGCAGGCGCGTGCCAAGTCCGCCGCAGAACAGGACGACTTTCATGTGAGGTTTCTCCTTGCGGCTGCTTGCGGTTCCATCGTGCGCGCCAGACCCGCCGACTCCAGTGCCGATGCCGCCCGCGCAATCAGGTCAAAGTCCAGCCCCGATCGCCGCGCAATGTCGAGGAGGTCGTGTGCGCGGTCCGAAAAGCTGAGGACCCATAGCATAGCGTGCTCGAACTGGCCCGGAGCGATCCCGCCCGTCCCGCCGTACAGCCCGCGCTTACCGAGCCGGGGCTCACCCTTCGGAAACAAATTTTCGACGAAGCGGTTTTCGTCCATCACGACGATCAGGCTCGCTATGGCGCGGATGGACTCCGCAAGGGCATCTTTCCTGATGAATTGCAGGTCGTCTGCCGAGGTGTGGTACTCCGGATACTGGCCGTTCGGGGAACGCGTCACCCGTCCGACCGCCAGATCGAAGCCGGGAGAACAGAACTGGCGTTCATCGTAGCCATAGGGCTCGAAGTCCATGAATCTGACGTGGGGCGCGACACGGGGAAGAACATACTCCGCGGCCCTGTCGGTTGCGGTGTCTCCACGCCGACTTCGTTTGAAGGTCAGCGCTCCAGCATCTCCGAGCAGACCAATCGTCAGGCCTCCACTGATGGCCGGGAGACGCCTTCTCATTCCTGGACAACCAAGTCAACGAGCCTATCGTGCCGGGCCCGAAGATGAAACGCCATGTCAGCCGCGGTCGCTCCTCGCGCATTGCTTGAGCAAGAGCGACTGCTGCCGCAATTCCGGTGAGGTTGTCGTTTGCGAGCGAAGGGTGACATGTGTGCGTGTAGACGATCGCTTCGGATTGGGTAGCGCCCGGGATGACGCACTCGGCGTACGTCAGATTGCCCGGCGCAAGCGTCGAATCGATGACGACTTCAAAGGGCCCGGGGCCAAGACGCTGCCGATCCCGGTGACGCAGGCAGAAGCCCCATTGTTCACGATAGTAGCTCGTGCGATAGGGAATCCAATCCGGATGTTCAGGAAGTGAGTGCAAGTGCTCTTCGAGCTCTGCTCGCGTCACTGAACAACGAATCGGCACGGAATAGCTCATTAGATGAAGGCTGTTAGCGCGAAAGTCGACGATACGAGTTCCGTCTGCGTCCGCGACATAGGCATCACGGACGTTCCACTCGAGCGGTACCTCCCAATCGTACACTTGCGTGCCGCTGGGTACTTCAGTCCGCTCCAAGGGAACCAATCGCTCTACGCGGTCCAGCGTCGCGCGGACACCGGCGCCCGTGATGCTCCGGCAGACCGGGTATAACGTTTCCATCAGCGGCCAAATCTTCTCCACTGCAACGGCGGAGCCCTCCTCCTGAAGCAGAGCCCGGAGCATCTTGCAAGTCATCAATTGATGGCGCTCGCCGCGGTCGCGTAACTGGCGCGATGTCGTGCCGCATCGAACAACGGGTACGTCCGATCGCGTTCCGCGATTATGCTCACCGCACGGGGCCAGGTGATTCCAAACTGTGGATCGTCGTAGCGAACCCCGGCAGCAAGCTCTGGACGATAGAAATCACTCATCATGTAGAAGACATCGCAATCGTCGGCCAGCGTCTGAAATCCGTGCGCAACACCAGGGCGGTATGTAGAGCGCAAGCCGTCGATCGTCGTCCAGCTCCACCGAGAAGTGCGACAGAAAAGAAGGTGAATCCGGGCGAAGGTCCAGAATGACATCGAAAACGCGCCCACGCTCGCACCGGACGAGCTTACCTTCGCGTGACGGCGGCCGCGCGAAGTGCAATCCACGCAGCGTGCCCGCCAGACGATTGTGCGAAACATTTGCCTGGACCATCTCTATGTCGATGCCGGCCTGACGAAACTCTTCGCGACACCACGTGCGGGCGAAAAAACCTCGCTCGTCCGCGTGCGGGTCCAGTTCGACGATGCGGACGTCGGCGATCGGCGTCGGCCGGAGGATCAACGATGTCTCCGCGCGGAACCGTAGATTCACAGTCGAATCGGCCCGAGCATTCAAGCGGGCCTCCAAGCCAAGTCATCGTCAACCTGCCGAGTTCTCTGAAGGTAGTGCAGTTGCTTCAACCGGGTGAAAGCACGGAAGCGATGCATGTCCTCCGTGAACTCGATGCGTTCAAACAGTGCCCGCAACTCCTCGGCGCCCTGCCGTGCCGTCCAGCGCGTCCGGAATCCGGGCAGCTTCGGTGGCGATCTTTTCGAAGCTCACCCGGTAGCTGCGATTGTCGCTGCTTGGTGGGCCGGCCGTCACCTCGCAGCCGGGAAATACCTCGGCGATGATCGCCGCGATCTCGCGAATCCGATAGTTCTCCGTTGTGCCCCAACGTTGAAGACTTCGCGGTTGACGGCGGCGACAGGCGCCTCGAGCGTGCACCGGAACGCCTCGATGATGTCCTCGATGTGGACGATCGGCCGCCAGGGACTGCCATCGCTGATCATCGCGATCTTTTTCTTCGTCCACGCCAAGGCACAAAGATCGTTCAGCACGATATCG
Source organism: uncultured beta proteobacterium (assembly GCA_963745385.1). Taxonomy (GTDB): domain Bacteria; phylum Pseudomonadota; class Gammaproteobacteria; order Burkholderiales; family Casimicrobiaceae; genus PALSA-1003. The sequence continues at coordinate 6,235 of CAVUXI010000018.1, forward strand.
AATCGCATCCGTGGCGACGGACCATACGCGGTAGCATTGCGCAGGAAGGTCACGCAGAAGTCAGGACTCGCCAACCCGGCGACGTCGCGCTCGACGCCGACCTTGCATTTGGCATAGGCTGTTTGTGGATTGGTCGGTGACGATTCGTCGAGCGTTTCGTTGCCGGATCCGATGCCGTACACGCTGCAGGAGGATGCGTACACGAACCGCTTGACGCCCGCCGCCTTTGCAGCCGTCGCGATGCGCACCGAACCTTCGTGATTGATCTTGAAGGTGATCTCCGGCCGGTTTTCGCCGAGCGGATCGTTCGACAGTTCCGCCAGATGCACGACGGCGTCGAAGCCTTCGAAGTCCGCCGGCACGATGGTGCGAAGATCCCGGAACAGCGTGCGCGGCGCGATCGGCATCGCGATCGGATCCATATAAAGGCAGCCGTCGCGATAGAAGCCGCTATCCAGACCAGTGACATCGTACCCATGTGCCGCCAGGATCGGCGCCATGCGCGCGCCGATGTAGCCTTCCGTTCCCGTGATCAGAGATCTTCTTCATTGGGTAGTACCCGGGAATGTTCGAGTCTAGACATGCGCCGCCCACTACACGCCGAAAGATCACTCGCGTCTTGGCCGTTAGAGCACCTTTACCTCGGGGATCGGCACGACGAACTGTCCGCCCCACTCCCGGACATATGATGCCACGCCCGTGATTTCTTCCTTCAGATTCCAAGGGAGGATCAGAACGTAGTCCGGCCGCGCCCCCCGGATCGCTTCTGGAGCCAATATGGGGATCCTCGTGCCGGGCGTATATGTGCCTTGCTTGTAGGGATTCGCGTCGACGGTGAAGTCCAGAAAATCGGTCCGAATGCCACAGTAATTGAGGAGGGTGTTGCCCTTGCCGGGCGCCCCGTATCCCACGATCTTCTTCCCGCGTTGCTTGGCGTCGATCAGGAATCCCAGCAGCTTTCGCTTCGTCGCCTTCACCTGTTCGCCAAAGCCACGGTAGTGCGCCAATGTTTGGAACCCGTCGTCGATCTCGCGCTGCCGGAGCACATTGACTCGTTCCGTCACGACCGGTGAGTCTGCTTCGGCGAGGCGCCCGTAGATGCGCAGGGAACCTCCGTGTGTAGGCAGCTCGTCAACATCGAAGAGAAGGATCCCGTGGTGAGCGAAGATGCGCTCCACGACCAGGAAAGACAGGTAGGAAAAGTGCTCGTGGTAGATGGTGTCGAACTGATTCTCGGCCATCAGGCGCTGGAGATGCGGGAACTCCATCGTCAGCACGCCCTTCGGCGCGAGCAGGCCTTTCAGCCCTTCCACGAAATCGTTGATGTCAGGAACGTGCGCGAGAACATTGTTGCCGACGATCAAATCCGCGCGACCATGCTCGCCGGCGATCTCCGCCGCGCTCTCCCGACCGAGGAATCGAACAACGGTGGCAATGCCCTTTTCCACCGCAGCTCTGGCGACGTTGGCGGCAGGCTCGATGCCGAGAACTGGCACACCGCGTGCGACAAAGTGTTGAAGAAGATAGCCGTCGTTGCTCGCTACCTCCATCACCTTGCTCGCGGGGCCGAGGTTCAGTCGCTGGATCATCACTTCGGCATATCGCCGCGCGTGCTCCACCCAGCTGGACGAATAGGAGGAAAAGTAGGCGTATTCGGTGAAGATCTCAGCAGGCGTAACGAACTCCTGAAGCTGGACCAGGAAGCATTCGCCACAGACGTACGCGTGCAGGGGGTAAAACGGCTCCATGTCCTGCAGCTGCTCCGGACGCACGTGTGTCTGGCACAGGGGCGACATACCGAGGTCCACGAAAGTCTCCGTCAGACGCGCTGAGCAGAAGCGGCAGCGACCAGCGGCGCTTGCTACCAATGAATTCAATGCTGTTGAAGAGCTTTGAGTTATCACGCGGTGCCTATCACTTTGATCCATTAACACAACACCCATGACAAAGGGCCGCTTCCGAGAAGCTGCATGGGTGAGTGGTTCTGTGCGTTGCCCCGATGACAGCCCGCCCAGCGGCGACCTCTGAATTGCTAATCGCTACAATCCAAATACGAACAGCGCGCGGCCCGCCGACACGGCAACAACCTGGCGTCCGTCCACTGTGAAAGAAATCGGCGCTGCGAGAGTCGACCCTCCAAGAGCAACTCGCCACAGCTCTCGTCCCGTCGCCGACTCTATCGCAAACATGTCTCCGCCGGAGGCCCCAAAAACCAATCCTCCGCCAGTCGCAAGCAAACCACTGTAACCGAGGGAGAAAGCACGCGACGATGGCGCGAAACGTTCCCACTTTTTGGCCCCAGAAGTGACGTCAAGCGCGCGGACAACTGGAACCGGGGGCACTGACAATGATCCGCCGCCGCTAGCTAGGTACACGCCTCGATCCCCACGCGTAGGCTTAGGAGATCTCGTGAACACAGACGCCCCCTCCGTGGCAGGCACGAATAGCAATCCCTTTCCCTGGTCGAACGCCGCATTTTGCCAGTTCGTCGCACCCGCGACACTGGGCTTGGTAAGCCGGCCAGTCTTCGAACTCTCGGCTTCGTCCTGCCGGATCGGTCGACCCGCAGAGTCGAGGCCCTTCGCCCAGTTCTGGTCCACGAATGGAGCACCTGACAGAAATTCTCCAGTAATTCTGTCGAGCACATAGTAGAACCCATTTCTGTTTGCCCAGCAGATCACCTTGCGATTTGCGCCGTGTATTAAGACGTCCGCCAGAATCGGAGTCTGAGTTGCGTCCCAATCATGTTCGTCGTGGGGAGTAAATTGAAAGTACCAAGCGAGCTTCCCTGATTTTGCGCTCAGCGCGATCGCGCTATTGGTGTACAGATTGTCACCCGGGCGACTGGCGCCAGAAAAATCCGGTGCCGGATTGCCAACACCCCAGTAAATGAAATCGAGAGACGGGTCGTAGCTTCCGGTGACCCAAGTAGGGCCTCCGCCGGTTCGCCACGCATCGCTTTTCCATGTCTCGTGTCCAGGCTCACCGGGGCCCGGGATCGTGTAGAACTTCCATTGCTCACGACCAGTCGCCGCATCGTAAGCAGCCAAATATCCACGAATCCCGTATTCGCCTCCCGCGACGCCAACGACGACCAATTGGTTTGCGATTAGCGGCGCCCCAGTCAGCGAATAACCATCGGCAGGCTCCGCGACCTTTGTCTGCCACATGACCTTGCCGGTGTTTGCGTCGATTGCAACCAAATACCCGTCCAAACTGCCGAGAAACAATGCATGGCCGAGAATGGCCAGACCCCTGTTGACTCGATTGCAGCATAGGGGAAGATCCGTGGGCAATTGTCGGCTGTATGTCCAAACCAAATGGCCAGTTTTGGCATCCAAGGCGAGCACGTTCGAAGGAGGTTCGGTGATGAAGATGACCCCGTCGACGACAAGCGGCGTTGCTTCGATTTTCGAATCGTCGGTGTCAAACTGCTTAATCCATTTAACTCGAAGCTTCGAAACGTTGTCCGGGGTAATCTCTTGTAGTGGAACATAGCGACGCCCATCGAGAGAGCCCGAGTAGGTCAGCCACTCATCGGCTCTGCTTCCAGCCGCAGCCAGTCGCTCGCTGCTCACCTGAATGTCCAAATGCGTTGCTTCATCTGCCCCGCTCGCGGATCCGCGGATCTGCAGTACCCTTACATAACCGCCGACTTGCCAGCGCTCAGCGGGTTTGAGGTTGGCCGTTATCATCGATGTGCCCGGGATACCGTCTCGAAGGACTTTGTAGATGGCAAGATCGCTATCACCATGTTTGAGCCCTGGTCGATTCAGCGGTGGGCCGCCATTCGATCCTGAACCGTCACTTCCATGGCACACCGCACAGCGTTCCGCAAAGATTCCAGCGGCGGCTTGAAGATCGTCGGGGGTGACGTACGGATTCACGACGCTGCCATCCAAGCTCTCTTCGTCCATGGCAAAGGCCGCTAAACCAAAGCCACCTTGCATGCGCGTCATCTGCCAAAGCTCAGCCCACGACAAGTCGGGGACGCTGCCATTGGCCTTGCGCGCGTACAACTGAGCCCGCCAAACAAGAGCGTGCTTGGTGATCCCGCTCGGTGCGGAATCCTTGCCAGTAATTGACTTCCAAAAAAAAGTCGCGACCAACGCTGCGCCGATTGCGACGATCAACGCGATCACCGCAGCCCAGGTCGCAAGGCGCCCAATCTTCATGCGCGTCATTGTAGTGTAAGGCCCTTCGTCAGAGGATCTCCCGTCAAAGATAGAAGAGCCGATAGCGCCGCATCACTACGGTGAGGGAAATATGCTGTAAGAGTCCGTGGTTGGTGATAGCATTTTCACGCTTGCGCCCCGACCAGAGCTTGAGAGCCTTTTTGTACATCACAGACTTATTCGCTTACTTGCATCTCAAAGCGTATCTCGATACCGGGTAAGCTTTCCCTACGTTTTATCGTCTGCGCAGCGTCGGGCCTGAAACCACCATTCTTGTTTATGCTGAGTCGTCATTCCGTGTCGCGCGAACTGGGTCGGCGAGCAAGAGCGACTCTAGGAACGACAACGATTCCACCTCGGACACCTCGATGTAACCGAAGGTTAGCAATGGCTGCGCGAGTTGCGCATCGTACGTTCTGCACCCGTTCGTTTGCTATTGCGGAAACTCGCGGCCGGCGCAGGTCCTAGCGATTGAGCTTGCGGTTCATCGGGTAAAGCGCTACCCAGACGTTCCGATCGCCGGACCGGACCGTTGAACGCTCGTACGCATCTGCCCCGCTGTGAACGAAAAAATGCCCAAAACCGATCCTCGCTCCGCTAACTTGACGGATGCACCGGACCACGGACACGAGGGGCGCTTTGCCCGTACCAGGCCGGGGGCCTACATATTGGTGGTTCTCGCCGTGGCTCTTGGTGCCTGCGCCTATAGCCTTCGGAGTTTCAGCATTCTCAACTGCCAAGCCACTGGATACGAATCCGACCGGTATCTCGCTTATTGTGGCGCGAAAAATTACGGTGACTACGACTACGGCGCCTTCTGGTTTGGCCTGGAGCCGGATGCGATCGGTGCTGCAACGAACTCCCGGGTGCTCCTACTTGGAAACAGCCGCATGCAGTTCGGACTGTCCGCAGCCGCGACCGACGAATGGTTCGCTTCGCTCCCGGCGCGCTACTACTTGTTGGGCTTCGCGTACAACGGGAATTACAAGTTTGAAGCACCGCTCTTGCGCAAGCTGCAGCCGAAGGCTGAGGCCTACGTGATCAATATCGACCTGTTCTTCGAGCAATCCGAGAGTCCACCGGCACGGACTGTCATGCGGGAAGGTGGGGCCCAAAGCCGGTATGAGCAGAAGCGGGCGTGGCAACGTATCCACAAGCCGTTTTGTGCAAGACTTCCTTCAGTGTGTGGGAACGGGATCGCCTTCTTTCGATCGCCATTGACAGGTGCCTGGGTGGTGACGGGCCGCGGGTTCGCGAGCAAGCCAGTATCGTACGATCAGAGTGTAGACCAGAGCATCGTGGAAGGATATACGACTGCCGGCAACGAATTCTTGTCTCACCTGTCCGTTTCTCGCGAATGCGTAATACTAACGATGGTCCCCACTGTGAACACGAGTATTGGAACGGCAAAGGCCATCGCAAGCGCGATGCGACTGACTCTGATTGCGCCAGAACTGACCGGCCTGAACACCTTCGATGAATCACACCTGGATCGGCCGAGCGCGGAGCGCTGGTCTACGGCCTTTATTGAAGCCGCTGGCCCCAAGATTCGGAAGTGTCTCGACGAATCTCCTCGTTCACTCGGGCAATCCAGGACTCGATAATGGCGAACGCAATGATATGCATTGCCCCGCAGATCATCGGCGTGAACGGAACATCATGAACTGGCTTCCCGCTCCTTCGGATTTCGGAGGCGACCTGCGGGCTGCACTGAGGTCCACCCGTTCAACGGATCGGGTCGAAAAACTTTGCGCGCTTGCGCAGCATCGACTGGGCTTTCTCGAAACAATCCAACTCGATCATGCGCTGAGCCGAGCCTCGGGCGAGCAAATCCCCGACTTTTCGACAGTGCGGCTCGCGATTCTCGGTTCGTCGACGGTCGACCATCTGGCGCCCGCGATCCGCGTCGCGGGTCTGCGCCGAAGGCTGCTGGTCGACGTCTACATCGGACCCTACGGGCAGTACCGCCAGCAAGTTCTCGATGAAGCTTCAGCCCTCCACCAATTCGGCCCACAAATCGTGTTGTTGTCGCTCACGGCACGTGAAATTATCGCAGCCATTTCTGTGACTGCCACCGCGGCGGAAGTGGAAAGAATGATTAACGGCTCGATCGATGAACTACGTGTTCTCTGGCGAAGCACGCGAGAGAAGTTCGATGCAACCGTAATCCACCAAACTTTTATGAATTTCGCCAGTCCGCTATTCGGCAGTTACGATCGCCTCGTGCCGGGTGCGCCCGCTCAACTGATCGCGCGTCTGAACGAGCGACTATCGGAGGCCGCGGCAACAGAAGCCGTTCTGCTTCTCGATATCGCGCGAGCTACCGAACGCGACGGACTCGACGCGTGGTTTGACGTCACGCGCTGGTTGCAGGCGAAGGTGGAAATCGCGCATCAAGCGGCACCCGCATACGGCGACTTGGTTGCTCGGATAATCGCCGCACAGCGCGGTCTTTCCAAAAAATGTCTTGTGCTCGATCTCGATAACACCTTGTGGGGCGGTGTGATTGGCGACGATGGGCCGGAGGGGATCGTGCTGGGCGAGGGTACCGCATCCGGTGAGGCCCACCTCGCCTTCCAGCGCTACGCCAAGCAACTCAAGGATCGCGGAGTAATTCTCGCCGTGTGCTCGAAGAACGACCCAGCGGCGGCCGAGGCGGTGTTCAACGACCATCCGGAGATGCTCTTGAAGCGATCAGACATCGCTGCGTTCGTCGCAAATTGGGATGACAAAGCGGCGAACCTCAAGCACATTGCGGCCAAGCTGAACATCGGTATCGAGAGCTTGGTCTTCGTCGATGACAATCCCGCAGAAAGAGCACGCATTCGCCAGAGCCTACCCTTGGTAGCGGTGCCGGATCTGCCGGACGATGCCGCTCAATATGTTCGGTGTCTCGCCGATGCCGGGTATTTCGAGGCGGTTGCCTTCACGTCCGACGATCAGCAGCGAGGCGAACAGTACGCCGCAAATACTGCTCGAGAGACCTTTATAGAATCGACGCAAAGCCTAGACGACTTCCTGCGTGGGCTCGAGATGTCAGTGCAGTTCGGCGCTTTCCAACCGCTCGATATTGCGCGCGTGGCGCAGTTGATCAACAAAACTAATCAGTTTAATCCCACTACGCGACGGCGATCCTTGCAAGAGGTTTCCGCGCTCGTTGCCGCGGGCGAAGGCCTGACGCTGCAATTCCGTCTCATCGACAGATTCGGTGACAATGGCCTTGTCAGTGCAATGATTCTTTGCCCGGAAGGCGAGGGGTTGGACGCGCTGGAGATCGATACGTGGGTCATGAGCTGCCGCGTATTCGGGCGAGAGCTCGAATTCGAAGTAATGAACATTGCCGTGGAAGCGGCGCGTGAGCGGGGCGTACGGACATTTCGTGCCGATTACGTACCGACATCCAAGAACAGCGTGGTCAAGGAACTGTACGGGACTCTTGGCTTCATTCAGGCGCAAGAACCTGCGCCAATTTCTCCTGGTGCCACCCGGTGGATCCTGAACTTGCCTGACTATCTAGCCCGCCCCACGCACATTGCTCGGAGCGCCGGGTAACATGACCGATCAAGAAGTTCTGGACAGCTGCAGCCGCATTCTCCGCGCCATTCTGTTGGACGACTCGATCGTTCTGACCATGGAGACTACACGTGATGACGTGACCAACTGGGACTCATTCGCCTACGTTAACTTCATCGCCGTCGTCGAGATCGAATTGCGCGTGAAGTTCCGTGTTGCTGAAGTCGAGTCGTTTGAAAACGTCGGCGCGATTGTCCGGCGGATCAAGGCACTGCTATCGTCGCAGCGTAAGCAGTCATGAAAATGAAAGACATCTAGAATGCTGTTCAATTCTTACGAATTCATTTTTGCCTTTCTGCCCGTAACGGTTCTGGTGTTCTTCCTGCTAGGGACCTTTTCTCGTACGTGGGCCCTGCGCTGGATCATCGTCGCATCGCTGTTCTTTTATGCCTGGTGGCGGCCGGTCAACGTGCTCATTATCGCGCCGTCGATTCTGGTCAACTTCGTGCTCGCGCGAATTCTGCTAAGGCTAAGCAGCCAGGAAAAATGGGGCCCTTCCAAGGCGGTTCTTGTGCTTGGCATCGCCTTCAATATCGCGTTTCTCGGTTACTTCAAGTATGCGAATTTTGCGGTGGGTACGGTCAACGATGTATTTGGCACTAATATGGTTCTGACGGCGATCATTCTTCCGCTCGGAATTTCGTTCATCACCTTTCAAAAGATCGCGTTTCTGATCGATGTTCACGCGCAGCGTGTCGAGTCATTCACCCTCCAGGACTACTGTTTGTTCGTGTTGTTCTTCCCCCAGCTTATCGCAGGCCCGATCGTGCATTACCGTGAAATGATGCCGCAGTTTCACCGCGCTCCGTGCGCGTTCGACAGAGAGAATGTTTCCGTCGGTCTGACGCTTTTCGCGTTCGGTTTGTTCAAGAAGGTGTTTCTTGCTGACAGCATTGCGCCATTAGTGAGCTCTGTCTACGAACAGGCCGCATCGGGTAGCCAGATCTCCTTCCTGCCCGCCTGGATGGCGGCAATCGGCTTCACGCTGCAGATCTACTTTGACTTTTCGGGGTACACCGATATGGCGCTCGGGATCGCACGCTTCTTCGGGGTGCGGTTGCCGCCAAACTTCAATTCCCCCCTCAAGGCCTCGAGCATCATCGATTTCTGGATGCGCTGGCACATGACGTTGACGCGTTTCTTGACGGCGTATATCTACAATCCGATAGCGCTCTCGATGACGCGGCGTCGCTTGGCTGCGGGCCGTCCAGGCTTAGGCGGACGACAAGCGACGGTCGGAGCATTCCTCGACCTGTTGGCGTTCCCCGTGCTGTTGACAATGATTGTCTCTGGAGCGTGGCATGGAGCCGGTTATCTATTCATCCTTTGGGGCTTAATGCACGGTATCTTCATCACGGTCAATCATGGATGGCGGCTAGTCGGCCCAAAACTGTGGCGCGACAAGGCGGCCTATAACGAGTTCATGCGACCGGTAGGATTCGTGCTGACGCTCGCGTGCGTAGTTGCCTCGATGGTAGTGTTCCGATCTTCGACGATGAAGACAGCGGTCGGTTTGTTTAAGGGAATGATCGGCCTGAATGGCATGACGCTGCCGGCGTCGGGCGGTGATATCGACTTCAACAAGATGGCTTTATGGATTCTTGTTCTAGGCGCGATCGCATTCGCCGGTCCGAACACGCTTCAAATGCTGGCTAGACATGAGCCGGCGCTTGGCTGGAAATCGGATGCTGGCTACGCAGTTTTCGGTCGGCCCATCGCTTGGAAAGCATCGCTGGGATGGGCAATCGTGGTATCAGTCGTGGCGGCTGTGGGAATTCTCTATCTTGGTGGACAGAGCGAGTTTCTGTATTGGCAGTTTTAGCGATCACCCGCGTTGGCAAGTCGGCGTCGAGGTGGCGGTATCGGACGACCGCGCCCGAGTGCGCAAGGCGATCGGCAGGGTACTGTCCGAGGCGGCGTGGCTCCGCGCGCGCAGCGCAAGTAGCAGAAGCTGATCGACTGGGTAGAGGAGAACATCGGCAGCACGCTGACCTTTTTCGCATCGCTCACGACGCATCGCGCATCGGTCTCAAGGGCACCATGAATTAGCATCCCCACTCGACACGCGCGGCCATCTCAGCGCCGCCGAAGCCAGACGACGACGCCGACCGCGACTGCGGCAATGAGCGCCGCGACAAGGACCCAGCGCGCCTTGGTGCGCACGAAGCGAGCAGTGGTATGCGTGGCGCGCAGGAGCTCAGTTGTCGCCGTCGTCCCAAGTGTCAAGGGTGACGATGGCAAAGACTCCTGGCTACCCCAAACTGGATCGTCAACTGATATTGCGGTAACAAAAACCGTATGCATTCCCGCACCGATGCCGTCGATGTTCATCATGCAGATGTTCCCATCGGCAGTCGGCACAACCGGCAATGTGACCCTGGAGGCGGAGTCCACATAGAATGCGCATTGCGTCACGCCCGCGACCACTGGGTCCGTGATCACCGATCGCGTTTCGCCCGTCAAAGGTGCAATCAAACCCAGCAGAAGAATTGCGTACCGAGGGTGCATCGGAAAGAAGAAACGTCATTGATCGGGTACAGGATAGGCGTGGCAAAATCAACGACCGTAATTTGATTCGGTGGTTTTCTATGCGCGCACGTCCAATTTGGAGATGAATCCGAGAATGCGCTCCCGGTGGCGGAGCGGCGCCCGGATCTTAGTGGCGATCGCATTGGCCGCTGCTGTCTTCGTTGCCGTCCCCGCGGTTCGTGAACCGGTCCTGCGGGCGGCAGGATGGGCACTCGTAGTCAAGGAACCCGTTGTGCCGGCCGACATCATCGTTATATCGCTTGATTCCGGCGGCGCCGGGGTGCTCGAAGCAGCGGACCTCGTGCAAAGCGGCATCGCGACCCGAGTTGCGGTTTTCAGCGATCCCCCGAGCGGGGAAGATCACGAGTTCATCCGCCGGGGGCTCCCCTACGAGGATGCGGGCGCCAGGCAGGTCCGTCAACTGGGGTGGCTCGGCGTGACGCGACGTAGTGCGGATCGTCAGGACCGACGCTGGGACCGAGGGCGAGGGTGAGGTCCTTCCGCGCTGGTGCGACGAGCATCAGTTCCGGTCCATCGTGGTCGTGACGGGTGCTGACCATTCGCGACGATTGCGGCGAGTGCTCGATCGAGAGATGAAAGGCCATCCGACGAGTGTCACGATTCGGCCCTCCCGGTACTCGAGTTTTGACCCCGATCGATGGTGGCAAACCCGCGGCGGCGTTCGAATCGAAATCGTCGAGCTCCAGAAGCTCGCACTAGACATAATGCGGCACCCGATGTCATTCTGACAGCGTGTGTTTGGCCTGCCTTAAGACGGCGCCAAACTCGCGCACGGTACCGCGGACCACGCATACGGCCATTGACCGATGCTCCGCCGGACGGGCGCCGGCCCTGGACAGGGGGCTAAAAAATGGTCGACGGTCCGTCGAGGGGGGCACCGAACAGGAATTTCCGGAGCGATTCGTTCTTCCGGCGCTTGGAAGAAAACCGTAGCAGCCCGCTTAGCGCAACGCCGCAGTTGAGCCCCAGCACAAAACCTATCGACACCCACCATATCCAGTCCACTCAAGGCCCCCTTGGCCGCCGAAGATCCCGCGTCGGCCTTGGGCATCATACCCCGGAGCTCAAACAAGCAGAAGTCAGGCGGAGCGGCACCGTTACTGGGGTGTCACGGGCAACCGTCGGACAAGGGCTCCGACGAGCCGGTGCATTTATGGTGCACACATGGTGCACACGCCGGGCGACTCTAAGGAGCCTTTGCATGAGTCGTGCAGGCGGCCGCGACGGAGGCTTGTTCAGAGATTCACTAAGTGGGGAACGGAAAGCTCGCGCTTCACAATCCCACGTTGGCACCCGCAAGGTCCGCAAAACCACGCGCACCGGCCGAGCAAATATCGCCTTCGGCGCTTGTCAAGAAGCTCCTGCTCCCGAAAAGACCGCAGGTATGGTCTTCACGCAGATCTTGAGGTCCAGCAGGAGTGACCAGTTGTCGATGTACTGAAGATCCAGCTCCATCCAGCGGTCAAAAGGGATGGAACTCCTGCCCATTACCTGCCAGAGGCAGGTGATTCCAGGTAGAACACTAAGCCGGCGGCGCTGCCAGTCCTCGGTAATGCCGCGGTAGTCTCTAACCGCCAAGGGGCGGGGCCCCACGAGGCTCATCTCACCCTTCAAGACGTTAAGCAGTTGGGGAAGCTCGTCCAAGCTCGACTTTCGAAGAAAGCGACCCATTGGCGTGATGCGTGGATCGCGCTTGATCTTGAAGACGGGTCCGGTAACCTCGTTCTTGGACTCGAGCGACGCCAGGCGTTGCTCTGCATCAACAACCATGGTGCGAAACTTGTAGAGGCGAAATCGTCGCTTGTTCAGTCCCACTCGCTCTTGGGTAAAGAACACGGGCCCGTCAGATGTCAACTTTATCGCGAGCGCAATCAGAAGCATCATTGGCGAGAGCAACAGCAGAAGAGCAGCCGAGGCCACAGTATCGACAAGCCGCTTCACGTACAGGCTGATATTCTGCGGCGGTGTCGACTTGACGGTTAGTACAGGCTGCCCCTCGAACTCGTCGATTCTGGAACGGCCAATGCTCGGGTTCACCGGGTGGTAGCGGAAGCGTACCGTGATGCCCTGCTGCTCACATTGCGCGAAGATTCGGGCGGATTTGTCGTAAAGCGACTTGAGAGGCGTGCAGATGACGACCTCGTCAACAACGTGATCCTTCAGAAAGTCCTGGAATCCGGCAAAGTCGCTCACTACCTTGTAGCCTGAGTGGCGGAACTCGGCTTCTCCAGCCCAGTTCTGGTCGACGAATCCGACAACCTTCATGCCGCGCGTGGGAGATGTATCTATCCGGCGAGCAATTTCGACCGCGTGCCGATTCGTTCCGACGACTATCACGTGACGGTGCGCCTTCGACGCAAGCGCCGCGCGTCGGACGAAGGAGTTGACCACAAGTCGCGCGAGGAAACTTACGCAGCAGGTCACAACGAATGCGCTGAAAAATGCCGCCGCGACGTCGTGAGAAAAATCGATCAGTAGGGAGGCCAACCAGATGGCCGCGGCGGCTAGAAACGCGACTGCCACGACGCGAATGACGTCACGCCGACTGATGCGTGCCGAGCGGTCGGAGGAGTACATTCCCAGTGCCGAGAAGATGATGTGCAAAAAGACAAGGAAGGCACAGGTGAAAAGGATGCCTTGCAGCGAGATCTCGATGCTGAGCAGTTCGTCGAATGTGAGGGGAGCGTAAGGCGTCAAACGAAAGAGCAGTGGGTCGCTCGAGATTGCACTGGTTATGAGCGTTGCCAGGGGACCGGTCGGAGCGGCGGCCAGGACGAGCGCGGCGATGAATACCATCAGATCGAACACCTTGAGCAGCGCGAGCGCAGGGTCGGATCTCCTCCTGCTTGCAAGCCTTTCAATAGCATCAGCAGGCCGTTGCGTTGTTGCCGCTTGCTTGGGAACAGCATCGTTCAGGTTCGCGTAGCTGTCATGCTGCCCCAGGGCGCTTTCCGTCGGTACCGGTTTGGCAATTTTCGTCGGCGTGCCAGGTGCGGGCCTTGCCCTTGGGTTACGTTCCGCAAAGCTGCGTACCGGCTGGGCCGACAGATCGAAAAAATCCGTCATGACAGCCTTGTCGAAGGAGGCTGCGCCATTGCGCCAATGGATCTGCGAGCGCCGTTGATCCGGCAACTCGATCCGTAGGTCACGTGGGTTCATCGCAGTGTCATCCCGACAGCAATCGTTGCTTCCATCGATGCGGCGACAAGATCACGGCCGCCAGTTCCCTGGTTGACATCCGGCACAGCGCCTCGAGCGCGCACGTCCCACCCTGCGATACGCGCGCAGCGAAACGGTAGCGACGTTGGCTTTACCCGACTATCCACAGAGGCACCTCCCCGGTACCAGTGTGACTAAAAAAAATGACTTGCGTGGCGCCGACCGTCAGCGCGCGAAAGATTACACTGTCATAAGCGGCGCGCCGCGAGTGCCTAGTTCTTCTTTCCAGTACGGTAAGGTCGGCTAGAACGAGGCCGATGCGTACGGCACGTGGAAAGCAAGTTATGTGCAACATGAAATTACAATGCCAATACAGATAGTTGCGAATGGCACCTGCAGGCACCGTGTAAAATTCGCCGACTGCGCTGCAAAGAGCATCCACAAGGCATCGGACTGCGTACCGCTACGCGTGCGCGCTAGCCCTCGGTGCTGGACGGCTCGCGTAAGCGACGCCGGATCGGCTGATTGAACAGCCAGCCCCCCTCGCGCGCCTTGTCCCGCAGCACCTCCTTCACCGTACCGGCATCGATTGTCGGTTTCTGATCGGCGTACCCGTAGACGAGCGCGGTGTCACTGAGCAGATTGATGATGCGCGGGATGCCGCGACTCGCTTCAAATATGGCATCGCACGCCTCGGTGGTGAAAAGATCCTGTTGCGGCGCACCGGCGAGCCCCAGCCGGTGACGGATGTAGGCTTGGGTCTGCTCCTTGTCGAGTGGCGTGAGGACGTAGTCGACACCAACCCGCTGCGCGAATTGGCGCATCTCGCGCCGGCGCAAGGTTTGCCGCAACGCGGGCTGTCCAACTAGGACCGTCTGCAGCACGGGCGCGTAGCCGGCGCTGACGTTCGAGAACAGGCGCAGCTCCTCGAGTACCTCAGGCGCGAGCGATTGGGCCTCGTCGATGATGAGCACCATGCGCCTCCCAGACGCCTCCTCGCGCTTGGCCATCTCGACGAGTGCCTGCTGCATGCCTATCTTGTCTATCCCGCGGTGCTCGAGCCCGAACTCGGAGAGCGTCCACTGAAGGAGTTCGAAAAAGGTTCCGTTCACCCCGGTCACCATGCCCACCGAGATCTGCGGACCGCGCCGTCGCAGCAAATAACGCAACAGCGTCGTCTTGCCTGTCCCGATGTCGCCCGACACGACGCAGAACAAGGCGCGGTTACTCAGTCCATAGACAAGCAGGTCCAGCGCCATGCGGTGCTGGCGAGAGAGAAACATGAACTCCTCTTGCGGAAGCAGCGCGAAAGGCCTGATGTTGAATCCGTAGAACGATTCGTACATGCGCGCTAGCCTTCGGCGCCAAAGAAACGCCGCAAAAACCCCGGTCTCGGGCGCGTAATGGGTTCGGCTTCCGGCAATTCGCGCGATTTGTTGAGCACAATACCGATGAGGTTCGAACTAGCCAGGAGCTCGCACGACCGCTCAATGTCCGCTTTCCGGCTCTTGCATTCCTCGACCAGCAAGATGGTCGCATCCATGTAAGCGGAAAGCGCCAGTGTGTCGGCGCCGGCGAGGACAGGCGGCACGTCGAAGACGATCAGGCGGTCGTGATAACGGGCGCGCATCTCCCGGATCATATCGGCCATCATTGGCGAGCGCATCAGCTCGGACGTGTTCGCCACCGGCGCGCCTCCGGGAAGCACGACGAGATTGCCGACGTTGGGATGGATCAGCAGGTCCTCGAGCACCGCGTCGCCCAGGAGATAGTCCACGAGCCCGGGCCCCGGCTCGAGCTCCAGCATGTGGCGTACATCAGGATCGCGGAGGTCCGCGTCAACCAGCAGCGCCGTATAGTCCGCCTCCATCGCGAAGCTCATGGCGAGATTGAGGGCGACGGTGGATTTGCCGGCTCCCTTGTTGGGGCTCGTCACCGCGAGCGTCTGCCAGCCGTTCTGGCGCATCTGCATCAGGACCTGCGTGCGCAGCAGCCGGAACGGGTCGGCGGTCGTATCGTCCCTCACTGAGGCAAGGCGGTGTCGCTCCAGCACCAGCGGTGTGACCTCCAGTATGCGGGTACGGGTATAAACGATGCGCCCCGGCGGACGTGCCGGGGAACCGCTTGCAGGAAGCCGTTCGTCCACCGCTCCGAACAGGCTCCCTCCTGGCGTTTGGGTGTCCAGCAACCGCTGCAGCGCAACCGAGATTTTTTCCAAGTCTGGCTACCCGATCCCGACTCTGCGAACTATCGAGTCAATGATCGCCGGCAAGGGTTTCAGGAAGACGTGTACACCGACGAGGAAGGCAACTGTCGCCAGGAGAACCAGACAGGCCGTCATCAAGGTTCGACGCCTCTTGCCCACCTGCTCCCAGCGGGTCTCGATGTAGGGGATCGCAGTCAATATGGGCGCGGTCGCAATCCGGGCGAGCTCGAGCGGCCCTTTGACGGACGAATCGAAGGCTTCGCGCAATCCGGCAACGCCAAGTCCGCCGCCCAGCGCGGCCACCAAGCCGATAAGCGCAACCGCACGACGGTTGGGACTAAACGGTCTTTCGGGTAGATGCGCAGGCTCCCCCAGGCTGAAGCGCTCCGCCTTGCTATCCTTTTCCAGCTCCTGCGAAACCTCGGCCTGCATCTGTTTTGCCTTTACCTCGCGATAACGCGTCTGGGCGTTCTCGTAATCACGCGTCAGGTCGTGGTATTCGCGCTCGATCTCGGGGATTTGCACCAGCCGCGCGTCGTAGGTGCGCTGCTGCGCGCGGAGGTCGTCTCTGAGCGCCGCCAAGTGACTGAGCTCGCGTTTGGCGCCGTCTATCTGAGTGGTCAGCGCGACGTAAGCCGGATTGTCGGGGCGCCGGGCCGCGTCCTGCCCCGCACGCCTGTCGGCCGTCGCAGCCGTCGCCGCCTGCTTGGGCGCCGCATTCAACGCCGCAATGGAGCGTTTGATCCGCTGGATGTCAGGATGATCCTCCGAGTAGCGTTCCCTGAGCGCCGCAAGCTCGTCCTCGAGCTTCTTGAGCTTGTCAGCGACATCGGTGTCCTTCGCCGACGCGCCGGTTTCGGCGCTGAGCGCGGCGATCTCCCGCTGCATGCGCCGAATGTCGGGGTGGTCGGCGCCGTAGACCGCCGAGGAGCTCGTATATTGCGCCTGCAGCGTACGCAGCCGCTCCGCCGGCGTTTGACCGCGCTCCCCCGCAGCGTTTGCTGCCAGCGGGGCGTTGGGCGCGATGACCGGCAATTGCGATTCCAAGGCGATTTTACGTTCCTGGAGTGTGCTGATTTCCCGTTCGATGCGCAGCAACTCGGAACCCGTGCGCTCGGCAAGTTGCATGTTGACCGTCGACGAATCCGGCAGCCGGCCCGCGTAGCGGCGCTTGAACTGCGCGAGGTTGGTTTCGATTTCCTGGATCTGCGTGGCCAGCCGATCCGCCTCTTGGGCAAGGAAAGCGGTCGTCTCGGCCACGCTTTGCTGGCGTGCCTTCACGTTCTGATCGAGGTAGAGCGATGCCAGCTCGACGGCGACCTTCTGCGCGCGGTCCGGCTGCGGTGAGTCATACGAGATTGTGAAAGCGATGGTGGCATTCACGCGACGTCCGCTGCTTCGGTCCGAGATGTCGGCGTTCACTGTCGTGAGCTTGATATCCTTGCGCATACGGTCGAGGATTTCCTCGTTCGTTTCGCGCTGGCGATACTTCTCATACAGGCCATACTTGTCGACGATCCGCTGCAGCACGGCCCGCGTCATCACCTGCTGGCTGATCACCTGGATGCGCTCGTCGGCGAAGCTCGTGATGGTGGAGCGCACGAGCTCGGGCGGCACCTCCTGCTCTTGTACCAGTATGGTTGCCGTGGAGCGGTAGACCGGCGGGAGGCCGATGGCCACGGCAACGGCAACCGCGGCCAAGGCCAGGCTGACTGCTAGGATTTGACCTTTGCGCCGCCGCAGGACGGCCAGATATTCGCCTAAGGTCTTGCCGCTTTCTTCGTCTTCCATGGCCGGGGAGTCTTAATCGAGGGCTCACACATGTAGCCCGTTTGTGCCAACAATTCGCAGATTCTTGCTAATGCCATAAACAAGTATGTCACACGCGCAGACCAGACCGCGTCTACGGGATCGTTAATCGGTCGAAGGGCGAGGCATCCGGGGCCGTCGCCTCGGGTGCTGGACCTGACGGCGCGGCGGACCCCGGTGATCGCGCGGGAAGCGGCACCGCGCCGGCGCCCGGCAGACCTTGGGTATCGGAACGCCGGCCGACCCAATCCGTGAACGACGCGCCGGGCCAGTTGTAGCCGATGCTCAAGAAGACGACGTTCGACCTGGGCTCACCTTCGATCTGCGCATACCGTGCGCCCGAATACCGGTAACCGGCGTCGAGCTTCCAGCGCTCCGCGAGCAGATAGGAAAGGCCGATCTCCCCCACGGCGTAGTTGTCAGTCAATGAATTGCCAATCGCGGCCGGAAAGATGGTGCGGGTGTAGCTCGCCCCCAGCCGCCCGGTCAAACGATCCGATAGCTGGTGCGTTAGCGAAATCCCAGCATTCTCGCTTTTGTTGAGGGTGCCCGAGCTGCTCGGCGCCAGGTTTTGGGAGACGTTGGCGACGAATTGCGTGCGCTCGGAGAACGCATAGGTGATATTCCCGCCGTACAGCCCGCCACGGTCGCGGTGTCGGTTGCCGGCGATGACACCGTTTTGCGCAACGTCGACGTCGTCCGAAAAACCACCCACCGAAGCCGAAATCGTCAATTGCGGTGAGAACTGGTGCACGACTCCAAGCGTGGTCGTGACTTCGTCGCTCCGGGTGATGTCGCTCGAATAGCGCGAGTAGCCGGCCGCGAAGGTGATCTGCGTGCGGTCCGAATACGCGTAGCCCGCGTTGCCCCCGGCGTAGTAGCCATGGTTGTTCGACAACGTCGCGCCGTCCGCGACGCCGCTGTAGCGATTTCCATAGGCTCCTGCGGTAGCGCCGAGTGACCATCGCTCGGTTAGGGCGTAGGTGTAGGCACCTTTTGCGGAAGCCGCGTTGGTGTAGGCGAGTGCGAGGAACGAGCCCGCCGGCGTGAGCTGGTTCTGCAGGCTGGCGGATCGCTCGAACGACACGTTCCCGGTCCAGGTGGAGCGGGTCTCGCGCAGTGATCCATCCAGGCCGAAGCGGCCGCTCACGTAGTCGACGTTGGGTGAAACCCCCCACACCTTGTTCGCACCGACGGAGACCAGCGCGGCTACGTCGCTCGTCTCCGTTCGACGCGCCGCTGTGACGAACGGAGTCACCGTCCCGGTGAACCCCGACTGCTTATCGGTGGAGGTGAAGAAATAGTTGTCGCTGTACTCGGTGCGCGCGGTCGCGCCGCTTTGCACCAGCCACTCCTGCGCGGTAACCAGCGGCGGCGCAGCCGTCGCAGCGGCCGCGACGAACACGGCAACAAGGCGTCTCGACATGTTCTTGGGTCCGCCCGCGCCTCGCGGTTAGGGCACGACGACCACGTCGCCGGCGCGAAGCTGAATATTCTGGTCGAGTTTCTGTCCACGGATGACGCGGGCATACTCGAACGGGAGTACAACTTGCCGCTCGCCTTCACGGCGCATGACGCGGATGTCGTTGGTGTCCGCGAACGGTGTGAGGCCACCCGCCATGCTGAGCGCCTGAAGAACGTCCACATACCGCCCGACCGGAAACTCGCCCGGCTTGTTGACTTTGCCGATGACGTAGACCCGCTGGCTGCCGACCTTGAGGATCGTCACCGAAACGACCGCATCGGGTATGAACTTCTCGAGGCGCTTGGCGACCTCCTCGCGAAGTTCTAGCACGGTCTTGCCGGCGGCCTGCACCTCGCCGATCAGCGGATAGGAGATGCCGCCGTCGGGTCGCACTAGCGCCTCTTTCTTGAGCGCATCCTCGTGCCACACCGAGATCTCCAGCAAGTCCTCGGATCCAACGCGATAGGTTGACGGATCGATGTCCGGGACTCGCGACGACACCGCCGCGGGTTTCGGGTCCGCAGGAGCCTGCGCTATTGCGTGCTGCCCAGCACCCAATAACGCGGGTATTGCCACAAGGCAGGTGAGAAGAAGTCCGCGCGATGATGGAGGCATGATTCTGATGTCCTTTGACAAGGGCTGTCGCAAGACTACCGCTAGTTCCCGGTCCAGGGAAGGTCAAGTTTAGCGAACCGGTGCGCGCCGGCGCAAAACGGGGATCTGCAATGCGCGCTTCAGCGACGCGATTGACAAGGCGAATGCCAATCAAGTGTGCAGTTCGTAGCACACATGATCTGTCCGCCTCCGAAGCCAAGTCCCCTGGGTTCGACTCTTTCGGGCGCGCCAATTCCATCGCAGACGATTCGATTGCCGCGAATTTGCGGTCGATCGCCGCTCAGTCGAACGAGCGGCTGTAGTAGATCCCGAATCCATTGACGAAGCCCGCCTCCGCCCGAAGGGTGACGTTGCGCGAAAGCGAGTATTCGATCTTCAACGCGTTGTTGGCGACCGACAATCCCTGCTCGTAAACGAGCGTCACCTTGTCGCTCAGCCGCTTGGAGACCGCGACGATCTGACTTCCCGCGCCGGACTTGGTCGTATCGGCGGCGCGCATGCTGATGTCGTCGACCCCGAAAGTGCGTGCGATGCGCTGTCCGAAGGGCGCTCCGCCGGAACCGGCGAGCGCGCCGAGGGCGGCCTGCAGCGCCGCGGCTTCTGCCCCGGTGGTGTTGTCGAGTCCGTGGCCCAGCACCAGCCAGGCGAGCTTTTCGTTGTCGGGGACCGGCGGATTCGAGGTGAGCTGAATCACCGGCACGCGCGCGGTGCCGGTGACCTCGACGCCCGCCTCGACCTGGAGATTCTTTCGCAGCGCGAACACGTCGAGCCCGGGGTTGTCGAGCGGCCCGTCGAAGTAGAGGTTTCCCCGCTCGATGGTAAGACGCTGACCGAAAGCGGTATAGGTCCCACGTACGGCGCGTATCGTTCCGTTGGCCACGAGCTCACCAACGTCCGTTGTCTTCACGTGGACCTTGCCGGCGAGGCCGGTATCGAAGCCCTCGCCGACGAAGGTGAACCGATCTCCGAAATCCAGCTCGAGGTCGACCGCAAACGGGACTCTTTGCGTCGAGGCCCGCGACGGCCTTCGTTCCCGGCCGCGGACGACGACGTCGTCGCCGAGGACTTCCCGGCGTGTCGGCTGCATTTCGAAATATCCCTCGTCCGCTTTGAGCGAGCCGGCGAGCGTCACGTGCTTGGCTTTCATGGCAAGCGTGCCTGCGCCCGACAGCGTCAGTCGGGTGTCGGGACGGTTGAACAACGCGAGCTTCTCCGCCTTCCAGGTGAGCTGCGATCCCGCCATGTCGCCGGTCGCAGGCAGCACGCCGCTGGCGACGAACCGGCCGTCGCCTCCTGCAAACGACAATTCGCTTACGGTCACTGAGTCGTCTGCAAGCCGCGCATGCACGACGCCTTCCTTCAAGTACACGCCGTATTGCGGCGCCTCGATCTTGAGTGCGTCGCCGTCGATCGTGCCGGAGAACCGGACTCGCTCCAGCGTTCCTCTCCCTGACAGATCGAGCTTGATGCGGCCGTCGACCACCGCAGTCGTGCCCGCGAGCGCCTGCAGCGCACGAAGCGAGGATGCATCGATGCGCGCCGTCAGGGACAACGGCGTCGCCTTGTCGAAACTTCCCGGGCGCTCCGGCGCGGGGCCGATATCGCCGACGATATCCGCGTCGGCCAGGCGAGCGCGAGCAGTGACGGTCGCGTGCACACGATCGTCGGTGCTCGTGGCGCTCAATTCGAGCCGCGTCAGCCCAAGCGCATATTGCGGCGCATTTGCGGGTGCGAGATCGCCGCTGTCGCGTGAGGCGGTCAACGTGCCGTTGATGCGAGGCGTCGCCGAAAACGACCAGCGACCGGAAACCTTCAGCGTCGATGAAACCGTGGCGGAGCCGCCGGTGAACGTCAATACCGGCGCGGCAGGCAATGCGCTGAAATCGCCTTTGCTCGAGAGGCGTCCCGCGTTCCATTCGAGCTCCTCCACCGCAAAGCGTCCTCCCTCGAGCGTGCCGCGAACGTCCGCGATGTGCACGCGGCTCGCGCCTGCCTCGAGCGATGCGGGCTGCGCCAGAGCCAGCGCGTACGCGCCGCGCGATTCCAGCGACACGATCTGTCCCGACCACTTTCCATTTGAGGCGCTTCCCGACCAGCCGCCGCTCAAGCGCGCGCTGATGTCGATGTCGCCCTCGGAAAGCGAAGTCTTGCCGGCGATGCTGCCCTCGTGCTGCGCCAAGCTTCCGGAGATCTTCGCGCTGATCGCACGCACCGCGATTGCGTCGATGCGCGCGTCCGATGCCGCCATGTCGATCTTGAGCGGGCGCTCATTGAAGGCTTTTGCGGCGCCGATGGAGACATCCGCGCTCAGTGTCGCGGCCGTGTATGCCGTGCCGAAGCGAAGCGCTTCGCCGGTCGCGGTCAGCGAGCCGAAGGGCACGTCCCAGGTTCCGCCGACCTGCCCGGATGCGCGCAGCCGCCCGGCGAGCCTCGGATCGAACGCGCGGAGGTCCGAAGCGTCAAGCGAATAGGCAAGCACGTCACCCGGCACGCCAAAACCGCCGGAGAGCATCAGGCGGTTGTTCCCTATCGCGACGCTGATGTCCGCGCCGCTGATTCGATCGTGCGCGAGCGCGAGCTTTCCCGCGCCGGCGATGGCGAAACCGCGCAAGCGGCTGGCGTCGGCGAGCTTGAACGCGATTGTCGACGACAATGAGGGCTTGAGCGACCCTCCCGCGTCCAGCGTTCCCGAAAGCGATGCTTGCGGATAATTGCCGAATGCCGATGGATCGAGTTGCGTCGCCGTCGCGCTCAAGCTGAACGCGTTCGGCGGAGCGATGGCAAATGTCGCGCGCCCCTGGAGCGTCCCGCCGCGGGCCTGCGCCCGGAATGTCCGCACGTCGACGCTTCCGCCTTGGACGCGTGCGTCGAAGGCAAGCGAGATTCCGGATTCCTTCACCTCGCCGGACAAGGTTCCCCGCGCTTGCTCGCCCTCGATGACCATGTCGCCTTTGAGCGAGCCCGCAAGGCGCGTGGGGCGCAGGTCGCCTGCAAGCGCGCGCAGATCGAGATCCGAGACTGCGAGATTCCAGTAAGCGTGCTTGAGGTCGACGCGCATGTTGCCGGCGATCCGGCCGCGCTGGCCGACGCTTGCTTCGAGATTGTCGAGTTCGAGCGAGTCTGCGGCGAGCGTAAACGACGATGTCATCGATGCGATGGGCAGGCGATTCGCCGACACGGCGCCGGCGAGTGAATTGCGTTCCGTGAAGCGTCCGTGTACGCGGCGCTCGCCATCGCCGGTGGCCTCGACGCTCATCGACAGAGCCGTCATCGGCAGGCTCGAATCGAATCGCGCGATATCGACATCGGACAGATCCGCGCGAGCAGCCGTCAGCCACGCCGGCTCGAAGGGCGCGATCCGCGCGGAGCCCTGGATGCGGGCGCCTTCCGCCGAGCCTTCGCCGGACAAGTTCAAAGCATCGAGCGTGCCCGCAACGGTAAGAGACGCGCGCGCACGATGCAGGTTGTCGCTCGCGGCAAAGGCGACCGCGCCGCTCGCGGCGAACGGGCGGCTCGCGTCCAGAGCGATGTTCCCTCGCAGCGCGCCCCATTCGCTGTCGAACGCCAGCTCGTCGAGGCTATGGCGCCGCGGTCCCCCGCTGTAGCGAAATGCGAGACGCGCGAAGCGCCAGCGGTTCTCGCCGCTTTCGACGTCGAAATGCGCGATGGCGGCGCGTTGAATCTCGATCGACCAGGGGAGCGCCAGCGATTCCGGCGGTGAGTGCACTCCTGTGCCGGGCTTGAGTTGCAAGCTGACGCCGGTCGCGTCCACCGTGTCGATAAGGACACTGCGCGACAGCAGCGCTCGCGGCGACCAGGCGAATGCGACATTGTCCGCGACGAGGCGCAGGTCGTCGTCCTCGTAAATCACTCGCGCGATGCGTACGGTGCCTGCAATCGCCCCTTCCACGCCCTCGAGCTTGAGCTTGTCTCCGCTGCGCGACCGCGCTTCGCCTGCGGCCCAGCGAAGCCCCGCATCGCTGAACAGGAGCCACCACGCACTGCCGAGCAGGCCCGCAAGCAGCGCGATTGCCGCGACTGCGGAAAGCACGGCGATGCGGCGGCGCTTCAAAACGACAATCCCACGGACAGATGCATGCGCACGGTCTTCGTAGCCTCGCCGTAGGCAACGTCGAAGCGGAAAGGTCCGATCGGCGTCCGCAGCCTCGCCCCCACACCGTATCCATAGACCGGCTTCAGATCGCGAACGCTGTCCGCGGCATTGCCGGCATCGATGAAGGTCGCCAGGCCCCATGTCGGGGCGAGCCAATGGACGATCTCCGCCGTGCCGATCGCGTAATAGCGGCCCGGCACCGTCGCGTCGCCTTCGCGCGGCCCGAGACTCAGATAAGCGTATCCGCGCACCGTCGTATCACCGCCGGTTCGGAACAGGAGGGGCCCGGGTACATCTCGCGAGGAAGATGCGATAACCGCACCGGCCTCGGCTTTGAGAAGAAGTTGTGTCTTGGGATCGATGGGGATCCAGCCGGCCACCTGCGCCAGGCCGCGACCGAAGCCGGCGCTCGACACCCCCGGCGGCGCTCCGCCGACCTGCGCGTTCAGGACATAGCCGCTGCTCGGCGACAGCAGATCGTCGACGCGGCGCCACGCCCTCCCGTACTCGAAATACAGCGCATGCGCGTGCTGCGAGTCGGCGTTCTCCGGCTCCTGCTTCGACACGTAGTACGTGACGGCATACGTCTGTTGATCGCGCTCGTTCGCCGTCCGCCGTTTCCATCCGAAGAGGACATCTTCCGTCGCGAGCCCGGAAATGTCGGTGTGCTCGAGGCTTGCGCCCCACGAATCGGTGTACTCGGGGACGCGCGGAGGAAGGATGAAACGCAGCGTTGCATTCTGCAGCTTCGCCTCGGCGCGGATGTCGGTATGAAGCTGCAAGCCGTTGTCGTCGATATTGACGTCGTCGTAGGTAAGCTGGCCTCGATAAAGCGTGTCGGTCGAGAATCCGATGCCGGCGGTGAATTTCCGTCTCGGAGCCTCGATGACCCTGACCCGCACCGGCGCGGCATCGGCGTGCGCGGGATCGGCATCCAGCACGGCCTGCGCACTGGCGAAATAGCCGCTGGAACTCAGCCGTCGCAGAAACCCGTCGAGCGCGGTTTGCGTGAACGGATCGCCCGGCTCGAAGGTCACGAGATTGCTCACCTTGTCGTCGCTATACTTCTCCACTCCCGACATCTCGAGCGCGCCGAAGCGAAACTGCGGACCGCTGTCGATCGTCACGGTCAGCGCGGCGGTCTGGGTGTCGGGGTCGACCGAGCGTGGCTTTCAGTCAGCTTTGCCGCAGCGTAGCGATCGCTCGCGAAGCGGAGACCGCCGGCGGACTTCGCCGCTCGACCAATCGGCCTGACGGAAGATGGCCCCTTTCGGCAGCAACCATCGCTCCGCTCGCGCTGGCGATCGCTTGGCTGCCGAAGGAAGCGTCGGCCACCGCCGGCCCGGCCATCGACGATCGCAACGTCACCGACCCGCGTCGGCTCGCCGGGCTCGACTCGGATTCGAACCGTCGCCGGCGATGTGGCGTTGTCCACCTCGGCATTCACCGTCGCCGAAAAGTATCCTTCGGCCTCGGCGGCGTCACGCGCCTGCGATCTTCGCTTCCTCGACCAGAAGGTCGAAGAACTCCGGAGTCAGTTCCGAATAATCCTGCCAGCGCACGATATCGAGGCTGTCCTGAATGGCGCTCTTGAGCGATGAGGGCGCGGCGACGATCTCCACGCGATACCGCAGGGCTGGGCATCGTCTGCCGCCTCGGCCACCGGGCAAAGACACGCGCAGAGCGTGATGGCGAGTCGCGCGAGCCCACGACGGAGCGGGGTAGGGCGGCGGGGACGGTATCGGCTTGGACGGAGCAACGCATTCACTCGAGTAGGAAAGTCGCGCCGTGATCCGGCTCGATGACCGCTTGATTCGGTACAGCGTGAAGCGAGGTTATCCGGCGGCCCGCCGAGGCGTCAAGGCGGCCCGCCGGTGGAAGGCTCTTGGCTCGGTCCTCAGCTCATGAAGCCGAGATCGCCGGTGGCGAATTTGGCGAGATTGGGAAACACGCGCTCAAGTCGGCGCCTGCACGCCGAACCACTGCGCGAGCGTCGCGCCGTACTGATCGACCGCGGTCGTCGGCATCCAGCGGCCTTCGCTTTCCGCGTCGCTCGGGTCCGCCGAGCACGAGCTGCGGATATTGGCCGTAGATCGAGCCGCCCTGGACCGCGTCGCCGATGATGAAGTGGTGATTGCCCCAGGCGTGGTCGGTGCCGCCGCCCGACGCCGGCTGGAACGTGCGGCCGAAGTCCGACAAGCGTGAACGTCGTCACCTGGCTCGACACGCCCAGCGCGACCGTCGCGTCGTAGAAGGCCTTCAGCGCCGGCGAGAGCTCGGCGAACAGAGTCTGCTGCCGATTGATCTGATCGCCGTGCGTGTCGAAGCTGCCGAGCTGAACGAAGAAGATCTGCCGCTTGGCGCCGGTCGCGGCGCGCGCCTCGATCATCTTGGCGACCTGGTAGAGCTGGTTGGCGGTGCTCGTCTTCAGGTTGGCGAACAGCGGCGCGACCGTCGAGTTGGTGTTGGCGAGGATCGGATTCACGGTCGCCGACAGCTGCAAGCGCCTGGTGCCGATGGCATTCGCGCCGGTGACGAAGGCGTTGCCGGACCCTGCGGCCAGCAGCTGCTGAACCGCGGCGAGCCGCGCGTGGCCGCGGCGCTGCCGGTGTAGCCGGACAGCGCGAACGAGCCGGTCGACCGGAATCGACAGCGGAACCGTCGCCGCGCCGGTCGTGAACAGCACCGTGCCGTCGAGCGAGGTGACCACAGGAAAGCCCGACGCCGCGTTGAACGACGCGACCTTGTCGGCGATGCGGCCGCCCCAGCCGGTCCCGGCGGCGCTGCTCGAGATCGCGCTCTGCCATTGCGCCTGCTGGTCCGCGTGCGAATACAGCGACAGCGGACGCACGCCCGGCGTCGTATTGCGCCTTGCGTGGTCGGCTGCAGCAGCGTTCCGACATTGGCGAGGATCGCCATCTTGCTCTGGCTGAACAGCGTCTGCAGTTCGGTGAGCGCGGGATGCAGGCCGAACGGCGTGCCGAGATTGACCGGCTGTATCGGCAGCAGCGATGCCTGCGCCAGCTTGATCCCGGAGCGCAGGCGGGCGCACCGCGGCGTACTGGCCGTAGCCGGCGGTGTCGATGCGGAATCACCGTGTTGTTGCCGTCGTTGCCGCCGAACATGAATACGCAGACCAGCGCCTTGTAGTCGGTGCTGCGTCTGCGCTTGCGCTTCGGCGACGAGATTGAGCAGGTCGAGGCGCGAGGCCAGCCCGAAGGCGGACAGCGCGCCGAGCGTTGCGCAGAAATGCGCGGCGACCGGGATTGGCATGGTTTTCATGTCAGCGCTCCACTTGGTATTGCGGCGACGTGACGACGAGATAGAACGCCGTCTTGGCGCGCGTCAGCGGGTCGCGTCGCGGGGACGGCGTTGATCGCGGTGCACGATCGGCGCTGCGCATCGCGGCGGACATCGTGCCGTGCAGCAGCAGCGCATTGAGCTTGTCGAGCAGCGCGTTGGGATCGCCGGCGAGCGCCGACAGCGCCGTCCAGTCGGGCGTCGTGCCGATCGCGCCGGGCAAGCGTCGCCAGCGGCGCGATCGTGCCGAACGACAAGCGTGTTGGCGAAGTTGTAGCGGTTGATCGCCGTGCTCGAATTCTGGATCGCGAACTCCGGGCGCGAGCGCGTCGTATCGGGCAGGACGTAGGTCGGCGGGTAGTAGTTGAACACCGACGGCGGGTAGAACAGGTTCTGCCCGAGCTGGCCGCCTGCTGGCCGAAGAACACGCCGTCGCTCTGCGTGCCCGAGCGCACGCGCCGCGCCGGTCATGAACAGCACCGGCTCGCGCAGCTTGCCGTACGCCGGATCGAGCTTGACCGCGCCGCGCGCCTCCGGATCGGTCAGGATCGCGCTGACCACGGCCTTCATGTCGCCGCGGACGCCCTGGCCGTTGTTGTTGAAGACCGCGGCCACGCGCGCCACGTATTGCGGCGACGGATTGCCGGTCACCAGCTTCTGGATCAGCTGCTTGCCGATGAACGGCCCGACGTTGGGATGCATGAAGATGTTGTGGATCGCATTGGCGAGATCGGCCTGGATCGGCTGTCCCGCGGGCAGCGTCACGCCGTTGAGCAGCAGCTTTCGCGCCGATGTCGTGATTGGTGTCGACCGGCACCATGTCGCCGAGAAAATTCTTCGGATTGTGCGTGCGTGCGGGCACGCCCGGGCAGCACCGGATAGGTCCAGCCGGTGAATACGTGCGCGAAGCCTTCGATCGTGTCCTGGTCGTAGGTCGGGATCGGCGCGCCGTTCGCGTCGAGCATCTGCGTGCCGTCGAGGTTCAGCTCCCACACGCCGATCGAGAACAGCTGCATGCAGCTCGCGCGCGTAGTTTTCGTTGGGCTGGACGCTGTCGCCGACGGCTTGTCGTTGTTGACCATGTTCAGGTAGTCGCCCATCACCGACGACAGCGTCACCTTGGTCAGGATGTCTTCGTAGTTGCCGAACGCGTTGTCGCGGAAGATCTGCTGGTACGCGCCCATCCCGTAGGCGAGGTTGATGTCGAGCCCCGACGTCACGAGGATCTGCGACAGCGCGAACGCGACGCGCTGCCGCAGCTGATCGCTGCCGCGAGCGCGTTCTGGAAGAACGCGTTCTGAAGCAGGAACAGCGAGTAGTAGTCGCGCCCGCACTGCGGATCGGGATCGGTCGGGCAGAACGTCGCCTGCTGGCCCGCGGGCACGTACTTGAGCGCGCGGATACTGGCTCGCCGGCGCCGCGAATTGCTCGTCGAGAAAAGCCTGCGCGCCCACGCGTCTGCACGTGCGCGACCAGCGCATCGGTCGGACCGAACGTCGACTGCTCGAGCAGGCGCATCGCGTCGGCCTGCATTTGCGCCGACGACAGCGGCGAGCACATCACGACACCTTCGAGGATCGAAGAGCGGCGCCATGTGCTCGAACATCGTGAGGTCGGGGAGAAAGCGGTGGTTCGACTGGCGAGACGTCGGCCCCGGGATAGAAGCTGCGGTAGACCGGCGTTGTGCCGGCCCGCGCATGCGCCGTTCTGCGGCACCTCGATGTAGAAAGCGATCGCTTCGAACGTCCATCCCGGATTCTGCTTGACCAGCGCGCACTCGTTGGCGTCGGCCGTGTAGAAATGCGAGTTCGGCCCCATGCCGGGCGTGCCGAAGAAGCGGCATACCGGCACGGCGTTCGGGTCGTCGCCCGCGTTCGCCCACGCGCTCCAGGTCACACCGGTGCGAGTCCACCCGGGCAGCGATACCCCGCATCGAGCATGGCGGCTTCCTCGGGGTATGCGGTAATGAAGTAGTGATTGAGCGACGCGTTGTAGAACTCGACGACGGTCGCCGTCGGCTCGATTGCGGATGCGCGGATTGCGCGAAGACGGCGCCTGCGAGCGCATAGCGACAACGTTGAGTCGTCGCGTAGATATCGCGCCGTTTTTCTGAGCTCCTGCATGTGCTGTCCTCCTTGACGGGCGCGTGCGCCGACTCCGAAGCGTCGCCCTTGTTCCGGAATAACGACCCGATAGGGGGTGCGTTGACGGAGGACTTGTAACTCTTTGTGAGACGCAAACGACGCTGCCCGCGCCGAACCGAGGCGCAATGCCATCGGCATCAAGCTTATCGCCGCGACGCACCATCGGCTCGTCGAGCGCAGTAAGTTGTCGATTAGAAGGCGTGCGGTTTTGAGGGCTACAACATGATCATCCTGCGAACTTACTTCTAATTCATCAGTTAAGTCACTCTTTATTAGAGATATTTTAACATTTATGCAACAAAGGAGCTAAGTCTTTGTTCAGCAAACCGAAATCCTGTTGACCCCGGGCTTTCGTTTCCTTATAGTGGCGCAAGGTGGTAAAAAGTGGGTCAAAGTGGGCGCTTACCCCCAAGGGGCGGCGCGGAAGAGGGAGGAGTGGTGTTTCGCGGCGTCACGCATCTCGCGCTCGACAACAAGGGGCGCCTGGCGATTCCCGCCAAGCATCGCGAGGCCTTGCTGCGCGCGACGACGGCGCACCTGGTCCTGACCGCCGACCCGGCCACTGCCTGCTGCTCTATCCGCTGCCCGCAGTGGGAGCCGATCCAGGAGCGCCTGATGGCGCTC
Organism: uncultured beta proteobacterium; assembly: GCA_963745385.1. Classification (GTDB taxonomy): domain Bacteria; phylum Pseudomonadota; class Gammaproteobacteria; order Burkholderiales; family Casimicrobiaceae; genus PALSA-1003. The sequence goes on from CAVUXI010000018.1 coordinate 35,969, forward strand.
TCCAGCTTCAACGACAAGCATCCGCAGCCTGCAGCGCCTGCTCGTCGGCCACGCCGACGACGTCGAGATCGACGCGTCCGGTCGCATTCTCGTGCCGCCGGCGCTGCGCCAGTACGCGACGCTCGACAAGCACGTCGTGCTGGTCGGCCAGGGCAACAAGTTCGAGCTCTGGGACGAGGAGCAAGTGGCTGGAGCGAACGGCGCAGGCGGTCGCGTTCCCGGCCGGCGGTCTGCCGCCCGAGCTCGACGGCTTTTCGCTCTGATGGCCGATGGCGACCATGTCCCGGTCCTGCTCGACGAAGCCGTGGCCGCGCTGGCGATCAAGCCCGACGGCATCTACGTCGACGCCACCTTCGGCCGCGGCGGACACGCCGGCGCATCCTCGCGGCACTCGGCCCTCGCGGCACGTCTCGTCGCGCTCGATCGCGATCCGATGCGCGGAAGCGGCCGCGCGCTCGGTGGACGACCCGCGCTTTCGCTTTTCACCGCGCATGGTTCTCCGATCTGCCGAACGTTCTCGATGCGGCGGCGATCGACGCAGCGACGGCGTGCTGCTCGACCTCGGCATCTCGTCACCGCAGATCGACGATCCGGAGCGCGGATTTTCGCTTCGCGCCGACGGACCGCTCGACATGCGCATGGATCCGACGCGCGGCGAATCAGCGCGGCGCGAGTGGCTTGCTCATGCACGCCGAACGCGAACTGAGGGGAGTGATCGCGGACTATGGTGAAGAACGGTTTGCTCAACAGATTGCAAGAGCGATTGTTGCGGCTCGCGCGCAGCGAGCCCATCGTCCGGACGCGGCAACTGGCCGCAGATCGTGGCAAAAGCCCTCGGCGCGCGGGCGCGGGGTGATTGGAGTCAGGATCCGGCCACGCGGACTTTCCAGGCTGTACGGATTTTCATCAATCAGGAGCTTCAGGAATTGTCGCTAGCGCTCGACGCCATCGTGCCGCGGCTTGCACGCCGGCGGCGCGCGTCGCCGTGATCAGCTTCCACTCGCTCGAGGACCGAATGGTGAAGCAGTTTTTTCGCCGCCATAGCCAGCCCTTCGGCGGCGACGCGCGGCTCGCGCGCCTGGCGATCGCCGACCGCGGCGCTGCCGCGGCCGCCGCTCAAGCTCGTCGGCCGCGCGGTTCGCGCGAGCTGACGTCGAGATCGCCGCCAATCCGCGCGCGCGCAGCGCGACGCTGCGCGTCGCCGAGCGCACCGACGCACCCTTGCGATGATGGCCGCGCCTCAATCTCGTGCTTCTCGCCGTGCTGGTCGTCGTGCGCGTTGTCGCTGGTCACCTCGCGGCACCAGGCGCGCAAGCTCTTCGTCGATCTCGAGCGCGAGCAGGCGCAGAGCAGCGCGCTACGAAGTCGAGTATCGGCCAGCTGCAGATCGAGCAGTCGACCTGGGCGATGCCGGCGCGCGTCGAGAAGATCGCGCGCGAGCAGCTGCAGATGCAGCTTCCGGCGCCGGGTCGCGATCGAAATCGTCGAAGCGGGACCGCGATGAGAGCCGCGCATCACGTTCGACAGCGGCGCCGCGTCGCGCCGACGCTGCCGCGGCTGCGCGCGCCGCTGGTCTTCGGCGGCTTGCTTGCTGCTGTTCGCGGGCTTGCTCGGCCGCTCGCTCTATCTGCAGCGCATCGACAACGAGTTTCTGCAGGAGCAGGGCAGCTCGCGCTACAGCCGCGAGCATCGAGGTACCCGCGCATCGCGGCCGCATCGTCGACCGCTTCGGCGATCCGCTCGCGATCAGCACGCCGGTCAAGGCGGTGTGGGCGTGGCCCGACCAGGTCGAGGCGACGCCCGACCAGCTGCGCGCGCTCGCCGCGGCGCTGGAAATGCCCGCCGCCGCGCTCAACGCAGAAGCTCGCGCAGGGCGGCGACTTCGTCTATCTGAAAAAACCGGTCGCGCCCGAGGTCGCCGATCGCGCCGCGGCGCTGAAGATCAAGGGCATGCACGACGAGAACGAGTACTGGCGCTACTACCCCGGCGGCGAAGTGATGAGCCACATCGTCGGCTTCACCGGCGACCACGACGTCGGCCAGGAAGGCATCGAGCTCGCGCAGCAGATCGTGGCTCGGCGGCAAGCCGGGCAGCCGCCGCGTGATCATCAATCGCCGCGGCGAGATCGTCGAGGACGTCGCGAGCATTCGCGCGCCGCAGGAAGGCCGCGATCTCGCGCTGTCGATCGACAGCCGGCTGCAGTACCTCGCCTTCCGCGAGCTCAAGGCCGCGGTCGAGGCGAACAAGGCGAAGGCGGGCGCGCTCGTCATGCTCGATCGCGCAAGACCGGCGAGATTCTCGCGCTCGCCAACTGGCCGACCTACAACCCGAACAACCGCAATCGCGTCGCGCGCGACAAGATGCGCAATCGCGCGCTGATCGATACGTTCGAGCCGGGATCGACGCTGAAGCCGTTCACGATCGCCGCCGCGCTCGACTCCGGCAAGGTCTCGTCCCGGGACCGATCATCGAGACCGCGCCCGGGCACGCTGACCGATCGGCCGCGCGACGATCCACGACGCGCATCGCGAAGGCGCGCTGACGGTCGAGCAGGTGATCCAGAAATCGTCGAACGTCGGCGCCGCGAAGATCGCGCTGTCGCTGCCGCCGGAAACGATGTGGCAGATGCTCTCCGGCGCCGGCTTCGGCACGCCGCCGAAGACCGGCTTTCCCGGCGAAGTGTCGGGCCGGCTGCGGCCGGCGAAGACCTGGCGGCCGATCGAGCAGGCGACGATGGCCTACGGCCACGGCATCTCGGTCAATCTCGTGCAGCTCGCGCGCGCGTACACGATCTTCGCGACCGACGGCGAGTTGAAGCCGGTGACGCTGCTCAAGGTCGACGGCGCCGGTCGCCGGCCGGCCGGTGCTGCAGCCGGAGACCGCGCGCGCGGTGCGGCACATGCTGGAGATGGTCGTGCAGCCCGGCGGCACCGCGCCGAAGGCGCAGGTCGCCGGCTATCGCGTCGCCGGCAAGACCGGCACCGCGCACAAGCTCGAGGACCGCGTCTACGTCGAACAAGTACGTCTCGTCGTTCGTCGGCTTCGCGCCGGCGTCCGACCCGCGCCTGGTCGTCGCGGTGATGATCGACGAGCCCGGCAGCGGCGAGTACTACGGCGGCGCGGTCGCCGCGCCGGTCTTCGCAGCGTGATGGGCGCGGCGCTGCGCCTGCTCGGCGTGCCGCCCGACGCGCCGGTCGAACAACGTCGTTCTTGCCGCCGGACGGCGACCGACGTGCAGCGAGGAGACATGAGCAACGCGCGCAAGTGCCGACGTCGACGTCGCCGCGCTGCTCGCGCAAGCTGGGCGTCCCCGTGACCGCGGATCACGTCGGACAGCCGGCAGGTCGCGCCCGGGCGACGCCTTCGCCGCGTACCCCGGCGCGCAGCACGACGGCCGCGCGTTCATCGCCGACGCGATCGCGCGCGGCGCCGGCGCGATCCTGTGGGAACCGCGCGGTTTCAACTGGGATCACGCCTGGAAGCTGCCGCATCTGCCGGTCGAGGACCTCAAGGCGAAGCTCGGCGTGATCGCCGATTTCGTCTACGGGCATCCGTCGCGCGACCTGTGGATGGTCGGCGTCACCGGCACCAACGGCAAGACGTCGTGCGCGCACTGGATCGCGCCGGGCCTCGACGCTGCGGGACGACGCGCCGCGGTGCTCGGCACGCTCGGCAACGGCCTGCTCGGCGCGTCTCGAGGCGCCACGAACACGACGCCCGATGCCGCGCTGCTGCACGAGATGCTCGCCGAGGTTCAAGGCCGCGGGCGCGCGACGCCGTCGCGATGGAGGTGTCGTCGCACGGCCTCGACCAGGGACGCGTCAACGGCGTCGCGTTCGACGTCGCGCTGTTCACCAATCTGTCGCGCGATCATCTCGACTATCACGCGACGATGGCGGCGTACGGCGCGGCGAAGGCGAAGCTTGTTTTCATGGCCGGGCCTGCGCGTCGGCGTGATCAACGCCGACGATCCCTTCGGCCAGAGCCTGATCGACGCCGCACGCGCCAACGGCCGCAAGGTGCTGACCTACGGTTTCGGCGCCGCCGACATCGGCGGCTCGCGGCTCGTCGCGACCGCCGCAGGCCTCGCGTTCACCGTCGAGACGCCGTGGGGCAAGGGCGAGGTCCAGACGCGAGTGGTCGGCGCGTTCAACGCGTCGAACCTGCTCGGCGTGCTCGGCGTGCTGCTGGTGAGCGGCGTCGAGCTCGGAGCCGGCGCTCGCGCTCCTCGCGCGAGGTCGACGCCGCCGCCGGGACGGATGCAGCGGCTCGGCGGCGGCGGCGCGCCGCTGGTCGTCGTCGACTACGCGCATACGCCCGATGCGCTCGAGAAGGTGCTGACGGCGCTGCGTCCCGCGGTGGCGACGGCGGCGAGCTCGTCTGCGTGTTCGGCTGCGGCGGCGATCGCGATCGCGGCAAGCGGCCGGAGATGGGGCGCGTCGCGGCACGGCTCGCCGATCGCGTCTCGTCACCAGCGACAATCCGCGCGGCGAGAGATCCCGCGGCGATCGCCAGCGACATCGTGCACGGCATTCGCGACACGGGCAATCGCCGCTACGCGTCGAGCTCGACCGCGCGGCCGCGATCGCGACTGCGATCGGCGAGCGCGGCCGCGGCGACGTCGTGCTGCTCGCCGGCAAGGGCCACGAGACTATCAGGAGACGAACGGCGCGCGCCAGCCGTTTCTCGACTGCCGATCACGCGGCGCGCGCGCTGGCGGCATGGAGCCGGCGATGATGGATACGGCGACGGCCGCGCAGGCGATCGCGGCGCAGCTCGCATGGCGGCAACGCGTGGTTCCACGGCGTCACGACCGACTCGCGCGTCGCTCGCGCCGGGCGATCTGTTCGTCGCGCTCAAGGGCGAGCGCTTCGACGGCCACGACTTCGTGCGACAGGCGTTCGAACGCGGCGCGGCCGCCGCGATCGTCGCCGCCGATCGCGTGGCCGGACTCGGCGCAGCGTGCGCGGCGGCGATGCCGGACCGTGCTCGCGGTCGCCGATCCGCTGCGCGCGCTGGGCGCGCTGGCCGCGTTCTGGCGCCGCCGCTTCTCGATTCCCGTCATCGCCATCGTCGGCAGCAACGGCAAGACCACGGTCAAGGAAATGATCGCGGCGATCCTGCGCGCCCAGTTCGGCGCCGACGCGCGTGCTCGCGACGCGCGGGCAATCTCAACAACGAGATCGGCCTGCCGCTGACGCTGCTGCGCCTGCGCGCGCAGCACGTCGCGGCCGCGATCGAGATCGGCATGAATCATCCCGGCGAGACCGCGCGCTCTGGCGCGCGATCGCGCAGCCGACGATCGCGCGTGATCAACAATGCGCAGCGCGAGCACCAGGAATTCATGAACAGCGTCGCCGACGTCGCGGCCGAGCACGCGGCACTGCTCGGCGCGCTGCCGCAGCGGCGGCATCGCGGTGATCAACGCCGACGACGACTACGCGCGCGTTCTGGCGCGACGTCGTCGCGCGCCGCAACGCCGACGGCGCGTCGCTCGTCGTGCGCGATTTCGGCTTGCGCGCGCCGGCGGCGGTCAGCGGCGCGCTGCGCGCGCGACGGCTGGGGGAGCAGCGTCGAGGTGAGCGACGCCCGAAGGGACGCGCGGCGTTCGAGCTGAAGGCTGCCGGGCCGGCACAACGTCGCCAATGCGCTGGCGCGCGATCGCCGCGGCGACGGCGGCCGGCGCGAGGCTCGCCGCCGCGGCGGCAGCGCTCGACGCTTTCCGGCCGATTCGCCGGACGCCTGCAGACCGACGCCGGGTCGCAACGGCGCGACGATCATCGACGACACCTACAACGCCAATCCCGGATTCGGTGCGCGCCGCGATCGCCGTGCTCGCGCACGCGCCGGGCGCGCAAGTGGCTGGTGCTGGGCGACATGGGCGAGGTCGGCGACCAGGGCGCCGGCGTTCCATCGCGAGATCGGCGAGTACGCGCGCGCCGCCGGCGTCGATCGGCTGCTGACGCGTCGGGCGACGCTCGCGCCGCACGCGGTCGACGGCATTCGGCCCCGGCGGCGAGCACTTCCCGACGTCGGACGCGCTGGTCGCGGCGACTTGCGCGCGGCGCTCGACGCCCGGCGACGACGGTGCTGGTCAAGGGCTCGCGCTTCATGCGCATGGAGCGCGTCGTCGCGGCGCTCTCGGCGAGCGCGAGCGCGGCGGTGGCCACTGATGCTGCTCGCGCTCGCCAACTGGATCGCAACGGACGTGCGCACGTTCAACGTGTTCGGCTACATCACGCTGCGCGCGGTGCTGGCGACGATGACCGCGCTGGTCATCTCGTTCGTCGTCGGCCCGCGGATGATCACGAAGCTCACCGAATACAAGATCGGCCAGTCGGTGCGCGACGACGGCCCGCAGACGCACCTCACCAAGGCCGGCACGCCGACGATGGGCGGCGCGCTGATCCTGGTCTCGATCGTCATCACGACGCTGCTGTGGGCGGATCTTGCGCAACCGCTTCGTCTGGGTCGTGCTGCTGGTGACGCTCGGCTTCGGCGCGATCGGCTGGGTCGACGACTACCGCAAGGTCGTGCACCGCAATCCGAAGGGTCTGTCGGCGCGCGCGAAAGTTGCTTCTGGCAGTCGCTGATCGGCCTCGTCGCGGCGGTCTATCTCGCCTTCTCGGTGTCGGCGCCGTCGACCACGCAGTTCCTCCAGCTCTTCTTCGCCTGGCTGTCGAGCGGCTTCAATCTCGACCTGTCGCCGAAGGCCGACCTGATCGTGCCGTTCTTCAAGACCGTGTCGTATCCGCTCGGCGTCTGGGGCTTCATCGTGCTGACCTACTGCGTGATCGTCGGCACGAGCAACGCGGTCAATCTGACCGACGGCCTCGACGGCCTCGCGATCATGCCGACGGTGATGGTCGGCGCCGCGCTCGGCATCTTCGCCTACGTGACGCGGCCACGCCGACTTCTCGCGTACCTTTTCCTGCCGCACATCCCGGGCGCGGGCGAGCTCACCGTGATCTGCGGCGCGATCGCCGGCGCGGGGCTCGGCTTCCTCTGGTTCAACGCCTATCCGGCCGAAGTGTTCATGGGCGACGTCGGCGCGCTGGCGCTCGGCGCGGCGCTCGGCACGATCGCCGTCATCGTGCGCCAGGAGATCGTGCTGTTCATCATGGGCGGCGTGTTCGTCGTCGAGACGCTGTCGGTGGTGATCCAGGTCGCGTCGTTCAAGCTGACCGGCAAGCGCGTGTTCCGCATGGCGCCGATCCATCATCACTACGAGCTGAAGGGCTGGAAGGAGAATCAGGTCGTGGTGCGCTTCTGGATCATCACGATGCTGCTGGTCCTGTTCGGCCTGTCGACGCTGAAGCTGCGCTGACGATGAGCATCCGCAACCGCAACGTCGTCGTGCTCGGACTCGGGCTCACCGGGCTCTCGGTGGCGCGCTGGGCGGCGCGCCACGGCGCGCGCGTGCGCGTCGCCGACACGCGCGCCGACGCCGCCGTGCGCCGCGCAGCTGCGCCGCGGAGCTGCCCGCAGGTCGCCGCTCGACGACCGGCCCGTTCACCGACGCGACGTTCGCCGGCGCCGATCTGATCGTGATCAGCCCGGGCCTCGCCAAGGACCACGCCCGCGATCGCGGCCGCGGTCGCGCGCGGCGTCGAGCTGGTCGGCGACATCGAGCTCTTCGCGCGCGCGCTGCCGCCGCGGCCAGAAGCGTGCTCGCGATCACCGGATCGAACGGCAAGACGACGGTGACCGCGCTCACCGGCGAGCTTGCCGCGGCCGCCGGCCTCGCCACGACCGTCGTCGGCAACATCGGCGAGCCGGTGCTCGATGCGCTCGCCGAGCACGAGCGACGGCGCGCCTGGCCCGACGTGTTCGTGCTCGAGCTGTCGAGCTTCCAGCTCGAGACGACGTCGAGCCTGCGCCGACCGCGGCGACGCGTGCTCAACGTCACCGAGAATCATCTCGATCGCTACGCCGGCATCGACGCGTACGCGGCGGCGAAGGCGCGCATCTTCGCAGGCGGCGGCGAGCAGGTGCTCAATCGCGACGACCCGCGCTCGCTCGCGATGCCGGCTTCCGGGCCGCGCGGTGCAGACCTTCGGCGGCGGCGTTCCCGAGGCCGAAGCGCGACTGGGGCACTCGTGCAGCACGGAGCAACGCGCCGTGGCTCGCGCGCGGCGGCGCGCTGCTGCTTCGCGGCGAGCGATCTGACGCTTGTCGGGCGGCACAACGCGCTCAACGCGCTCGCGGCGCTGGCGCTGGTCTCGACGGTCGCCAAGATCGACGCCAAGGTGCTGGCCGCGCTCGCCGCTTTCGCGGGCTGCCGCACCGGATGGAGCGCGTCGCCGAAATCGGCGGCGTCCTCTTCGTCAACGATTCCAAGGGCACGACGGTCGCCGCGACGCAGGCCGCGCTCGCCGGCATCGGGCGGCCGGCCGTGCTGATCGCCGGCGGCGACGGCAAGGGCCAGGATTTCGCGCCGCTCAAGGCAGGCGTCGACGCGCATTGCCGCGCCGTGGTGCTGATCGGCCGCGACGCGCCGCGATCGCCGCGGCGCTGTCGGGCGTCGACGCCGCGGTCGAGTTCGCGCCGGCGCTCGAGGTCGCGGTCGCGCGCGCGATTGCGCTCGCGCGACCGGGCGACGCGGTGCTGCTCTCGCCCGCGTGCGCGAGCCTCGACATGTTCCGCGACTACGTCGAGCGCGGCGAGCGCTTCAAGGCGGCCGTCGCCGCGCACGCGCACGGAGGCCGCGCATGCCTAGAGACGCCGGCCTCGCGCCCTTCCGGCCGCCGGCTCTCGCTGCGCGCGCTGCCGCGCGAGAGCCGCGCGCGATGCTCACCTACGACGCCACGCTCGCCTGGACCGCGCTGCTGCTGCTCGCGATCGGGCTGGTCATGGTCTATTCGGCGTCGATCGCGATGGCGGAGGCCTCGGCGTACACCGGCTATCGCCCGTGGTACTTCCTCGCGCGCCACGCGGTCTTCGTCGCCGTCGGCCTCGCCGCGGGCTTCGTCGCGTTCCAGGTTCCGCTGAAGGTCTGGCAGCGGCTCGCGCCGTGGCTCTTCATCGCCGGCGCCGTGCTGCTCGTCGCGGTGCTCATTCCCGGCATCGGCAGAGCGGTCAACGGCAGCAAGCGCTGGCTGTCGCTGGTCGTCATCAACCTGCAGCCCTCGGAGTTCATGAAGCTCTTCGTCGTGCTCTACGCGGCGAGCTACGCGGTGCGCAAGGCGGCGTTCCTGCACGCCGAGCAGCCGCTGAAGCAGACGCTGCTTCGCGGGTTCCTGCCGCTGCTCGCGGTGATGATCGCGATCGGCGCGCTGCTGCTGCACGAGCCCGACTTCGGCGCCTGCGTCGTCATCGTCGCCATCGCGTTCGGCATCCTGTTTCTCGGCGGCCTCGACTGGCGCTTGCTCGATCGGACTTGTCCTGCTGCTGCCGGTCGCGCTTGTGGCTGCTGATCCGCTCGCGCCGTATCGGCTGCAGCGCTTCACCGCGTTCCTCGATCCGTGGTCCGATCCGCTTCGGCAAGGGCTATCAGCTGTCGCACTCGCTGATCGCGTTCGGCCGCGGCGAGTGGTTCGGCGTCGGGCTCGGCGCGAGCGTCGAGAAGCTGCTCTATCTGCCCGGAAGCGCACACCGACTTCCTGCTCGCGGTGATCGCCGAGGAACTCGGCTTCGTCGGCGTCGCCGTCGTGATCGGGCTTTTCGCGTGGCTGCTGCTTCGCGCCTATGCGATCGGCCGCCAGGCGGCGCGACTCGAGCGGCCGTTCGCGGCGCTGGTCGCGCACGGCATCGGCATCTGGATCGGCGTGCAGACGTTCATCAACATCGGCGTCAACATGGGCGTGCTGCCGACCAAGGGACTGACGCTGCCGCTGCTGTCGTTCGGCGGCAGCGGCATCGTCGCCAACTGCGTCGCGATCGCGATCCTGCTGCGCGTCGATTACGAAAATCGCGGCTGCTGCGAGGGTTCACGGTATGACGGTTTCGCTGCGACGGCTCCGCCGCGGCGAATTCAGCCGGAGGTTTCGGTGAAGGCTAACGCGCGCGAAGCGCGCGTTAAGGCCGCGAACGCGGCCGGCCGCAACCAGAATCGGCGGCTGCTCCGCGGGTTCACGGTATGACCGGGACGGTGATGATCACGACCGGCGGAACGGGCGGCCACGTCTTTCCGGGCCTCGCGGTCGCCGCGCGCCTCGTCGCAAGGGATGGCGCGTGTTCTGGCTCGGGACGCGCGACGGCATGGAAGCGCGGCTCGTGCCGCAGCACGGCGTCGACTTCGAGGCCATCGCTTTGCGGGGCGTGCGCGGCAAGGGCATGCAAGCAGCTGCTGCTCGGGCCGTTCGCGCTGTTGCTCGGCGTTCTGGCAGAGCCTGCGGCGTCATTCGCCGCCGCGCGCCCGACGTCGTGCTCGGCTTCGGCGGCTTCGCGTCGTTTCCCGGCGCGCTGATGGGCGTCGCCTGCGGCAAGCCGCTGGCGATTCACGATGCGAACGCCGTCGCCGGGCTTGCCAATCGCATCCTTGCCTACGGCGCCGATCGAATCCTGCTCGGCTTTCCCAACGCGCTGCGCCGGCAAGCACGCGTCGAAGCGCAATGGGTCGGCAATCCACTGCGCGACGAGATCGTCGCAGTGCCGCCGCCGGAGCGAACGCTTCGCGGGACGCAGCGGACCGCTGCGCCTGCTCGTCGTCGGCGGCAGCCTCGGCGCGGCGGCGTTGAACGAGCGCGTGCCGGCGGCGCTCGCGCTGCTTGCCCGCCGAAGAGCGCCCGCAGCGTCGTGCATCAGGCCGGCGAGAAGCACATCGACGCGCTGCGCGCGGCCTACGCGGACGCCGGCGTCGCCGCCGAATGCGTGCCGTTCATCGACGACATGGCGCGCGCTACGCGGAGGCCGATCTCGTGATCTGCCGCGGCGGCGCGATCACCGTCGCCGAGCTCGCCGCCGTCGGCGTCGGCGCGTGATCGTGCCGCTGCCGCGGCGCGATCGCCGACGAGCAGACGCACAACGCGCAATTCCTGGTCGACGCCGGCGCGGCGGTGCTGATTCCGCAGAGCCGAGCTTTCGCCGGAGCGCTTCGCCGAGCTGCTGCGCTGCGTTCGACGCGCGCGAGCTGCTGGCGATGGCGATCGCCGCGCGTCGCGTCGCGCGGACCGACGCGACCGAGCGCGTCGCCGACGCGTGCATCCCGCTGGCGCGAACGCGCATGAAGCACAAGGTCAAGCGCGTCCACTTCGTCGGCATCGGCGGCGCCGGCATGAGCGGCATCGCCGAAGTGCTGCTGACGCAGGGCTACCAGGTCAGCGGCTCGGATCGTCGCCGGCAGCGCGCAACGACGCGGCGCCTGCGCGCTGGGCGCGCGCGATCGCGATCGGCCACGCCGCCGCGAACATCGCCGGCGCCGACGTCGTCGTGATCTCGACGGCGGTCGCCGCCGACAATCCGGAAGTCGTCGCCGCGCGCGACGCAAGGCATTCCGGTCGTGCCGCGCGCGCTGATGCTGGCCGAGCTGATGCGGCTGAAGCAGGGCATCGCGGTCGCCGGCACGCACGGCAAGACGACGACGACGAGCCTGATCGCCAGCGTGCTGGCCGAGGGCGGGCTCGATCCGACCTTCGTCATCGGCGGCCGGCTGCTCGTCGGCGGACGCGAACGCGCGGCTCGGCAAGGGCGAGTTCCTGGTCGCCGAGGCCGACGAGTCGGACGCGTCGTTCCTGGTTCTGCAGCCGGTGCTCGCGGTGATCACCAACATCGACGCCGATCACATGGAGACCTACGGCCACGATTTCGCGCGGCTGAAGGAGGCGTTCGTCAATTTCGCGCAGCGGCTGCCGTTCTACGGCGTGGCGGTGCTGTGCGTCGACGACGCCAACGTGCGCGAGATTGCTGCCGGCGATCACCAAGCCGATCGTCACCTACGGTCTCGCCGACGACGCGCAGCTGCGCGCGGACGACGTCGCGCACGCCGGCGGCCGGATGCGCTTCGTCGCGCGGCGGCGCGGCTGCGCCCGATCTCCCGGTCGAGCTCAATCTCGCGGGCGTGCACAACGTGCGGAACGCGCTCGCCGCGATCGCGGTCGGCCGCGAGAGCGGGCGTCGCCGACGCGGCGATCGCCAAGGCGCTCGCCGAATTCAAGGGCGTCGGGCGCCGCTTCCAGCGTTACGGCGACGTCGCGCTCGCACGGCGGCGGATCGCTTCACGCTGATCGACGACTACGGCCACCATCCGGTCGAAATGGCGGCGACGCTCGACGCCGTGCGCGCGGCAGCTTTCCCGGACGGCGGATCGTGCTCGCGTTCCAGCCGCATCGCTACACGCGCACGCGCGACCTGTTCGAGGATTTCGTCGCGCGTGCTGTCGACCGCCGACGCGCTGCGTGCTCACCGACGTCTATCCGGCCGGCGAGGCGCCGATCGTCGCGGCCGATGGCCGCGCGCTGGCGCGGGCGGTGCGCGTCGCCGGGAAGGTCGAGCCGGTGTTCGTCGAGACGTCTCGGAGCTTGCCAGCGGCGATACACGCGATCGCGCGCGATGGCGATGTCGTGCTGACGATGGGCGCGGGATCGATCGGGCAGGCTTCTCGCACTTGCTGGCGGCCGGCGCATGATGATGATCGAGCCGCGCAACTTTTCACGGTCTGCGCGGCAAGCTCGCGCCGCGACGAGCCGCTCGCGAGGCACACGAGCTGGCGCTGCGGCGGCCGCGCCGACATCGCTCTACCTGCCCGCCGATCGCGACGATCTCGCGGCGTTTCGTGCGCCAGCTTCCCGCGCGGCGAGCCGCTGACCGTGATCGGGCTCGGCAGCAATCTGCTGGTGCGCGACGGCGGCGTGCGCGGCACGGTCGTGCTCATGCACGCGCCCGGCGGCGTGCTGGCGATCGCCGACGGCCTGCGTCTACGCCGAGGCCGGCGTCGCCAGCCCGAAGCTCGCGCGCTTCGCCGCGATGCACGACTGCGCCGAAGCGGAGTTCCTTGCCGGCATTCCCGGCACCGTCGGCGGCGCGCTGGCGATGAACGCCGGCTGCTACGGCGGCGAGACATGGCGTACGTCGCCCGCGTCGAGGTACTGCACGCGCGACGGCGTGTTCGCCGTGCGGACGCCTCCGACTACGCGATCGGCTACCGCAGCGTGCGCCGCGCCGACGGAAACGCGCCCGACGGAGTGTTCACCGCGGCCTGGTTCGGTTTTCCGCACGGCGACTCGACGCAGGCGCGCGACCGGATTCGGAGCTCCTTGCGCGACGCATCGCGACGCAGCCGCTCAATCTGCCGAACGCCGGCACGGTGTTCCGCAATCCGGAAGGCGATCACGCCGCGCGGCTGATCGAGGCTGCGGCCTTAAGGGGCACTGCGATCGGCGGTGCGCAGGTGTCGGACAAGCACGCCAATTTCATCGTCAATCCCGGCGGCCGCGCGAACGCCGCCGACATCGAGGCGCTGATCGCGCACGTCCGCCGGACCGTCGCCGAGACGACCGGCGTGATGCTCGAGCCCGAGGTGCGCATCATCGGCGAAGCCGCATGAGTGAATTCGGAAAAGTGGCGGTGTTGATGGGCGGCCCGTCGTCCGAGCGGGAGATCTCGCTCCTGTCGGGCAACGCCGTGCTTGGCGGCGCTGCAAGAGCAGGGGCGTCGACGCGCACGCGTTCGATCCGGCGGAGCGCGCTGTGTTCGAGCTCGAAGCGCGACGGCTTCGCGCGCGTGTTCATCGCGCTGCACGGCCGCTTCGGCGAGGACGGCACCGTGCAGGGCGCGCTCGAGGTGCTCGGCATTCCCTACACCGGCAGCGGCGTGATGGCCTCGGCGCTGGCGATGGACAAGTGGCGCACCAAGCTCGTGTGGCTCGCGAGCGGCATTCCGACGCCGCGCTACCGCGTCGTCGACGCGACGACCGACTGGTGGTCGGTCGTCGCCGAGCTCGGCCTGCCGCTCATCGTCAAGCCCGCGCGCGAAGGTTCGACGATCGGCATCACGAAGGTCGCCAACGGTCGATCACGACGAGCTGGCGATCGCGTACCGCTTCGCAGCGCGAAGCACGACGACCTGGTGATCGTCGAGGAGTTCGTCGCCGGCATCGAGCTGACCGTGTCGATCCTCGGCGAGCGTGCGCTGCCGCTGATCCGCATCGAGGCGCCGCAGGGCAACTACGACTACCACCACAAGTATTTCTCCGACGAGACGAAGTATCTTCTGTCCGTGCGGCGTGGCCGGGGAGGTCGAGCATGCGATCCAGGCGCAATCGCTCGATGCGTTCCGGATCGTCGGCTGCAGCGGCTGGGGCCGGCTCGATCTCATCCTGCAGGCGGACGGAACGTGGCAGTTCCTCGAGGTGAACACGTCGCCCGGCATGACCGGGCACAGCCTGGTGCCGATGGCGGCGAAACAGGCCGGCATCGAATTTCCCGATCTTTGCGTCGAAATTCTGCGGGGCGCGCATGTGGGATGACCCGCGCCAGCTCAACGCCGTCGCGCTCGCCCTGTCGCTTGCCGCGGTCATCGCGATCGCCTGGGGCGCGATCGCATGGTCGGTGCGCCAGCCGCTGTTCGCGCTTCGCCACGTGGTCGTCGACGCGCCGCTCACGCGCGCGAATCCGGCGCATCTCGAGGCGGTCGTGCGCGAGGAGTTCAAGGGAACGTTCTTCACGATGCAGCTCGCCGATGCGCGCGCGTCGCTGCAGCGTGTGCCGTGGGTGCGCCGCGTCGCGCTGCGCCGCAAGTGGCCGGACCGGCTCGAGGTCACGGTCGAGCGAGCACGAGCCGCTCGCGCGCTGGAACGACAACGCGCTCGTCAACACGCAGGGCGAAGTGTTCATCGCCGACTACGACGGCGAGCTGCCGCAGTTTCGCGGTCCGGAGGATGCGTCGATGCAGGTCGCGGCCGGCTTCGCCGAATTTGGACGGGCGCTCGCGCCCGCCGGCCTGACAATCGCAAGAAGCCCGGCTGTCGCCGCGCGGCGGCTGGCAGCTCAGGGCCTCGGGCGCCGCGCCCCTCACGATCGAGCTCGGCCGCAGCGACGCGAGCGAGCGACTCGCGCGATTCGTCGCCTTCTACCGAAGACGATCGGCGCACTGGCGCGCGCAGGTACCCGCATCGACTACGTCGATCTGCGCTATCGCAACGGGTTTGCCGCCCGCGTTCCGGCATTGAAGGAAAAGACGAGCAGGACCAGACCCGGGAGCGGGGCCAAGGACCAAAGCGCATGGTGAAAGACGCCAAGAATCTGATTGTCGGACTCGACATCGGCACGTCGAAGATCGTCGCGATCGTCGCCGAGGTCACGCCCGAAAAGCGACTCAACATCATCGGCCTCGGCACGCAGCCCTCGCGCGGTCTGAAGAAAGGCGTCGTCGTCAACATCGAGGCGACGATGGCGTCGATCCAGCGCGTGCTGGAGGAGGCCGAGCTGATGGCCGACTGCGCGATCACCGAGGTCTACACGGGAATCGCCGGCAGCCACATCCGCAGCCTCAACTCCAGCGGGATGGTCGCGATCAAGGAAAAGGAAGTCACGCAGGCCGACATCGACCGCGTCGTCGAGACCGCCAAGGCGATCGCGATTCCGAACGATCAGCAGGTGCTGCACATCCTGCCGCAGGAATTCATCGTCGACGGCCAGGAGGACGTGCGCGAGCCGCTCGGCATGAGCGGCGTGCGGCTCGAAGTCAAGGTGCACATCGTCACCGGCGCGGTGTCCGCGGTCGAGAACATCACCAAATGCGTGCGCCGCTGCGGGCTGGAAGTAAAGGACGTGATGCTGCAGCCGCTGGCGTCCGCGCTCGCGGTGCTGAACGACGACGAGAAGGATCTCGGCGTCTGCCTGATGGACATCGGCGGCGGGACGACCGATCTGGCGGTCTTCACCGGCGGCGCGATCCGCCACACCGCGGTGATTCCCATCGCGGGCGACCAGGTCACCAACGACATCGCGATGACGCTGCGCACGCCGACCAAGGAGGCCGAGGAATTGAAGCTTCGCCACGGCTGCGCGCTGCGGCAGCTCGCCGATCCCAACGACATCATCGAAGTGCCGGGTGTCGGCGAGCGCGGTCCGCGCAAGCTGTCGCGGCAGATGCTCGCGGAAGTGATCGAGCCGCGCATCGAGGAGCTCTACACGCTGGCGCAGGCGGAATTGCGCCGGAGCGGCCTCGAGGAATTGCTTTCGTCGGGAATCGTGCTCACCGGCGGCTCGGCGCTGCTCGCCGGCATGGTCGAGCTGGGCGAGGAAGTCTTCCATCTGCCGGTGCGCATCGGCGTGCCGGCGTATGTCGGCGGTCTCGCGGACGTGGTGCGCAGCCCGCGCTACGCGACCGCGGTCGGGCTCCTGCTCGACGGCCGCGAACAGTTTTTGCGCGCGGAGGCGTCGCGCGCAGGAGGGAAAGGACTCGGCAATGTGGCGGGAAGGATGAAGCAATGGTTCAAGGCGAATTTTTGATAGCGGACAAAAGTGAACCCCTATTTTTGTCCGGAACGGTTACCCGAAAAGCGCGGGCGAAGCCTGTCGGTTTTCGGCAGCAAGTGCTACGGAAAAACCAGAGCGTAGAGCCAGACTTTCAATTCGACAGGAGAAAAGGAGCATCACATGTTTGAAATCATCGACCAGGACCCGCAGGAAGCGGTCATCAAAGTCATCGGCGTCGGCGGCTGCGGCGGCAACGCGGTCGAGCACATGATCGACAAGGGGCTCAGCGGCGTCGAGTTCATCGCCGCAAACACCGACGCGCAGGCGCTCAAGCGCTCGACGGCGCGCATGCAGCTGCAGCTCGGCAGCAGTCTTACCCGGGGCTTCGGCGCGGGCGCGCGTCCCGAGATCGGGCGCGACGCGGCAATGGAGGACAAGGACCGCATCGGCGAGCTGATCGACGGCGCGGACATGCTCTTCATCACCGCGGGCATGGGCGGAGGCACCGGTACGGGCGCTGCGCCGGTCGTGGCGCAGGTCGCCAAAGACCGCGGCATCCTGACCGTCGCCGTCGTGACGCGGCCGTTCCAGTTCGAGGGCAAGCGGCAGAAAGTGGCGGAAGCGGGAATCGAGGAACTGAAGAAGAATGTCGACTCGCTGATCATCATCCCCAACGACAAGCTGATGCAGGTGCTGGGCGAGGACGTGTCGGTGCTCGACGCCTACGCCGCGGCCAACGACGTGCTGCGCAGCGCGGTCGCGGGCATCGCCGAGGTCATCAACAATCCGGGGCTGGTGAACGTCGACTTTGCGGACGTCCGCACGGTCATGTCCGAGGTCGGCATGGCGATGATGGGCTCCGCCATTGCAAGCGGCGCCGATCGCGCACGCGTTGCCGCAGAGCGAGCGGTCGCAAGCCCGCTTCTGGAGGAGGTGAATCTGTCCGGCGCGCGCGGCGTGCTGGTCAACATCACCGCGTCGTCGGGTCTGAAGATGAAGGAATACCACCAGGTGATGAACACGATCAAGGAATTCACCGCGAACGAAGCGCTGGTGATCGTCGGCACCGTCATCGACGATGCGATGGGCGACGACCTTCGAGTGACGATGATCGCGACGGGACTCGGCGGACACGCCGCCGCGAAGGCGCGTGGTCCGAGGCTCGAGGTTGTCGAGCAAGTGCTCGATCGGACGGGAACCGACGGCGTCGGCATGCGAGTGGAGACGATCGACTATGACAGCCTCGACAAGACCCCGGCGGTCGTCCGCCGCGGACGCACGCCACCGCACCCTGCTGCCGGTGCCTCGACGTTCGATCCGTCCGACATTCCGGCGTTCTTGCGCAAGCAGGCGGACTAGTTGCGTGCCGGAAAACGCCGGATGAGCTCACGAAAACGGTCGGGCTGTCGCCACGGTCGGCGCACCCCGGCGCTCCCTAAATGCGCCGCCGCTGTGCTATACTTCAACGCTAAGCCTTTGAGCCGACGCGTGAATCGAGCATCTTCCGGCGTATGCTACAGGGGTCAGCGATCATGATGAAACAGCGTACCCTCAAGACCACTATCAAGACGACCGGCGTCGGCCTGCACACCGGCGCACGCGTGGAGTTGGCGCTGCGTCCGGCGCCGCCGGACACGGGAATCGTCTTTCACCGAGTCGATTTGCCGACGGTCGTGACGATTCCCGCCGATGCGCGCAATGTCGGGGACACGCGCCTGTCGTCGTCGCTGGAAAGGGATGGGGCGAAGATTTCCACGGTCGAGCACCTCATGTCCGCGCTCGCCGGGCTCGGTATCGACAACGTGCACGTCGACGTGGCAGGGCCCGAGCTGCCGATCATGGATGGAAGCGCCGGGCCGTTCGTGTTCCTGCTGCAATCGGCGGGGATCGCCGAGCAGAACGCGCCGAAGCGCTACCTCCGGGTGAAGATGCCGGTCGAAAAACGCCACGGCGACAAGTGGGCGCGCTTCGAGCCGCACCACGGTTTCGTGCTCGATTTCACCATCGACTTTCCGCATCCGGTGTTCGGCTCTGAAAATCGGCACGTCACCATCGATTTCGCCGAGCACTCGTACACCAAGGAAGTCAGCCGCGCGAGAACGTTCGGATTCATGCAGGACGTGGAAGCGATGCGCTCCGCGGGCCTTGCATTGGGCGGCAGCCTTCAAAACGCAATCGTGCTCGATGAAACGCGGGTGCTCAACAGCGAGGGCCTGCGCTACGACAACGAATTTGCCAAGCACAAGGTGCTCGACGCCATCGGTGACCTGTACCTGCTCGGACATCCGCTGATCGGCAAGTTCACCGCCTTCAAATCCGGTCATGCCCTCAACAACGCGGTGTGCCGCGAGCTGCTTTCGCGCACCGAATGCTGGGAGATCGTGACCTTCGACGCGCCTGCCGACGTTCCCAGCGCGTTCCAGTCCTGGCAGGTCCAGCCGGCCTGAACATCGTTTTCCGCCGTTGCCTCGCGAGCTCGTCGCGCTGCGCGTAGCGCGGCACCCATGCCGGTCCCGGGCATAGCCGCGTGATTCTGGTCCGATTCCTGCTTTTCCTGGCGCTTGCGACCATCGCGGCGGCTTTTGCCCTCTATCTGTTCAAACGCGACCGCCGCTATCTGCGTTTTGTAGGTCAGGTGATCAAGTACACGATCCTGCTATTGCTCGCCATCCTTGTCTTTTACGCGTTGGAACGGCTCGTCACGACCGTCTGACGCTGACGGCGAAGCGGTCCGCGCAAGTCTTCGCAAGGCGTTCGCCAAAGGAGCGTCGTCCAATTGCTCCGCGAGGGACTCGAGGCGCTGAATCGACGCGCTATCTATCTGCTTTGAATCGGGGTTTTGTATCGGGCGACCTGCCGAACGGGCTTGCACGCGAACCCTTATTCCAGTAAATTTCCAGCCCTCACCGACCAGCGTTTCAAGCAGTTGCGGACTGCGTTGGCGGAGCAGCGCGGCGGCCGCGCCGCTGGCCGTCACAAGCACCAGCTCCTCGGTTCGCGCATCGGCGACCCCGACGCACGCGGCCAGCGCCGCGGGGAGTGCGGCAAGAACGCGCTTTTCCAGCGCGAGCTCGCGGTTTCGGCGTGCCAAGAGATCGCCGAATTCGGTCTGGCTGTCCAGTATCTGTTGCAGCTTGCGCATTGCCGATCAGGTTCGAAGGTCCGCGCGCATCGCCGTGGGCCTCTAACGCGGGAGTCCATTTGAACATAATCCTCGTCTCCGGCGCCACGGCTCGAGCGCGCACATTGACCCTCGACTGGCGGCACTGGACGGTGGGCTGCATCGGCATTGCGATCTTGTTTCTCACTTTCACGCTGCTGTTCAACTATGTGACGCTTCGTTACGCCGCTGCGATCAATCATCCGTTGCTGCAAGCCATCGTGCTGGCGGACCAGAGGCAGGAGGCGCAGAAGGCGCAAGAGGTGGTCCAGGGACACCTGAGTGCGATGGCCGTCAAGCTGGGCGAGTTGCAGGCTCAGATGATGCGCATCGACGGGCTCGGAGAACGGCTGGCCAAGCTCGCGGGACTCAAGCCCCGGGAATTGTCGGCAGCGCCGCAGGACTCGAGCAGCGCGGGGCGCGGGGGTCCGGTGCCGACGATGACCCGGCCGCTGTCGGTCGACGAGTTCAGCGCGCTGCTCGCGCAGCTGTCCAGCCAGGTCAACGAGCGATCCGATCAGCTTGGCGTTCTCGAAGCGCTGCTCGTCAACGATTCCGCCAACAAGAAGTTTCTTCCGTCCCTTTCGCCGATCGAGGACGGCTGGTTCTCGTCGAACTTCGGTTGGCGCCTCGATCCGTTCACGGGACAGAAAAGCTTCCATGAAGGTATCGATTTTCCCGCGGAGGTCGGCACGCCGATCGAAGCCGCGGCCAGCGGCAAGGTGATCTACGCCGACCTCCATCCCGCGTATGGTAAAATGCTTGAGATCGACCATGGCAACGGTCTGGTGAGTCGCTACGCGCATTGTTCGAGCCTTGCGGTCAAGGAAGGCGACTTGGTCGTACGCGGTCAACGGGTGGCGACGGTCGGATCGACCGGTCGTTCGACGGGGCCGCATCTGCACTTTGAAGTGCGCTTGAACGGCGTGCCGCAGAACCCGGCGCGCTTTCTGCAACCCACCGGCTAGACCGCCAGCAGGGCATTTCCGGCTTCACGAAGCCGATAGACATGGAGGGGTGAGAATTTCTCACCCCTTGTTTTTTAGCCGCGCCGTACGCAAATTACCTTGCGCGCCAGCGGCGCGGAACGCGGCGCATTAGGGGCAGCCCAGCTTTGTATTCGCCGGCCGCGGTGCCAAAACCAGCGGCAGTAACCGACAATGATCTCCAATATCCTGACCAAGATTTTCGGCAGCCGCAACGAGCGGCTGCTCAAGCAGTACGCGCAAGTCGTCGAGCGCGTCAATGCGCTCGAGCCCGAAATCTCGGCACTGTCCGACGAAGCCCTCAAAGCCAAGACCGCGGTGTTCAAGCAGCGCGTCGCCGATGGCGAGGAGCTCGATTCGATCATGCCCGAAGCGTTCGCGGTCGTGCGCGAAGCCGGCAAGCGAACGCTGCAAATGCGCCACTTCGACATGCAGCTCATCGGCGGCATGGCGCTTCACTACGGCAAGATCGCCGAAATGCGTACCGGCGAAGGCAAGACCCTGGTCGCGACGCTGCCCGCGTATCTCAACGCGCTCGCAGGCAACGGCGTACACATCGTGACGGTCAACGACTATCTTGCTCAGCGCGACGCCGACTGGATGGGCCGCATCTACCGCTTTCTGGGCATGACGGTCGGCGTCAACCTGTCGCAGATGGAGCACGACGCCAAGCAGGCAGCCTACGCGGCGGACATCACTTACGGGACGAACAACGAGTTCGGCTTCGACTATCTCCGCGACAACATGGTGTTTCAGGCGTCGCAGCGCGTGCAGCGCGGGCTGTCGTACGCCATCGTCGACGAGGTCGACTCGATTCTGATCGACGAGGCGCGCACGCCGCTGATCATCTCGGGTCAGGCCGACGACAACGTGGATATGTACTACCGGCTCAACGAGCTGGCGCCGAAACTGACCCGGCAAACCGATGAAAAAGGCCCCGGTGACTATTGGGTCGACGAAAAAGCACACCAGGTCCTGCTCTCAGAGGAGGGCCATGTCAACGCCGAGGGCATCCTGGCCCGCGCCGCCTTGCTGCCCGCCGGCAGCAGCCTGTACGACGCGCACAACATCTCGCTGATGCACCACTTGTACGCGGCGCTGCGGGCGCATGCGCTCTTTCACCGCGACCAGCACTACGTGGTGCAGAACGGCGAGGTGGTCATCGTCGACGAGTTCACCGGAAGAATGATGGCGGGACGGCGATGGTCCGACGGGCTGCATCAGGCGGTGGAGGCGAAGGAGGGTGTGCCGATTCAACGCGAGAATCAGACGCTCGCCTCCATTACCTTCCAGAATTACTTCCGGATGTACAACAAGCTCGCCGGCATGACAGGAACGGCGGACACCGAAGCATTCGAGTTCCAGCAGATCTATCACCTCGAAACGATGGTGATTCCGACGCACCTTCCGATGATCCGGAGGGACGAGAACGACCTGGTCTTCCGCACGTTCCAGGAGAAAGTCGACGCGATCATCGGCGACATCAAGGATTGCTACGCCCGCGGCCAGCCTGTGCTGGTGGGCACGACATCGATCGAAAACTCCGAGCTCCTGTCGAAGTTCCTCGAAAAGGAAGCGCTGAAGCACGAAGTGCTCAACGCCAAGCAGCACGCGCGCGAAGCCGAGATCGTCGCGCAGGCGGGGCGCCCGAAGGCGATCACCATCGCCACCAACATGGCGGGCCGTGGAACCGACATCGTCCTGGGCGGCGCAATCGAGCCGCAGATCCTCAAGCTGCGCGAGGATCCCGAGCTCGGCCAGGCGGAAAAGGACTCGCAGATCGGCAAGATGCGCGGCGACTGGCAGCTGCTGCACGACGAGGTCATCAAGGCCGGGGGCCTGCACATCGTCGGCACCGAGCGGCACGAGTCGCGGCGCATCGACAATCAGCTTCGCGGACGTTCGGGACGGCAGGGCGACCCCGGGTCCTCGCGCTTCTACCTGTCGCTGGAAGATCCGTTGCTGCGAATCTTCGGCGGCGAGCGGCTTTCCGCGATCATGCAGCGGCTGAAGATGCCTGAAGGCGAGCCGATCGAGCACCCGATCGTCAATCGCTCGATTGCCAAGGCGCAAAACCGCGTCGAGTCCCGCAACTTCGACATCCGCAAGCAGCTCCTCGAGTACGACGACGTCGCCAACGACCAGCGGCGCGTGATCTATCAGCAGCGCAACGAGCTTCTCGAAACCGACGATGTCTCCGAAACCATCCGCAACATGATCGCAGGGCAGGTCGAGGATGCCGTGCGGATGTGGGTCCCGCCGGAATCGGTGGAGGAGCAATGGGACGTTCCCGGACTGGAAAGCACGCTTGCGGGCGAATATCAGATTGCCGCGCCCGTCGGCGAGTGGCTCAAGGCCGAGCCCGAGCTTGCCGACGACACGCTGCGCGAGCGCGTGCGTGAAGTGGCGCACAAGCAATACGAAGACAAGCTCAACATCGTCGGACCCGAGCCCTTCCATCAGTTCGAGCGCAACCTCATGCTGCAGACGCTCGATCAGCACTGGCGCGAGCATCTTTCGGCGCTCGACCATCTGCGTCAGGGCATTCACCTTCGCGGCTACGCTCAAAAGAATCCGAAACAGGAATACAAGCGAGAGGCCTTCGAGCTTTTCTCCGACATGCTCGATCGGATCAAGCACGATGTAGTGAAGATCGTGCTGACGGTTCAGATCCGCTCGGAGCAGGACGTGCAGGCTGTCGAGGAGGCACCGCCGGTCTCGAACGTCAAGTACCAGCATGCCGATTACGACGAGGCGCTCGCCCCCGCGCCGGAGGACCCGCCTCGCGTCGCGTCACCGCCTCCGTTCACCCGCGCCGGGCAGAAGGTCGGACGCAACGATCCCTGCCCCTGCGGATCGGGAAAGAAATACAAGCACTGCCACGGCAGAATCTAGCGGCCGGGTTGTGACGCGATGCCGGTGAACTACACTCCGCCCGCCGCAGATCAGCTGCTTGCCGTACCGGGCGTAAGCCTGGGAACCGCGGCAGCGGGAATCAAGGCGTGGGAGCGCGACGACGTCGTGCTCGTCGCGCTCGACCCCGGGTCGCATGCGGCCGGAGTGTTCACGCAGAACCGGTTTGCCGCGGCCCCGGTCGAAGTATGCCGGGAGCACCTCGGCCTTCAGACCGCGGCGCGCGCGCTGTTGATCAACGCCGGCAACGCCAATGCTGGAAACGGCAGGCGGGGCATCGCCGACGCGCACGAAACCTGCGTGGCGGTCGCGAACCTCCTGAAATGCGACTCGCGCGAGGTCCTGCCGTTCTCCACAGGCGTCATCATGGAACCGCTGCCTGTGGCGAAGATCGTCGGATCGCTCCCGCAATGCCATGCGTCGCTCTCGGCTTCCGGATGGCACTCGGCAGCGCGGGCAATCATGACGACCGACACCGTTCCCAAAGGAGCGTCGCGGCGTGTCGACCTCGATGGTGCCCACGTTACCGTCACCGGGATCGCCAAGGGTGCGGGAATGATGTCCCCGGACATGGCGACGATGCTGGGATTTATCGCCACCGATGCACCGATCGCAGGCAGCCTGCTGCCCGGACTTGCCGCGAGCGCCGCCGACGCGTCCTTCAATCGCATCACCATCGACGGCGATACGTCCACCAATGACAGCTTTGTGCTGATCGCGTCCGGCAAGGCACGCACGGATCTGATCGGGCGCGAAGACGACCCGCGGCTGGCGCTCGTGCGCGAGGCGGTTCACGCCGTCGCTGTGGAGCTCGCGCAGGCAATCGTGCGCGACGGCGAGGGTGCGACCAAATTCATCGAGATCACGGTCGAGGGCGGCCGCGACGTGCGCGAATGCGACCGCGTCGCGCGCGCAATCGCCAATTCGCCGCTGGTCAAGACCGCGTTTTTTGCCTCGGATCCCAATCTCGGGCGCATCGTCTGCGCCATCGGAAACGGCGGCATCACCGATCTCGACCCGTCGCTGGTGAATTTCTGGCTGGACAAGGTGCTCGTCGTCGCCGACGGAGGCCGCGCAGCGTCGTACCGCGAAGAAGACGGCAGGCGCGTCATGGCCGAGCCCGAGATCGCGGTGCGGGTCGCGCTCGGTCGCGGCGGCGCGTCGTCGACGGTTTGGACCTGCGACCTGTCGCATGAGTACGTAAGCATCAATGCGGATTATCGTAGTTGACATGAAGGATCCGGATCTCGCGAAATTGATTGCCCGCGCCGAAGGCTTGCTCGCCCGACTCGAGGTCCTGTTGCCGACGCTGCCGGCGCCGCCGGACTGGAAGGCGCTGGCGTTTCGCTGGCGAAAGCGCGGCGGTCGCGGATACCTGCAGTCCATCTCGCATCCTCATCTCATTCGACTGAATGACCTGGTCGCGATCGACGATCAGAAGCGCATCATCGATGACAACACGAGGGCGTTCATCGCTGGCGCGCCCGCCAACAACGTGCTGTTGACGGGATCTCGCGGGATCGGCAAGTCGTCGCTGGTCAAGGCGATGCTCCACAAGTATTCCGCGCGAGGGTTGCGGCTGATCGAAGTCGACAAGAGCGACCTGGTCGATCTTCCCGACATCGTCGAGCAGATCGCCGGGCGCCGCGAGCGCTTCGTCGTTTTCTGCGACGATCTTTCATTCGACGCCAACGAACCGGGCTACAAGGCGCTCAAGGTCATGCTCGACGGCACGATTGCCGCGCCATCGTCGAACGTGGTCATTTACGCGACGTCGAACCGCCGCCACCTTCTGCCGGAATATTTCAGTGAAAATCTGGAAACGCGGCACGTCGGCGAGGAAGTCCATCCCGGGGAATCCGTCGAGGAGAAAATATCTCTGTCCGAGCGATTCGGTCTTTGGATTTCGTTCTATCCGTTCAGTCAGGATGAATATCTGGCTGCAGTCGAGAGCTGGCTGAGCTTCTACGGGATGACCCGCCCGAAGAACGCCGCGGGCACAGAGGCGGTGCATCGCGACGCGATCCAGTTCGCATTGCAGCGCGGCTCCCGCAGCGGCCGCGTCGCCTGGCAGTTTGCGCGATCGCACGCCGGGACACGGGCATTGAAGGCCGCCAAGAAGAAAAAGTGAGCACCGATGCGCTGGTCCGTGTCGCCGCAGCGGTGCTGCTGCGGGGCGACGGCAAAGTCCTGCTGGCGCAGCGCCTGGCCGGTAAGCCGTATTCCGGTTATTGGGAGTTTCCCGGGGGCAAGCTCGAGCAGGGCGAGTCTCCGCGCGACGCGCTGGTGCGCGAGCTTGCCGAGGAGCTCGGCATCGCGGTCACTCGTGCTGCGCCGTGGCTCACGCAGAGATTCGTGTACCCCCACGCGCACGTCGAGCTCAATTTCTTTCGCGTCTTCGACTGGGAGGGTGAGCCACACGGCCGCGATGGACAGGCGGTTACGTGGCAGACGCCCGGTGCTTTCGATGTCGAGCCGCTCCTGCCCGCGAACGCGACGGTGCTGCGTTCGCTCTCGCTGCCGGCAATCTACGGCATCACCACGGCCGAGGATATCGGCGAGGACGCTTTCCTCGAGCGTGCGCGGGCAGCGATGGATCGCGGGCTGCGGCTGGTGCAAGTGCGCGAGAAAGCCTTTGCTCCCGAGAGGCTGTCGCGATTCACGGAGCGGCTTCGCGATATCGCCCATGCGCGAAGTGCACGCGTTCTGCTGAACGGCGACGTCGAGACCGCGAGAGCGACACGATGCGACGGTGTCCATTGGACGGCAGCGCGCCTTCTTGCCGCGCATTCGCGGCCGCGCGACATGCTCTGCGCGGCATCCTGTCACGAGAGCATAGAGCTCGCGCGGGCGGCGGCGCTCGGGGTCGATTTCGTCGTCCTCGGACCCGTAAAAGCGACACCTTCACATCCCGGCGCACAGCCTCTCGGATGGAATCGCTTCGCCGCGCTCGCGCTTGAGTCGCCCGTTGCCTGTTTATGCGCTGGGCGGACTTACCACCGACGACATCGACGGCGCGATCGATCATGGGGCGCACGGCGTGGCGCTGAGGCGCGGCGCGTGGCCGCTGTGACGCGCATCGGAAGACGGGCAGCGTGGCGCAAAAGATGATGGCTACGACTGCGGTGCGGATTCGTCACTATCCTCGGGCCGCTCTGCTATCGGGACCCGATACGATTCGCTCGCCCACGCACCGAGATCGATGAGCTTGCATCGCTCCGAGCAGAAGGGACGAAAACGATTTTCCGCAGACCATTCGACTGCTTGGCCGCACTGAGGACAGGGCACGCTGCGCTTCTTGGCCATCGTAGATCTGCTTAGAGGGAAGTCATGCAGGTTTAGTTTCCGCAGGTCTGTTGCCGGCCGTACGCGGCAATGCGCGCTCGAGCACGCGGGCGACATGCAGCGCCTCGCGGCCGCTTCCGTCGCGTATCTGGTGTCTGCAGCTGAAGCCATCGGCGACGACAAGCGTCGTCGATGCTGCGCCGCGAACTGCCGGCAGCAATGCGGATTCCGCCATTTTCATGGAGATGTCGTAGTGCTGCGCTTCGTAGCCGAAGGCGCCGGCCATCCCGCAGCACGAAGATTCGATCGTCCGTACCGCGAGACCGGGAATCCATCCAAGAACGGTGTGCGCCGGCGTGAGCGCCGCAAAGGACTTTTGATGGCAATGCCCGTGAAGCAGCGCTTCGCCGTGGTCGAGCGCACTGAGCTCGAATGCAACGCTTTGCTGCGCCTGGTGGCGCACCAGAAACTCCTCGAGCATCAGCGCATTTTTGGAGAGCTTCTCGGCGTCTGCGCCGAAACGGTAGCTCAAGAATTCGTCACGCATTCCCAGAAGGCATGACGGTTCGAGGCCCACGATCGCGATCCCGCGTTCGATAAGGGGCAGCAAAGTCGTGAGCGTGCGTCGAGCCTCCGCCCTCGCTTCGTCGACCAGCCCCGCCACCAGAAAAGTCCTGCCGCAGCACAAGGGCCTCTCGCCCGGCACTGCGTTCGTGTGGACTTGATAGCCGGCGTGCTCGAGAACGTGCATCGCCGCCCGAGCATTCTCGTGCTCGAAGTAGTTCGTGAAGGTATCGACGAATAGAAGGACCTCCTTTCGACCTTCAGTACGTCGCGCGGTGATCTCGTCGGAACGCGCCGAGGAAGTCGCCCTTCCAGACCGGCAGCGATCTGCGCGCCGAAAGGCCGAGCAATCGTTCCGACAGCAAAGCCATCCCCGGCATGCGATCGCGGAGGTTGGGAAGCCAGCGAAGCCGGCTCACGGTTCTGGCGTATCGCGGAAGGTAAGCGACGGCCCGCGCGCGGAGCGACATTCCGTGGGTCCGCCGGTAGGCCGCGAGCGACTCGATCTTGAACCGCGCCATGTCGACGCCAGTCGGGCATTCGCGCCGGCAGCCCTTGCACGAGACGCACAGCTCGAGCGCGTCGCGGACTGTGTCGCTTGCCAGTCCTTCGCTGCCGAGCTGCCCCGACAGGGCGAGTCTCAGCGTATTGGCGCGCCCTCGCGTCGTGTGCTGCTCGTCGCGGGTCACGCGGAAGCTCGGGCACATCGTGCCGGCGTCGAACTTGCGGCAGTGTCCATTGTTGTTGCACATTTCCGCTGCCTTGCCGAGCCCGTGCGTCGCGTCTCCGCCGGTGCCGGGAGCGCTTTCGTGGCCGGTAAGCGGGTCGCGCTGAATGTCCCAGGGCGACCAGTCCAGCTCGGGCTCGAGAGCGAGGCGGCGATACGCGGGGCCGAACCGGAAAAGCCTCGGGTCGTCCATCCTGGGCGGAGAAACGATCTTGCCGGGGTTCATTCGATTGCCGGGGTCGAACAGCGCCTTGATCTCGGCGAACGCCGCCGAGAGTCGCGGTCCGAACTGCCACGCAATCCACTCGCCGCGGCAAAGCCCATCGCCGTGCTCGCCCGAGTACGCGCCTTTGTATTCGCGCACCATCGCCGCGGCTTCCTCAGCGATCGCGCGCATCTTGACCGCGCCGTCGCGACGCATGTCGAGTATGGGCCGTACGTGCAGCGTTCCGACGCTTGCGTGCGCGTACCAGGTGCCGTGCGTACCATGCTTGTGGAACACTTCGCTCAGACGGTCGGTGTAGTCGGCCAGATGCTCGAGCGGCACGGCGCAGTCCTCGATGAACGACACCGGCTTGCCGTCCCCCTTCATCGACATCATGATGTTGAGCCCCGCCTTGCGCACCTCCCACAAATCCTTTTGCGCCTGGGGAGACGTCATGCGGACGACGGCGCCTGGGTGCCCGAGATCGCCCATGAGCTCGGCGAGCCCGTCTAGGCTGCGCGATTGGGCGGCCGCGTCGGCGCCTGCGAACTCCACCAGAAGTATCGCCGCGGGCTCACCGATCAGGGCGCTGTCGATGACTGCGCGAAACGCCGGGTTCGCGCGCGCGAGGTCGATCATGGTCCTGTCGACCAGCTCGACGGCGGTGGGAGCGAGCTTGACGATATGCTGCGCCGACTCCATCGCGGCTCGGAAGGTAGGAAAATTCACGACGCCGAGCGACTTGTGCCTCGGCAGCGGGGAGAGCTGCAGCTTGAGACGCGAGAAATAGGCGAGCGTGCCTTCCGATCCCACGAGCAGATGCGCGAGGTTGACGGATCCGTCAGGCGTGTAAGGACGCACGCTCTGCGGATTGAACACGTCGACATTGTAGCCACCCACGCGGCGCAGCATCGAAGGCACCATCTTCGCGATCTCGTCGTGCTCGCGGGCGCCGATCGCCGCGATCGCGTTTACCGTTGCGAGCGCGTGACCGTCTTTTCTCATCGCTTCCAATGGTCCGAACGCGATCTCCCTGCCGTCGACAAGGATCGCGTCGATGCCGAGCACGTTGTGCACCATGTTGCCGTACTCGATCGACCGCGACCCGCACGAGTTGTTGCCCGCCATGCCGCCGATCGTCGCCTGCGCCGACGTGCTGACATCCACCGGAAACCACAGATCGTGGGGTTTGAGGAACGCATTGAGCTGGTCGAGCACGACGCCCGGCTGGACGGTCGCCGTCATCGCTTCGCGGTCGAATGCGACGATGCCGTTGAGCGATTTGCTGTGGTCGAGCACCAGCGCTTCGCCGATGCTTTGCCCGCATTGCGAGGAGCCCGCGCCTCGCGGCAGGAGCGGCGCGCCGAGGTCGCGCGCGACGGCCATCGCCGCACGTGCATCGTTTTCGTCACACGGAAGCACGACGCCGATCGGAAATATCTGATAGATCGACGCATCGGTCGAGTAGCGGCCGCGCGATCCGACATCGAAAAGAACGTCGCCGCGGCATTCCTCACGCAGCCGCACGGCGAGCCGAGAGGCGTCGATGGCGCGGCGGATGCGCGGAGACATGCTGATGGGTCGTTGATGCAGCGCGTTCATGGGCTAGCCGGGAACTCGGTCGGGCGCAACATGGCCTTTCGCGGCAGCGAAGGCGGCGGAAGAAAGCGGCTCTCTAGTACAATATATACAATATACCAAGCCGCTCTGGGCAAGGAAACCGATGCTGCGACTCGACGATCATCCAAGCGGGCGACACTTCCTGCAGATACCCGGCCCGACCAACGTGCCGGATCGCATACTGCGCGCGATCGATCAACCGACCATAGACCACCGCGGGCCCGAATTCGCGCGCCTCACCCTGGAGATCCTCGAGGGCCTCGAGCAGGTGTTCCAGACGCGCGGCCCCGTCGTGATCTATCCCGCGTCGGGCACCGGAGCTTGGGAAGCGGCGCTGGTCAATACGCTGTCCCCGGGCGATCGCGTGCTCATGTTCGAGACGGGACATTTCGCGACGCTGTGGCGGCAAATGGCCGAGAAGCTCGGGCTGGTCGTCGACTTCGTCGCAGGAGACTGGCGGACCGGAGTCGATCCGTCGGTGGTGGAGTCGCGCCTCGCCGAAGACAAGACGCACGCGATCAAGGCGGTGATGGCCGTGCACAACGAGACGTCGACTGGGGTGACGAGCCGAATCCCCGCGATCCGCAAGGCGATCGACCGCGTATCGCATCCCGCACTTTTCATGGTCGATACGATCTCTTCGCTCGCATCGATGGACTATCGCCATGACGACTGGGGCGTGGACGTCACGGTGGCCGGTTCGCAGAAGGGTTTGATGTTGCCGCCCGGGCTGTCGTTCAACGCGGTGAGCGACAAGGCGATGGCGGCCAGCGCAAAAGCAGCGCTCCCGAGGTCCTATTGGAGCTGGGAAAGCATCATCGCCATGAACCGCCAAGGCTACTTTCCGTACACGCCGGCGACCAACATGCTCTACGGGTTGCACGAGTCCATCGCGATGCTGCTCGAGGAAGGCCTGGCGAACGTCTTTGCGCGCCACGACCGCCTGGCCGAGGCGACGCGCCGTGCTGTGCGCGCGTGGGGGCTGGAAGTGCTCTGCCGGCATCCTGCGGAGTACAGCAGCTCGCTCACCGCGATCGTCATGCCCGACGGCCACGACGCGGACCAGTTCCGGCGCGAGGTGCTGACACGCTTCGACATGTCGCTGGGCACCGGTCTGGGCCGGCTCGCAGGTCGCGTATTCCGCATCGGCCATCTCGGATTTCTCAATGACCTCACGCTTTGCGGAACCCTCTGCGGTATCGAGATGGGCCTCGCGTTGCGCGAAGTGCCCTATAAGAAGAACGGCGTCGAAGCGGCTCTGTCGTACCTGCGGGAAGGCGGCGGGCAAACCGCGGCTGCCGCACAGCGTCGCGTCGCCTGATTCAAACGATGCAGCGTTTTCGTTCGTCCGCAACACTGGAGACTTGCGGCTCAAGACCGTTGAGTCGCTAAGCACCACTCGCAAAATAGGAGGATTGGGAATGAAAAGGTTTGTCAAAACAGCAGGGACGCTGGTCATCATGCTGGCGGGGATGCCGGCGCTCGCGTGGGAGCCGACCAAGCCCGTCGAGATCGTGGTGGCCGCCGGCGCCGGCGGGGCATCGGACCAGATGGCGCGAATGATGCAAGCCGCGATCCAGAAGAACAAACTGATGAGTCAGCCGATGGTCGTATCTCTCAAGGGCGGCGCGTCGGGTGCCGAGGCGCTGATGTACATGAAGTCGAGCGAAGGTGACCCCAACAAGGTCCTCATCGCCTATTCGCTCATCTACATGCTGCCGCTCGCTGCGAAGATCCCGTTCAACTGGCACGACCTCACCCCCGTTTCAGTCATTGCGCTCGATCAGTTTGTGCTTTGGGACAACACGACACTGCCGTACAAATCGGTGAAGGAGTTCGTGGCTGCGGCGAAGGCTGCCGACCCGCCGTTCAAGATGGGAGGCACCGGCTCGAAGCGCGAGGATCACGTCCTGACCGTGTTCATCGAGAAGAAAACCGGTGCGAAGTTCGCGTATCTGCCCTACAAATCGGGCGGGGAGGCGGCGACCCAGCTGGTGGGCAACCACACCGCATCCAACGTCAACAACCCTTCGGAGAATCTCGAAGTCTGGCGCGCCGGCCAGGTGCGAGCGCTTTGCGTGTTCGACAAGGAGCGGATCGCTTACAAGACGAAAGTGACCGACACCATGTCGTGGAACGACATTCCAACGTGCAAGGAGGAAGGGCTCGACGTGCAATACCTGATGCTGCGTGCCATGTTCCTTCCCGGCAAGGTGACGCCCGACCAGACGGCGTTCTATGTCGATCTGTTCAAGAAGCTGACGCAGACCGCGGAGTACAAGGACTACATGGAAAAGCAGGCGCTCAAACCGGTATTCCTCGCAGGCAAGGACATGCTGACGTTCCTCGAGGAGGACGACGCGCTGAACAAGGGCCTGATGACCGAGGCTGGCTTCGTCGCCCCGTAGCCCCGGGGACAATCGGCGTTGCATTTGCGGGCCTCCTCTGCGCGGGGAGAGAAGGAGCCTTGGCGCTACCTGTTCTTCCGTGAGGGTCACCATGCCGGAATCGAAAAGCGAAATCATCGTCGACGATCCGACCGCACCGAGCGACGACTCGCCCGCGGTGACGACCACTCGCAAGGTCGAGGTGGTCGTATACCTGCTGCTGCTCGGGTTGGCGCTGCTCCTGGGCTTCGACAATTGGCGCAGCGGGATCGGATGGGCGAGGGAGGGCCCGCAGACGGGATATCTTCCGTTCTATCTGTGCGTCATCCTCGCCGGCGCATCCCTGTACGGCCTCGGCGTCGCGTTCATGCAGCGGGCGGAAGCCGCCGAAACCTTCGTCACTCGCGACCAGCTTCGGCGCGTCGCGCAAGTCTTCGTTCCGACCTTTCTGTTCTGCCTGCTGACGCAATGGCTCGGGATCTACGTGGCGAGCTTCCTGCTGGTCGCGGGCTTCATGCGCATCATCGGGCGAATCGCGCTGTGGAAATCGCTGCTCACGAGCATTCTTTTTGCGCTCATCATGTTCCTCACGTTCGAAGTCGCGTTCGACGTCATCATGCCCAAGGGTCCGATCGAAGCCCTCTTCGGGTACTAGGACCCAACGCGATGGAAGCCATCTCGCTTCTCCTTCACGGCTTCGCGGTTCTGATGACGTGGAAAACGCTGTCGCTGATGATGGTCGGCCTGGTGCTCGGCGTCTTTGTGGGCGTGCTGCCGGGATTGGGCGGACCCAACGGCGTTGCGATCCTGCTGCCGCTTACGTTTACGATGGACCCGACTTCCGCCATCGTGATGCTTTCCTGCATCTATTGGGGCGCGTTATTCGGCGGCGCGATCACGTCGATCCTGTTTAACATTCCGGGCGAGGCGTGGTCGGTCGCGACCACCTTCGACGGTTATCCGATGGCCCAGCAGGGAAAGGCCGCGGAAGCGCTCACCGCGGCGTTCACGTCGTCATTCATCGGCTCGCTGGTCGCCGTGCTGTTGATCACTTTTCTTGCACCGCGTATCGCGAGCTTCGCATTGCGGTTCGGCCCGCCGGAATTCTTTGCCGTCTATCTGCTGACTTTCTGCTCGTTTGTCGGCCTGGGGCGCGAAGCGAAGCACAAGACCATCATCTCGATGACGCTCGGCCTGCTGCTGGCTGCCATCGGCATGGATACCGTCTCCGGCCAGTTGCGGATGACCTTCGGCTTCGATTCCTTGTTGCGCGGCATCAACTTTCTGGTCGCGGTCATCGGGCTGTTCGGCATCAGCGAGATTCTGCTCACCATGGAGGAGCGGCTCGAGCTGCGCGGTCACTCGGCGAAGATCAGCCTGCGTGTCGTTCTGAAAGTGTGGAAGGACCTGCCTCGCTACTGGGTTACGCTGCTGCGCTCGTCGATCATCGGTTGCTGGCTCGGCATCACACCCGGCGGGGCGATCGCGGCCTCGTTCATGGGCTACAACCTGGCCAAGCGGTTTTCCAAGGATCCGGCCAGCTTTGGAAAAGGACGCATCGAGGGCGTGTTCGCGCCCGAGACCGCCGCGCACGCATCGGGGACCGCGGCCTTGCTGCCCATGCTGGCATTGGGAATTCCGGGCTCAGGCACTGCGGCGATCCTGCTCGGCGGCCTGATGGTCTGGGGACTCAATCCAGGTCCGCTGCTATTCGTCGAGCACAAGGACTTCGTTTGGGGCCTCATCGCTTCGATGTATCTTGGCAATGTCGTAGGACTCGTGATCGTGCTGACGACGGTGCCTATCTTCGCCGCGATCCTGCGCGTTCCGTTCTCCGCCGTCGCGCCCATGATTGTCGTGTCGTGCGCCATCGGCGCCTACGCCATCCAGAACGCCATGTTCGACATCTGGCTCATGCTGGTGTTTGGCGTCGTCGGCTACGTGTTCAAGAAGATCGGCATACCGCTGGCGCCCTTCACGCTCGCGCTTGTGCTGGGTAACCGCGCTGAGGATGCGTTCCGGCTGTCGATGATCGGCGCCGATGGCGATCTGCGAGTGTTCTGGTCCAATGGCCTGGTCGGAACGATCACGAGCCTGGCCGTGATACTTCTCCTTTGGCCGATGCTGACGGCGGCCTTGGTTCGGATTCGCCGCGCGGTCGCGGCGCCTGCGGCCTGAAATGGCGTTCGCCGCCGTCATCGTTGTATTGCCGATCGTCAGATGTCGGATTTGATCGTCGTCGAACGGGCCGGCCCGGTCGCGACCGTTGTGCTCAATCAGCCGGCGAGACTGAACGCCCTGTCGCAAGCGTCGTGGATCGAGCTGGGCCAGCGCATGCGCGAGCTTTCCGCCGACGCCGATCTGCGCTGCGTGATTCTGCGCGGTGCCGGTGTCAAGGCGTTCGCGGCGGGTGCCGACATTGTGGAATTCCAGACGGTGCGCGCCGACGCGGCCCAGGGGCGGGCGTACGGTGAGTTGATTCACGACACGATGCAGGCGATCGGCACCTGCGCGCATCCGACGATTGCGGCTATCCGCGGCGTGTGCGTCGGCGGGGGGCTGGAGGTTGCACTCGCCTGCGACCTGCGCATCTGCAGCGAAGGAAGCCGCTTCGGCATTCCGATCAACCGCCTCGGCCTCACCATGGGTTACGGTGAATTGATCGGATTGCTCGCGGTCGTCGGGCCTGCGATAGCCAAGGAGATATTGCTCGAGGGGCGCGTATTCGACGCACATGAGGCGCGCGATAAGCGTCTCGTGCACCGCGTCGTTGCCGATGAGTCGCTGGAGGCCGAGGTGCAAGCGGCGGCAGCGCGCATTGCCGCCGGAGCGCCACTGGTCGCGCGATGGCACAAGCGCTTCATCCATCGCCTCTCGGTCCCGCCCTCGCTGACCGAGGCAGACTGGAACGAAGGCTACGCCTGCTTCGACACCGAGGACTACCGCGAGGGCATGAGCGCGTTCCTGGCCAAGCGGGACCCCCGCTTCAGGGGGAAATAATGGGCGCGCTCGACGGTATCAGGGTCATCGAGCTTGCCCACATCATGTCGGGACCGACCGCCGGAATGCTGCTCGCCGACATGGGCGCGGACGTGATCAAGGTGGAGCGTGTCCCCGGCGGCGACGACGTGCGGCGCTTCATTCCGCCGGAGGTGAACGGCGAGGCAAGCGCGTTCATGATGATGAACCGCAACAAACGCGGCATTGCGCTCGACCTCAAACAGGATGCGGCGCGATCGGTCTTGCGGCGGCTGATCGACCGCGCCGACGTCGTGATCGAAAACTTCCGCGTCGGCACGCTGGAAAAACTCGATCTCGGCTACGATGTTCTGCGTCTCGGCAATCCCGCGCTCATCTATTGCGCGATTTCGGGCTATGGGCGCACCGGACCCGATGCCCAAAAAGGCGGCTTCGACCTGGTGGCACAGGGATTGAGCGGCTTGATGAGCATCACCGGCGAGCCCGGCGGCGCTCCAACCAAAGTCGGCTCCCCGGTCACCGACATCAATGCGGGAATACTCGCCGCCTTGGCGATCGTCAGCGCCTATGTGCATCGATTGCGCACAGGCAAGGGCCAACTTGTCGATACATCTCTGCTGGAAGCGGGTGTCATGCAAACGTTCTGGCAAAGCGCCATCTTTCTTGGCAGCGGCGTCGAAATGGGCGCACTGGGATCCGCGCATCCCTTGACATCTCCGTATCAGGCATTCGAGACGCGGGATGGATGGATCACGGTGGGTGCCTCGAACCAGGCAAACTTCGTTCGTCTCACTCGAGTTCTCGACGTGCCCGATGTTCTCGCCGACGAGAGATTCCGCGACAACGCGACAAGAATGGCCAACCTGCCCGCGCTGGTTGGTCGCTTGACCGAGCGCTTCAAACGCAAGTCCTCGTCGGAATGGCTGGCGGCGTTGGACGCGGCCGGCGTTCCCGCAGGTCCTGTGCTTTCGATTGGCGGAATGCTCGCGCATCCGCAAGTCTTGGCGCGGGAGATGGTGGTCGAGACCCATCACCCCAAGGCAGGCGCGACGCGCGCGCTCGGCTGCCCAGTGAAGTTTTCCGATACGCCCGCGCGAATCCGCCGGCCAGCGCCGCTTTTCGGTCAGCACACGCGGGAAGTGCTCACCGAAGCGGGCTTCAATGAGGCTGAAATAAGCGCCCTGCTGGAGACCAGCGCCGCAGTCCAGGGCCAGGACACTAAAGATTACAGAACATCAGGTTGAAGTCGACGTCCCTGTCGTAGACGGTCCCTCGGTCCATTCCCGCGATGCCCAGGAAGCGGATGTTGAGCGCGTATTTGTTTGCGCTGATTTCGGGCACGCACGGCAGGTCGGTCGCCAGCGACAGTCGGAGCAGTTGTGCAACCTTCGCGGTCGTCAGCATGAGTTGAAAAACACCGCGATAGGCGGTATGAAGACTCGTCTTCCCGTTCTCGCGAAGTATCCTGAGCACGATCGACAGGCCGGAATGTATGGGAAGCAGCGGCGCGAGCCACGCGCGCAGATCCTGCTGCCGCTTCATCGGATTCAGATGAAGCCAGTAGTGGTAGGCCGGCAGATCGAATTCGCAGACTCCGCCCGGAATCCCCGTACGCTGCTTGATCGCCATGAGCCATTCGTTCTCGCGCAAATGCGCGCCGACCTTGCCGCTCTGGCCAAGCAATTGGCCGTTGACGTCGTCGATTTCGGAAAGCAGGGCATCGAGCGCCTCGCGCTCGATGGCGGGATTGTGCTTCAGCGGCGCCAGCAGCTGCCGCTGCCTTTCGAGTTCCTGCAGTATGTCGGTCTTCAAGTCTGCGCGCGACGCGACGTCGGTGATCTCGAACATCGCGAGCAGCGCGGCATGGTGATCGGCAGGCGAAACGGCGTCGGCGAAGAACAATGCGCGTCCGTAGAGGCCCTCCAGCCGCATCATCGTGCGGATGCGCTCGTTCAACGGATGTTCGTAACTGATCACGCGGGAGGCCGGCTCCAAGTCTGCGACATTCTGCACCAAGTGCGCGGATTGCGGCATGTCGCGAGTGCGTCAGGGCGAACGCGGACGCGCTGCGGCCAATGCGCGGTAGCGTGTATCGAGAGCGCTGACCAGGGCGCCGATGTCCCGCTTCGTTCCGCTGTTGTCGAGGACGTCGTCGGCGGCCGCGAGTCGGTGCGGCCGATCGACCTGCGTCGCCATGACCGCTCGAACCTCTTCGGGGGACATCGCGCTGCGAGCGACGACCCGGCGCACCTGCTCGTCCTCCGGACAGTCGACGACCAGAACCCGGTCGATAATCTCCTTGAGTCCCCCTCGTTCGATCAGCAAGGGCACGACGACGATGCCGTAGGGGCCGCGCCAATCGCTGATTTGCCGTAGCGCCTCGGCGCGGATCAGGGGATGCAGGAGCCCTTCGAGCCGGGTGAGCAGCGGGGCGTCTGCGAATACGAGCCGGCGCAGCGCCGGGCGATCGATTTCTCCCGAAGGCGTCAACACACCGCGCCCGAACGATGCGACGATCGCAGCGTATCCCGGTTGTCCGGGCGCCGACAGTCGATGGGCGAGGTCATCGGCGTCGACGATCTCGATGCCCATTCCGGCAAAGGCCTTCGCGACCTCCGATTTGCCGCTGCCGATGCCTCCGGTCAGCCCGACGACGTACGGCACGACGGCTATCCGGGAAGATAGAGTGCGATCAGCTGCTTGCCGAAAAAAAGCGCGATCGCGCCGGCGATTGCAAGATATGGACCGAACGCAAGCGGGACCTGGTGATCTCGGCCCTTGAAGACGACCAGGCCGATACCGATTGCGGCGCCCACAAGCGATGACAACGCGACGATCGGCACCAGCGACTTCCAGCCCAGCCACGCGCCCAGCGCCGCGAGCAACTTGAAGTCGCCGTACCCCATTCCTTCCTTGCCGCGGATCAATTTGAACGCCCAGTAGACTCCCCAAAGGATCAGGTAGCCCGCGATTGCGCCGATAACGGCGTCGCGCAGCGTGACCGACGGCACCGCGCCGAGCAGATTCGCGAGCAGGCCCGTCCAGAGCAGCGGCAGCGTCAGGTTATCGGGCAGGAGCTGTGTGTCGAAATCGATGAACGTCAGCGCAACGAGCATCCAGAGATAGATGCATGCCGCAAGTCCCTCGGCGCCGATGCCGAAACGGACAACCGCTGCGACCGTCAGCGCCGCCGTGACCAGCTCGACAATGGGATAGCGGGACGATATGGGGTGCTTGCAGGCGGCGCAGCGGCCGCGCAGGAACATGTAGCTCAGGACCGGAATGTTTTCCAGCGCGCCCAGCCGGTGTCCGCACTGCGGACACTGCGATCGAGGCACGATCAAGTTGTAGCGAGGCGACTCGGAAATAGGCTCGCCCGCGAGTTCGGCGCACTGCGCGCGCCAGCCCTCCTCGAGCATCTTCGGAACGCGATGGATAACGACATTGAGGAAACTGCCGATGCAAAGGCCGATGATCGCCGCGACGACCGTCATGCCGACGAGCTCAGCGCTCATCGCTCAATGAACCCGCGGAGGGGCTGCTAGAGGAACGCACCGCGTCGACGGTGCGCCGCCATCAAACCACCGAGCCAAGCTTGAATATCGGCAGATACATCGCCACAACGAGCCCGCCGATCACGATGCCGAGGAAGACGATGATAATGGGCTCGAGCAAACTGGTGAGCGCCGAGACCGCATCGTCGACTTCCCGTTCGTAGAAGTCGGCGACCTTCGACAGCATTCCGTCGAGGGAACCCGATTCCTCGCCGATTTGCGTCATCTGCAGGACCATCGAAGGAAACAGGCCGGTGTTATGCATGGCGTTGGTCAGGCTCGTTCCCGTGCTGACCTCGGTCTGGATTCGACGCGTCCCCGCGATATACACGGCGTTTCCCGACGCGCCCGCGACCGCGTCCAGCGACTCGACCAGCGGCACGCCTGCGGCGAACATCGTCGCCAGCGTTCGCGTCCAGCGCGCGATCGTCGCCTTCTCCAGAATCTCTCCGATCACAGGAAGCTTGAGGGATAGCCGATCGATGGCGAAACGGAACGCCTGCGAGCGGCGGTGCAGAAAAAAGAATCCGAATATCATACCGGTGACAATCATCGCCATCAGCCACCAGTACGCGACGAAGAAGTCGGAGATTGCCATGACGATCAGCGTCGGCGTCGGCAGATTCGCGCCAAAGCTCGTAAACACCTGCTTGAACGCGGGGATGACCCAGATCATGATCACCCATACGACAACGATCGCCACAACGATCACCGACATCGGATAGAACATCGCCGACTTGATCTTGCTCTTGAGCGCGAGGATCTTTTCCTTGTACGTCGCCAGGCGCTCCAGGATGCCATCGAGCATGCCGGCGGTTTCTCCTGCGCTGACGAGGTTGCAATAGAGCGCATCGAAGTGTGCGGGGTGCTCGCGAAACGCCTGCGACAGGCTCGAACCCGCCTCCACTCGAGACTTGATGTCCATCATCAGCCTCGCGAAACGCGCGTTGCTGTGGCCGCGGGCAACAATTTCGAACGCCTGCAGAAGCGGCACGCCCGCCTTGAGCATGGTCGCGAGCTGGCGGGTGAAAAACGTAATGTCCTTGTCCTTGACCGCGCGGCCGCCGCGGAAGGTCTGCTTTTTCAGCTTGGTGATACGGATGCCCTGGCGACGCAGCGTGGTGGTGACGACCGTTTCCGACGCGCCCTTCATTTCGCCGCGGACATTGCGGTTGCTGCGATCGACGCCTTCCCACAGGTAGGTATATTCCTTCACCTCCCTGCGGGGATCTCTGCGAACTTGCCTGCGCTGCTGTGCCGTTGCGATCGCCATGATGTCTTCCGTTGCCGTTATTCGTTGGTGACGGCCTCGATCTCCTCGAGCGACGTCGTTCCCTGCTTGACCTTCAACAAGCCGGATTGCCGCAGATTGCGGACGCCTTCCTTCTGCGACTGCTCGGCGATGTCGAGGACCGTACCATTGCGCATGATGACCTGCCGCATCTCGTCGGTGATGGGCATGACCTCGTAGATCCCCATCCGGCCCTTGTAACCCGTCCCCAAGCAATTATCGCACCCGCCGGGTCCGTACGCCTGCCATGAGCCGTCCAGGTCCTGCTCCTTGAAACCGGCCTGAAGGAGCGCTTCGGGCGGGATGTCCTCGGGACGCTTGCACTGGGTGCACAGTTTGCGCGCCAGCCGCTGGGCCGTGATGAGAATGACGCTCGATGCGATGTTGAACGCGGGCACCCCCATGTTGGCGAGCCGCATCAGCGTGGCCGGAGCGTCGTTGGTATGGAGGGTCGACAGGACCAGGTGGCCCGTTTGGGCGGCCTTGATCGCGATGTCCGCGGTTTCGATATCGCGTATCTCACCCACCATGATGATGTCCGGATCCTGGCGCAGAAACGCGCGAAGCGCGTTGGCA
Organism: uncultured beta proteobacterium; assembly: GCA_963745385.1. Taxonomy (GTDB): domain Bacteria; phylum Pseudomonadota; class Gammaproteobacteria; order Burkholderiales; family Casimicrobiaceae; genus PALSA-1003. Next base: position 76,575 of record CAVUXI010000018.1, read on the forward strand.
AAGGTGAGACCGGCTTTTTCGTTCAGGTTGACCTGGTTGACTCCCGCAAGCTGGATTTCCGCAGGATCCTCCGCGGTCGAGATGTTGATTCCAGGCTGATTGAGAATGTTGAGACACGTGTAGAGCGAGACCGTCTTTCCGCTGCCTGTCGGGCCGGTGACCAGGATCATTCCATACGGCCGCCCGATCGCGCTCATGAGCAGCTTCTGCTGATCGGGCTCGTAACCCAGCGCCTCGATTCCCAGTTTGACGCCGGCGGCATCGAGGATACGCAGCACGATTTTTTCGCCGTACAAGGTCGGCAGCGTGCTGACACGAAAATCGATCGATCGATTCTTGGTGAGCACGAGCTTCATGCGCCCGTCCTGGGGCACTCTTTTTTCCGAAATGTCGAGTTTGGAAATGACCTTGATGCGCGAGGCCATCTTGTCCTTGATCACGAGCGGCGGCTGCGCGACTTCCTTGAGCACGCCGTCGAGCCGGTAGCGGATGCGGTAGAACTTTTCGTAGGGCTCGAAGTGGATGTCGGAAACGCCCGCGCCGATGGCGTCGAGCATGATCTTCTGCAGATACTTGACGACGGGGGCGTCCTCGACTTCCTGATTCGCCTCGTCCTCGCTCGCGCTCTGCGGGTTGCCGTCCTGGAGTTCGATCTCGAGATCGTCGGTGCTGACCAGATCCTTGAGGGTCTGCCCCAGGGTCTCGACCACCTTGGCGATCGCATCCCCGAGCTTGTCGTCCTCGACCACCACCGGATCGATCACGAGATTGGTCTTGAACCGCACCTCGTCGAGCGCCTGCATGTTCGCAGGGTCGGAGACCGCGACAAAAAGGCGATTGCCGCGCTTGTGCAGCGGCAGCACGCGACGGGTTGCGACCATTTTCGGGTCGATGAAGTCCTTGTTGATCTGGTCGAAGTCGAACCCGTTCAGATCGAACAGCGGCGCGCCGAACGCGCGCGAAGCAAACTGCGCGATCTGCGATGAGTTCATACGCTTGGCAAGCAGGATTTGCTCTACAAATCCGATGTTGGCGGTTTTCGCCTGTCCCTGCAGCGTTTCCGCGTCGTATTCCGACAGGAGACCGTGCTGAACCATGGCCCGGGCGAGGCCGCTGATGTTGGGGGTTGCCGCGTGCGTTGCCATAGCGAGGAAATCGTAGCTTTCTGGACCCGGCGCTGGGCCGCCTAGTATTCCGAAGGCATAAAAGTTAACTTATCGATGATGCCTGCTGCCCTGTGGTTTGTAAAGCCTGCGTCTGGGAGCGTCCCACGGGCGGCAGCAGCTTGACCACCTTGACCGCGCGATCCTGCACCTGCAGCACTTCCAACCCCTGGCCGGCGATCCGGAAGCTCACGCCGGCGTCGGGTATATCGCGAAGATATTCAACGATGAGGCCGTTCAGCGTTTTCGGCCCGTCGAGTGGAAATGCGGTCCCCAGCTTGCGATTCAGGATGCGCAAGGATGCCATTCCGTCGACGACGACGCTTGCGTCCGCCTCTCGGCGGAATATCTCGGCGCCGCCCGGCCCCTGCGTGGTGAACTCTCCGACGATTTCTTCGAGAATATCCTCCAGCGACACGAGTCCCAGCAATTCGCCGTATTCGTCTACTACAAGTCCCAAGCGCTGTTTATCGGCCTGGAACTGTTGAAGCTGCGCCAGCAGCGGCGTTCCGGCCGGAATGAAGTAGGGTGGACGCAGGATCGTCCGCAAATGCTCGCCGTCGAGCTCGTTGGCCTGCTGCAGCCGCACCACCTGCTTGATGTGGATGATGCCGACGATGTTGTCGAGCGCGTCGTCGTACGCGGGCAGGCGCGTGTGATAGCTCGTCGCGAGCTGCTGCGCGAGGAGCTCGGGCTTCGCGGCGAGGTCGAGCGCTTCGATGTGGTTGCGCGGCGTCATCACGTCGTCGACGCTGATCGAATCGAGGTCGAACAGGTTCGCCAGCATGGCGCGATGCTTGCCGCGGAAGTAATGACCTTCGAGGACGAGGCTGCGCACTTCCTCGGGTGAGAGCGCGCTTTCCGGCTCCGCGCTCGGCTGCAGGTGCAGAATGCTCAGGAGCCCCTGCACGAAAAGATTCACGAACCATACGATCGGCGTCGCGGCTTTGAGCATCGGCGAGAGGATGTAAGCCACGATGGGAGCGAGTCGGTCCGCGTGCGCCGCGCCGAGGACTTTCGGCGTAATTTCGGAGAAGACCAGCAATCCGAACGAGATCGCCACCGTTCCGAGCGCCAGGGCAAGCTCACCTTCTCCGAACAGCCGCTTGGTGATGACGGCGGTCAGGGTCGCGGCGCCTGCCGCGACGAGGGTATTGCCGAGCAGGATCACGCCCAGGAGCTTGTCGGTGCGCGCAAGCAGGGCGAGCGCTAGCTTGGCGCCTCTCACTCCGCGCTGAGCGCGCAGTCTCAGCCGGTACCGATTGACGGCCATCATCGCCGTTTCGGCTATCGAGAAAAAGCCCGAAACCAGCAGCAGCGCGATGAGCCACGCCACCAGCGTTGAAAACGGTATGTCGTCCAAGCTACGGGCGCCGGCGGAACATCAGCCGAGTATTTGGCCGGTCGCCAGTGCTGTCAAGGAAGAGCATTCTCAGCGATGAAGGACGACCTCCAGGACGAACTTGCTGCCGATATAGGCAAGCACGAGCAGAACACTCGCGATCAGGATCCAGTTGAGCGCGGTGCGCCCCCGCCAGCCGAAGCGATAGCGCCCGAGAAGAAGCGCCGCGTAGGCAAGCCACGAAAGCACCGAAAAGACGGTTTTGTGCGTAAACGTGAGCGGTTTGCCGAAGAGCTCCTCGGAAAAGAGAACTCCGCTCGCCAGCGTCAGCGTGAGCAGGATAAATCCGGCGCTGACGATCCGAAACAGGAAGCGTTCGAGCGTCAGCAAAGGCGGCATCGACGCGGCGCGCGGCTCGGGGAGCCCGCGATGCAAGCGCTTTTCGAGTCCTATCAGCACCGAGGCCTGCAGCGCTGCAACGATCAGCAGCGCGTACGCGACCAGAGCGATTGCGACATGGGCGCGCGCGAACGGCGCTTCGCCGAGCGGAAAGGGATGCGGGTTCGAAAAAGCGGCGGAAAGAAGGAGGGCGATAGCCGCTACCGGAAATGCAATGGCGGTTGCGCCGGGCAGCGCGCGGGAGAGCGAGCCGAGCCACGCGAAAAGCGCGGCAAGACCGCCGACCATCGACAGCGCATTGACCAGACTGAGGTCGGGCTGATCGACCAGGAAGATCGCCCTCGCGACGATAAAGAGGTGGCCCGCGAGCGCGGCGGCGGCGAGCCAGCTCGTCGCTGCGGTCCAGTGCGCGGGAGCCGCATGCGCCGGTTCGGCGAGCAGCTTCCATTCGAGCCAGGCGGCTGCGAGGTATGCGGCCGCGACCGCCAGGTATAGTAAAATCATCTTGGGCTCGCATCCCCGGCAGGGCGAGTTTACACCACCGACGCGGCGTCTTTTGCCGCTCCCGAATCGCGAAACTCATGCTCGACAATCTCACCGAGCGGCTTGGCCGCATCATCAAGGGTCTTCGCGGCGAAGCCCGACTGACCGACGCCAATATCCAGGAAGCCCTGCGCGAAGTACGCATGGTGTTGCTCGAGGCCGACGTCGCGCTGCCGGTCGTCAAGGATTTCATTTCCGCCGTCCGTGAAAAAGCGCTGGGACAGGACGTCGCGGGATCGCTGACGCCCGGTCAGGCGCTGATCGGGATCGTGCAGCGCGAGCTCGCGCGGCTGATGGGAGGCGAATCCGCGCCCATCGATCTGGCGACCGCGCCTCCCGCGGTCATTCTTCTCGCGGGATTGCAGGGTTCGGGAAAGACAACCACGGCCGGAAAGCTCGCGCGGCTGCTGCGCGCGGATATGCGCAAGAAAGTGCTGCTGGTGAGTTGCGATGTGTACCGCCCGGCCGCGATCGAGCAGCTGCGAACGCTCGCCGGACAGGTCGGCGTCGATTTTTTTCCTTCGACGGTCGGGCAGAAGCCGCTGGAAATCGCCGCGGCCGCCATCGACTGGGCGCGCAGGCATTATCACGATGTCGTCATTGTCGACACGGCCGGGCGTCTCGACCATCGACGAGGCCATGATGGCGGAGATTACCGCCTTGCACGCGATGACCAAGCCTGTGGAGACGCTTTTCGTCGTCGACGCCATGCAGGGACAGGACGCCGTCAACACCGCGAAGGCGTTTGGCGATGCGCTGCCTCTGACCGGCATCGTCTTGACCAAGCTCGATGGCGACGCGCGGGGCGGCGCGGCACTGTCGGTGAGGCAGGTCACGGGTGCGCCGATCAAGTTTGCCGGCGTCGGCGAAAAGCTCAACGGTCTCGAGGTCTTCCATCCGGATCGGATGGCATCGCGCATCCTCGACATGGGCGACGTGCTCACCCTCATCGAGGACGCGCACAAGCAGGTCGACGTCGAGCAGGCGCAGAAGCTCGCGAAGAAGGTCAAGTCCGGCAAGGGCTTCGACCTGGAGGATTACAAGGCGCAGATCGGACAGATGCGAAAAATGGGAGGTATGCAGGGTCTGCTCGACAAGCTTCCCGGCGAGCTTGCCCGTGCCGCGCAAGGAAACCAGGTCGACGAGCGCACCATCCGCCGCATCGAAGGCATCATCAACGCCATGACGCCGACCGAGCGGGCGAAGCCCGAGCTCCTCAAGGCGTCGCGCAAGCGCCGCATCGCGGCGGGCGCGGGCGTGTCCGTCCAGGAAGTCAACCGGCTGCTGGCGCAGTTCGAACAGGCGCAAAAGATGATGAAAATGATCGCCAAAGGCGGCATGCAGAAAATGCTTCGCGGGCTCAAGGGCGCGTTTCCCGGGCTGCGCTGAAGGGCGCGCCGGCGGCATGGTTGCGATCTGCGACAATTTCGTCGTATAATCAACGTCTTTTTGCTCGAGCGGAAAACCGACATGGTAGTGATCAGACTAGCCCGGGGCGGTGCGAAGAAGCGGCCCTTTTTCAACGTCGTTGTCGCGGATTCGCGCAATCGGCGCGACGGACGTTTTATCGAACGCGTCGGCTTCTACAATCCGATCGCGGGCGAAAAAGAGGAATCGCTGCGCCTCGCGCTGGATCGCATCGACCACTGGAAGCACCGGGGCGCGAAGCTTTCCGACACAGTGGCCGGACTGGTCAAAAAGGCGTCGGCGTCTCAGCCTTCGGCGTCGGCTCAGCCTTCGGCTGCCCAGGCTCCGGCGGCGGCCGCTGGGTAGTGCCCTGTCCCGCAAATAAACTTCGTATGAAACCGCGCTTTTCGCCGCGATACGTTGTTGCTCGGCCTTGCCGTAGCCCAAGCTACGACGCGGCCTCGCGCCTAGTCTGGCGACGAAAATCATCGGTTTCAATTAATGAAGCTATTCACGGGACAGGACACTAGCAGAGCGGCAGCCTTCGCCGTCCTGGGGCGTCTGACCGCTCCCTACGGCATCAAAGGCTGGATCAAAGCGCGTCCGTTTACTGCGGCGCCGGACGCGCTGCTCGAGTACGACCGGTGGTGGCTTGCCAAGCCGGAGCGCGATGACGAGTGGCGCGAATTTCGCGTGCTCGAGTCGCGCCTTCACGTCGACACCGTCGTCGCGCAGCTCGAAGGAATCGCTGTCCGCGAAGATGCGATGGCCTGGCGGGGCGCCCTCGTGGGAGTGCCGCGCGACAGCTTGCCGCCGGCACCGTCTGGTGAGTACTACCAGGACGAGCTTGTCGGATTTAGCGTAGTAAACCGCGAGGCGCAGGCGTTGGGCAGCGCGGCGGGATTTCTGGATAGCGGCGCCCACCCGATACTGCAGGTGCAAGGAGAGGACGGTAGGGCTCGGCTGATTCCGTGGGTCCACGCGTACGTCGATGCGGTCGATATGGGCGCGCGCCGGATTCTCGTCGACTGGCCGCTTGATTTTTGATTCGTCGCGGCCGGCTCGGAGCCGGTGCGCTGAAAGCGCGGTACCGCCGTGATGCTTGTCGAAGTCGTCACGCTGTTCCCCGAGATGGTCGATGCCGCTTCCCGGTATGGCGTAACGGGACGTGCCCGGGAGCGGGGTTTGTGGAGCTTGCACTGCCAGAATCCACGTGACTTCGCAGCGGATGCGTATCGCACCGTCGACGACAGGCCCTACGGAGGCGGCCCGGGAATGGTCATGCTGGCGGAGCCGCTGGAAAAAGCGATCGCCGCAGGGCAAGAGGCCTTGGCGGCGTCAGGTGTCGCTGGAGCTCGGGTTGTTCACCTCACGCCCCAGGGTGAACCGCTCACGCACGCGCGCGTAAGCAAGCTCGCAAAGGAGCAGGGGCTGGTGCTTGTGGCGGGACGATATGAAGGCATCGACGAGCGCGTCGTCGAGCGTGTGGTGGATGTGGAATTTGCGGTCGGCGATTTCGTGGTCTCCGGCGGCGAGCTGCCGGCGCTGATGCTGATCGACGCAGTCGTCAGGCAGCTCCCGGGCGCGCTCAACGATACGCAGTCCAGCGTCGAAGAATCGTTTGTCGACGGCTTGCTCGATTATCCTCATTACACGCGGCCGGAGATTTACGCGGAGCGGGCGGTGCCGCAGGTGCTCTTGTCGGGTAATCACGCCGAGATCGCCCGGTGGAGGCGGCGTCAGGCGATCGGGAGAACTTGGTTGAGGCGTCCGGAGATCTTGGGCGAGCGTGGTTTAAGCGACGAAGAGAAGAAGCTGCTCGACGAATTCAAGCGGGAACAGACGTAATACAATTTCGAACCTCAAAACGCGCGCATCAGAGGGCGCTCTGCGCTGCGCGCCAGGCCACGGGCCATTGAACGAAAGGAATGCGATGAACATCATCGATACGCTGGAAAAGGAAGAGATAAGCCGCCTCGGCAAGACCATCCCCGACTTCGCGCCCGGCGATACTGTGATCGTGAGCGTCAGCGTGGTCGAGGGTGAGCGCAAGCGGGTGCAGGCCTACGAAGGAGTCGTGATCGCCAAGCGTAACCGCGGGCTCAATTCGTCCTTCGTCGTGCGCAAGATTTCCAGCGGCGAAGGCGTCGAGCGGACGTTCCAGACCTATTCACCGCTCATCGCCAGCATCGAAGTCAAGCGCAAGGGTGACGTTCGGCGTGCCAAGCTCTATTACCTTCGCGATCGGTCCGGCAAGTCTGCGCGTATTCGCGAAAAGCTCGCCCACCGCGAGGGCAAGCAGCCCGAGTAGCGGCGCTTCGTTACGCCAAAAAAAAGCGGCCATCGCGGCCGCTTTTTTTGTCTCCGGTCAACGCTTCTTGCCTCGCAAGCCGCCTGCTTCATGACGCACAGCGGCAGCGTATGACGCTGCGCGTCCTTTCGGAGCGGATCCGTCTTTTCACCGGCACAGACACTCGCTTGCATTGGGGCGGCATTTACCCGAATATTCCAATGTCAGATTCCATTCAAATTCCCAGATGCTTCGATGAAGGCGACGCTGTACGAAGCCCTTGCCATTCCCCAAGGCGCCACCGATGAGGAGGTGCGGGCAGCGCTGCGTCGACTGATCCGAAAATATTATGCTAAGACGCGAGACGGCCAAGGGAACGTTGAAGAAGCACTCCGCTTCATCAATCATGCCAGCCGCATACTGAGCGATCGCGAGCATCGTCAGCACTACGATAAAGAACTCTCGGTCACGACCGAAGCCAACACCGAACAACGAATCGCGAGCTTCGTGACGAATGTGGCGGGCACCGCGGAGGGGACGGCGACCCGCGATGACGTCATCGACGTAGCCGACGAAAAGGCGCTCACGCTGCCGAGCGAACCGCCAGGCAAGCATCCGCATCACCCCGGGCTTACGGAGCGCGTTGCCTCGTTCGGAAAGTCCACCTTGGGGCAACTCGCGCTTTGCGTTTTGTTCGGTGCATTCATCGCGGCCGCGATCGTCTTCGTGACACCGGCGGACGCGGTCCTGGTCGCCAAGCAGGTTCTGGTGTGGCTGACGCTCACGCTTCTGGCACTGTCGCTCGTATACGGCATCGTTCACGGCGTGGCGTGGGTACGCCGGCGGCGCATTGCTCCGTCGCCCGGACTTGTGCCGCAGACCGATCTTGCGATTCTCAATTGGCGGCGCGAGAAGAGCGTCTTCCTAGGGACCGACACGCCGCAGGAGGACGCAAGCTGGATATTCCAGTTGCGCATGGCGGAGCTGGAGCGCGCCAAGGCGGGACGAACTAGCGAGCCGCGGCCGTGGAACCGTCTCTCGGCGCGTCTGTTCGACTACGCAATCTGGGGGCTGGTGCTCGCGTTGCTGCTGTCGACGCTGCACGGGGCCGGTGCGGTAAGCGATGACACCGCGTTTTGGATCGGCCATCCGCTGGTCGCGCCGATGCTTATCACGCTGACGTGGATCCCCATCGAGGCGCTATTGATCGCCTCGCTGCAGCAGACTCCGGGAAAGTGGCTTTTCGGCGTGTATCTGCAATTCTCGATCAGCGACGCGTACGCCAGGCGGGTTCATACTCTTTCTCCCAGTTGACGAAGATGCCTGTACTGGAAACCTGCTGTATTACTAGGCGAAGACCCAGTTCTGTACTTCGTGAAGAGGTCTTCTGACGACGCCTACAATTCGAAGTCCCAAGTCTTTGAATCCCGTGTTCCGCTTCTGAGTGGTCTAATCCAAGTCCGGCTGTGACAAGTTGTGCGACGAGCATGGCAATCGTGCTGTTTCCAACTCTTCAAAATGGTGGGAGGTGCACGGCACGAAATGGTAGCGTGCAGAATAATGCGCGATCAACTTAGGTGGCCCTAAGGTAATCTGATCCGACGGACTCATAGACCTCCGAGCAAGAGGGGTCCGGCTCTTGGCGTCAGCGTTCGCAAGGTAGAATACTCCAACCAGACCCACGCCTCAGGTCAGTTCAATCTGCAGACCTTTTCGGAGGCTTTAGCGGGCAGCAAATATCTGATGTCGGATTGGGAGGTAAGGGAAATCCTCGACACTTACAAGAAATCCGTTCATTCGCATCCTGTTGAGGGAAAGAACGTGTTCGAAGAGCTGGCCTTTTTCATAGTTAGCCCGCCAAAACCGGCTTATCCTTCCAGTGGGAAGGAAAGACAATACGTAATCGGCTCAGTAGGTTACAA
>CAVUXI010000019.1:0-91778 GCA_963745385.1 uncultured beta proteobacterium
CGCGCCATCCACCCGCTTTAGCAAGAAGTACGCGATAACGCCGGTCAGTACGGCCGGCAGCAGCCACAGCGCCACGATCTCCAGGGCCGGCCACAGACTCGCCGTCGGTACGCGCCCGATGAGCGACCCAAGCTCACCTCCGTTGTTCATCATCCCGTGCCAGGCCGCATGGCCGACAAGAGCGGAAAGCACGATGACACCGAGCAACGGGCCCAGCACCAGCGCAAAAAGCAGCTGCAGGGCAAAGAACGCGATCGCCAGGGTGACCACTGCTCCAATCGCGACGCCGATGTTAAAGAAGATAACGGCGACGAGCGGATGCGTTCCCGCGAACTGCCCGGCATCGCTCAACAGACGCCCCAGGCCGAAGCCGCCGAGCGCCCCGATAATGGCGGCAATGATCCATCGACGGCGCAGCGTCGGCGAGGCGAGGTTCCCAATACCCAGCAAAACCATTGCGGCGGCGAGCGCAGCGTTGAAAAGCAGCGGGAGCCACCCGATCTCGACGTCTGCAAGCGCCCCTTCCGCCGCCGCCGTCAAGGTCACTGTTTGAAGCGCAGCGAAAACGAGGACGAGCGCCAACAAGCTGCGAAACTTGCGGAAGGGAGCGATCAAGCAAAGCAGGAACACGAAGCGATCGATCGCGAAGGCATCGACGAAACCAGTCTTTGCGAACAGCCACGCCGCTTCGTACCAGCGCGGCTCGAGCGGAATCGAACCCGCGCCGGCCTGCATCTCGTATGCACGCGGCGGTTCGCCGCCCGGAAGATATTCGAGCCGCAGCTTGACCCGCTGTCCCAGGTCGGGCGCTGGATTCAGGCGTATCCCGATATTGGGGCGGCTCGACTGCAGCGAGTATTCGAAGTGGACGTCGAGGTAGCCCTGAGACCAGAAGAGGTCCGTGTTCGCCGGCAACGGTGGCCCTTGCAGATGCGCCAAGGCGTCGGAATAGCTCGCAAACGAGCGATCGGATGGAAGTGCGAGTTGCACCTCGCGTACCGTGGGAGGGAGCGTCGCACCGTCCGATTGCAGCTCGATTTGACGGCCGGTCGCTGCGGCAGCCTGCCTCAACCGAGCGTCGATGTTGGTCAGATCGAGATAGCCTGGGCCACGCTTCGGCAGCGACAAATTGGTAAGGACGAGGAGCGGAACTCGAACGAGCATGTGCGCGCGGCTATCCTCAACCTTGACAAATCCCTGCATGATGATCTCTGACGGATAGTCACTCCCATTGGCAACAGCGGACCTGGGGAAGGCGAAGATCGCCGGCAAGATGATCAAGCAGAAACAGGCGCGCAGCGGGCAACCGGCGCCGCGCGGGCGCCTTGCCGAAGGTTCTGTCATGTCGTTGCACTCAGGGATAGACAAGCAGATGAAGCCGAGGCCTCACCTGAACTCGGCGATGCGGGGAAGGAGCCAGGAACGAAACAGCACGCGACACTCACGCTCAGCTCTCGCCCGGTTCAACATCCCGCGCCGAATGCCGGATAATTTTACAGATGGTTTCCGATCTGCGCTTCGATAAACGTGTGCGGACATCCGTCTATTGTTCTGATTCCACTGCCAAAGAGGCAGGATGTTGGCTGCTTTCCGCAACTCGTTTATGGTTGTCCTCACGCCGGTCCTCGAAAGAAATTTCCTGTACTCCAAAGACGCGAAGGGGCGAAAGTGTTCGCCGACCTCCCGCGCTGCAGCAACCAGTCCCAGCAAATGCGCCGGCCGGGCGCGGCGTCCACCTTACACAGCCGCCTCCCGATCATGATTGTTTCTGATTGTGTATCAGGTTGACTGTCTTGCAATACAAGTCATATTATAGGATACACATTGAATAGTTCGAATTACACAAAGCAGGTCCGAATCTGCGCGGTAACGTCGAGTAACGGTTGAAGTAGCACGGCCCCAAGGGCTTGTTGAACCCTAATTGTTAGGAGGAGGATTCCATGAAAATCACACCGTCTGGCTCTGCCGCCATGCTGGCGCTCGGACTCGTAGGCAGCCTTTGGGTCATCGAAGCAGCGGCGGTCAATCCGCCATTGATGGGAGTCGATCCGAACTGGCCTAAGCCATTGCCTCATGGTTGGGTAACCGGGCAGGTCGGCGGCACCTGTATCGACTCGAACGATCACGTTTTCATCGTGACGCGCGGTTTTCAAACCGGCGGTCTGACGTCGCCAGAGGGTGTCGGCGGAGCCAACCCTAGCACAGGAGCACTGGGCGGGGACTTTAAGTCGAGACCGTCTCCGCCGGTGATCGAGTTCGACGCGGCCGGGAACATGGTCAATGCATGGGGCGATCCTTCGCTGGTTCCCGCCGGAACACCACCACCTGTCGGAACCGCAAGCATCGTAGGACAGAATGCCGTCGTGCCTAACGGGATGCACGGCTGTTATGTCGACTATCAAGACAACGTTTGGATCGGCGGCAATGGCGACGGCGTCATCCAGAAGTACACGCACGATGGCAGTACGATGCTGCTGCAAATCGGGCGTGAAATTTAAGTGCGACAGCGGCACGAGCACTGACGTGCCTCCCGACGCTGATACGCCAATCCCGTGTAGCGGAGCGGGGGGCGGCAATGTGTCGATGACCGGCAGGAGCCACAAGTATCTCAACCTCCCGGCGGCCATTGCGGTCGATCCCAACCCGGACCCGATTACCGGTCAGGTAGGCAGCGTCTATATCGCCGACGGATATGGCAATCATCGCGTCGTCGTGTTTGATGCGAGCGGCCATTATCTGCGCCAGTTTGGCAGCGTCGGCGCCGGCCCCGATCAATTCACCGTCGGCGATGGCGGCCATCCGCACTGTGTGAGGCTTGGCGCGGACCAACTCATTTACGCCTGCGATCGCGGCCAAAACAAGATCAACGTTTATAAGAGAGACGGCACCTTCGTGGGCAATATCGGCGTCATTCCCGGCCAGGTCGGCACCGGCCAGGAAGGCAGCGGGACCGCCTGGGACATCGATTTCTCCAAAGACCCGGCGCAAACGTGGGCGTTCATCTCGGATGGCCAAAATGAAGTCTTGTGGACCTTCAATCATGCCAATGCACTGCAGGGAGGAACCCCCGTCGCGGGATTCGGCGGGTTCGGACACGATCCAGGGTTGTTCAGTTTCCTGCACATGATGGCGATCGATTCGAAAGGTGCGATATACGTGGGCGAAACGATCGGCGGCAACCGCATTCAGAAAATTCTGACAAAGACCTTGCCAAGTCCGAGGGGTCCGCTGAGTCCGAAATAGCCAACACTCGAGTTAACGTCGAAACGAATTGCTACAGGAGGAGAGCCCCTATGAAACATTCATTATTTGCCTCAGCGCTGACCGCGGCGATGCTTGTCGCCGCTCCGCTGGCTGACGCGGATGTGATGCACTTCAGCGTTAATCTGATCGGGTCGAACGAGGTCCCCCCAAATGCGTCGTCGGCGACGGGCGTTGCCAGTCTCGACCTCGACACGACGGCTCAAACTCTGGCTGGGCACATCGTGTTCTCCGGCTTGAGCAGTAACACGACTATGGCCCACATTCACTGTTGCTTGGCTTCTCCGTTCGTAGCAGGTGTGAACGTTGGAGTGGCGACAGTCGTGCCCGCCTTTCCCGGTTTTCCGATCGGGGTCACGAGTGGCACCGATGATTTTCTTCTGGACTTGAATTCGGCTTCGTCTTACAACCCGGCATTTGTGACAGCACAGGGAGGTCTGGCGAATGCCAAGACAGCGCTCATCGCCGGCCTGACCGCTGGTGAAACCTACTTGAACATTCATACGAGCATGTTTCCGGGAGGCGAAATCCGGGGGTTTGTGCCATCGGTAAGCTTTGCTGTGTATCCCTACGGGTTCAGGCCATTGCCCAACTTCTGGGTGACAGGTGAGGTAGCTGGGACCTGCGTCGGCGCGCAGGACCATATTTTTATGGTGACACGCGGTTTTCAAACCGGCGGTCTCGCCTCGCCTGAAGGCGTCGGCGGCGCCAATATCAGCGGCGCAATAGGATCGATTAATCAGTCGGTGGCGGCTCCTCCCGTGATCGAATTCGATCAGAACGGTTACATTTTCAATTCTTGGGGCAATCCCGCTAAGGTACCGACAGGGCAGCCGTTTGCGGGACAGAACGCGGTTCTACCCAACGGAGTGCATGGCTGTTTCGTCGACGTCCAGGGTAATGTCTGGATTGCAGGCACCGCCGACGGCGTCGTTCAAAAGTACTCGCACGACGGCAGCGCCTTGTTGCGGACGATCGGGTCCAAGTTCAGTTGCGACGACGGCCTCGGCGGTTCGATCAACTGCACCGGAGCAGGAGGCGGCAACGTAGGCAGAACCGGCGTAAGCCATACGCTGCTCAACCTTCCCGCCGACGTCGCGGTCGATTCCGGCAACGGCGAGGTATACATCGCCGACGGTTACGGCAACCATCGCGTGGTTGTGTTCGACCAGAACGGGAACTACATGCGCCAGATGGGAGGCGTGGGCACGGGCGCCGGTCAGTTCGCCGCCGGCGTCGCCGGTCAGGCTCAGGGCCACCCGAGTTGCGTGGTGCTTCCCAATAACGGGCTGGTATATGCCTGCGACCGCGGCAACGATCGAATCAACGTCTTTACCAAAGGCTCCGGTACAACCCCGGGCACGTTTGTGACGGCTATTCCCGTCATCCCCGGTACGGCGGCGCTGGGCACGCTGGGCTCAGGTTCGGATATCAGTTTCTCGCCGGATTCCGCGCAGACCTACATGTATGTGGCCGACGGCGCAAACGAAAGGGTGTGGATTCTAAACCACGCGAGGGCGCTTGCCGGACAGCCTGCGATCCTCGGCTCGTTTGGCAATGGTTTCGGTCACGATACCGGCGAATTCACCGTCCTGGATACGATTACGGTCGATTCGAGCGGCAGCGCCTACACGGCGGAAACGACGGGTGGCCGGCGCCTGCAAAAGTTCCTGGTGACGCAACATTGAACCCGGGCTCAATCGCTAAACACGAAGGAGTCGGCAGCATTTAGCGAGCGCGATAAATCGTAGCAACTAGCGGCGGCCGGGAGGTGAAGCCTACGGCCGCCGCTTTTTCGTGCAGTGTCACATCATCTCGTCGCTGTCTTTCGACTTTGCGCATGTCTCGGATGGCAGCAGCACCGCGGCCGGCCGACTCTATTGTTTCGTACCGACGCGCTTAGCCACCTAGCTTAAGATGGCGGTTCTCCGCGAGCGGTAATCGGAGAACGCCCTGTGATCAGAGAACGCACTCTTCTGGCCGCCTTGATCGCCCCAGCTCTGGCGCTGGTGAGCATCGGCGCCGTGGCGGCGTCCAGCTGCAAGATGGTCCAGATCGCGGACTTGCCGGTTCGACTGGAGCGCAATCATCTCTATGTCGACGGTGCCATTAACGGTCAGAAGATCGCGATCATGCTCGATACCGGGGGCCAACGCAGCTTGATCCCGCGTTCTGCAGCAGTCCGCCTCGGCCTGCGCCGGCAGGAGCTCAAAGGTTATCGGATGTATGGCATCGGCGGCGAGACGCGCGTCGAGGCCGCCGATGTCGATGAGTTCAAGCTCGGAGACGCTACGCGCAAGGGTTGGCGGGTAATCGTCGCGGGCGAGCGGGATTTCGGTGAGAACGTCGCATTCATCCTTGGCGACGATTTCTTCCAGCAGGTCGATGTGGAGTTCGATCTCGCACATGGCGCGGTCAGGCTCTTTCAGCCGAAGGACTGCGACGGCGTTTCGCTGGCGTACTGGGCACCCAACGAAGCCGAACAAATCGAGATCGACAAGGTCGATGATGCACACCCGCAGATCGTCCTTACCGTACGAATTAACGGCCAGCCGATAAAGGCGCTGCTCGATTCCGGCGCCGGTACATCGATCATAAACAAGTCCGATGCTGCCCGGCTTGGTGTAACGCCGGAAACACCCGGTGTCGTTGCCGTCGGGAGCGCCAGCGGCATAGGCCAGAAGTCGATCGACAGTTGGCGCGGCCCTTTCGAGACTATCGACATCGGCGGCGAGATCATCAGGAACAGTTCGATCCGTTTTGCAGAACTGTGGACCGATGCGGCCTTCGCCGCGCGCGGTAGCCGGATCGCGACACACCCGGAGACACAGCAGTCGATGTTACTGGGCGTCGACGTGCTTCGTGCGCACCGAATGCTGGTCTCGCATAGTCAGCGAAAAATCTATTTCACGTACGTCGGCGGTGCGGTATTCCAGTGACGGAGGCCGACCCTGTACTGGTGACCGGGGCGACAGGTTTCGTCGGATCGAGCATTGTGCGAGCGCTCGTCGCCGCGGGTTACGCGGTGCGAGCGCTGGTACGCGCGTCGAGCCCCAGAGCCAATCTGGCGGGTCTGGCGATCGATATCGTCGACGGCGATATATGCGACGCGAAGGCGATCACGCGCGCCATGACCGGGGCGCGCTACGTCGTGCATGCAGCCGCAGACTATCGCTTATGGGCACGGAACCCCGATTCGATCATGCGTACCAACGTAGAGGGCACTCGTACGGTGATGCAAGCAGCGCTGCGCGCCGGCGTCGAGCGCGTCGTCTACACCAGCAGTGTTGCCACGATTGCGCTGCGCCCTGACGGCGAGCCGTCGGACGAGACGATGCGCCTTGCCGCGACGGCGGCGGTAGGAGTCTACAAACGAAGCAAGATTCTTGCTGAGCAGGTGGTGGAAACGATGATTTCGCGTGATGCGCTGCCGGCCGTCATCGTCAATCCGTCGACGCCGGTCGGCCCGCGCGACATCCGGCCCACGCCGACCGGCCGAATTATCGTCGAAGCCGCGTGCGGGCGCATGCCGGGGTTCGTCGATGCGGGGCTCAACCTCGTGCACGTGGACGACGTGGCCTCCGGACATGTCGCGGCGCTGGCGCGAGGCAGAATCGGTGAAAGATACATACTCGGCGGCGACAACGTGCTGCTCCAGAACATGCTCAACGATATCGCCCTTCTGGTTGGGCGGCCTCCGCCACGGTTCAAGTTACCGCGCGGGCCGCTCTTTCCGCTTGCGGTGGCCGCAGAGATGATTGCAGCGGTGACAGGACGGGAGCCTTTCCTGACGCTCGACGGGTTGCGCATGTCCGCGCATCACATGTTCTTCACTAGTGACAAAGCCCGACGCGAGCTCGGCTTCGCCGCTCGCCCCTACGTCGACGGCCTGCGCGACGCCGTTGGCTGGTTTCGCGGCGCAGGATACCTTCGATGATGGCGCTGCTCCTGGCATCGATCTCCTGCGCCACCTGGGTCTATCTGCTTGCGGCGCGCGGCGGATTCTGGCGCGCATCGGTCCGGGATGACGTCGTCGCCATCTTGCCGACCATCACAAGGCCGCGGGTGATCGCTGTGGTCCCCGCGCGGAACGAGGCGGAGCTCATCTCCGGCTGCATTGGCTCGCTTTTGAGCCAGGACTACGGCAACGCATTTTCGGTCATCGTGGTCGACGATCACAGTATCGATGGCACGGCGCTCGCCGCCCGGAATGCCGCCACAGAGGCAGCGGCGCCGGACCGCGTGGTCGTGTTGGCCGCGCCGACCCTGCCCGATGGATGGACCGGCAAGTTATGGGCTCTGAACCACGGCGTCAACCACGCCTGTTCCCTGCGCGAGCCGCCGGACTATATCCTTTTGACCGATGCCGACATCCGCCATGCTGTCGATATGCTGACAAGCCTCGTCGCGCGCACCGTCCGCGATCACACCGTTCTGACGTCGCTGATGGCGAAGTTGCGCTGCGAGACCTTCGGTGAGCGCGCAATGATCCCGGCCTTTATCTTCTTTTTTCAGATGTTGTACCCCTTTGCCTGGGTCAATCGTGCGGAACGCCCCACGGCGGCCGCCGCCGGCGGCTGTATGCTGGTGCATCGCCGGTCGCTGGAGGCGGCCGGCGGGCTCGAGGCCGTTCGCGATAAGCTGATCGACGATTGCGCCTTGGCGCGATTACTGAAGAGTCGCGGTCCGATTTGGCTTGGGTTGACCGAGCGCGTGCGCAGTGTCCGCGCCTATCCATCCTTCGGCGAGATTCGACACATGATCGTGCGCACTGCTTTCGCGCAACTGGAGTTCTCGCCGTGGTGGCTGGCGCTTACCGTTTTGGCCATGGCGGTCACTTACATCGTGCCGCCCGCGTTGACTGTATTCGGCAGCGGCGTGCCGCGACTCCTCGGTGCGATGGCATGGGTGCAGATGACGATGGCATTGCAACCGACTCTGCGCTTCTATCGCGTCTCGCCTTGGTGGGGCCTCGCGCTGCCCGCGATCGCCGGTGCGTATCTGCTGTTTACGATCGAATCCGCCTATCGGCACATGCGCGGCAGAGGCGGCGAATGGAAGGGACGTGTACATTTGCGAATATCCAGACGTTGAGTCCGCTGATGTATCATCGTCGGCAGGCTCTTGGCGCTGAAACCGAGACTTCGGAAGTACACAGATGCACCTGATCGAAGCCTCTTCCAGAAATCCAGAACCGTCGGTTTCCGGTAGCTCGTTCTACGCCGCGATGCGCGTGCTGCCGCGCGTACAGCGCCAAGCCATGTTCGAAATCTACGGCTTCTGCCGCGCCGTCGACGATGTAGCCGATGGCTGCGAGGATCGATTCGCACGTTTGACCGAGCTCGAGCGCTGGCGCTCGGACATCGACGCGCTTTACGCAGGATCGCCACGGCCCCGCGTCCGGGCGTTGGTCGATCCGATCCGCACGTTCGATCTGCAACGCAGCGATTTCATGTCGATTATCGACGGGATGGAGATGGATGCGAGGGCAGACATCCGTGCCCCGGATGTCGCAACCCTCGACCTCTACTGCGATCGCGTCGCGTGCGCCGTGGGCCGCCTTTCGGTCCGCGTGTTCGGACTGCAAGCCGAGGATGGAACCTCTCTCGCCGCCCACTTGGGCCGAGCGCTGCAACTCACCAACATTCTGCGCGATCTCGATGAAGATGCAGGCAAAGGACGCTTGTATCTCCCGCGCGAAGCACTCCTCGCTGCGGGGATCCGCGAGACCGATCCCGCGGTGGTTCTCGATGACCCTTCTCTGGGCGATGCCTGCGAAAGGGTCGTCGACCGGGCGAGCGCCTGTTTCGCTGAAGCCCGTGCGCTTATGTCTAAGTACCCCCTGCGAATCGTGCGGGCACCTTTGCTGATGGCGAAGGTCTATCGAAATCTACTGGAACGTCTGGATGCCCGCGGCTGGGCCCCGCCCCGGCGCCCGGTCCGCGCCGGCCGCGCCAGATTGCTGTGGATCCTGCTGCGGCACGGCGTTTTTGAATTGGACGTACACCATTGATCGTCGACCCGCTGCAACCACACCCTGATCGGGCCATGAACCGCGATCTTGCCGTCCATCCTGACACGTCTGAGGCGCCGGCGATCCAGGCTCCCGACGCGCTTGCACGGCGGCGCGCCGAGCACGCGGAGTCGAAGCTCGCGCGCGGCATCGAAGCGGCCACCGCTGCATTGCTGCACCGCCAGCGCGCCGATGGCCATTGGGTCTTCGAGCTGGAAGCCGACGCCACCATCTCGGCCGAGTACGTGATACTGCAGCACTATCTCGGCGAACGCGATCCGATCCTCGAAGCGAAGATCGCGACCTATTTGCGGGGGCTTCAAGGCCCGCATGGCGGCTGGCCGCTTTTCCACGACGGCTCCATCAATATCAGTGCCAGCGTCAAGGCGTACTTTGCGCTGAAGCTCGTCGGCGATTCGCCCGAGTCCGAGCATATGCGGCGGGCGCGCGACGCGATCCTGGCCCATGGCGGCGCGGGCACGACCAACGTCTTCACGCGCATACTGCTGGCGCTCTTCGGTGTCGTCTCGTGGGCGTCGGTGCCGGTGATTCCGGTCGAGATCATGTTCTTCCCGCGGTGGTTCCCGTTTCATCTGGCCCGGGTGTCGTACTGGAGCCGAACCGTCCTGGTGCCGCTCCTGGTCCTGCAGGCCCTCAAGCCGCGGGCTCGCAATCCGCGCGGCGTCCACATCGACGAGCTCTTCCCGGGACAGCGTCCGCGTGCGCGCCGCTGGGCAAGGGCACCCCATCAATCGCGCTGGCGTTTCGCAATCTTCGCCGCAATGGATGCGGTGCTGCGTCTGGCGGAGCCTCTGGTGCCCGCGAGCATCCGAAAGCGCGCGATCGAAAAAGCGGTTGCGTTCGTGACCCAGCGGCTCAACGGAGAGGACGGGCTCGGCGCTATCTTCCCGGCCATGGCGAACACGGTGATGATGTTCGATGCGCTGCGCTATCCGCGCGACCACCCGGATTTTGTCATCGCCCGAAAAGCCATCGACAAGCTGCTCGTGATCGCACGCGATCAAGCCTATTGTCAGCCGTGCGTCTCGCCGGTATGGGATACCGTTCTCGTATGTCAATCGCTGCTCGAGGCCGGCGGCGCCGAGGCTTCCGCGGCCGTGCACGGGGGTCTGTCGTGGCTCAAGGACCGCCAGGTGCTCTCGACGATCGGCGACTGGGCCGATCGCCGCCCGCGTGTGCGCCCGGGAGGGTGGGCCTTTCAATACGCGAACCCGCACTATCCTGATCTCGACGACACCGCTGCCGTCGTGATGGCCATGGATCGCTACGCGCGATCCGGAATCGACGACCGGCCGGACTTCGCGGAAGCGATTCGGCGAGGGCGCGAATGGGTCGTTGGCCTTCAGAGCGCCAATGGCGGATGGGGCGCGTTCGATGTCGATAACACCAGCGAGTACTTGAACCACATACCGTTTGCCGACCACGGGGCGTTGCTGGATCCGCCGACCGCGGACGTGACCGCGCGTTGCGTAAGCATGATCGCGCAGCTTGGCGACGACTCGGACAGGCCCGCCCTCGCGGCAGCGCTTCGGTTTCTGTGGCGCAGCCAGGAGAGGGACGGGAGCTGGTACGGACGCTGGGGTATGAACTACGTCTACGGAACATGGTCCGTTCTGTGCGCTCTTGCAGCCTCGGGTATCAGTGCGCAATTGCCGGCGGTGCGCCGCGCTGTCGATTGGCTGGCCGCGAGGCAAAACCCAGACGGGGGTTGGGGCGAAACGGGCGACAGCTACGGCCTTGGCGACCGCGACGGCGAACGGGCCCCGAGCACCGCATCACAGACGGCGTGGGCCTTGCTGGCGCTCATGGCGGTGGACGAGGTGCTCAACCCCGCCGTCGCGCACGGCGTTGAATACCTGCTGCGCGCCCAAGGCTCCGACGGCGCTTGGAGCGAGCGGCATTTCACCGCCACGGGCTTTCCTCGAGTGTTCTACCTCCGCTACCACGGCTACCCGAAGTTTTTTCCGCTTTGGGCGCTCGCTCGCTACCGCAATCTGACCCAGTCCCGAGCCCGCAGCGTACGTTTCGGAATGTGAGCGTCGCTCCAAGCGCGCCCTACCCCGTCGTCGCCGTCACGGGGCTCGCCATGGAAGCGCGCATTGCCTCCGGCCCTGGCGTCCGTACGCTCGCGGGCGGGGGAAACGTTCGCGCGCTTGCCATCGCGCTGGAGCATGAGCTTGCCCGCGGCGCGAGTGCGGTCATCAGCTTCGGCATCGCGGGCGGATTGGCAGAGGAAATCGCCCCCGGCACGTGGCTTGTGCCTCGCGCCATCGTCGCGCCGTCCGCGCGCTGGCTATGCGACCCGGCGTGGACGCGAGTCCTCGCCGATCGCCTTCGGGGTGCGTTGACCGCGGATGTCGCAGGCGTCGACGCCCCGATCGCGGAATCCGCGTCCAAGCGCGCTTTGCATCGCCTCACCGGTGCCACAGCGGTCGACACCGAATCGCATATCGCCGCGGCGATTGCGGCGCGGCATGGACTTCCGTTCGCCGCATTCAGAGTGGTGGCGGATGCCGCGAAGAGGAATCTTCCTCCCGCCGCATGCGAGGCGCTCCTGCCCGACGGGAGGATCAGCGGTGCGGCGATACTGCGTTCGCTGGCGCGAAGCCCGGCTCAGCTTCCATCGCTGGCACGTACCGCCCTCGACGCGCGCGTCGCTTTCCGCGCGCTCTCACGCGGCCGTCGACTGCTTGGTCCGCGCCTGGCTTACCCGGATCTCGGAGAGCTTCTGGTCGACGTGACGTGAAAAGACGTATTGCGCGGGCCGCTGCCGGTCCAGAGGAATCTCGCGTGCCATGGCTCCCTCGGTGCGGACTCCGCGCACGCTGACGGCAAGCGCCTTAAGCGGGTGGCGCACTGCATCCTGCACCGCGCTGGCTTCGTAACCGCTGTGCACCATGCAGTTGGCGCACTTTTCATAATTGCCCGTTCCGTACGCGTCCCAGTCGGTTTCTTCCATGAGCTCACGGAAGCTTCGCGCGTAGCCCTCTCCCAGCAGATAACAGGGACGCTGCCAGCCGAAAACGTTGCGCGTCGGATTGCCCCAGGGAGTGCAGCGATACTCCTGGTTGCCGGCCAGAAAATCGAGAAACAGGCCCGATTGGCTGAAGGACCAGGCGCGAGCTCCGCGACCGCGGCGGAAAATGTCGCGAAAGAGCTGCTTGGTGCGAGCGCGCGTGAGAAAGTGCTCCTGATCCGGGGCTCGCTCGTACGCGTATCCCGGCGATACCGTGATGCCGTCGATGCCGAGCGCGCCAACCTCGTCGAAAAACTGCGCGACGCGCTCAGGCTTGGCGTCGTTGAAAAGCGTGCAGTTGATATTGACCCGGAATCCGCGTTCCTTCGCGGCTCGAATCGCCGCCGCCGCTCGCTCGTAGACGCCTTCTTCGCACACCGAGCGGTCGTGCATCTCCCGGTCGCCGTCCAGATGCACCGACCAGACGAAATACGGACTCGGTTTGAACGAACCGAGTCTCTTCTGCAGCAGCAGCGCATTCGTGCACAGGTAGACGAACTTGCGCCGCTCGACGATGCCTGCAACGATGGCGCCCATCTCCTTGTGCAGCAGAGGCTCCCCGCCGGCGATGGACACCACGGGCGCGCCGCACTCGTCGACGGCCGCCAGGCATTCGTCAACGGACAAGCGCTGATTCAGGATCTCGTCCGGATAATCGATCTTGCCGCAACCGGCGCACGCGAGATTGCAGCGGAAGAGCGGCTCGAGCATCAGCACCAGCGGATAACGGCGGCGCCTGGTCAATTGCTGGCGAACGATGTACGCGCCGATGCGCGCCTTCTGGAAAAGAGGAATGGACACGGTGGGCGCGGTAATGGAAGGTATGGGTTCGGATGCATTGGCCGCTGTCGGCCTCAGCAAGGAGCAATTCGGCAGTAGGCAGGAATTTTACCTTTTCTTCGGCATCGAAGCCGGGACCGCTTCAGCGCCAATCACCGTCGGATACCGATCTTCGATCAGTCGCGCCCCGCGCTGACTCTGTCATTGGGTCCGGGACATCATGCCTTCTTGCGTGCGTCCAGACAAGTCGAACGCCACGCGGCCCGCAGCGCAAGGCGCTCCGATCGCGCATAATGCCGCGAAACTTGCTTATTTGAGTGCTCCGCGATGACAGCGTTCCATTTCCCATCAAACTCGAGGCGCGCCGCAGGGGCATTCGCAGTCTTGCTGGCCATTCCGGCGGCGGCGCTCGCGCTGATGCCGGGTATCGTCCAGGCGCACGCGATTGTCCTTGCCGCACAGCCGGCGATGAACTCCATCGTGGCGCCAGGCGAGATCGAGATCAGACTCCACTTCAACAGTCGCGTCGATCGCAAGCGCTCGCGTCTGACACTGCGGCAACCGGACGGAGCGGAAATCGCCATTGCGCTTGCGCCCGATAGTCCACCTGGCGTGCTCGAGGGCCCGGCACACGTCACCGAAACGGGGCCATGGACGCTGCGCTGGCAGACTCTCTCGCTCGACGGCCATATCACGCGAGGCGAAGTGAGCT
This sequence comes from uncultured beta proteobacterium, assembly GCA_963745385.1. Classification (GTDB taxonomy): domain Bacteria; phylum Pseudomonadota; class Gammaproteobacteria; order Burkholderiales; family Casimicrobiaceae; genus PALSA-1003. The sequence goes on from CAVUXI010000019.1 coordinate 13,804, forward strand.
TTTCGGTAAGCGGCGTTGCCCACGTGCGTTGACCGCGCTGTTCGACATCTTCGGGTTTCTCAGCGTCGTCCTGCACGGGCTCGGCCTTGCGGCGCAGTCGGTCTTGCTCGGCAGTGTATCGTTCGCGCTGCTCGCCGCGCCCATTGCACGCGATTCGCAGCGCGACAACGACGCCATCTCCGCAGGGATCCGGCGCGTCATCCAGGTAGCGGGCTTGGCGGTGTCCGTTACCGCCATCGCGACCGCGGCGCTCAGTGCAATTATCCTGGCCGCCTCGCTGGGCATACCGTGGCCCGAGGTCGTCGCGGCGCGTTTCGTGATCGCCGGCACCATCCAGGCGGTCGCCGCAGGCGCGATGGTCCTGATAGTGTCGATGCGTCCGCTGGAAAGCGGACCGACTCGCATCGCCCTCGGCGTTGCCGCGGCGCTTGTTCTCGGCGGAACGCTCGCCGGCAGCCACGCCGCGGCGCGCCTCGGCGATTCCCGCTTGCTGATGCTCGCCACCGGTGCGCATGTGCTTGGCGCTGCATTGTGGTTGGGAGGCTTGCCATGCTTCTGGCTGGCGCTGCGCGTGTGCTCGCGCGAGATTGCGAGCAGGATCGGACGACGCTACTCGATGATTGCGGGCGCCGGCGTCGCGATGATCGCGGGCGGAGCCCTCGTCTTCGCAGCCTTGTATATCGGCTCGCTGGACGCCGTGTACGGCACGGCTTACGGAGCGATGGCGCTGACGAAGAGCATCCTGTTCGGCATGCTGCTGCTGCTCGGTCTCGTCAATTTCCGTACCGTCCGCCGGTTCGCGGCGAGCGGCGGCGCGGTCGAGCGTGTCCGCCGCTTTGTCGAAGTCGAGATGGGCGTGGGCTTTGCGGTACTGATGGCGGCAGCGTCGATCACATCGCTGCCTCCCGCGGTCGATACTTTCGAGGATCGAGTCGCGATATCCGACATCGCCTCGCGCATGACACCCGTGCTGCCACGCCTTTCCAGCCCGGACCATGCGGCGCTTGCGCTTTCCGCGCTGCAGGAACGTCTCGACCAGGAGTGGCAGGCGGGACAGGCGTCGGTGCGGGCGCGTGCTTATGTGCCGGGCGGCGGCGTGCTGGCGCCGCGAAACGCGTATGACATCGCGTGGTCCGAGTACAACCACCATTGGGCGGGATTGCTGGTCGCGCTGATGGGACTCGCCGCGCTCGCCCAGCGCAGCGGACGCGCATCCTGGGCGAAGCACTGGCCGCTGCTGTTCCTGCTCCTCGGGGCGTTCCTGTTCCTGCGCGCGGATCCCGAGGTCTGGCCGATGGGCGAGATCGGTCTCATCGACAGCTTGAAGGACCCCGAAGTGGCCCAGCATCGGCTGTTCGTGGCGCTTATCGTCGCCTTCGCGTTTTTCGAATGGGGCATACGCACCGGACGCATCGCATCGCGACGGCTGGCGCTCGTTTTTCCCTTGTTGGTGGCGCTGGGCGGCACGCTGCTGCTGACGCATTCGCACGCGCTCGGCAACGTGAAGGAAGAACTCCTCATCGAGTGGACGCATTTGCCCATCGCCGTCCTGGGCATCACCGCGGGGTGGACGCGATGGCTCGAAGTCAAAGCGCCCGAGGCGGAAGGCCGATGGGCCGGATGGGTTTGGCCGGTCTGCTTTATCCTCGTCGGACTCCTGCTGCTCGGATACCGCGAAGCGTGACGCGGGTGAGCGGCGCCGGGAACGTATGACCGCAACGCCGATCATGCAGGTCGTTGCGGCGTGCGCACGTCGCCCGTGGGTGGTGATCGTGGTTGCCACGCTGCTGTGCGCCGGCGCGCTCGCGTACACAGTGAGACACATCGCGATCGACACCGACAGCACCCGGTTGATTGCCGAGGATGTCGACTGGCGCAAGCGCGAGCTCATCTTCGACGAAGCCTTTCCACAACGCGCGGATCTGATCGCCGTCGTCGTAGACGCCACGATTCCCGAGCTCGCCGAGCAGGCAACGGCGGCGTTGGCGCAGCGATTGACGAATCTTCCCGGGCTTTTTCAGGCCGTCTGGCGTCCGGACGGCGGGGCATTCTTCGATCGCGAGGGACTGTTGTTCGAAACGACCGACGAAGTCTCGCATACGATGCAAAGCCTGATACGTGCGCAACCCTTGCTTGGTGCGCTAGCCGCGGATCCCAGCGTGCGCGGGCTGATGGCCGCGCTGTCGCTCATCGCCGAAGGGATTGAGCGGGGTCAAGCCGGGTCCGACGAGCTCGCGCAGCCGCTCAGCAGGCTCGCCGACGCATTCGACGGAGTCGTTGCGGGGCAGGCGCCGGCTTTTTCATGGCAGACGTTGATCGCGGGACGCGCGCCTCAGCCGCGCGAGCTGCGCCGCTTCATCCTCGTGCGTCCGGTGCTCGACTACAGCGCCCTGGCGCCGGGCGAGCACGCCGTCGGCGCAATTCGGCGAGCCGCACGCGAGTTGCGGCTCGACGCCGACGCCGCGGTTCGGGTCCGGCTCACCGGCCCGGTGCCACTCGCCGACGAGGAGTTCGCGACGCTCGCCGACAACGCCGCGCTCAATGTCACGATCATGCTTACCGCGGTGGTCGTGCTGCTGTGGATTGCGCTGCGATCATGGCGTCTCATCGCAGCTATTCTGTCGAGCCTCGCCGTCGGCCTGATGGTCACGGCGGCGTTCGGTCTCGCCGTCTTCGGCACCTTCAATCTGATTTCGGTTGCCTTTGCCGTGCTCTTTGTGGGCTTGGGCGTCGACTTCGGCATCCAATTTTGCGTGTGCTACCGCGCCAGGCGCTACCTCGGCGACGATTTGCAACTCGCCTTGATCGATGCCGGCGGCGAGGTCGGCGGTGCGTTGGCGCTCGCCGCGGCTTCGATCGCGGCGGGCTTCTACGCGTTCCTGCCGACCGAATATCGCGGCGTGTCGGAGCTCGGTGTCATCGCCGGTACGGGAATGATTGTCGCGTTCGTGGCCAGCATCACCGTGCTGCCCGCGTTGCTGGCGCTGCTGCGTCCACCGGGAGAGCATGACCCCGTCGGCTATGCCGCGCTCGGTCCCCTCGATCGGTTTCTGGTGCAGCGCCGTGCCTGGGTCCTCGCAATCGCGGGCATCGTTGCGGCGGCGAGCCTGGCGCTGGTGCCCCGGCTGCAATTCGACTTCAACCCGTTGCATCTGCGCAGCGCCAATGTCGAATCCGTCGCAACGCTGCTCGATTTGATGCAGGACCCGAACACGACTCCCAACACCATCGACGTACTCGCCCCGTCGCTTTCCGACGCAACCGCGCTTGCCGAGAAGCTGGCGCAGCTGCCGGAAGTCGATCACGCCGTTACGCTGGCGAGCTTCGTGCCCGAACGACAGGACGAGAAGCTGGCGCTGATCGGCGACGCGGCGCTGCTGCTCGACCCGGCGTTGAATCCTGGGCAGGCTGCGCCTGCGCCGAGTGACGACGAAACGGTGAGCGCGATGATGCATACCGCGCAGTCGCTCGAGCGGGCTGCCGCGGCGCATCCCGAAGGCTCCATAGCTGCCGCCGCGAGACGTCTCGCGAACGCGCTGCGAACGCTGGCGCAGGGTGAAGTGGCGCAGCGCGTGCGCACTCGGAAGATGCTGGTTCCGGGCTTGCTTGCGACGCTCGCGCAGTTGCGCGCGGCTATGCAGGCTGGCCCGGTGACGCTGGCGACTCTGCCCGACGACCTCATGCGCGACTGGGTCGCGCCGGACAGTCGCGCGCGGATCGAAGTGTTTCCCAAGGGCGACGCGAATGACAACACCACGCTGCAGCGCTTTGTGGCGGCAGTGCGGCAGCTCGCTCCGGAAGCAACCGGTGCCCCGGTGTCGATTCAGGAATCAGGGCGCACGGTCGTGCGTTCCTTCGTCCATGCGGGGATGTGGGCACTGCTGTCGATCGTGCTTCTGCTCGCGCTAACCCTGCGGCGAGCAGGCGACGTCCTGTTGACCCTCGCGCCGCTCTTGCTGTCGGCGCTCGCCACGCTCGGAATTTGCGTGGCCGCGGGCCTGCCGCTCAATTTCGAGAACATCATCGCGCTCCCGCTGCTGTTCGGCATCGGTGTTGCGTTCAATATTTATTTCGTGATGGCGTGGCGGGCGGGAAAGCGCGAGCTGCTCCAATCGAGCCTGACACGCGCGGTGATCTTCAGCGCGCTGACCACCGGGACCGCGTTTGGAAGCCTGTGGCTTTCGCATCATCCGGGTACCGCGAGCATGGGCAAGCTTCTGGCGCTATCGCTCGCGTGCACGCTGTTCTGCACGCTGTTCTTCCTGCCTGCACTGCTGGGAGAACCGCGCCCACGTCGCTGATCGCCGGACGGATGCATTGGCCCGTCGGATGCTCACCGCGACTGCGATGGGCGCGCTGATCCCGCGCCCCGGCTGCGCGCCTCGGCCCATTGCCAGGCGATGAGCCCCGGGAAGAAAACAATCACGTCGCGCAACCGCCGCGCGGTAGCGAGCGCCAGCGAGGTCGTCGCGTCGATTCCCAGCGCCGCGCCGATGAGAATGAATCCTCCCTCCTGCACCCCCAGTGCACCGGGCACCACGAACGCTGCGCTGCTGACCGCCTGGATCAGCGCTTCGATGACGACAGCATCGAGCACGGTGCGGGGATGGCCGAGAAAATAGAGCGCAAGCCAGATCTCGCCGGCTCCGAGCACCCAGCCCGCGAGTTGCCAAGCGAAACAGGCGCCCACGTCTTGCCGGCGCTTGTAGATGTCGCGAAGCGCCTGATCGAAGCGCAGCGACCGAGCGTGGACAAGCCCCAAGCGGCCCGCGAAGAGGCGGTCGAGAATACCGATGATGCTTCCAACGGCGCCCGCGCGCTGTGCCAGCACGAACGCCGCGCCGAGCGGGATGATGCCGATGACACCCGCCAGAAGCTGAATCGACACGGTCGACGTCCGGCCGATCGCAAACAGCAACGCCACGCCGAACAATGCGAAGCCGGCCTGACTCAGCACCGACAGTGCCATGTCCGCCACCAGACTGGCGGCTGCGTCGCTGCGCGAGGCGACGTGACGCCGGACAATGCGGTAGGCGACGATCTCGCCGCCGATGCGCGCGACCGGCAGCAAGCCGTTGACCGATTCCCGGACCCACGTCGCCCAGGTAAGAACGCGCACGCCCGGACGTGGCTCGGACATCAGCCGCTGCCACGCGCGCGCATTGGCGATCATCGGCGCGACATGGAAGAGCGCCGCGAGCGCCAACCCCGGCCCCGCCGCGACGACGAGCGCGCCTATGCTCCCAACATCCTGGCGCGCGAAAAGCACGATCGCCAGCGCGAGTCCCGCGATCGCAAGAAGGAGAGCCGCGTGTTTCAAGTGCGCGGAAAGTCCGTGAAACCGCCGCTGCGGGCGTCCATCGCACGCAGGAGGTCCCTGACGCCAGGTGCGGTCAACGCCGCGAGCTCATCGACGTAGCGGTAGCCGCTCGCCGAGCCGTCGAAGGTGTCGGCGGTCGCCGGATGACAATAGATTTCGGTCAGCCCGTCGGGTAGATATCGCAGTACGCCCGCGACTCGCTGCTCGGTCAGCGCACCGGACCACGCGAGGCCGAAGACCTGGTCCGCCGCTCTCAAGCCTCGACGGCGCACCCGGGTTTTGAGATACGCGATCCACGGTGCAGTCAGCCACGCGCGGCGGTGCGCGCAAGCGCTCTCTATGCGATCCAGTACAGCCGGCGGCTCCGCGGGGACGCGCACGGCGCGCAGGCCGTAACGCGATCCGATATCGAGAATCTGTCCGGCGACGGTCGGGTGGATTTGAAAATGATGGTGGCAATTGACGTGGTCCAGGGCCAGTCCGGTGGCGTGGTACGCAGCGAACTGCGCGGCGATTTCCGTCGCGAGCTGTTTTCGCACACCGGGGCGCAGAAAAATATCCAGCCCGGTCATCGCCATGTTCGCGCGGAAACGCCCGTCTGCATCGACCAGGCCGGGAATGCTCCCGGCCGGCAGCAGCGGCCGTCCATCGACCAGCACAAGGTGCAGGCCCACCCGAAGCGAGGGAAGCCGGCGGGCGCGCGCCACGGCATCGTTCACCGCCGGACCGCCCATCATCAGGCTGGCCGCGGTCAGTATACCGTTCGTGTGCGCGAGCTCGACCGCCTCGTTGACCTCGCGCGCCAGGCCAAAATCATCGGCCGTGACAACGAGCTCCTTCAGTGCACGGTCCCTCGCCGCTCGCGCAGGAAGTGGAAGAACTCGATTCCCTCGCGCAATCGTCGCTTCATCATCTCGGGGCTGCGCACCATCTCGCCGACAATAGACGCAATCTTTCCGCTGCGAAAATAGAACCGCTTGTAGAAGGTCTCCACCGAGTCGAATATTTCGGCGTGCGAGAGATGCGGATAGTGAAGTGGAGCGATCTGCACGCCATGCGCGTCGACGAGCTCGGCGTTGGCACTGTCCAGCCAGCCTTTTTCCAGCGCCTGCTTGTAGAGGTAGGTGCCTGGATAGGGCGCCGCCAGCGATACCTGGATCGTGTGCGGGTTGATCTCGGTCGCGAAGCGTATCGTCTCCTCGATCGTTTCCTTGGTCTCGCCGGGCAGCCCGAGGATGAACGTGCCATGGATGGTGATCCCGAGCTCGTGACAGTCCTTGGTGAAGCGGCGGGCGAAGTCGACGCGCATGCCCTTCTTGATGTTGTACAGGATCTGCTGGTTGCCCGTCTCGTAGCCGACCAGCAACAGGCGCAGGCCGTTGTCGCGCAGCACCTTGAGCGTCTCGCGCGGAACGTTGGCCTTGGCGTTGCACGACCAGGTGACGCCGAGCTTGCCCATTTCCCGGGCGATGGCCTCGGCACGCGGCAGGTTGTCGGTGAACGTATCGTCGTCGAAAAAGAATTCCTTCACCTGCGGGAAGGCCTTCTGCGCCCACGCCATCTCCTCCATGACATGACCGACGCTGCGCGTGCGATAGCGGTGCCCGCCGACGGTCTGCGGCCAGAGGCAGAACGTGCAGCGCGACTTGCAGCCGCGCCCGGTGTAGAGCGACAGGTAAGGGTGCTTCAGATAACCGCTGAAGTAATTCTCGATCTTGAGGTCGCGTTTGTAGACCGGTGTGACGAAAGGCAGCGCGTCCATGTTTTCGAGGATCGGGCGGCCCTCGTTGTGGACGATGCGGCCGGCGGCGTTGCGGTAGGACAGCCCGAGGATCCGCTCCCACGCGCCTCCCTCGGCTACCTCCTTGATGGTGAAATCGAACTCGTTGCCCGCGACGAAATCCACCGCCTTGGAGGCGCTCAAGCTGCCGGCCGGATCGACCGCCACTTTCGCCCCGATGAGCCCCGCCTTCAAACCGGGGTTGACCGCCTTCATCGCCTCGATCGCCTTGATGTCCGAGGCGAAGGAGGGGCTTGAGGTGTGCACAACGACCAGGTCGAAGTCGCGCGCGGTCGGCGCGACGTCGGCGAGCTTCAGGCCGTGCGATGGCGCGTCGACAAGCTTGCTGCCCTCGACAAGCGCCGCCGGCTGGGCGAGCCAGGTCGGATACCAGAAGGATCGGACCTCGCGCCGCGTCTGGAAGCGCGAACCCGCGCCTCCGTCGAATCCATCGAACGAGGGCGCCTGCAGGAATAGGGTACGCATCATGCTTTGGGCTCTCCGAGAGGCGTCAAGGTTCCGTCGGCACTCACTTTGTAGCGGATGCCGCGCCAGCTGACAATGCTGACAAAAAACCCCGCGACATACACCATGAATGACAACAGATCGCTGACGGGACCCAACCACCAGCGGTTCGGTCGCACGCGCAGAGTATGATCAACTTGAACCTGCAGAACAAGACGGGACGCGATCGATGCGCCAATGATGGTCGCGCCGAGTGCGCCGAACCCGGTCAGCCATGCCGCAACCAGCGCAAACGGCAGCGGGTGCGTGACGCCCAGTCCGGCATACCCCAGCGGGCTCACCGACCGCACCGTGCGCGCCCAGCGGACTTGGTGGCGCCACCATTCGCCGGCGCTTGCGATCGGCGACGAGTGGACAACGACGAAATGAGGGATTGCCACCTCGCATGCCGGCGGCGCGCACCGCTTCACCCATGGCGTTGTCGTCGGCGAGGCGGTCGATGAACGCCTCGAATCCGCCGATCGCAGCGAGCGTCTGGCGTCTAAGCGCGATCGTGGAGCCGAAACACGGTCGCGCCACGCCGAGCTGCAGTCCGACCAGAACGTCGGGAAGGAAGCGATAGTCGATCGCCATGCTCGTCGAGCCGCGACCACCCGACGGCCTGCGTGCTCGCCGCGGTAGAGGCACGTGACGAGGCCGACGCCCGGAGCGTCCAGTGCTGCGACCAGTCTCGCAAGGTAATCCGGCGCAACCGAAATATCGCTGTCTGCAAGAATCACGAGCTCATGCCGGATGCGGTCCTGCATTCCGATGAGATTGGCCACCTTGGGATTGGGTCCGCGGGCGCTCGAGTGGACGACCAGCTCGAGGTCTCGACCCGGACAGTCGGCGACCACGCGCTTGACGACCGCGATCGCCGGGTCGGCCGCGTCCTGCACGCCGAAAAGCACTTGGACCGGGCCGGGATAGTTCTGATTGCAAAAAGAGATCAGGTTATCGTAGAGATGCGATTCGGCGCCGCGCAGAGGCTTGAGGATGGTGACGCCGGGAAAGATCGACGCGGTTGGGACGTTCGCCGCGCCGAATCGTCGTACCATGACGGCCGCGCCAAGCGCGTAGGCACAACCGACGATCGCGACGGCGACACAAGACACCATCAACCATTGAGCCATTGAGTGCACGTCTCTGTCATGAGCCGAAGTCGCTTGATTCCCTTGCAGTGCGCGCCTGGAGTCTCCATGATATTTGCCGCAGGCGCGAAACTGGCTGGCGTCGCATTATCGCTGGAAGCGCCGAAACTCCGCTTACGGTGTCCGGCCGGGCGCACGGCTCGACTGGCTGGGTGAAGTCGCATGAGGAGGTGCCGTCCGTGTCTTTCCGGTCATGCCGCGGCGCTGCTTTTTTGCGCAGGCTTGGCCGGTTGTGCTGCGATGCCGCTTGCTAACCGCGAGCAGTCCGACGATCCGCTGGAGCCGTTAAATCGCGCCGTATTCGACACCAACAACGCACTGGATACGGCGATCATCAAGCCGATCGCCGAATCTTACCGTGCGATCTTTCCGCAGTGGGTGCGCGACCGATTCCGATCGGTTATCGATAACCTGGCGGAGCCGCGGATCTTCGTCAACGACCTGCTGCAGCGCCGCCCGGACGCTGCACGCGTCACGTTCGCCCGGTTCTTCATAAACTCGATTGTCGGCCTGGCCGGCATGTTCGATTTGGCGGCCGAACAAGGATTCGCCAAGCAATCCGGCGATTTCGGCCAGACGCTCTATACCTGGGGCGTGGACGATGGTCCCTACCTTGTATTGCTGCTTGTGGGGCCGTCGAACCTTCGTGATGCTTTTGGCCTGGGCGTCGATGTTGTGACGACCCCTCCGGCCGTGCTCGCCGGTCACTCGCACGCCGTGGCCTATCTTGCGGTCGGGATGGTGGACGGCATCGACCTGAGGGCGCGCAACATCGAGACCCTCGACGAGATAAAGTCGAGTGCGCTGGACTACTACGCCCACCTGAAGAGTATCGTGCAGCAGCGACGCCGGGCACAGCTGCTCGAAGCGCGCGGCGTGAAAGAGGAGCCGTCCGAGCTGATCGATCCGGGCAGATCCGCGGACGAGCCGCAAGAGTAGCCCGCGGTAACGGCTGTTCGAAGATCCGGTGACGGCGACATACGGTATGCGGGCGCAGTTCGCGTCAACGTGCGCCTGCGTTAGGACTCGCGCCGGGAGCGCGCATCAACTTGTCCGCCTGCTGCTGAAGACTCTCGATCAGCGCGCTCGCTCCGCCGGCATTGAGAATCGCGCTGAACTCCGACCGCCTCGTGGCGAGCTCGCTTATCGTCCCGGTAAGATAGACGTCGACGATCTTCCATGCATCGCCCGAGCCTCGCATCAAGTAGTTCAGCGTTACGGCTTCTCCGTTCGATGGGATCAGTTTGGTGTGCACGATCCGACCGGTATTGCGCGCTTCGGAGGCGGGCGCGACCTCGAAGCGCTCCCCGGAGTAGCCGTCGAAGCGACTGGCGTAGGTCGCAATCGTCATTCTGGAAAAGTTGTCGACCAGAGCAGACTGTTGTTCAGTTGGAATCGAAGTCCAGCCGGGCCCGATTGCGATGCGAGTCATCGCCGCGAGATCGAAGACCGAGCGGATCACGGGAGCAAGTCTGTCGTAGCGGCCACGCAAACCGAGCTTGTCTGCCTGCTGCATGACGGTCAGAAGTGTGTCGTAAAACCTGCGAATTTGCGCGACGGCCGGATCAGTTCCCTCCCCTTCCGCCCGGACTGGCAATGCATGCACGCCAAGCAACGTCAGGCACGCCAGCAATACGCGGCGGCGCATCATCTCAGGGAGCCATCAGGGGGCGGTAACCGCGGTCGACAAACGCGACATAGGCAGTACAACTCGACTCACTATGTCGGCAAGATGCCAGTGCCGCCTGCTGCGATGGAAATCGATTCCTGTTGCTGAAGACCCGACGCACGCGGTCGGGAGTCGGCTGACGGCATCCGGTCACGGTGATATTTTACGCGCAAAGTGGAATCCGCAAGGACCGCGAAGACAATGATGCCCATGCGACCGACCACACTGGTATATGACGGCGACTGCGGCATCTGCCGCTATTGGGTGGACTACTGGCAGGCGCTCACCGGCGAACGCATCCATTACCGGCCCTATCAGGAAGCGGCCCCGGATTTTCCAACGATTCCGCTCGACGCGTTCAAGCGGTCAATTCAGTTGATCGAGCCCGACGGCCACATTTACTCAGGCGCGGCCGCCACCTATCGCGTCTTGCGCCACGCGCCCGGGCGCGCCCCGTGGTGGTGGCTGTATATGCATTTTCCAGGCTTCGCGCGGGTAAGCGAGTGGTCCTACACCTTCCTTTCGCGTCGCCGCGGTCTCCTCAATCGTCTGAGCAAGATCCTCTGGGGGCCCGCCCTGGAGCCGGAGCGCTACGAGCTGGTGAGCTGGGTGTTCCTGCGGATCCTCGGCGCCATCTACATCGCCGCGTTTGCCTCGCTTGGCGTGCAGATCCTGGGCTTGGTGGGCCACGCGGGAATTCTTCCGGCGGGCGATTTTCTTCACGGCGCGCAGCAGCTGCTGGGCACGGCGGCCTATCGGCTCCTGCCGACGCTGTTCTGGCTCGATGCCAGCGACGCATCGTTGCTCGCCGGATGCATTGCCGGCGCGATGCTGGGGTTGCTCGTCGTACTGAACGTGTGGACACGCCCGGCGCTGATCGGCCTGTTCACGCTGTATCTCTCCTACTATTACGTCGGACAGGACTTCACGGGATTCCAGTGGGACCTGTTGTTGCTCGAAGCCGGCTTTCTGGCGATATTTCTCACCGGCGGCTCGCGCATCGTGATCTGGCTCTATCGCTGGTTTGTCTTCCGCTATCTGTTTCTCGCGGGCGCCGTCAAGCTTCTTTCCGGCGACTCTACCTGGCGCAACTTCAGTGCGCTGGAATACCACTTCTGGACGCAACCGCTGCCGACGCCGCTTGCATGGTACGCAGCGCAGTTGCCGCATTGGATCCTGGTCGGCGCCACCGCGGCGACGCTGGCCGTGGAGCTTGGGAGCGTGTTCCTCATCTTCCTGCCGCGGCGTCCGCGCGCGCTTGCCGCATGCTGCATCGCGTTGTTCCAGTTGCTGATCGTGCTGACCGGCAATTACAACTTTTTCAATCTACTCACCATCGCGATGTGCATCTTCCTGTTCGATGACGCCGCCTTGCAACGATTCTTTCCGCGATGGCTCCTGGCGAGGCTGCGCAATCGCGCGCAACAACCCGGGCGTGCGGCAACCACGATTGCAACGGTGCTTGCGTTCATCGTCGTGCCGGTGGGGCTCGACCGGATCGCGCAAACGCTGACGGGCTCCGGACTGCCCTTGACGAGCGCGCTGCAGCGGCTGATCTCACCGCTGACGATCGTCAATCCCTATGGATTGTTCGCTGTCATGACAACCGGCAGACCCGAGATCATCATCGAAGGATCCGCCGACGGCGAGGTCTGGCGCGAGTACGTCTTCCGCTACAAGCCCGGACCGATCGACCGGCGTCCGCGATGGAATATTCCGCACCAGCCGCGGCTTGATTGGCAAATGTGGTTTGCCGCGCTTGGCACCGCCGATGACAATCCCTGGTTCGAAAGCCTGATGCGGCGCCTGCTGGAAGGAAGTCCTGCCGTGCTTGGCCTATTCGAAGTCGATCCATTTGCCGGGCGCCCACCGAAATACGTTCGCGCACTCGTCTACGAGTATCGCTTCGCCGACCCGCGCACGCGCGCCGAGACCGGTCAGGCGTGGACGCGGCGACTCGAGGGACTCTATTTTCCACCCGTCAGCTTGGCAGACGCCAGGATGTAGCCTATGCATCCGACCTCACCGCCTGCGCGCGTCCCTCCCGCTCGGAGATCGGACTTCTACCCTCCTTCACATCGGCCTCGAACACCTCCTGCAATTGCGCAGCCGCCTGCGCCGTTGTCTGGATAAGCTGCGTCTCGTCCTGACGCACCGCGTACTGCTCGTCCATCAGCTTCAGATCGTGCTCCTTGAATAGGGCGACGGCGCGGGAGGCTTGCGCCGGCTCCATGCCGGTCAACTCCAGTGCCTGGCGCGCTGTCTCCAGGCTTGACAGAAAAAACTCGCGCTCGATCGCCTCGCGGTCGATGTCGAGGTCGCGAAGCCGATAGTAGTGAACGCGATTCCGCGCCCGCGCGAGGATGGGAAGATCGGGAAAATTCTTGCGCACGACCGCAGCCGTCTTCACCGAGGCCTCGACATCGTCGATGGCGAGGACGAAGAGCTTGGCATCACCCGCCCGGGCCGATTCGAGCAACTCCACGCGCGATGCGTCACCGTAATAGACTTTGTTTCCGAAACGGCGCACGAAATCGACCTGCTGGAAGCTCGCCTCGATCGCGGTGAACGGAACGCCGGCCATGCGCAGGACGCGCGAGACGATTTGTCCATAGCGGCCGTAACCGGCGATGATCACCGGGTTGCCGGGACCATCGATGAGATCGAACTCCGGCGGTGCGGTGCGCTCGAGCCAGCGTTTCAGAAGGCGTTCGTGCACGACGAACGAGAGCGGCGCCAGCAGCATCGAGACGGTCACGGCCAGCACGAGAAAATCGGCGGTCTCTCCCGCAAGGATGCCCGCCGTTTGCGCTGCGACGAAGAGCACGAAGGCGAATTCACCGCCTTGCGCAATCAATACGGCGATGCGTTGCGCTTCTTCGTTGCCGGTCCCGGATATTCGCGCGATGGCGTACATCAGCAGCGCCTTGAGCGCCATCAAGCCAAGCACCACGCCTAGGACCGCGAACGGATGCGACACGAACAGCGCAAGATTGGCGCTCATGCCCACCGCCATGAAGAAGAGCCCAAGCAGCAGTCCCTTGAACGGCTCGACGTCGGCCTCGAGCTCGTGGCGGAACTCCGAATCGGCAAGCAGCACACCGGCGAGGAACGCACCCAGCGACATCGACAGGCCCATCTCTTCCATCGTCAGCGCCGCTCCGATCACGACCAGCAGTGCCGCGGCCGTGAACACCTCGCGCCCGCCGAAGCGCGCGACGAGCTGCAGCGCCGGACGCACCAGGAGTCGGCTGACGAAAATGACAAAAGCGATCGCCACGACACCTTTGGCGGCGAGGATCCATCCGCTCTCGTGGCCGGTCCTGTCCGGGCTCAGCAACGGCAGCAGCGCGATGAGCGGAATCACGGCGACATCCTGGAAGAGCAGGATCGCGAACGCGAGGCGCCCACTGGGGCTGCTGAGCTGGCCGCGCTCCCCCAACCAGGCCAGGACAATGGCGGTGGAGGACATGGCGAGTCCCAACCCGACCACGGTCGCTGCCTGCCAGGAAAGATTCAGCCAGACCGCCGCGCCGGTAAGAAGGATTCCCGTCACGATGACTTGCGCGCCGCCCAATCCAAACACCGGACGGCGCAACGACCAGAGCCGGGAGGGTTCGAGCTCCAGCCCGATGAGGAAGAGCAGCAGGACGACGCCGATTTCGGCGAAGCTGAGCGTCGCGTCCGCGTCGGCAATCAATCTCAAGCCCCACGGACCGATGATCGCGCCCGCCGCGAGATAGCCCAGCACCGCGCCGAGCTGCATTCGACGGAACAGCGGGACGACGATGACCGCCGTCACGAGGAAGATTGCGGCCTGTTGCAAGAGGTTCATGGGTGTCGGGCTTTACTGAATGTGAACGGACTACCAGTGTTTCGCTTGGGACCGGATTTTTGCGGACCTCTACGCCGTTCCACCGTAGCGCTCGGTGCGGATGATCTGCGGCGGCAGCGCCTCCAGCACCAGGGCGCTGGTCACCGCTTCGACGAACGCGTTCGCGCCGCACACGTACACGTGGCGCGGAGCGCGGCCCCAGCGGGCCAGGATCTCGCGCAGCAGCGATCGGTCGAGGCGGCGATCGAAGTCGTGCGCCCGATGGCGCGGCCCGCGCGTTGTCGTTAGCACCAGCTCGAAGTTCGGCTCGCTCGCCCGCTCGCCGACGAGCTCATCGCGGAAGATCAATTCCTCCCAGGTGCGCGACGAATAGACCAAGAGCGCTGCCGTTTCCAACGCAGCGGCCGTGCGATACCGCGCCATCGCCATCAGCGGCACGACGCCCGAGCCGCCGCCGATGAGCAGCAGCGGACCACCGTCCGCGCTGCGCCAGACGAAGTGACCGCCGATCGGCCCGCGGATCTCGATGGTGTCCCCCGGCATGGCCACCTCGTCGAAGTAAGGCGAGACCTCTCCTCGCTCGAGGCGCTCGATCGCGAGCTCGATGCTCCCGGCGCCTGGAGCCGACGCAATGGAGTAGCTGCGCTCCGCCTGATATCCGTCGGGCGCGGTCAGCCGGACGTCGACGTGCTGGCCGGCCTCGTACGGTCCGAGCGCGGAACGCAGGAAGACGCTGGTGACGCGCGGCGTCTGGTGCATGACCCGCTCGATGACCGCCTGCTGCCAGCGCGACGACGTCCCGGACGACGCGTCCGTCGTCACGGATCGTTGGTGTAGCGCTGCTCGCGCCAGGGATCGCCGTACATGTGATAGCCGCGCTGCTCCCAGAAACCCGGCTCGTCGCGCGGCGTGAAGCGCAGGCCCTTCACCCATTTCGCGCTCTTCCAGAAATACAGGTGCGGCACGAGCAGCCTCGCCGGTCCGCCGTGCTCCGACGGCACAGGCGCGCCTCCATAGCGCGTCGCGATCATGGCCTGTCCGCCGACCAGATCGGCGACCGGGAGGTTCGTGTCGTAGCCGTCGTACGATTCGGCAAGCAGATACGCGGTCGGCGGCGCGATGCCAGCGGCGGCCAGCACATCATCGACGGTCACGCCTTCCCATACCGTGTCGAACTTCGACCATTTGGTCACGCAATGGATGTCGCCGCGCCACGTCGTGCGCGGCAGCGCCTCGAATTCGGACCAGCTCCAGCTCGCGAGCTGCGTCGGCCCGTCGCTCAGCGTGAACTTCCAGGTCGCGAGGTCCACGTACGGCGTCGGGCCCATCGCCAGCACCGGAAAATCCTGCGTCTCATACTGACCCGGAGGCAGGCGCTGCGCCGCCTCCTTGCTTGGGCGGCGGCCAAGAAATCCGCGCGTGGTCATGCGCCTTCGCCGTGCCGGGTCGTCTCGAACAGGAACCAGATGCGCCGCTCCGCCTCGTCGATCCAGATCTCGATCAGGCTCGCGGTGGCGACATCGCCGTACTCCTCGCACGTACCGTGCGCTTCGCGCATGCGCGCAGTCAGCTGGAGATTGTCGTCGCGCAGCTCCGAGAGCATGTCCAGAGGCGTGACGTAGTCGGCGTCGTTGTCGAGCACGCGCTGCAGCCGCGCGATGTGCCCGATGGAGCGCAGGGTCGTTCCACCGAGCTTGCGGACCCGCTCGGCGATCGTGTCGGTGATGTCGTAGATCTGTCCGGCCTGCTCATCCAGCAGAAGGTGATAGTCGCGGAAGTGCGGGCCCGAGACGTGCCAGTGGAAGTTCTTGGTTTTGACGTAAAGGGCAAAAGTGTCTGCCAGGAGCGCGTTGAGCGCTCCTGTGATGTCCTGTGTCGCCTTCGACGTCAAGTTCGTCGGCGTCGCGAGCGAGCTCTTCCGCAGTGCCTTTGCATTCTTCGTGTTCATCGTCCCGGCTCCTTACACGTTGCGAAACAGTGATTTTAGACCGGACTGCGAGGAACGACGAGGCCGTCGGCAAAGCGCGCTGGCTTGCCTCAGCGCTGCCCCACCTTCGCATGTGCGATGGCGTTTGCCGCATCGCGCGGCGCAGATCGCCAATATTGCTTGGGAGCTTGTACCTGAGCCCCGAGCGTCGCCGCCGCGTGCCACGGCCAATGCGGATCCCACAGCATTGCGCGCGCCATGGCGACCAGGTCGGCATCGCGCGACTTGACGATCGTTTCAGCCTGCTTGGCGTCGGTGATGAGCCCGACGCTCATCGTCGGGATCGACGTCCCGCTTCGGATCGCCCGCGCAAGCGGCACCTGGTAGCCGGGCCCCAGAGGGATCTTCTGCGCAGGTGAAATTCCGCCGCTCGACACGTCGATCCAATCGCAGCCTGATGCCTTCAGGCGCTGCGCGAGCGCGATCGAGTCCTCGATGGTCCATCCCCCGTCGACCCAGTCGGTCGCCGAAATGCGCACGCCGAGCGGCTTGTCCTGCGGCCACCGCTTGCGTACCGCGACAAAGACTTCCATGGGAAATCGGATGCGATTCTCGAACGACCCGCCGTAGGCATCGCTGCGCTTGTTCGACACCGGCGACAGGAACTCGTGAAGAAGATAGCCGTGGGCGAAGTGCAGCTCCATCGCGTCGATCCCGGCGCGAACTGCACGCTCCGCCGCATCCGCGAACTCGAGCTTGATCTGCATGAGCATCGCAGCATCGATCGCCTTGGGCGGCGGCTCGTGCTCGAGTTGCGGAATCGCCGAGGGCGCGACCGGCGTCCAGCCGCCTTGATCCAGATGGATCAACTGGCCACCCTCCCACGGTATGTGCGACGAACCCTTGCGTCCCGCGTGCGCGAGCTGGATCGCCACCGGTATCGACGGCGCATTGGCGCGCGCGACGGCAAGGCGCTCGCCGAGCGCCTGCTCGCACGCATCGTCGTAGAGCCCTAAGCAGCCGTAAGTGATACGGCCGATCGCCGACACCGCGGTGGCTTCGATGGTGAACATGCCGGCGCTGGATTGCAGCATCTGGCCCCAGTGAATGCCGTGCCAGTCGGTCGCGCAACCGTCGACCGCCGAGTATTGACACATCGGCGACACCACAATGCGATTGGCGAGCGTTAATTTGCGCAGCGAGAAAGGTGTGAAAAGGCAGCTGGTCATGGTCCGACGATTGAGTTGTTATGGGAAAGCGCCGCGAGCAACAGCGTCGCATTCATGAGGCGAGACCGCAATCTACCTCTATTGCGGCCGCCTCTCAATTCAAATGGAGTCGATGATGCGGAAGCACTTCTACGATCGTTTGGGCTTGGGGCGCCCGGCGGGAGCAGTCGTAGAATCCCGCCGCGCCGATCTTGGACCGACGGCGGCTTGCCGTTGCTCCATCGCGACCTCGTCGAACAGCCACTTGCGAAAGGGCGCGATCTTGGGCGAATCCGCAACCCGCGGCGGATAGACCAGATAGTAATTCTTCGGCGACGGCACAACGATGTCGGACACGCGAATCAGCAGGCCGTTGCGCAGGTCGCTGCCGATGAGTGAGCTTCGCGCCAGCGCCACGCCCTGGCCCTCGATGGCTGCCTGGAGCATGTGCGACGAATCGCTGAACATCGGCCCTCTCGAGGGCTCGGGCCAATCCAGGCCGGCCGCCTCGAACCACGGCTTCCAAGACTCACCCTCCGCTCGCAGCAAGGTGTGGCGCGAGAGATCCGTCGGACGCGCCGGCAGCCGCCCGCCTGCCATCCGTGGGCTGCACACCGGGAAGTAGGCATCGCCCAGGACGTATTCCTCGATCAGCCCGGGCCAGCCGCCATCGCCGTACCGGATCGCGACATCGACGTCCTCGCGACGAAAATCCGTCAGCGCGTTGCTTGCCTGAATGTTGAGATCGAGGTCGGGGTGGGCGGCGGAAAACCTGCCTATCCGGGGCAACAGCCAACGCGCGGCGAACGACGGCATGACGCTCACCCGCAGCCGTCGCGGGTTGGCGCGCTGTGTCAGCTCGTCGACTGCATCGCCGAGCTCCGCGAGCAGGGCTCGCACGCGGCTCGCGAAGCGCTCTCCTTCGTCGGTCAAACGGATGCCGCGTCCCGCCCGCTCGACCAGACGGACGCCGAAATCCGCTTCCAGCGCCTTGATCTGGTGGCTGATCGCTCCGTGAGTGAGATTGAGGGATTCGGCGGCGCGGCTCAGGCTGCGGGCCCGCGCCGCGGCATCGAAGGCGCGCAGCGCCTGCATAGCGGGCAGTCGATCGCTCATACCGTCCTCGTGTGAATACTATTCACAATATATCGCAAAACAAATCGTTTGTCGTGGAGCGCCGGCGTCCATAGAATTTGCTCCGGTTAGCACATCTTCTTCAGAGGCCCCAATGACAATCCAGCTCGCATTTCTAGACCCCGGCAGGACACTCGCGCTGACCGCGCAGGGGGGTGCGTGCATTCGCGTCCTCGACGGCCTGGTGTGGCTGACGACCAGCGGAAGCCTCGAGGACGTCTGGCTGCGAGCGGGAGAGGAGCACTGCGTCTCGACCCCTGGCTTGACCGTGCTCGAATCGGCTGGCTGCGCTTCCGTTGCACTGATAAGCGCCGGACGCCGTTTCGCGGCAACCACCCGCTCCCGGCACTCACACGAAGCAGGAGACAGGCCATGAATCGTTACGAGACTCCTATCCCCCGTTTGACTTTCGGCATCGCGGCAGCCGCAATGACGACGATTGTCTTCGGTCTCCTTGTGATCCTCCCGGCCAAAATGGGCCTCGACGCGGCAGTCGAGGTGCAGGCGAAGTCCCGCCCCGTGACGAGCGAGCCCATTGCCGTCGTCGTGAGTGATTCTCAGGTCACCGCGGCCACCGCAACGCAGTGGATCACGTTGGACTCGAGCAGCGCGCGACCGCCGACCGCCATTCAATAATGGTCTTGGATCGCATCGCCCTCCATGTGAGCGGACATGCCGCGCCCGAAGCGGCACAAGTCATGAATACATACCCGCCATTCCGCTTTGTCGTGATCGGCGCACTTTTGCGACGGGAATGCGGCGGTTCGTCGCCTGGCCATTGAAGCGGCCGGGCGTGCCTCCTAAAGTTCATCCCACCGCAATCGCCCGCAAGCGAGTCCGACCCCCATCTCACCGACCCAAGGTTCATTTCAGGAGTGCGGAGATGGAGTGACGTGCCCGATAAGCCTTTGAGCAACTACAACAGCATGAGGAGTCAACCATGAGCTACTACGAAACCTCCATCCGGCGCGCCGCCTTCGCCTTGGCAGCCGCTGCCATGACCGCGATCACTATCGGCGTGTCTGTGGTCATGCCGTCGAAGATGGACTCCGGCCATGACGGTCGTTGGGCGGCGTCGACGGTCACTCCTGCAGCCTCGATCAATGGCGACAGCGCCTCAGCGCGCATAGACGTCGTCGCCGTGCGCGAACCGGGGCCGTCTATGGTGCCGTGCACCTCGTCCAATCCGAATCCCAGGCCGGAAGGCTAAGCTCGGCGACAAACCTGCTCCGGGCTCGCCTTCCTGCTTGGGGGCTCGACGCACGATCCGGCTCGGGGTGAAGCGAGCTCTGATTTCGGACGTCATCTATTTCGCCTGGAACGCTGCCGCGATGTGCGCCGGGCCACCGGTTGCTGCGGCCGACCGCTCGTCGGATTGTGGGGCACCGAAAACGTTTTCGGCTCATCCGCGCCCCCGATTGGCAACGCAATTTACAACGCTGCGGCTGTTCGTCTGCGCCACATTCCGATCTCACCGCAAGCCGTGAAGACGGCCATCGCCAAACCCCGGTGACCTGCGGCGGCGCGACGATCGTTTTTTGCGCCGAGCCCGGTTGCGCCACGGAACATGATGCCGCTCCCGATCGTCTAAACGTGCTGCGAGGTCGGCCTGTCGAAAGTCCGCCGGGCAGCAAGCGCCGAGAACGGCGATTCCGCATCCGATCGCCGGCACGAATCGACAAACTCTGTAAAGCAGAAGGAGGGGCGAATGATCAACCCGCACGAGAAGCGGAGCCAGTGGAGCTGGTGGTACTTGCTGTTTGTCGTCCAGTTCGTCGTCGTTCTCTGGCCGCCCTTCTATAACAAGGCCGAGCCCTATTGGATGGGCATCCCGTTCTTCTACTGGTTTCAGCTTCTCTGCGTAATCATCGCGGCAGTTCTCACCGCAATCGTTTACTTCGCGACCCGGGAACGACTCGACGGCTCATCGCCCGATCGTTGAAACGGACACCCGAGGAGACATGTCGTGGCGGACGTGAACTGGATCTCGCTCACCGTTTTCCTGGTTCTTTTCGGTTTCATCACATGGTTGGGATTTGCCGCCGCCCGTTGGCGCAAAGGCGATCTCGATCTGTTGCACGAGTGGGGACTGGGGGGAAGGCGCTTCGGAACGATCGTCACCTGGTTCCTGGTCGGCGGCGATCTCTATACGGCGTATACCTTTATCGCCGTTCCGGCGCTGGCTTTCGGCGCCGGTGCCATCGCGTTCTTCGCTGTTCCATACACCGTCGTGATCTACCCGATCCTGTTCCTGGTGTTTCCCCGCCTCTGGAACGTCTGCGCGAAGCACGGCTACATCACGGCGGCCGATTTCGTGCGCGGGCGCTTCGGCAACCGCTGGCTGGCGCTGGCAATCGCGGTGACCGGCATCGTCGCGACCATGCCTTACATTGCCCTCCAGTTGGTCGGCATCCAGGTCGTGATCGGCGCACTCGGGATCTCCGGGACCGGTCTCGTCGCCGATTTGCCCCTGATCATCGCCTTCGTGATCCTTGCCGCGTTTACCTATTCGAGCGGCCTTCGCGCGCCTGCCTCGATCGCGATCGTCAAGGACATCCTGATCTACATCACGGCGTTCGCCGCGGTCATCATCATTCCCATCCAGCTAGGCGGCTTCGGCAAGATTTTCGAGGCCATCCCGGCACAGAAGCTCTTGCTTGCGGTTCCGGGGCCCCATACCACCGGGTCCTACGGCGCTTATGCGACGCTCGCGCTGGGCTCGGCGCTGGCGCTCTTCCTCTATCCGCACTCTCTCACCGGAATTCTCAGCGCGAGCAGTGGACACGCCATCCGCCGCAACGCCGCGATGCTGCCCGGATACTCCTTCATGCTCGGCCTGCTCGCGCTGATCGGCTTCTTTGCCATCGCCGCCGGCGTTGCCAATCTTCCCGAGTATGCGGCGGGCTTCAAACAGTTCGGCAACAACTTCGCGGTCCCGGCGCTTTTCCTTCACAGCTTCCCGTCGTGGTTCGTCGGCGTCGCCTTTGCGGCGATCGGGATCGGCGCACTGGTGCCCGCAGCGATCATGTCCATTGCGGCATCGAATCTTTACACGCGCAATATTCATCGCGAGTTCATCAATAAGACGCCGACCGACAAGCAGGAATCGCAGATGGCGAAATGGGTGTCGTTGATCGTCAAGCTCGGCGCGCTGGTGTTCATCATATTCGTGCCGACCCAATATGCCATTCAGCTGCAGCTCCTGGGCGGCATCTGGATCATCCAGACGCTGCCCGCGGTAATGCTGGGAGCCTATACCCGCTGGTTCAACGACTGGGCGCTCCTGCTCGGCTGGGCCGCGGGAACGGTCACGGGCACGGCGATGGCCATTGCGGCAAACCTCACGCCGACCTATCCGCTCGCGATCGGCGGCTACACGTTCCCGGGCTACTCTGCGTTGTATACGGTGATTCTCAACCTGATTCTTGCCATCGTGCTCACACCGGTGTTCAACGCCATGAGAGCCCGGCAGGCAAAACCCGACGAGACCGTCGCGGCAGACTACGTCGCCTGACCGACCTGCCTTCGCGAGCGGTTGCTCGGGGCTCCGAGGCCGCCGAGCATCGCGCGCGAGTCAGTCCGCGCTGCGCGCCTTCTGCGCGGGCGAGGCAGGCGCGTTCGACGGTTCCGGCATCATGTTTTTTCGAATCGCCGTTGCCGAAACGCTTTCGATACCGCTACCCAGCTCGATGCGCTCGATCGCGTAGCCGACATCCCGGCCATAGAAGACGTTGGTGATATTGGGCAGCGGAACGACGACGAACTTCCCCTCGAATTCCCTCAAGCCGTGCTCGATCCGGGCACGCACGTTTTCGAAGCTGAACGGATTCTTCGAGTCGATGCCCTCGGTGTCGCGCACCGCGATGCATACCTGGCCGATCCGCCGAAGACCTTCGGTGATCAAAGCTTTGTGCCCGTCATGGAAGGGTTGATAGCGGCCGATGAACAGCGCGGTCGGCTTCTTGGGCTCGAATATGGGCCGGATATGCCGGGCGATCTCCTCGACCCAGTATTCCGGCGCGCCGTCGGCGGTGACGCGCACATCGCAGCTCTCCGGTCCCACGAAAAGCCGGTCAGTGTCGGGAAACCGGCTCTCACGTATGCGATCCACCCACACGACAAACGCGTCTCCGTTTTCCAGAAATGCCGCGCGGGTCTGCGGGGTCGGGCAGATGAAATCCGCGACCGCGAAGCAACCGGTCCTGACAACCCGATCGCAAAGCCAACCCATCCGGCGCGCATGTTCGATGCGATCGGCCTCGGAGAATCCGAGATCCTTGTTGATGTGCTGCCGAACTTCGTCGGCATTGAAGTGAACTGCATTGAGCCTGGTGGAAAGAATGTTCGCCAGGGTCGTCTTTCCCGCCCCCGGCAAGCCCATGATCAAGATCTTCCGCTGCATCGGCAGACCTCCCCCGTTCGATGTATTGGGCGAGCCTCGTTGCAAGGCACGCGTATTCGGCTCTCAGCCCGGAAGGAGCCATTTTCCAGAGCATGCATCGTCGGAAGATCCGGACGCGTTTTCGGCCGAAATCGGATGATAGCATTGGCCCCGCATGCTTCAGCTGCGATCGGTCATACTCTCGAAAGCCCGCCATTCTGTCTGGAGAACCCGCTTGCTCGACAAAGCAGTGACGCCAAGCGTCATCGTCAAATATCTCGACGAGTATGTGATCGGCCAGGACGACGCCAAGAAAACGGTCGCCGTGACCGTGTACTCGCATTTCAGAAAAATCGCCCAGTCCCAGCAACAGGGAACTCGGATCGACAAGAGCAATGTCCTGCTCATCGGCCCGACGGGGACGGGCAAGACGCTCCTGTGTGAGACGCTGTCACGCGTGCTCGGCGTGCCGTTCGTGACGGCGGAGGCAACCTCCCTCGCGCAGACCCGATACGTCAACGAAGAGATCGAAGCGGTTCTGCAGCGGCTGGTCGACAAGGCGGGCGGAGACGTCGGCAGGTCTCAGCACGGGATCGTATTCATCGACGAAATCGACAAGCTCAAGGCGGCCGATGGTCAGTCGCGCAGCGTCTCGGGCGAAAGCGTGCAGCATGCTCTTCTCAAGATCATGGAAGGGGCTGCGGTCAAGCTGGCCGACGGCAGCTACATCGACACGACCAACATCCTCTTCGTATGCGGCGGAGCATTCGTCGGGCTGGACGAAATCATGTCGCAATCGAACGCCTATCGCTACATCTCCGTTTCCAAAGGCGAGAGCCAGAAGATGCTGCAGCGCCTCAACACCCGCGTCAAGCCGACGGATCTGTTTACTTTCGGACTGATTCCGGAATTCACCGGCAGGCTGCCCGTCGTCACCCGCTTTCAGGACCTCAGCAAACCGACACTGGTGCGGATCCTGACCGAGCCGAAGAACTCGATCTACGAGCAGTTCCGGCAGATCTTCAAGAACGAGGGCGTCGAGCTGGTTGTCGAGCCGAAGGTGTTCGAGCAGATCGCGGAGGTCGCGGTCGAATACAAGACGGGGGCCAGAAGCCTGAGGGGCATCTTCGAGGAGCTGATCACGCCCATTCTGTATTTGGTTCCGGACAGCGCCGACATCGAAAAGGTCATCATCGCCTCGATATTCGCCGATCCGACGTACATCAGAAAGGACCGAGCGCAATGACAGCCATGAGTGCATCGATACATCTGGTATACGACAATCCTGCTCCGATTTCCCGATCCAGCGACTTATCGACTAGCATAACGGCTCTTCAATGCAAGCCCGATTCGAATGCCGTTTCTCATCATCATTGTCTTGGGCCTAGCAGCCGCTAACGCACGAGCGGACAGCATGGTCTACTCGTACTGCTGGGCTCGAGCGGCCGACGAATCGAATGTGACGCACGAGTTCGTCACTGACGTCGTTCAGATTCTCAACTCGCAGCAGGACCAGCTCAAGGCGAGCGTCACACGCGAGATCGACGGCTCGCGGTTTTCGCAGCTCGACGTCGAATGCAAGTCCAGCGCTGACGACCTGGAATTGCAGCAGCGGCATCAAAAAGAATGGGAGCGCCAGCGGTTTACTTTCGAACAGTCGCGCGAAAGCGTTGTTGCGCCGGAGAGCGTTTCGGTCGACTTGGGATCGTTACGCAACGTTACAGCGCGACCCCATGCGGGCGCGACGCCGATTGCCCGATCGCCTAGAACCGTCCAAGCCGACGTCAGCAAGTGCGCGGAATACAACGCGGAGGGCGATGGCGGCGTTGCGAGCATCAGAAATCTTTGCAAGGAAAGGATATGGGTTACGTACTGCTACTATCATCCGCTGCCGGACACCGCAGCCTCCCGGATAGACTGCGCCAACGGCAGCTTCGGCGGTGCCGGCCCGCTGGCAGATGGCGGAAGCGACACCGTTCCTCCGGGGACGGGCGCGATAGCGGTCCTGTTCTCATGTCCTTATCCGGCCACCCAGCTCGATCTGGGCGAAGGCGCCGGTAAGCTTGTCGGTGTCACTCCCGAGTCGCGCTATCGATGTGAGAAAGTCGCTCCGCGCACGATCGGTCGAGCAAGATAGCGGCTAAGGAACCTCTGAAAAAGTCCCGCGTGGTCGCGACGGAGGCTTGCCGGGATGAGATGCACGAAGCGGCGCGAAGCCAATGGTAGGCCCCCTTGGCTAAGCGGCGCGACAAAGCAGATCGCCCCTTACTTGCCAAATGAGGCCCCGTCCCTCCGGGTTTCGCCGCAATGGCCTCATCTGCGTTGTTGCGCGGCTTGCGAATAGAACGAACTATTCGCTGCGCCCTCATTTGACAACTGAGGCCTAGCATCTGAAGCCATTGCGACTGAAACGCGACTCATGTGGGGCTTGTTCAGAGGTTCCCTAGGTCGACAGTTTTTCTGCGTCGAGCGTGGTGTGATATTCCCGCAACGCCATCAATTCCCTGAGAACGTCGGGCGGGAAGCCCCTCCGGTCTCCGCGATCGTCCCTGAACAGACAGTTCATGTACGAGCCTGTGGCCTTGGGGTCATCCCAGGCGGCCGCAAGAACATTGGCAATCCGGGCGTACTGACGTAGAAGGGCAACCGGTTTGACGCTGGACGGAAGGCTCTCGACCCAAGCCAGAGTGCGAGGCAGAGGCACGTTTGCGGGCGCGGCCTTGCGCCCGCGCTTGCGCTCGTCGCGTTGGGTCGCATCCCGGATGGGCGTGCCCGGGGGCTCGGCGAGCGACTTCGACGAATGCCGGCTGCTTGCGTAGACATCGCTCGATGGCAAGCGCATCGCATCGTACTTTCGGTAGATAGACACAGGTCTTCGCTCCTGAGACGGAACCCGGTCTGATCACCGCAATAGTTATGCCAAGGGGCCGCGCGTTGCTCCATCCCCGCGCGACCTGGCCACGCAGTCGCGTCAATAAGGCGCGGTGGGGCGGATGTGCGCGCCGCTACGACGACTGCGTGAGAACTTTTGCAATCTTCTGCGCAAGGTTTGTCTGCGTGAACGGCTTCACGATCAGCTCGACCCCGGCGTCGAGCCGGCCCTGATGAATGATGGCGTTTCGAGCGTAACCGGTCGTGAACAGGACCTTGATCTGCGGGTGCCGACGCCTTACCTCGTCGGCGAGCTGGCGTCCGTTCATTCCGTCGGGCAGGCCAATGTCGGTAAACAGCAGGTCGAGCCGTTTTATCTTCGCCACAGCATCGAGCGCCGATGCCGCGTTCGCCGCGGCAGTCACCTCGTAGCCCAGCTCGCGCAGCGCGCTCGAGGTGAAGAGCCGCACGTCTTCCTCATCTTCGACGAGAAGAATCGAGCCCTTGGCGGGCGCTCGATAGACGAATTCCATGGACCTCTGGCCTTCCGCGACCGCCATCCCGGCGAGGCGCGGGAGATACAGCTTCACGGTTGTGCCCTTGTCGATCTCGCTGTAAATCTTGACGTGGCCTCCGGACTGCTTGGTGAAGCCATACACCTGAGACAGACCGAGCCCCGTCCCCTGCCCGACCTCTTTGGTCGTAAAAAACGGATCGAACGCTTTCGCGACGACCTCGGCGCTCATGCCGGTTCCCGTATCGCTTACGGCGATCATGACGTATTGGCCGGGTGGTACGTCCTTGTACGAGAAGCTATACGATTCGTCGAGAAAGGCGTTCGTGGTCTCGACGGTCAACTTTCCTCCCTTCGGCATCGCATCGCGTGCGTTGACCGCGAGATTCAGGATCGACGTTTCGAGCTGGTTGGGATCGGCGGAGACCTGCCAGAGTCCGCCGCCGGCGACGATCTCAAGGGCGATGCTCTCTCCGAGCGAGGAATGAAGCAGGTCCGCCATGCCATGAACGAGGCGGTTGACATCCAGAGGCTGCGGCTGAAGCGGCTGCCGGCGCGAGAAAGCCAGCAGCCGTTGCGTAAGGCTCGCCGCCCGGTCCGCGTTTCGCCGCACCATTCCCAGAAGCTGAGCGATCTCCGGGTCCGAGGACTGCAGCTTGCGCGTGAGCGCCTCGGTTGCATTCGTAATGACGTGCAGGAGGTTGTTGAAGTCGTGCGCGATGCCGCCGCTGAGCTGGCCCACGGCTTCCATTTTCTGCGACTGTGCTAGTGCAGCCTGTGTCTCGGCGAGCGCCTGCTGCTGGTGCAAGCGCTCGGTGACATCGCGAGTGACCTTGGCGTAGCCGATGAGCCGGCCTGAAGAATCGCGGATCGGGTCGATCAGCACGCTGGCGAAGAAGCGCGTTCCGTCCTTGCGCACGCGCCATCCCTCGGCTTCGTATTTGCCTTTTTCCGCCGCGGTCTGCAGCGCCCTCTGCGGCAGGCCCGCCGCGCGATCCTCGTCGGTATAGAAACGCGCGAACGGCTGCCCGATTATCTCCTCGGCCGTATACCCCTTGTTGCGCTCTGCCCCAGGATTCCAGCTCGCGACCCGTCCGTCGAGATCGATCATGTAGATCGCGTAGTCCGTGACAGCTTTTACCAGCGCGGTGAACTGCTCCTCGCTTTCACGGCGCGCGACATCGGATCGCTGGGTTCGCCGGACGCGTCCCGCGACGACGAAGCCCAGAACCAGCACCGCAACGGCGAGCATGCCACCGACGATTGCCAGTATGGCGAGGATGGGATCGAGCTTGTTCATTGCCGGACGAGGGCGATTGAGCTGCCGGCGACGATTTTAGCAGGCCCGCGCAGCTCCGCCTCGGCGGCAGCAACCCGCCCTCGACCGAGGGTCGACGCCGCTTTTGATCGGAAGATTTTGTAAGAGAGCGCGCCGATCGAGGCGGCGCCGAAAGAACACTGACTAATGGACGCTGACTAGTCGGGACGCTGACTAATCGCTGCCTACGCTCCGCGGCGAGTCCGGCCACGCGGTGAGCAGCTCTCTCAGCGTCTCTGTGTCGACGGCGGTCCTGAGCTTCGCACGGAGGCTGGCGTCGCTGAAGATCGACGCGGCCGTGGCCAGCAGTTGCAGATGGCGCTGTGTCGCCTGCTTCGGAACGACGAGTCCCAGGAACATCGACACCGGCTTGCCATCGGGCGCGTCGAACGGGACCGCAATCCTGGTCCGCACGAACACGCCGGTGGCTGCATCGCACTGAGCCATGCGGGCGTGCGGAATCGCTACGCCATGACCGAGGGCTGTCGAGCCGAGCTGCTCACGCGCGATCAGGCTTTCGAGCACTTGCGTCTCCGACAGACCATGCCGGCCGGCGAGCATGCGTGCGACTTTCTTGAGCAGCTCCGCTTTGGTCGACACGTCGACGTCCAGAAAGATGTCGTCAGGAGCCAGCAATTCACCAATGGGATTCATCAGCGCCGTGTGGTTCTGTTATGCGGGCCGGCACGCGGGCCGGGGCCACGCTATTGGGACACTTCGTCGTCATCCTGCTCGGCGTCTTCGCCGGCCGCGTGAAGACCGACCTCGTTGGTGTTCTGGTCAAAATCGAGGAGCTCGGCGTATCTGCCCCATGCGATCAAGGTCTGGAACAGCTTCGACGGCTGATCGTAAGGGAGCAGCCTCGACAGGTCTTCCAGGACGATGTCGGCATCCAGCCTGCCGTTCGGCGCCTCGGTCAGACGCGACGTGATCATCTGGAAGAGGCGCAATTTCATGATCGCTTGCCGGAAGAGCGTCTTACGCACGGCGGCGGGCGCGGCCAGGAAGTACCAGCCTATCTGGGTCATCACTACATCGTCCTTGGGCGTATCGACGAGGTCCAGCATCTCGGCTGCCTTGACGATGGCGATGGTTTCGCCGAATTCCCTGCCTATACGCGCGCTCAAATCGAACACGTTCATCGTTTCCTGACTATCCTCCAGAATCTCCAGCAAGCCGACGATGGTCTCGACCGGCGCGTTCGGAATTGCTTCGATACGGGTTGCAGCAGCGGCGGTAGCTTCCTCCGCGACACCCGCTGCCAATGCGCCGGCCGGCCGTGCGGCGGTCTGCTCCTCGTCCGGAAGCACCAGCGCCGTGATCGCGGCGTGAACCTGATCGACCAATGCGGCGAACTGCCTGGTGTTCACGTCACGCGGATACGGGAGCGGATTTACGATGACGTTCTGGATGCGCCCCGGATGCGACGAGATGATGACGATACGGGTCGCCATGAATATCGCTTCGACGATGTTGTGCGTCACGAGAAAAATGCTCTTCAGCCCCGCGTGGGTGGAGTCGCGCCACAGATCGACGACCTCGGTGCGCAGATTCTCCGCGGTCAGCACGTCGAGCGCGCTGAACGGCTCGTCCATGCACAGCACTTCAGGTTGAGCGACGAGCGCCCGCGCAAAGCCGACGCGCTGCCGCATGCCGCCCGACAGCTGCTTCGGATACGCGTTCTCGTACCCTGACAACCCGATCAGCTCGAGGACTCTGCTCTATCTCCTCCCGCTCCTCGTGCGCGCCCAGGCGGCGCTGGATCAATCCGATCTGCACGTTCTGCTCCACCGTGAGCCACGGATACAGCGCGAAGCTCTGGAACACGATGGCGAGGCTGCGATTGACGCCGGCAAGCGGGTTCCCATGGCTGAACACGATTCCTTGCGTCGGATCGGTCAGACCCGCCATGAGCCGCAGGATGGTGGATTTGCCGGACCCGGACTGTCCGAGCAGCGCGAGCATCTCGCCCTCGCGCACCTCCAGGTTGATGTCGTCGAGCACGGTTACCGGCGGCCCGCCGTCGGGACTCACGTACAGCTTCGACACGTGCCGCAGCTCGATAAGCGGCGCCAAGCCCGCGGCGCTGCCCGGCGGAGACCCAGGCCTCGATCTGTCTGCAAGCAAAATGTCAGCAGCCATTCTTTACTCGCGGGATGCCCCGGAAGGAAGTCCGCTCCCTGCATGGCGGAAAGGTATCGACACGGCAGTCACCCAAGTTTGAACTTTCGCTCCGCGAGATCATACAGCCGCCTCCAGAAGACGCGGTTGATGACAACGACGAACAGCGCCATCACGATAATGCTGAAGTAGATCGCGGGTTGGTCGCCCTTTTCCGTCACCTGCGCAATGTACGCACCCAGGCCGTCCGCAACAAGCTTGTCATGCCCCCAGCTTGCGACCTCGGCGACGATGCTCGCGTTCCATGCGCCGCCCGTTGCAGTGAGGGCACCGGTGACCCAAAAGGGAAAAATCGCGGGAATGATCAGCGTTTTCCAGAGCCGCCAGCCTTGCATGCCGAAGAGCGTCGCAGCCTCACGCAGGTCGGTGGGTATGGCCATTGCGCCCGCGATGACGTTAAAGAGAATGTACCACTGCGTTCCCAGCGCCATCAGCAATACGCTGCCCACGTTGATCGGTATATGGCTCCAGATGAAAAAGGCGACGACGAACGGAAAGGTCATGTTCACCGGAAACGATGCGGCGATCTGCGCGAGCGGTTGGGCGATGCGAGCCACACGCGGCCGCAACCCGATCCAGACCCCGATCGGCGTCCAGATCAGCGTCGCGATCACGCTCATCGCGACGACGCGCAGCAGCGTGAGCACGCCCAGCCACACGACGTGCAGCATCTGGGTGCCTGTCATGTCGGTCCTGATCTCCCGCGCGACACCGATCGCATCGAATGCCAGCCAGCCCACGGCCAGCGCCGCCCCCGACCATGTCACCGCGCGCAGCACGGATTTCAAGTGCGCGGGCGCACGTCCCGAGAGGGTCCGCGTCAGATCCGCGACGACCGCGGAGGCTCGCTGCGAAAAACGCCTGACCGCTGCACCGGCGTGGAGCGAAAGCCAGGGCAGCACGTATGAGCGCTGGAGAACATCCAGAACCCACGATGTCGGACCATCCTTGGCTTCGGTCTGCTCCAGCTTGAACTTCTCCGCCCATGCAACCAGGGGCCGCCACAGAAGTTGATCCAGCACGACGATGGTGGTGATCATCGCGATGATGGCGTACACGGCCGCGCGCGTATCGCCCGCCTCGACCGCGGCGGCCATGTACGATCCCAGGCCGGGCAGCTTGATGTTCTTGTTCAGCACGGAGATGGCTTCGCTTTGCGCGACGAAGAACCAGCCGCCGCCGAAGCTCATCATCGAGTTCCACATCAGGCCGATCGCCGACGAAGGGAGCTCGACTTTGGTGAAGCGCTGCCAGCGGTTGAGCTGGTAGACCGACGCCGCTTCCTGCAGCTCCGCGGGGATGGTGATGAGCGAGTGATAGAAGCCGAACGTCATGTTCCAGGCCTGCGCGGTAAAGATGGCGAAGATGCTTGCGCACTCGACCCCGAGCAGGCTCCCGGGAAAGAGCGCCAGGAACCCGGTCACCGTGATGGAGAGAAATCCGAGCACGGGAACCGATTGGAGAATGTCCAGCAGCGGGAGCATGACCTTGCGAGCGCGGATGCTCTTGGCGGCGATGTAGCCGTAGACGAAGGTGAACAGGAGCGCAAGCGCGAAGGCGACGAACATCCTCAGCACGGTTCGCGCCGTGTAATACGGTATGAGCGAGAGCTCGAGCGACAGCGGCGGCGGATGCAACTCGTCGAACGGCACGCGCATATCGCCGCTCAGGGCGATGATCGACCACAGCAGTACAAACACGGCCAGGATGACGATCGCGTCTATCCAGCCGAAGCGCCATCCGCGCTCGACCTGCTGCCCGGTTGTCTGGGGATACGGACGTGCAGTCATGCAATGCTTTCGTACCCCGCAAGATTGCCGGGCTCAGCTGCGTACGCCTCTCGCGTCTACGGCACGAGCCTGTAGCCCACCGCGGTCTCGGTCAATAAATGTTTGGGCTGGGCTGCGTCGTCCTCGAGCTTGCGGCGCAGATGGCTCATGTGAACGCGAACGTAATGCTCCTGTGCGACGTACGCGGGGCCCCAGACTTCGCGCAGGATCTGGCGGTTCGTGAGCACCCTTTCCGCGTTCGCGATCATGGTCGAAAGCAAGCGATATTCGATCGCGGTGAGATGGACTTCGGCGCCGCGCTTGCGGACGACGCGCTTGCTCAAGTCGACCTCGACATCGCCGAAACGGAAGATGGACAGCTTGTCTGCACCCTCCACCACTTTTCGGCGCAGCACCGCGCGCAGGCGCGCGAGCAGCTCGCCGACGCCAAACGGCTTGGCCAGATAGTCGTCGGCTCCGGCGTCGAGCGCTTCGATCTTGTCGGTCTCGTGGACCCGTGCCGAGAGCACTATCACCGGAATCGCCGACCAGGTGCGCAAATCGCGGATAAAATCCAGTCCGTTTCCGTCGGGCAGCCCCAGGTCGAGAATGACGACATCCGGCTTCCGAGTGCCTGCCTCGGTGAGACCGTGGCTCATGGTCTCGGACTCGAACACCTGCCAGCCCTCGGCCTCGAGTGCCGTGCGCACGAACCGCCGGATCTGGCGTTCATCCTCAACCAGGATGGCAACGGGAGCGGCGTCGCTCATCGGCGGGACAGCGTTACGCCTTGCCCGTCACGGTTTCTTCGGACACCGGCATTTCCGGGGGATTGCCGAGCGGCAGCGTGAAACAGAACCGTGCTCCTTTGCCGGCCTTGTCTTCGACCCAGATGCGTCCGCGATGCGCTTCGACAATGGCGCGGCTGATGGCGAGCCCTAAGCCCACGCCGGGTGTCGCCGACTCGCGCGAGCCCCGGGTGAACTTCTCGAAGATGGCGTCACGCTGCGCTTGCGGAACACCCGGACCGTCGTCGCTGACGCTGACGAGCAGCTGATCTACCGAATGTTTCGGCTGCGATACGAATGGTCGTTCCGGCCGGCGTGTATTTGCCCGCGTTCTCCAGCAGGTTGTACAGCACCCGCTCGATCAACGCCGCGTCGAACTCGACCAGCGGCAAATCCGGTGCCAGCGCAACCTCGACGCGACGGTGCACGAGCGCGGCGTGTGCTGCCTTGAGCGCGCTGCCGACAGCCTCCTCCACTGACTGCCACTCGCGTCGCAATTTGACATCCCCGCTCTCGATTCGTGCCATGTCGAGCAGATTGTTGACCATCGCATTCATCCGGCGCGCTTCCTCCGCGATCGCTTGCGCCGTGTCGCGCTGCAGGCCCGACAGCTCGGGCTTCGTCAATTCGAGGGACTCCGCCAGGCCGACCAGCGCGGCGAGCGGCGTGCGCAGGTCGTGCGAAAGCGCCGCGAGCAGCGAATTGCGCAAACGCTCCGATTCCATGCGTATCAGCGCCTGCTGCGCGACTTCGACATAGTGCACGCGCTCGAGCGCGATCGCGACCAGCGCGGCAAAGGTGTCGAGGTGACGCCGCTGCTCGGGCACCATGAAGAGCCGACGGTTAGCCGCTTTGATGGCAAGCACACCGCGTGTGCGCATCGGTGCTCGCAGGGGCAGATACAGGAACTCGCTGCTGGGAAGCGTATCGGTGCCGGCGCCGGCGGCTTGAGACTTGTCGTACGACCATTGCGCGGCCGCATGCAGGTCGGTAGCACGCGCAAGTCCTTCGGGATCGTGCAGCTCCAGGCGGTCCTGATCGTCGGGTATCAATATCGCCACCTTTGCCTGGAACGTGCCGGCGATGAACTTGTTTGCGGCCTCCACCACCTGATCGGTCTGGAGCAGGCTCGACATGTCGCGTGCGAACTCGTAGAGGCCGCGGGCCCGCTCCTCGCGTGTAGAGGCGACTCGCGCCTGATAGCGCAGTCCGGCGGTCATCTGGCCGGTGATCAGCGCCACGGCGAGCATGACTGCGAAAGTAACGAGATACTGCACGTCTGTCACGGCGAACGAGAATCGCGGCGGCACGAACACGAAGTCGAAGCTCGCGACGCTGACGAAAGCGGCAAGCACGGCCGGGCCGCGTCCGAACTTGACGGCGATCAACACGACTGTGAGCAGGAACAGCATCACGATGTTGGCCAGATCGAGATACGGCTGGAGCGGCGCGGCGATCAAGGTCGTGGTCAGACATCCAAGCAGCGCCCAGACATAGCGCAGCCGCTTGGCTACCCGTCGCGGATCCTCGTCGTCCTCGCCGGGGCGGGGCTGGCGGGATGGCTCGACTTGCGGTTCGCCGCGCCCGATCTCGATCACGTCGACATCGGACGCCATCTCTCCCACGCGCCTGGCGATGCCGGGCCTCCAGGGCCACGTCCACTTTGCACGAGCGCGGCCCATGACGAGCTTCGAGCAATTGTGGACATGCGCGTATTCGACGACGGCGCCTGCGGGGTCGTTACCGGACAGGATCGCGGTCTTGGCGCCAAGGTCCTGCGCGAGCTTCACCGTCTTGAGAATCCGCTCGCGCTTCTGCGGCGGCAATCGCTGGAGCTTCGGCGTCTCGACATAGACCGCAGTCCAGTCGATGGCGATCTGATTGGCAAGCCGCGCCGCGCTCCTGACCACATGCTCGCCGCCCGGATCGGGCCCGACACAGCAAAGGAGCGACGCCTCGGTCTTCCAGATGCGCTGGATCGCCTGATCAGTGCGATACGCCTGAACGTCTTCCTCGACCCGATCGGCGGTGCGCCGGAGCGCCAGCTCGCGCAGCGCCATGAGGTTGCCCTTGCGGAAGAAATTTCCAGACGCGCGCTCGATCTGCTCGGGGATGTAAACCTTGCCCGCCTTGAGGCGTGCAAGCAATTCGTCGGCCGGGACGTCGACCAGAACGACATCGTCGGCTTCGTCGAAAAACGTGTCGGGAACGGTTTCCCATACACGGATGCCGGTGATCCCGCCGACGACGTCGTTGAGGCTCTCCAAGTGCTGGACATTGAGCGTCGTGAACACGTCGATGCCGCTCGCGAGGAGCTCGTCGATGTCCTGCCACCGCTTCGGGTGCCGCGCGCCGGGCGCGTTGGTGTGGGCGAGCTCGTCGACGAGGATCAGCGCAGGGCGTCGCGCCAGCGCGGCATCGAGATTGAATTCGCGGACCGATGCGCCCTGGACATCGAGCATAAGCGGCGGCAATTGCTCGAGACCTTCGAGCAGTGCCGCTGTCTCTACACGACCGTGTGTTTCCAGCACGCCGATGACGACGTCGCCGCCGGCGCGGCGGAGTGTCTGGGCGGCGAGGAGCATCGCATACGTCTTCCCGACGCCCGCCGACGCGCCGAAAAAGATCTTGAGCCGTCCTCGCGCGGCGCGTTCCTGCTGCGCTTTGACTTCCGCGAGAAGCTGATCAGGATCCCGGCGCTGCCTTTGCATGCTCGGCCATTAGCGTTGTTCGATCGCTAGTGTAAGAGCGCAGCCGCCGGACGCCAACCAAATCAATCCAGAGGGCGGGGACAGTGCTCGTTGGGACGCTTTCGCTGCCGCGCGCAGGCCGGCCGCGGGCAATCGACGTTACTGCATGTGGTCGAGCGCCAGATTCAGCTTGAGCACGTTGACGCGGGGCTCCCCAAGGACGCCGAGCGTACGCCCGTCGGTGGCCTGGTCGACGAGATCGCGCACGCGCTCGGGTGCGAGCCCGCGAGCCTTGGCCACGCGCGCGAGCTGATATTCCGCCGCGGCGACGCTGATATGCGGATCGAGGCCGCTTGCCGAGGCGGTCACCAGATCGACCGGCACTGGCGAGGTGTTGCCCGGGTCCGCGTCGCGCAGCGCCTTGATGCGTCCCGTCACCGCGTCGGCCAATGCCGGGTTCCGCGCACCCTGGTTCGAGCCCGACGATGCCATGGCGTTGTAGGGTTGCGGTGAAGTCGCAGAAGGCCGGCTCCAGAAATATTTGGGATCATCGAAGGGCTGACCGATCAATTCGGATCCGACAGCCTTGCTGTCGGCGGTGATCAGGCTGCCGTTCGCCGCGCGCGGGAACACGAGTTGCGCGATACCGGTCACGACGAGGGGATAGGCGATGCCCGTGAGCACACTCAGGATCACGAGCATGCGAAAGGCGGGAAGAAGTTCGGCGAACATAATCGATGTCCTTTATAGGTCACGCGAGACGCATCGCGACCAGCAGCATGTCGATGAGCTTGATCCCGACGAATGGCAGCAGGATGCCGCCGATGCCGTAGATCAGCATGTTCCGGCGCAGGATCGGTGCGGCGCCGACCGGGCGGTACTTGACGCCGTTGAGCGCCAGCGGGATCAGCGCCGGAATGATTACCGCATTGAAGATCACCGCGGACAATATGGCGCTGTTCGGCGTAGCCAGTCCCATCACGTTCAGCGTATCGAGCACGGGATAGGTACTGGCAAATGCCGCCGGGATGATGGCGAAGTACTTCGCGACATCGTTTGCGATCGAGAAAGTCGTCAAGGCGCCGCGCGTCATCAGGAGCTGCTTGCCGATCTCGACGATCTCGATCAGCTTGGTCGGGCTGGAATCGAGGTCGACCATGTTGCCTGCTTCCTTGGCCGCCTGCGTGCCGCTGTTCATGACCACGGCGACATCGGCCTGCGCCAGCGCGGGCGCGTCGTTGGTGCCGTCGCCGGTCATCGCCACCAGCTTGCCTTCCGCCTGAATGTCGCGGATCAGCTTGAGCTTGGCCTCCGGCGTCACCTCGGCGAGGAAGTCGTCGACCCCCGCCTCGGCCGCGATCGACGCCGCGGTCAGCTTGTTGTCGCCGGTGATCATGATGGTCTTGATACCCATCTTGCGCAGCTCCGCGAAGCGCTCCTTGATGTTCGTCTTGACGATGTCTTTGAGCTCGACGACGCCGAGCACGTGGCGACCCTCGGCCACGACGAGCGGCGTCGAGCCGCGCCTGGCGACGTCCTCGACCCGTGTCGTGACCTCGACGGAGATCACGCCGCCCTGTCCGCCGATCCAGTCGCGGATCGCGTCGAGCGCGCCCTTGCGGATCTCCCGCGCGCGAAAGTTGACACCGCTCATGCGGGTTTGCGCCGAGAAAGGAACGATCGTGAACTGTCCCGGCTCCAGCGCGGGCGGCATCACGCCGTACGCGCGCTTGGCGTGCGCGACGATGCTCTTTCCCTCCGGCGTTTCGTCGCCCAGGGACGCGAGCAACGTAGCCTCGGCCAGTTGTTGCGCCGTGACGCCCGTGACCGGGAACAGGGCGGAAGCCTGCCTGTTGCCGAAGGTGATCGTGCCCGTTTTGTCGAGCAGCAGCACATCGCAATCACCGGCTGCCTCCACCGCTCGCCCCGACGTGGCGATGACATTGGCCCGCATCATCCGTCCCATGCCCGCGACGCCGATCGCCGACAGCAAACCGCCGATGGTCGTTGGAATCAGGCATACGAGCAGTGCCACGAGGACGGTGATGGTCACAGGCGTACCCGCCTTGGCGATCTCGACGCTGTAGATCGAATACGGCAACAAGGTCACGGTCGCGAGCAGGAACACCAGCGTCATGGCCACCAGCAGGATGGTGAGCGCAATCTCGTTCGGCGTCTTTTGCCGCTTGGCACCCTCGACCATGCCGATCATGCGGTCGAGAAACGCTTCGCCGGGATTGACGTTGATGCGGACGATCACCCAGTCGGATAGCACGCGAGTGCCGCCGGTGACCGTATTGAAGTCGCTGCCGGCGGCGCGGATGACCGGCGCGCTTTCGCCGGTGATGGCGCTCTCGTCGATCGACGCGACGCCCTCGATCACTTCGCCGTCGCCGGGGACCATGTCGCCCTGCACCACCAGCACGATGTCGCCCTTGCGCAGGCTGCTCGACGGCACGGTCGTCTGCAGCGCACCGCGCGCCGGCTTGGCGAGCTTCTTCGCGATCGTATCCTTGCGTGCGCTCTTGAGTGATTCTGCCTGCGCCTTGCTGCGCCCTTCGGCGATGGCCTCGGCGAAGTTCGCGAAGAGGAGCGTCACCCACAGCCACAGCGTGACTGCCAGGATGAATCCAGCCCGTGCTTCTCCGTGGCCGCCGAGCGCCTGTACCCAGAGAATCGTCGTCAGGATGCTGCCGATATAGACGACGAACATCACAGGGTTGCGCGCCTGGTAGCGCGGCGTGAGCCTCAGGAAGCTGTCGAGCAGCGCCCGCTTCATGAGGTCGCGGCTCATGAACCACGATAGTCCACCGTGCCTGGCAGTTGCAGTCGACATGATCAGCTCTTTCGAATGTTGGCGCGCATCATGAACCGGAGAAGAGCAGCAGATGCTCAACCACCGGCCCCAAAGCGAGCGCCGGCACGAATGTCAGCGCTCCGACCGTGATGACCACGCCTATCAGCACAAAAATGAAAAGCGGTGTGTGCGTCGGCAGGGTTCCTGCGGACGGCGGGACATGCTTGGCCGCGGCGAACGCGCCCGCGAGCGCAAGCACGGGAATCGCCAGCCAGTAGCGGGCGAACAGCATGGTGATTCCGAGCGCGGTGTTGTAGAAAGGTGTATTCGCACTCAAGCCTGCGAATGCACTACCGTTGTTGTTGCCGGCCGACGAGAAGCCGTACAGGATTTCGCTGAAGCCCTGCGCGCCGGGATTCGATACGCCGGCCTTTCCAGCATCGAGCAACACCGCCAGCGCGGTCCCGCACAGCACGAGCAGTGGCGGAATCAGGATCGCGATCGATGCCATCTTGATCTCGTAGGCACCGATCTTCTTGCCGAGGTATTCCGGCGTCCGTCCGATCATCAGCCCGGCGATGAACACCGCCACGACCGCATAGACGATCATGCCGTAGAGGCCCGAGCCCACGCCGCCGAAGATCACCTCGGATAATTGGATCAGCCACATCGGTATCAAGCCGCCCAGCGGCGTGAACGAGTCGTGCATCGAATTCACCGAGCCGTTGGATGCCGCCGTGGTGGCCGTCGCCCACAGCGCCGAGTTTGCGACGCCCAGCCGGACTTCCTTGCCTTCCATGTTGCCGCCGGGATTGGTCGCACTCGCCACCTGATCGGCGCCGAGCTTGGTCAGCACGGGATTGCCGTTCTGCTCGGCGAGATAGGTGACAGGCAACAAGGCGACGAAAACGATGGTCATCGCCGCGAGCAATGCCCACCCCTGCCGCGTGTCGAAGATCATGCGTCCGAAGGTGTAGCAAAGTGCCGCCGGAATGAGCAGAATCGCCAGCATCTCGAGGAAGTTGGAGAGCGGTGTCGGATTCTCCAAGGGATGCGCCGAGTTCACGTTATAGAATCCGCCGCCGTTGGTGCCGAGCTGCTTGATCGCGATCTGCGATGCCACGGGACCGAGCGCGATGGTCTGCTCGTTCGTCGTCGCCTTCTCGGTGACGGGGTTGCCCTTATCGTCCTTGAGCGGCTGACCGTCGGGCCCGTTCTTGGGGTTGTCGTAGGTGACCGGCTGCACCAGCGTGACCGTGGCGGCCTTGGCAAACGTCTGCGGGATTCCCTGCCACACCAACACGAGGGCAAACACCAGCGAGAGCGGAAGCAGGATGTAAACGGTCGTCCGCGTCACGTCCACCCAGAAGTTGCCGATCCCCCCTGCCTGCTTGCGGATGAATGCGCGCGTCAGAGCCACGAGCACCGCCATGCCCGTTGCGGCGGACGCGAAGTTCTGCACCGCGAGCGCGAGCATCTGCGTCAGATAGCTCATCGTGCTCTCGCCGGCGTACCCCTGCCAGTTGGTGTTGGTGATGAAGCTGGTCGCCGTGTTGAACGACGAGTCGGGGCTGACCGCCGCCAGTTCCTGGGGATTGAGCGGCAGCCATTGTTGAGCGCGTTGCAGCACATACACGACAAGCGCGCCGAGCAGGTTGAACCACAGCATCGCCGCGGCGTAGCGCACCCACGACATGTCCTGCGCCGGATCGATGCCGATACCGCGGTAGATCAACCGTTCGAGCGGACCACCGATGCGCTGGACCCGCGTTGCCCGGCCTTCGTAAACCGCAGCCATGTACGCCCCGAGCGGTTTCGCCAGGAGCAATAGAACAACGACGTAGAGGCCGAGCTGCAGCCAGCCAAAGGTGTTCATGAAAAAATCTCCGGCTTGAACAGCGCGATGATCAGGTAGACGAAGATGCCCAGCGCCGCGAGGCCGCTCAGCCAATAGACCCAGTTCACGACTTGCCTCCCTTATCCATCAAGCCAGCGCAAAAGCGGATCAGCGCCGCGGACACCGCGAAGAATCCGAGGATGACGGCGATGTAGATGAGGTCCATGTGTTCTCCTTCCCTAGTTTCGCTTGAACGGGTCGATGACTATGGCTGCAGAGGTATTCGCCAAAGCCAATCTAGGCAATGAAACGGATCGGCGTCTTGCATCGCGTTGCATTGGTTTTCAAATTCATGACCCGCTGCGTCATAGCTGTCTCGACGTACCAGATTTGTCTAACCAGTTTCACTTTTTATCCCTCGATGAATGCGTGCTTCGCTGTCGGCGCCGCGGCTCTAGAACGTCTTCTGAATGAACACGGTTCCGGTGGACTTGCCGATGTTGCGGCCGGCGATGGTGGCGTCTGCGCGTAGGCTGACGCCGCTAAGAGGCCCGCAAAAAGCGCCGGGGCGCTCAGGCATCGCATCTTGAACGACATAAACGGGTCCTTGGGCTGCGTGAATCGATCTCAGGCTTCGGCGTCGAGGACAATCGCCCTCGCTTACGCCGCGCGCCTTGGTGGTGACGTTAAAGCGCTGTCCGGGGCGAACCCCTTGGGCTGCCGGCTGGCTTGCACGCGCTGCGTTCCGGGGGCCGACGCCACGATGCGTGGGCGCTGGTCATCGCGGGTTTCCGTAGTGTTCTCGACCTTGGGACGCTTCTTGAACAGGCTAACGACGGCCGGCATGATGAGGAACGGACACGCAATCGCAAAGCCGATCACGAACCGAAAGATAAACGCCGAATGCAAGATATCCATGACGGCTTCTTATCAAATGACATAACCGGCACGATATAGAGCGGCGCATAAAGACGGTGCATAGTCTTCAGGGATCGATATCAAGAAACCGTAAAGCGGCACGGCACCGCGCGACGCCGAACTGCGCGGCTGCGCTATGCCCAGCGCATCCGCGGTGCGTTGTCGGGCCTTGCATGTAGCGGCCGATGACGGGTCGCGCGCCGCACTCCCTTTACAGGATCTTTACAGCCCACCAGCAAAACTCGATACCGTTTTTACTGGAGCCGCCTTACGCTTTTCCAAAGCCCGCACAGGCGGCTCACGATGGATTGGCTCCTCAACACTCCGCTATTTTGGATCGTTCCCATCGCCGCGTTCGCCGCTGCGGTCCTGGGCATCACGGCGTTATTGGTTCGCTCGAGTATTCGATCGCGACCCCGCGCGGGGCAGCCCAGCAAGCCGGGAGTTCTCGATAAGCCCGCCGGTCAATCACAGGAAGCTGGATCATCATGAATATCGTCAGTCGTTTTCTTTCCAGCGACGACGTCGTCGTGGGACTCGATGTTCCCGACAAGCGACGCGCGCTCGAGGCAGCCGCGTCGATAGTCGAGCGCCATCACCACATCCATCGAGACGCTGTCGTTCGGGCACTCTGGCGCCGCGAGCAGATCGGATCGACGGGGATCGGTCATGACATCGCCATCCCCCACGCCCGCATTCCGGGCATCAGCGAACCGATCGTGCTCCTGATGTGCACGAAGCGTCCGCTGGTGTTCGGCGCGCCGGATCACAAGCCCGTGTCGGTGCTATTCGTGATCCTCGTTCCGGAGGATGCGAATGAAGAGCACCTTCAGATCCTCGCGATCGTCTCGGCGATGTTTTCCGACAGTGGTTTCCGGAATCGACTGGAAGCCTCCAAGGACCACGCGAAGATTCAACGCTTATTCCGCGAATGGGCGACCGATGATGACCCGATCAAGCAGCGCCGTGGCGCACGGAAGGGGCCCACCGGCCTGTTCGCTTAGCCAATGGCTCGAAAGAACATGAAAAGCGATCGTCGAAATTCCCTGGCGGCGGCCGGAAGCCTCCCGCTGCTGACCGTGAGAGCTGCAGACTTGCTCAAAGTGAAAGTTTCCGCATGAAGCTCGTCGGTCAACTGCTGTCGTCCGTCGACGTCCTGCTCGACTTGGACGTCGCAACCAAGGCACGCGTATTCGAGGAAGTGGGCCGGCTTTTCGAGCGGCGCCACGGGGTTCCGCGGGCGCAGGTCGTGGCGAGCCTGACCGCCCGCGAGAGTCTGGGTTCGACGGGATTAGGTCAAGGCGTCGCGCTTCCCCACGCACGCGTCAAGAACCTGCGGGCACCCATGGCTGCCTTTGTGCGGCTCAAGCTGCCGATACCCTTCGATGCCCCCGATGCAAAACCCGTGTCGCATGTGCTCGTTTTTCTCGTCCCCGAGCAAGCGACCGAACGCCATTTGGAGATTCTCGCAGAGCTCGCGCAGATGTTTGGCGACCGTCGATTTCGCGAAGAGATCCGAAGCTGCAACGACCCGGAAGCCCTGTTCAGGCTACTCTCTGATTGGCCGATCCTTGTCGACGGTTAACCGTCGATATTCGGCCAAGCGCATGGCTAACTGATGTCCGTTAACCTTCCGCCGTTGCTGGCGTTGTATTCCTGGCGCAATACCGGCAAGTTTGGCAACTATGATGACTGGAAGCTTGGCGCGAAATGGGCCGTCGCCCCTTACTACGAGCCGTTTCCGCGTCCGCATTCAGCGGCGGATTCACTCCAGAAAGCATTGAGGCCACTACAAGTGGAGTAGAGCCAAAAAAAACCCCGCCGTTCGGCGGGGCCAACTCAAGCGTGGTGGTCCACCGCACTAGCCAAGCTTGCGACCGGGGACCGGAAGGAACGTAAGCGCGGTCTTGACGAGTACAAGGCCGTCCAACCAAGGGGTGTGCATCGGCGCGCGCGCCCGTCCGGCCGTCGGCGAGCCTGCGCGCCCATTGCGGATTGCCAACCTGCGCTTCGTGCGCTCATGGCGCATGATGAAGCCATAGATCACCAGTGTTACTACGGTGATCGCGCTCATCTCGTATGGGCTCACTTGCGCTCCTTTCAGGTCGGGTCGTTGCCGTTCTTGACCCGCTCTTCTTACGGTGAGCAATAAGCGTGCGTGACCCAAGAAATACGCTTTTATTCATACAGTTACTGGATATTGTGAGCGTTTCATCTTCACTATGAGCAGCAAAGTGTAAAATAACTCGACAGTCATACCAGGGTGCGGGGCCATGCCGCGGCGGGTCGATCTAATTTCAGAGCCGCGCTCGGCAATGCCCTGTTTATATGCATAAGGTGCGTCCGGGCAGAGCCTTTGACGGAACCTCGCGGGTTGGGGCCGGTCGCTGGTAGGTCGCATATCCCAGGCATTGTTCACCCGTGTTGCGCTTCCCGATGTCTCGCCTTTCTCGGCTTGCCCTGGGTCTGATCTTTCTAGGTGCGGCGGCCTCCGCATATGCCGACGCGCGCATCTGCACAAGCAGTGACGCGATTGATTTCGGCAACCGTCAGGTGGGGAGCATCGCAAGCGGGAACGTCATCGTGACCAACTGCGGCGATCAGACCTGGTCGTTCGTCGATGTCACCGTACATCCCTCGACCGGGCCTGCGTTTCACGTGAATACCTCTTGCGCGAAGGGCTTGTCCCTCGCGCCCGGAGACTCCTGCAACGTCGGGGTCACGTTTGCGCCGCAGATCCCCGGGCAAACATCGGGAGGGTTGCAATTGCGCAGCATGACAACCACCCCCGACGAGCTTCTCGCCTTCTACGGGCGCGGCATCGACGCGCAGGCGGGCACCGCGGAGCTCGTGTTCTCGCCGGCAATCGCCGCGTTTCCGCCGCAGAGTGTCGGCACGCGCTCGGTGACAGCGATGGATCTCGAGCTGCACAATCAAGGCCCCGCCGCGCTGACGCTCACCGCGATTGTGCTCAACGGTCCCGCGGCGCACGATTTCGTGGGCTTCGACAGCGGCTGCCAGGTCGGGTTGGTGATACCCGCCGGCCAGGGATGCCACATGATCTTCTATTTCCAGCCTCAGGGTGCCGGCCTTCGGCTGGCCAATCTCGTCATCGATTCGCCGCAGCTTGCGTCGCTCGCCATTCTTCAGATTTCCGGAACCGGAACGACGCTGCCGGCCTCCACGGCGACGGTCGTGGAGTTCTACAGCTCATCGCTCGACCATTATTTCATCAGCTCGCTTCAACCCGACATCGATGCGCTCGATTCCGGTCATTTCAAGGGCTGGGTCCGCACGGGGCGCTCTTTCAACGCCTATGCGCGGCAGACCGCCGGTGCGAATCCGGTGTGCCGTTTCTACATGCCCGCGCCGCAGGACTCGCATTTTTACTCGGCGTCGCCGGACGAGTGCGCCGCCGTGGCGGCGAAGTTTCCGCAGTTCATGCTTGAAGCGTCGGACGTCTTCTACATTCCTCTTCCCGACCCTATCACCGGCGCCTGTCCGGCTTCGACGATTCCCGTTTACCGCCTGTTCAACAACCGGGCCGATGCCAACCATCGCTATACGGCGGACCCCGGGATCAAGACGCAGATGCAGCAACAGGGCTACACCGCCGAAGGCTATGGGCCGGACGCGGTGATCATGTGCGCGCCCGCGAGCTGAGTGTGGCGGCGGGTGGCGAGGATGCTGCTTGGGTCAGCGCGGGTCCGACACCTGCAGTGGCAAGTGCCTAGCAGAAAATCGGCAATCGTCCGATACGTCGCTACACGTAACCGGAGCATCATAGCCAGCCGAATAAGAAAAAGAGCCGCAGCCGATGGCGCGTGATCTCACCAAGCTCGATACCTATGACGACGACGGCTCGCTGCGCATCGTCGTCGAATCGCCGCGGGGATCGTCGCTCAAGCTCGATTTCGATCCCAAGCTGCGAATCTTCACGATTTCGCGGGAACTGCCTCTCGG
Organism: uncultured beta proteobacterium; assembly: GCA_963745385.1. Classification (GTDB taxonomy): domain Bacteria; phylum Pseudomonadota; class Gammaproteobacteria; order Burkholderiales; family Casimicrobiaceae; genus PALSA-1003. The sequence continues at coordinate 58,359 of CAVUXI010000019.1, forward strand.
CGTAGCGTATCCCTTCGACTGGGGGTTCATCCCGGGCACCGTCGGCCAGGACGGCGATCCGGTCGATGCGATGGTGCTGCACCATCAGCCGAGCTACCCCGGCGTCGTGCTGCCCTGCAGAATCCTGGGCATGGTCGAGGTCGTTCAGCGCGAAGGCCGAGGCAAGCCCGAAGTAAACAACCGCATTATCGCGACTCCGAGCTGGCATCAGGCGTTGAGCACGCTCGAGGAGGCGCGCGATCTGCCCAAACGCGTTCGCGAGCAGATCGAGCAATTCTTCGTGAGCTCGGTTGCTTTCACGGGCAAGCAAATCACGATCAAGGGTTGGGGCAGCGCGCGAGCCACCAAGGACTTCATCGACAGGAACCGATCGTAGATACGCTCGGCGGCTGAATCGGGCGTTCGCGCGGCTCAGCGTGGACGGCAGGCCCCCCGACGCCCGGCTAGTTCGGCACAATCTCCAGAAGCGCCCCCGCGACTCGGCGTCGAACCTCGTTCCACGCGTCGACGCCCGCGAGGAAATGCCGATGGTTGATCTCGAGTTCGATGCCGCTATAGACAGCGTCGGAGAACAGGCCGCGCAGATAGCGCGTGAGGCCATCGCTCGCTCCCTTGTACGGGTAGTTACGGCGCACGTGCCATCCGGGCATGCGCTTGCGTAGTGCCATCTGCCAGCGCAAGCACATGACCTGCTCGCTGACGCGTTTTGGGTCGTATAGCAATCCGGCATCGGCGTTGCGCACGACGCCGTTCAATCGGGGCGTGAAGCTGTGCGACGAGATGTGAACCACCCGCCGCCCCGCTTCGACCGCCTCGCGCACCGCGTCCTCGACTCGCACTCGATACGGAACGTAGTAGCGCTCGTAGACCTCGCGCCTTACGCGCTCGGGTGCGTTTCGCATCGCTTCGGAGTAGATCGCCGGATGCCCCGGCGAGCGGTTCAGCTCGACCAGGAGGCGGCTGACCGTCGAGGCGATGAGCGCTGCCCCCAGCGCGCGCGAAAGCGACCGCGCCATCGAAAGGGCGCCGGGATCGTGGCCGCGATGCGATTCGAGCAGGCGTCGCTTGCCTCGAAACAGCGCAGCGTATTTCGAGGGAATCCGGTTGCCGCCGTGCTCACACGTGACTACAAACGATATCGGACGATGACCCTGGCGAACGGCGCGGGTATCCGGTTTGCGCGTCACGCGAACATCTGACCGTTGTTGAGGCACTGGCAAAGTCTCGCGTACACCTCGCGCAGGCGTCCGGGGCCGAAATCCCCATCGACCGCCTTGAGGATCCTCCGCGCAAGCGTGCCGTGCTCGAGGATGAACGCGATCCGCGACCGCCACCAGTCGTCGCCTTCCGTCTCCGCCTCGGTGTCTGCGCTCGCGCAGGTCAAATGTCGCCAGATCTCGACTGCCCTCACGCGGCGGGACTTCATGCCCAGGACGTCGAGGAATTGCGCGTCATCGATCACCGCATCCTCGGCCGTTCGCGTCGTCGCCATGAGTACCCGATTGAGCGTGTCGGTGGAAACGGCCTGCTGCTGCCACAGCGTCGACCATTGCTCGGCGTAGAGGGATTTGGCTGCCGCCGCCGTCGCCGCCGCAATCGCGACATCGGCTTGCGGACATTCCTGCGCATCGGCCAGCCGGATCTCGATGGCGCTGCGCTCGAAGCGCGCGATTGCGCCGCGCGAGTTGAGCCACTCGTGCTGGAGCACGCCATCCTTGTCGTATCGCGCGATTTCCCGGTACATCGGGTCGAGTATCCTCTTTTGGTAGTCGGCGCGGTCGACCACGGTTTCCGGAATGATCTTCCCGGCCACCGACCGGACGTGTCTGGCATTGGCGCGATAAGCCTCGAGCCGGTAATCCAGAACCCCGGTGTTTCTTCCCCCGGCGATTGGCGAGCTGGCCGCCAGCGCCGGCAGCAGCGGAAGCAGCAGGCGCACCGCCGCATGCAGATGCGCGAATTGCGCATCGTCGGCAAAGGGCAGGTTGATGTGCATGCTCTGGATATTCGACCATCCGTGCCGGCGGCAGTCGAAGATGCGGTCGTAGGTCCGGTAGATGTCGGCGTCCTCCCTGCTCCATAGGACGGTGTCCGCTACGGGATCCATCCACGGGTGCATGCCCGTCGGCATCAACTGCGCCGAAACTCTTTCCAGAATCCGGTTCGCCTCCCGCACTTCACCGTGGAAATCGCCCGGAAGGCCATGCAACGCCAGCGTGGGCGCGACGTTCTTGAGCTCGACCACGTGCGCGACCAGCTCGTTCGACCAGCCGAGCTGTCCGCGCTGCACGTCGGAGGTCTCGTAACCGGCAAACCCGCGCAGCAGCTCGGCGGCGATCGGCCGCACCGCCAGCGTTTCGCGGTCGACGATCGCATATTCCAGCTCGATACCGTATCCGGAAAACGCGGGGATGGTCCAGCGCGCCGTCATTGGCCCGTGACTCGCTTGCGCTCCTGTATGCGGCGCATGAACACGCCCATGATGTCGCGGTACAACGCGTCCTTCAGCACGCCGTCCTCGTTCCCCGCATCGACGTTGGGATTGTCGTTGACTTCCATCACGTAGCATTGATTGTTCGATTCCTTGATGTCGACGCCGTAGAACCCGTCGCCGACCAGATTCGCAGCCCTGAGAGCGGTCTTGATGACGTTCTCAGGCGCCTCGCCGACCGTCATGGGAAGCGTCGACCCTTCGAGCTTGCGGTCCGCTTCGCGTTTGATGACCTGCCAATGGCCGGGCGCCATGAAGTACTTGCAGACGTAAAGCGCCCGCCGGTCGAAAACGCCGACGCGCCAATCGAACGCGGTGGGCAGCCACTCCTGAGCGATCACCAGATCGGACTTGGCGAAAAGCTTGTCCACGCACGCGCGCAGCTCCGCGGGCGACTGGATCTTGCTCACGCCAAGCGAGAAGGCGCTGTCGGGCTGCTTCAGGATGCACGGCAGGCCGAGCATTGGAACGATCTGGTCGATGTTGTCCCGGTGCACCATCAGGGTTTTCGGCGTCAACACGCGATGACGGGCGAGCAACTCGTTCAGATAGACCTTGTTGGTGCATTTGACGATCGAGTCGGGATCGTCGACGACGACGAGACCCTCGGCCGCGGCGCGACGCGCAAACTGGTACGTGTAGTGATTGACCGCGGTCGTATCGCGGATGAACAGTGCATCGAATTCGGGCAGGCGATGAATCTCGTCGCGATGTAGAAATTCCGCGCGCATTCCCAGCGTCTGCGCCATGGCTCGGAATTTCTCCAGCGCCTCCTGGTTCGACGGCGGGTCGGGCTCGTCCCGGCTGTACAGGATCGCCAGCGAAGGCGTGCCCGAGGGCGAATCGCGCATGCGTGCGCGATTGCGAGTGATGTAGTCGGTCGCGGCCTCGGCGACGAATGCGTGGTGCTCCGGTTCGATGTCGGTGGCGCTGAGAACGCGCACCTCGGCAAGGCGCCAGTGGCCGTTGCGCGTAAAGCTTGCGCGCAGCAGCGGCGCGCGCAGCGCCGCGAAAAGCTGCTGGCTGAGGGTATCGTGGCGGCGAAGGGGATCGCGCCCGAAATACGCGTCGATAACACACTTCTCCTCCGCGCAGTGCGCCAGCGCCCGCTGTACGTGATCATTGAATGTGCCGCTTTGCAGGTTGGCGGGCGGATTGGCCTGCAGGTCGCCGATGGTCTTGACTTCGGGCAACGGTCGATGCCCGCGCGCCTCGGCGAGGAGCGAGACGTAGTATCCGCGCCCCTGATAGCGGTCAGTCCGGCACAAGTTGAGAACGCGTGCCGGCCGGTTCTCGCTGTACGCAGGGTCAGTCAGGTATGCGCGCGCCGAAATGACGCTCGCTCCCGGTATGTCGACCGGCCAATCCCGCTGATGATTGACGACCAGGAATACGTTCATGACGGCTGGCCGGTCTCGCGCTGCGCAGGATAGACGACCAGCAGATTGGCGTCGTGGGTGACGATGCCAAGCAGAATCGCGGCGACGACGCGGTCGATGCCGATCCAGTATTCGTGCGCCGATCCATAGGGATTCGGCTGGTACGGATCGACAACGAGCACGCGCCGACGCTTCGGGTCCCAGCCCGCGATCACGACGAAATGCCCCGCCGGGTAGCCTCGCACGTCGTCCGGAATGTCGTCTTCGCCATATTCGCGCGCCGAGCGATAGAGATACGTCGACGAGAGCCCGGTCAGGATCGGCAGCTTGCAGTGCAGGATACCGCGGATGAGGTGCTGCGACAGGTTGGCGAAGCGCAGCCTTCCGCCGAGCTCGAGAAACTCGAGATAGCCTTCGGTCGCGTGACGCAGGCGGTCGTCGCTCTTCGCTTCTCTTTGCAGGGCGAGCCTGCCCGCGATGTCCACGTGCGGGCGCGTGAACCACGTCGGATCGAAGACCGTCAGGTTGTAGGTGTAGATTCTCGCGCGATAGCCCTTGCGCAGCGCGTCACAGCCGAGAAAGACGGCAAACGTGCCGCCTTCGCGCAGCCGCCACATCCGCGCGACCACCGAATCGAGCGGCTCGTCGTCGCCCCAATACGCATAAATCGCGTGCAGACAAGTCGGCCCGCACGTAGTCTCGTCGGGCTGCGGCAGCGTTTTCACCGGCAGGCGCAGCGCGGGCAGGCTAACCGGCGTCGACGCTGCGATCGCGGGGCGCGCTTGCGTATTCACGGCGTCAACTCGAATAGCCGACGCGCTTGAACATCGCCTTGGTGATGGCCTGCGTCGTCGTGAAGAAATCGGACCAGGGGTCCTTTTTGAGCTTGCGCAATCGCGCCTGGACGGTTTCCAGGTTGAAGTGATCGAAGCGCACGTCGGTGCCGAGCTCGTCCCAGGCGATCGGCGTCGCAACCGGCGCGTGGGCGCGTGCCCGCAGCGAATACGCGGCGATCGCCGTCGCGCCTTCGGCATTGCGCAGGTAGTCGATGAAAATCTTTCCCTTGCGCTGCGCTTTCGACATCACCGCGGTGAAGCGGTCGGGAAAGGTCTCCACGAGGAGCTCGGCGATACGGCGGGTAAAGCCCTTGCCTTCGCTCCCAGTCGAGCGTCGCGCGAATGGGCAGGACAACGTGCAAGCCTTTGCCGCCAGTGGTCTTGAGGAACGCTTCGAGTCCGAGATCCTCGAGCAGCGTACGCAACAGCCCCACCGCGGAGACGAGATCGCTCCAGGCAACGGCATCGTCGGGATCGAAATCGAAGATCAGGCGGTCGGGGCGGTCGAGCCGCGGTGCGCGAGACCCCCACGGATGCAGCTCGAGCACGCCCCACTGCAACAGCGCGACCGCGGCTTGCGTGGAGTTGGCGGCGAAGTACGTCGCCTTCCCGCTCTTCTCGGGAACGGCGACGCGCGACACCGACGCATGAACACTCTTGTCGGCATGCTTCTGGTAGAAGCACTGGCTCTTCCATCCGTCGGGGCAGCGCACGAGGCTCAACGGCCGATCGCGCAGGTGCGGGACGATCCACTCGCCGACGGCTTCGTAGTAGCGGGCGAGATCGCGCTTGGTGTACTTCGACTCCGGATACATGATCTTGTCGGGATTCGACAGCGTAATGCCCGCAATCACGCTGTCGCTCTTTCCATCGTCGCGTGCGCGCGCAGCGACACGTGAATTCTTCGGCGGAGCGGCCGCCTTCTTTTTTGGGTCCGTAGGTGCCGGATCGCCTTCCAGGTCCCGTTCGTGCATCGGCAGCTCGCGCACGACGTCGGTCGCCTTCTTGTCCTCGCGCAAGCCTTGGAACGACGGATGCCGCAGCGTTCCATCCTGCGTCCATTCGGTAAAGGAGACTTCGCCGACAAGCTTGGGTTGAACCCAATGCGCGCCTTTCGCCTCGTATCCTCGTGGAGGATTGACGAACGCCGGCTTGTCCTGCTCGAGCTTGTCGAGCATGCCGCGCACCGACACCAGCGTGCGATCGTCGAAGCCGGTGCCGACCTTGCCCGAGTAGCGCAGCTTCCCGTCGGGTTCGTACACGCCGAGCAGCAGCGCGCCAAAGCCGCTGCGACTTCCTTGCGGATCGGTGAATCCACCGATCACCATCTCCTGGCGCTGCTCGCATTTCACCTTGACCCACTCGCGTGTGCGCACACCATCGCGATAGGCCGAATCCCCGCGCTTCGACACCGCGCCTTCGAGGCCGAGACGACACGCCTGCGACAAAAACTCCGGCCCTGCGCCAGGATATTCCACGCCGAGTCGCACGACCGGATCGGATTCAGGCACCAGCGTCTTGAGCACGCGCTTGCGCTCGTGCAGCGGCACTTTGCGCAAGTCATAGCCGTCGAGATAAGGCACGTCGAAAGCAAAATACACGAGCGAGCCCTGCGTTGGATCGGCAAGCGCGTTCTGCAGCACCTGAAAGCTCGTCCGGCCCTGCGCGTCGACCGTCGTGACCTCGCCGTCGATCCACGCCGATTTCAGCTGTAGACGCCCGACCGCGTCGGCGATTGCGCCGAGTGCGCCGGTCCATTCCTTGCCGTTGCGCGAGAAAATGCGCACGCTGCCGTGGTCGATGCGGCAAACCATCCGGTATCCGTCGTATTTGATCTCGTGCAGCCACCCGTCTCCCGCAGGAATTTCGTCCACCAGCGTCGCAAGAGCGGGCGTGAGCGTCTCGGGCAGCCGCGCCGCCTTCGCGCCGGCGAGTTCCGCGAGCGCGATCGCGCTGCGGGCACGCGTCGCGGGCTTTTTCTTTTTGGTCGAGACGGCGCCGGCGCGGACGTTCTCCGCCACCGAACGGTTCGAGTGCCACACGTGCTCGCGGTTGCGCGCGATGTCGTCCAGGCTGCGGCCGGAAATCACGCTGTCGGGCTCGGTCTCGACGACGCGGGCGTCGACGCCCCGGCGCGCGAACTCATCGTTTTCCTTGATGAGGAGCCACGCTTGCTTGCCGTTGCCGTACTTGCTGCCGTGGGTGCGCACCAGCGTCCAACCGCCTTTGAGCTTTTCGCCGTCGAGCTGAAATTTGAGCCGACCCTTGGCGTAGCCTTCGACGGGATCGCCTTGCGGGATCCACGTGCCGCGATCCCAGACCATCACCGTTCCGGCGCCGTATTGCTTAGGCGGAATAACGCCTTCGAATCCGCCGTATTCGAGCGGATGGTCCTCGACATGCATCGCAAGCCGCTTGTCCTGCGGGTCGAGGCTCGGTCCTTTGGGTACCGCCCAGCTCAACAGCACGCCGCCCAGCTCGAGCCGAAAGTCGTAATGGAGGTGGCTGGCAGCGTGCTTTTGGATGACAAAAGAGAGCTGACCCTTCGTCCGCGCGCCGACGCGCCCTCGGGGTTCCGGCGTCGTTTCGAAATCGCGCTTCTGTCGGTAGCGCTCGAGTGCCATGGCACTGACCCTCCCGCGCGTGCGGGATCAGGCGCGCTTGCGCTTGGCTGCTGCCGACCGCGACGATCCTCGCGCCGTCGGCACCACGCGCAACGCCGGTTTGTCAGGTGCGGCCGATTTGGAGCGCCGGGGGTCTGCCTTGCGGCGCCCGCCCTTTTCCAGACTCTGCTTCAACAGATCCGCGAGATCGATGACTTGCGCCGAGCGGGGTCGCTCGGTGCGCTCGGCCTCGGGCTCGGTGATCAGATGCGTCTCGCCGCTTTTTATTTTCTCCTTGATGCGTTGCATCAGGTCCTGATGATAAGTGTCCTTGAACTCCTCGGGCTTCCAGTGATCGGTCATGTCGTCGATCAGGCGCTTCGCGAGCTCCACCTCCTTGGCCGTCACGTGCGCGCCCTTGAGCCCTGCCTCGGGCAGATCCAGGCCCTTGGTGTCCCGGAGCTCGTCCGCGTAGCGCAAAGTGTTGAGGACGAGCGCGCGTCCCACCGGAACGACGACCGCGAGATGCTGCGCGGTGCGGATGACAACCTGGGCCACCGCGACCAGGCCCGCGGATCGAAGCGTTTCCCGCAGCAACGCGTATACCTTCTGGCCGCGCTCGGTCGGCACGAGGTAGTAGGGACTCTCGTAGAACTGCGGCGGAATCTCGCTCATGGGAACGAACGCGACGATATCGACGGTCTGCGTGGCCTTGACATTGGCGCGCTTGAAGTCTTCGTCGGAGAGGACGACGTACTGGTCCTTGTCGTACTCGTAGCCCTTGACCACGTCTTTCCAGTCGACTTCCTTGCCGGTTTTCTTGCTGAAACGCTTGTACCCCACCGGCGAGAAGTCGCGCTTGTCGAGCATCGAAAACTTGAACTCCTTGCGTTCTTCGGCCGGGTAGAGCTCTACGGGAATTTGAACCAGTCCGAAGGTGATGGCACCTTTCCAGAGCGCGCGGGCCATGGCTATGTTTCCTTGCTTGGTAGAACCTCGACAGTGAGACAGTCGACGCAGATGCCGAGAGCCACCGTACGAACGACCAATACGCCGCAGTCGGCGCAGGGCGAGAGCGGCGGCTCACCGTTTATCTTACAACCTTCGGCGCGACACGCCGACAAGTCGCACCAGTGCAGGTCATGAGGGCAGGCGACCACGTCGAAGCGCTGATCGGTTCGACCGGCCGCCTGCAGCCTTCTCAGCGCGTAAACAGCGCGATGAGAATGATGATCGGTATCGGCACCCCGAGCAGCCAGAGCAGAATCGAACGCATGGTCGTCTCCTAGTTGGTTTGGTTTGAATGCATCAGACCGCCACGCGGTCGCGCAGCCTGCCGCCGAGGGTCGCGGCGTAGCTTGCACAGAACGCGCCGATCAACAGCGAAATAAACATCCAGAGCGAGAAATAGGCTGCCGCCTTGCGCGCCTGATCCGCTGCCGCGCGGGCCTCATCCGCCGCCGCCTTGGCTTGCGCGACAACGTCGCTGACACGCTTGTCCGCGTCCGCCGGGCTCAAGCCGGTACGCGCGGAGACGACTTGCGTGACATAGGCCCTATCCGCGGGTGCGAGCTCGCCGTTGCGGAAGCCCACGGCGAAGATGCGAGAGAGCTCCGCGCGCGTTGCCGCGTCGCCGGCTCGAGAAGACGCGTCCGCTGGTGCCATGCCTGTTGCGGCCGCCGTCGCGGCGGGCGCGTTTGCTGTCGTGGTGCTGGCGGCGTTGTCCGCCGGTCGATCGGAGCGGAGCAGCCGATCGACCCAATAGGCGCTCGGGTCTGCGATCGCGCCCGGCGCGTTGCCCGACGCAGGCTGCGCGGATGCGGCAGTCGCTGCACCGCCAGCGCCGGCGGCCACTGCCGCCGCGCCGACTTTGGCGCCGCCGCTCACCAGCGATGTGACCGCCGACGTCATAAAAGACGCGGTCATCACCAGGCCTACTGCCCACACCAGGAATCCGTGCGCTGTGTCGCGGAAGAAAACTTCGTCGGTGTGTGCATTCACCCATTTGGTCCGCAAGCGCCCCGCGATATAGCCGCCTACGCTCGCGGAAATGAGCTGCATCAGCGAAAGCCAGACGGCCCCCGCGATTCCAATAGTCTTCGCCGAGGCGCCGGCGTTTTCCCACGGCGAGATCGACGACAGCCCCAAACCGCTTCCAAGCGCCGCCAAGGCGAGCGACAGCGCGGCCGCGACGAAAGCGCCGCCGATGATCGCGCCCCAGGAAATTGCCGACGCCGACGATTCCACCGGCGCGGCGTTGTAGGCGTAAGCGGGCCTTTCGAGCGTAGCGGCGTGGACTGGATTGTTCATTTTTGACCCCCGAATGATTAGCGGCACCCCGCCGCGTCGCAGTGGAATATCGCTATAACCATGCTGAGGGGGTATCGGTCAAAAGATGATTTAAGTGTAGGACAAAGACGCCGCCACGCGCTGCGATCGGCCAAGCGGCGCCCGGGCGTACTTCCGGCGCGCGAAGCGCGGCGCGGGTCCGCACCGGGACCGTGCCGTCGCGAACCGGGGGATATGCCTACCTAGCGGCGCGCCGAACGCGTGGACGCACTTCCGTCCTGACTGCGGCGCGCCTCAATGAGGTGTTGCGCCTCGAGACACCAATGCTTCTTGATGTCGTGCCAGACCACTGCGGCCCAAAGCACGTTGTTGCCCGGGACGTCCGGCGCGGACGAAGCATCCGCCTGGGTGTCTGTGCCGTGTGCGTTGATCCAGTCGCGCACCTGCGCATCGTGGGCGAGAAGCTCGGTGTTCGGAACGAACACGTGGTTATAGCTCGCGGGCAAGTTCACGTTGCGAACCAGCGCGCGGCCGGTTTTCTGGTACGCATCGAGGTTGTTCGCGCCGGTCAAAGCCGTCAACGCGATCGGATCGCCTCGAATGTAGAAGCCGGTGAATTCCTCGACAGTGTCCGGAATCTGACGCAGCCTGCCGATCATGCTCCACGACGTGGGGGCCCAGAATTCCCAACCGCCGGTGCCCACAACCGATGCGTAGGAAACCGATGTTCCCACAACGGGACGCGTTTCACCGGTGAGGGGGTCGACGATGGCGTAGCGCTGCTCCGCGCGATCCGTCACAGGGTTCCACACCGGAATTCGGTCGCCGAATTCGCCGGCGAGATCATGCAATACCTTGACCACCTGCATTCCGCCCTGGCTGTGACCGATCAGCATCGGCCGCACGCCGTCGTGTTCGTAGTACCACGCGACCTGGCCCGCAATACGTTCGGTGCTCGTGTAGGGATTCTGCGAAAAAGAACCGTCATGAGGATCGAGTATCCTTTCCTCGGGATAACCCATGCCGATGAGGAAGGTCCCGAACGACTGCATCGCCATGTAGACCAGTACCACGCCGCCGTGCGACAGGATTATTTTCGGAGTGGGTCCGAGGGCGAGCGTGTTTTTCACGTCGTCTTCGCTGATGCGATCAGGATTGAGCGCAAGAATGCGGTCCTCCAGGTCGCGGTCCATCGACCTCATTCCGGACACGCTCCCGCCCTGCTCTGCCGCAGGATCGGCGTATTTTGTAGAGTTCAAGGCGAGGTTTGTAGAGTTCAAGGCGAGGTCCTGGCGCATCGCATCCTGAGGCGGCGCAACCGCGCAACCGCTCAATGCCAGTATGACTGTCGCCGCGACAAGCCCGCGGGGGGAAAGGTAAGACGTCAGCGTCGTTCCCATGACGATCTCCTGGTTTTTTTTGGAGTGTGCGTGGGCACCTACCGGCACGGTATCGGTCCCAGTCTGTTTTTCATGTCCGACTGTAACTATCGCGATGACAGACACAGGACTACAACGAGGCGCGCCGGTGGCCGGTTGACACTCCAGCGCGGCGTATTGCGGCCCCTCCCGTCGACTCAAGTCTAGCGAACTGCGCGCCCGGTTGCCGGTGCCTAAGTCCCCGCGCGCAGGTCGGGCACGCTAGACCCCGCAGACCACCGAATCCCCGAACGACGGTGCCGACCGTCGCTGTCAAGCATAGGCACGCGGGCAGCGTCATTGAATTCGATCTCGTGCGCGCAACGGCTATGTTCTTTCGATATGCGATCTTACACGCGTTAGACGCGACGTTCCCTCGACGACGCCATCGAGAATGCGCGCTGCATGCATTTCGCACGCACTGCGACAAGCGATGTCGCCGCGCGGCAACACTTTTGCCGCTTTTGTTTTTCCCACAATGCATTGCGTGTTCGCATGCATTGTCGCGATGTCGTTTCGTAAGAGAACATCCTAGGCAAAACCTTGAATTTGCCTACACAGAATCAGCGACTCTCCGATTGTTTTTGACGCGTCCGCGACTACATGATGTGCGCGTTCAAAACGAACGGAGAGTGACATGCGTTGGAGGTCTTTCATCGTTACAGCGATCACCGCCGCGATGTGTATTGGCGTTGCACCGGCGACGGCAAGCTCGTATTCGACCGACAATTCCGACCTGTGGGGCAATGAATCCGAGAGCGGTTGGGGCGTCCAGTTCGTGCAACGGGCGGAAATTATTTTCGCGACGCTGTACGTCTACAACACCAGCGGCACTCCCGTGTGGTACGTGGCTGTTCTGCAGCCGACCAACGCAACGACGTGGACGGGCGATTTGAATCAAACGTCGGGGCCGTGGTTCGGAACGACGCCGTTTAATCCCGCAGCGGTCGGAGTCAATCGCGTTGGCAGCATGACGTTCAGCGCGACGTCGGACAAGACGGGAACATTGGCGTACTCGGTGAACGGAGTCGCGATGAACAAGAAAATCAGCCGCCAGACCATCCGCTACGACGACTACACCGGAGACTACGTGGGTATGCTGTCATGGGCGACGTCAGGCTGCACCAATCCTGCCGACCTAGGCGTCTTCGATAACCGCATCGACTTCAGCATCCGCCACAACGAGTCCAGCTTGGGGATGGCATCGCAGCAGGAAGGAAACACCGCGCCGATATGCACGTCGAGCGGCAACTATAGCCAGGATGGGCAGTTCGGAACCACGACCCAGGTCACCAGCAGCTGCACCAACGGAAGCGGCACGGGGACTCAGATCACCTACTACGAGATGAACATCAGTCCGGGGATCGTTAGCATGAAGTTTACGGCGCCCAGCAGCAATGCAGGCTCCAAAGGCTGTACGTTGAACGGGACCTTGACCGGGATTCGCCAATAACCCGACGCATCCCGTCAAAGCGCGTGCGTGATGGCACGCGCTTTTTCTACGCCGGCCGCCGCAGCATGCGGTTCATCGCCTTGGCAACGACCTTGCGACCTAGTCCTCGAAGTAACGCGCGCAGCGCAACATCGAGAACCCGGCATCCTCGGCCGAGCGGCGCCGTCCCGGCCCGGCGTCACGCTTCGAGCGTGAAGCCGACCCGGATCGTCACCTGCCAGTGACCGATCTTGCCGTCGACGATGTGGCCACGCGTCTCGACGACATTGAACCAGTGCATGTTTCGCACGGTCTTCGCCGCCTTTTCAATGGCGGTGCGGATGGCGTCGTCGCTGCTCTTCGTCGACGAGCCGGTCAGCTCGAGATGCTTGTAGACGTGGTCGCTCATGTCGTGTTTCCTTTCACGCGTTTTTCAGGCCCGCCAGAACTTTCGCGGGAGTGAACGGCACCGAGCGCAGCCGTGCGCCGGTGGCGTCGAAAATGGCATTGGCGATCGCCGAAGGCACGATCGCCGCGGTCGGCTCGCCGGCACCCCACGGTTTTTCGTTGGGCCGATCGATCAAGTCGATGGCGACCGCCGGCACGTCCGGGAAGGTGAGGATCGGATAGGTCACCCAGTCGATGCCGGTGACCTTCGAGCGGTCGAACTGCAGGTCCTCGATCAGCGTACGGCTGACGGTCTGCACGACGTTGCCCTCGATCTGGTTTCTCAGTCCATCGGGGTTGATGATCTGGCCGCAGTCGTGCGCGACGTAGAATTTCTTGACGGTTACCTTCCCGGTCTTCCTGTCGACTTCGACGTCGGCCACCGCCCCCACATACGTGCGCACGAGCTCGTACTTGACGTACGACATGCCGCGCCCCTTCACGACGTCGCCCGTGTCGCGCGGACGCCCTGCACGCGCCGACCAGCCGGAAAGCTTCACCAGCCTCTCGAGCAACTCGGCGCCGCGAGGATCGTTGAGATACTTCAGGCGAAACTGCAGCGGGTCGGCACCTGCCGCCGCGGCAAGCTCGTCGACGAAGCTTTCGTTGCCGAAGGTGTTCTGCATGCGCCCGGGCGTGCGTATCCACGAGGGACGGAACGGTGTTTCCGCGAGCCAGTGCGCGGTCGCGCGGATGTTGGGCACGGTGTAGGGGATCGCGAGCGACTGGTGGATGTTTCCCGGATGCGACGGTTCGTGAGGAAGTCCGGCCAAGTCCGCCGCCAGCAGCTCGACCGCGATATCCTTCGGCCGGTCGGGAATGAACACTTCGGACTCCCATCCGAGGACGTTGCCCGCTCCGTCGAGCGCACCGCGGAAGTCGAACAGCGTCGGCGGACCTTTCGGATCCCACCCGTGCTCGTCGGCGCGCATCCATTGCACTCGCACCGGGAGTCCCGTCTCCTTGGCCAGCAGCGCGGCGTCCGCTGCGGCATCCTCGTGCCCGTTGCGTCCGTAGCAACCCGCGCCTTCGATGTAGATGCAGCGCACGTCGTCGGGCTGCATGCCGAGCATGGTCGCGATCTGCTTGCGCAAGAGATGCGTCTGCTGCGACGCGCTCCAGCAGGTCAGCTTGCCGTCCTTGTACTCGGCCACCGCGCACGAAGGACCGATCGAGCCATGGGTGTGAATGGCGAAGTCGTAGGTCGCGCTGACGGTCTTTGCGCCGGGCGTCTTCAGCGCCGCGCCGCTGTCGCCGACTTTCTGCAGGTCCTCGTCCTTGTTGATCTTGGTGTTGCGCACATGGTCCCAGAGCTTGGCTTTGTCGGGGAGTCCCTGCCAGTCCGACCACATGGTTTCCACCGCGCGGCTCGCCTTGATCGCGGCCCATTCGGAGCGCCCCAGCACGGCGAGATAGCTGCCCTTGCGAATCGCGCCGACGTAACCCGGGATCTTGCGGCACTCGAAGTCGTTCCACGACAGCAGCGTCGCTTTCATCGCCGTCGGCCGCACGACACGTGCGTGCAGCATGCCGGCGACCTTGAAGTCATGCATGTAGGTGAATGTGCCGTTCACCTTTGCCGGGATGTCGAGTCGCGCGACCGGTTTGCCGACGATGAGGTAATCCTGCGGACTCTTAAGCGGCGCCTTGGGATCGAGCTTGAGAGAGAAATCCCTGCCGCCGATCAACTCCGCGTAGCTCACGCCCTTTCCGCCCGCCGACGGCGCGATGACTCCGTCCTTCACGGACAACGCGTCCTTCTCGACCCCCAGTTTCTTCGCCGCCTCTCCGACAAGCGCGTCGCGCGCCGTCGCCGCCGCCTGACGAATCTGCATGCCGCCGTTTTGAATCGAAAGGCTTCCGAAAGTCACGCCCTGGTCCGGCGTGAGCAGCGTATCGCCCTGCACGACGACGACCTTCTGCAGCGGCACCGAAAGCTCCTCGGCGGCGATCTGTGCCATCGCCGTCTGTATCCCAGTGCCCAGGTCCACCTTGCCCGAATACACGGTGACCATTCCCCGCGCATCGATCGACAGGAAGCCGTCGACCTGGTCCGCGGACACGGTCTTGGACGGTGCTGCTGCCGCGCCCTCGGCGGCGCCGGCCGTCCCGCCGTCGATGGCGAAGCTGACCACCAGCGCGCCGCCCGCCTTCAGGAAGTCGCGCCGCGATAGTTCGATCCCGCGCTCAAGCGTTTGTGCGCTCATGGTTATCCTCAGGCGGCGGTGCCGGATGCGCGCTTGATCGCGCGCACGATCCGGAGGTGAGTTCCGCAACGGCACAGGTTTGCCGCCATCGCGTCGCGAATCTGTTCTTCCGACGGCGTTCTGTTGGTCTCGAGCAATGCGGCGGCTTGCATGATCATGCCGTTGATGCAGTAGCCGCATTGCACGGCCTGCTCGTCGATGAAGGCCTTCTGCAGCGGATGCGGCTTCGACGGCGTTCCGAGACCCTCCAGCGTGACGATCCGCTTGCCCGCGACAGCGCCCACGGGCACGACGCACGAGCGCGTCGCTTTGCCATCGACCAGCACCGTGCAGGCGCCGCACTGGCCCAAACCGCAGCCGAACCGCGGTCCGTGCAGCCCCATGTCGTCGCGAAGCGCGTACAAGAGCGGCATCTGCGGATCGTCGACCTGGATCGAAGTCTTTTTTCCGTTCACATCGAGCGCGAGTTTCATCGTGTCCCCTCCTGTCTTGCTGCCCCTATTCAAGCTTCCCAACCCGTCTGACGACGTCGCCGAGCTTCTTTGCATCGGCATCCCAGAAGCGCTGCAAGCTCGGGCGCGTCGAGATACTGGATCGGCGTTTCGACCGTCGCCATCGCGGCGACGAACTTCGGGTCGGTCGCGGCGGCGCGCGCGGCGTCGCCGGAGCTTCGACACGACCGCCTCCGGCGTCCCCGCCGGCGCGAACAGATCCCGACCATTGAAAGAAGACGGCGTCGTATCCGGATTCGCGTCAGCGTCGGCACGTCGGGCAGCGACGCGAGGCGCTTGTCGCCCCACGATGCGAGCACGCGCAGCTTGCCCGCCTTGACGTGCTGGATGACAGTCGATGGCCCCGACGCGACCGCGTCGATGTTGCCGCCGAGAAGCCCGACCACCGCCGGTCCGGCACCGGTGTACGGCACGTGCAGCAGCTTGACGCCGGCGCTGCTCGCGAACATCTCCATCGGCACGTGCATGGTGCCGTAGTTGCCGGACGAGCCGTAGGTGATCGCCCCCGGACGCTTTCTCGCGTCGGCGACGAAATCCTGCAGCGTCTTCCACGGGCTGTCGGCGCGCACGGCGAGCACGGTCGGATCGGCGGTCAGGCGCGCGATCGGCACGAGCTGGTCGAGCTGAAACATCGGCGCGCGGCCGGTGATCCTGTCGGCCTCGGGAAGAATCGAGATCGACGACAGCGCGAGCAGCAGCGTGTAGCCGTCGGGCTTGGCCTTGGCCACGTAGCCATGCCGATGCCGCCGCCGGCGCCGGGCTTGTTCTCGATGACGACGGGCGCGTTGAGCACGCGGCTCATCGCGTCGGCCGCGGGCCGCGCGACGATGTCGGCGACGCCGCCCGGCGGGAACGGCACGACCAGCGCAATCGGCTTCGACGGGATACGTGTCCTGCGCGCAGCGCGGACGAGCCCGCAGCCAGACAGAGGCAACATGCGGTGAGCGCGACGCCGATGCGCATGCCCATTTCCTTGTCGGCGCGATTGCGCCAAAACGACCCTCGCCAACGGCCCCGCTCAGCTGCCGGCGCCTCGAGGCCTTACGCGAAGATCCAGTAGAGCAATCCGCCGAGGAGCAGCCACTTGACGGCGTAGTACGCGAACTTGCTCTTGCGCTTCAGCGCCTTGGCCGGAAGCCGCAGGTAATACGCGAACGCCGAAGATCTTGTTGAGCACGCCGACGTGGTCGCCCGCCATGTTCTCGGTCTGGCTCGCGCGGATGACGGTGCTTCGTACCAGTGATTGATCGTGGCCATGATGCGGCTGGTCAGCGGACGCTCGACGTCGCAGAACAGGATCACGCGCAGCTGGTCGGTCTTGTTCTCGGCCCAGTGGATGAACGTCTCGTCGAAGATCACCGCCTCGCCGTCGCGCCAGTGGTAGGGCTCGCCGTCGACGAAAATGCGGCAGTTCTCCGAATTCGGCGTCGACAAGCCCGAGGTGATAGCGCAGCGATCCGGCGAACGGATCGCGATGCTTGCCCAGATCGCCGCCGGGCGGCAGCAGCGCGAACATCGCCGCGTTGACCGACGGAATCGACTGCACCAGCGCCGACCGTCTTCGGGCACAGCGCCATCGCCGACGGCAGCGGATCGTCGTACCACTTGACGTAGAAGCGCTTCCAGCCGCGCCGGAAAAACGAATTGAAGCCCAGGTCGTTGTATTTCGCCGCGGCGCGGATGTGGCCCTCGTCGAAGAGCTGCATCGCTTCCTCGCGCAGCATCTGCCAGTTGTCGGACAGCTTCTTCAGCTCGGGGAACTCGCTTGACGTCGACGTACGGCCGGTTCGGCACCGCCGAGAACATGTACATCAGCACGTTGTACGGCGCCATGAACGTCGAGTGATCGGTCAGCTGGCGATAGAACCGATGCCGGACGCGGCCGCGATAGTGGACGTACATCGCCGACGCGATGAACGCGTAGAGGATGAAAAACTTCGGCGCCAGGAGATTGGGCAGGTGCTCGATCATGTCGATGCGTTCCTTCGCAGGCCGGCATTATAGCCGCTCGGCTGGATCGCTTCGCCGGCGCGGAAGCGTCCATCGTCTGGCGAGCGAGTTCAGCGCTACTTCCGCGGCCCGCGGCCTTCCAGCGCCGATGCACCCAGAACCATTGCTCGGGGTGGCGCAGCACCAGGCGCTCGAGCGTCGCGTTGTAGGCGCGCGTGTTGCGCCGGATTTCCTCGCTGACGTTGTCGCACTCGACCGGCGGCACCGGCTCCTCGAAGCGCAGCACGTGCCGGCCGTCGGGCTCGCGCCAGCTCGCCGCCGGCAGCACCGGCGCGCCGGTCGCGAGCGCGATGATCGCGAGGCTCTTGAACGTCCACGCCGGATGGCCGAAGAACTCGACTCTCGATGCCGTCGGGCGGACTCGCGTGCTGATCGAACGGAAACACGACCATGTCGCCGGCCGCGAGCCGCTCGAGGATGGCATCGAGCGACCCGCGCTTGCCCAGGACGCCGAAGCCCGCGCGCCGGAAGCGCCGCGTCACCAGCGCGTCGAGCCAGCGCGGCTTGATCGCGCGGCGGACGAAATGAATGCGGCCGTGCATCTCGGGGAAGTTGCGCAGGCCCGCGATCGTCGCCACCTCGAAGTTGCCGAAGTGCCCGGTCAGGATCAGCACGCCCTTGCCGCGCTCGAGCGCGCGCGCCAGCGCGTCGACGTTCTCGACGCGCACCGATCGCCGCGCGGCGCTCCGCCGACAGCCAGCGAAAGCGCACGAACTCGCCGAACAGGCGCGCACAGATGCGCGTAGTGCGCCTGCGCCAGCCGCTCGATCTCGGCCTCCGGCACCGCGGCGCCGAACACGCGGCGCAGGTTGTCGAGGATCGACCGCGCGGCGAAACGGCAGGACGTGATAGAGGAGCTTGCCGGCCAGCGGCACGTGCGGCTTGCGCCGGAAGCGCCAGCGCGACCGCCGATGCGCTGCGTGCGATCGTGCGTCAGCGATACCGCGATCGAGCGAGGCGATGCCGGTCCGAGCAGCGCTCTGCGCCTTGGCGCCGCAGACGATCGTGCGGCGCGCCGTAGGCGTCGCGCGCGACGGAAAAATCCGCGGGCTCGATCTGCCCCAGCGCGAGCTCGCGCGGGAAAGAGCTTGGCGCATGCTTCCTTGGCGGCAAAGCGCGCGGCGAGGCTCGCGGCGCGCCCGGGCCCGTCGCCGCTGTCGGCGAGCTCCTGCGCGGAAAAGATGCGGGCAGAGCTGCGGCCTCGGCGTTTCCGCGATCAGGCGCTCGATGCGCGCGATCTCGACGCTGTCGATGCCGCAGCGGTCGCGTCGCGCGCGCCGGGCGCGCCATGGGCCGTCGGCGGCATCCGCCATCGACGCTATGCTCGCGCGGACGATCAGCGCCGCGTTGGTTCCGGCGAAGCCGCGGCAGAGGATCAGCGCGATGTCGCTGCGCGGCACTTGCGGCGTCGCGCGAGACGCGCAAGCCCGGCGCATTCCGGATCGAGACTCGTCAGCGTCGCGATGCCGGGCACGACGCCGCTCGCGCAGCGCGGCGAGCGCGATGCACGGCCTCGATGATGCCGGCCGCGGCGATCAGATGCCCGATCGCCCACTTGAACGCGGTGACCGGCGGCGCATTCGCGTCCGCTGCCGAAGCACGTCGCGCATCGCCGCCGCTTCCGACGCGTCCGATTGCGCGCGTGCCGTTGCCGTGCGCGACGATCATGCCGACGTCGCGGGCGCGAGCCCGGCGTCGTCGAGCGCGCCCGTGATGGCGCGCGCGACGCCGTCGCCGTCGTCGCGGATCGCGAGCAGGCCTTCGCCTCGCTCGCATAGCCGCCGCCCAGCACCTCGCCCAGCACGGTCGCGTTGCGCTCGGCGGCGGCGCGCTCGGTCTCGAGCACCAGCGCGCCCGGCGCCCTCGCCGAACACGCTGCCGTCGCGCGCGGCGATCGAACGGCCGCATCGCATCGCGCGCGAGCAAGCCGCACTGGTGGTAGTAGAGCACCATCTGCGGCTCGATCGGCGCATCGTGGCCGACCGCGACCGCGCGATCGGCCTCGCCCTGGCGCAGCGCTTCGGCCGCTTCGATCACCGCCAGCGTGCCGCCGACGCTGTGATTGGTGATGCAGGCGTTGGTGCCCTTGAGGTCGTACTTGATGCCGACGTGGCAGAGCACGTTGTTGGGCAGCGTGCGCAGCAGCCACATCGGATTGACCGCGCTGCCGAGCTCGCGCCCGAACGCGTCGCAGATCGTCGTGCGACTCGCGTCATCAGCGGAAAGAATTCGTACTGTGAGTTGTAGGCGCCGCCGCCCGAGCCGACGTAGACGCCGCTGCGGTCGGAAAACGCCGCGGCCGCGCCCGCATCCAGCGTGTCGCGGTGCGCGATGAAGCCCGCGCTGTCGATCGCGCGGCGACGCGGCGTAGAGCCCGAACATGTCGGTGCGGCGGATCAGCTTGTGCAGCTTGCGGTCCTCGACCAGCGCGCGCGGATTGAAGTCCGGCATCTCGGCGGCGACCTCACCGGCCAGCCGGTCGTGTCCCATTGCTGGATCGGGCGCGATCGACGAGCGTCCGTCGCGCAGCGCGGCGAGGATGTCGGCGGGCTCCATGCCCGACGCGCAGACGGCGCCGGTGCCGGTGATGAGAACTTCGCGGCCATGATGCCTACCGTCACTCAGCCGCGGTTCGCGGCGACTTCGTCCGGATGACGCAGCACGACGCAGCTGTTGGAGCCGCCGAAGCCGAACGAGTTGGACAAGCGTCATCCGCACGCGCTGCTTTCGCGGCGCGCCGACGACGAGGTTGAGGTCGCAGTCCGGATCGCGTTCGCGCAGATTCGCGTTGACCGGCATTTCGCCACGCTCGATCGCCAGCGCGCACATCGCGACCTCGACCGCGCCGGCCGCGGCGATCAGGTGTCCCATCGTGCTCTTGGTCGAGCTCACCGAGACGTCCTGCGCGCCGGCGCCGAACACGGCGTGGATCGCCGCGCTCTCGCTCTTGTCGTTCATCTAGGTCGACGTGCCGTGCGCGTTGATGTAGTCGACGTCGTCGGGCGTGGCGCCCGCGTCGGCGAGCGCCGCGCGCATCGACTGGATCGGACCGTCGCCGTCGGGCGGCGAATCGGTGATGCGGTAGCGACGACAGCGAGTTGCCGTCGCCGGCGAGCTCGGCATAGATGTGCGCGCCGCGCCGGCGCGCCGATTCCCACTCCTCGAGCACGAGGAAGCCGGCGCCTTCGCCCAGCACAAAGCCGTTGCGCGTCGCGTCGAACGGCCGGCTCGCGCGCTCGGGCGTGTCGTTGTCCGCCGATACCGCCGACAGCAGGCAGAAGCCCGCGAGCCCGACCGGGCTGATCATCGAATCGAAGCCGCCCGCCAGCGCGAAGTCGACGCTGCCGCGGCGGATCAGCTTGAGCGCCGTGCCGATCGCCTGGCCGCCCGATGCGCACGCGGTGTGCACCGACGTCGCGTAGCCGCGGATGCCGAAGCGGCGGGTCAGCAGCGCAACGCCCGCCGTCGACTGGCTGCGGCAGAACACCATCGGATCGTTGGCGGCGTTGATCCTCGAGCAGCAGGTCCGGATGCAGCTCGCCGTCGGCGGCCGAATGGCGCTGCAACGCCATCGAGATCCTCGATAGGCGACGCCCATCATCCCGGTGCCGACCGCGCAGCCCCAGCGCTCGGCCGTCTCGGCCGTCGGCGCGATGCCGGCGTCGCGCATCGCCTGCTCGGCGGCGCCAAGCGCGAAGCGATGCGAGCGGTTGGCGAACTTGAGGAGCTTTCGATCGCCGTTGCAGGGCGTCGTCACCGAAGCCCTTGACCTCGGCCGCGATGCGCGTCGAAAAGCCGCTGGCGTCGAACAAGGCTGATCGGCGCAGCACCGCTGCGGCCGGCGAGCACCGATGCACCACGTGGCCGCGACGTCGTTGCCGACCGGCGTCACCAGGCCGAGGCCGGTGATCGGCAACCGCCGGCGCGGCTGCGTGCTCATGGCGTGCCTCCTGGCCGAATTCGACGCGCGCCGTCGCCACCGTGCCTGCCTTCGACGCTCGCGTTGAGCGCGATCCGCGTGGCGCTCGCGTCGTGCGCGGCGCATCTCGGCGCTCGAGCTCGACATGCTGGCCCGGCGCGATGAACGAGCGCATCTTGACGTGCGTCATCCGCGAGCGACGGGACGCACCGGCGTGTCCGACGAGCCGTCGCGCACGAGCGTCGCCGCCAGCGCGCATCTGCGCGTCGAGCAGCAGCGTCGCGGGAAAAACCGGACGGCGCGGAAAATGATCGGCGAAAGAACGCGCGCCTGCGCGCGGAACGCTGCAGCGTCGCGCGCACCGACTTGCCCGGCACGCGTCGATGCACAGCGCTCTCGGCGCAGGCTCGACGCCGCGAACGCGCCGCCGGCGCCGCGCCCTCGCCGCGCAGCAGCACGAAGCGCTCGCGCAAGGCCTCGGGCGCATCGAAATCCTCGACCGGCAGCATCGGTCCGAGGCAGTGCTCGAGCTCGATCACGTCGCTGGCCGTCGACGTCGCGCCCAGCCGCCGTAGGCGACCACGTCGTCGTCGCAGTCCTCGATGTCGACGCGAGCTCGAGCGCGTCGCCGGGCAGCACGCTCGCCGCGAAAACGCGTCTCGGTGGCGAGCGCCGCGACCGGCCGGCCGCGAAAGTCGATGCTGGCTCATCGCCACCCACGCCGCAAGCTGGCCGACCGCTTCGGCGACGAGGCACGAGGGAAATTCGCGATGCGCGCCGGCACCGCAGAACGAGCCGCGCGCGCGCGCGTCCCGGCGACGAACTCGGTGATGCGGTCGACGAACGAAAACGCGGCGAAATGATCGCCATCGTGCGGACGACCGCGAGCAAGCGGTCCGCGTCGATCAGGCCGCTGCGGGCGCTTCGCGCTGCGCCGCGACCACCAGCTTGCAGAACGTCTCCGGCGTGAACAGCCGCGGAATGTCGGCGACCTTCATCGGCGTCTTGAAGCGCTCGGCGGGAATTTCGGACAGGTACGCTCGAAGCTGCGCCATGCCCTTTTCGGTGACGATGCCCTTCTGCTCGAACTCCGCCTCGGGCAGGTCGCCGCGCGCGTTCTCGACGATCTTGCCGCGCGGAATCTTGATCTTGAACGCCCGCTCGAGCCGAAACACCATGTCGAGAAAATCGATCGATTCGGCGTCGAGTCCCTCGATCAGCGACACGTCGAGCTTGACGTCGTCGACGTCGCAGCCGAGCGCGTCGGCCATCGTCTCGGCGACCTTCGGATAGACCGCCATGATTTCTTCCTTGGTGATTTCTGTTTGCGCCATGCTTGTCGCTCGTGTTATTCCACTCATCTACTCCATCTTGAAGCCGCCATCGACGCCGACGACCTGACCGGTCACGTAGTCGGCGTAGCGCGACGCGAGAAACCACACCGCGTACGCGACTTCCTCCGGCTTGCCGTAGCGCTTGAGCAGGATGCGCGACTTCACCGCGTCGCCGGCCATGTCGCGCACCGCCTGCGACATTTCGGTCTCGATCACGCCGGGCGCGACGCCGTTGACGGTGATCTTGCGCGGCGCGAGCTCGACCGCCAGCGAGCGCGTGAACGCGTTGATCGCGCCCTTGCTCGCCGCGTAGTTCGTCTGTCCGCGCCCGCCCTTTTCGCCCGCGACCGACGAAAGATTGATGATCTTGCCGGCACCGCTGCACGATCATGTGCGGCACCACCGCGCGGGTGACGTTGAACACGCCGCCGACGTTGGTGTCGAGCACCAGCGAGACGTCGTCGTCGTCCATCGCCGCGAGCTGGTTGTCGCGGATCATCCCGGCGTTGTTGACCAGGATGTCGATCCGCCCTGCGCGTTCGGCGACCCGCTCGACCGCGGCGGCGCACGCCGTGGCGTCGCGCACGTCGACCTGCTCCGACGCGACTTCGCGGCCCGCCGCCTGACTTGCCGCGACCACGCTTCGCGCGGCGTCCGCGTTGTCGCGATAGAAGAACGTCACGTCGCGCGCCTTCGGCGGCAAGCAGCTCGACGATCGCGCGGCCGATGCCGCGGCTGCCGCCGGTCACGATCGCGACCTTGCCGGCGAGCCCCGAATCGGCGTCATCGCCACGTCGCTCCGTCATCATCCCGAGATGCAGAATCCGCCGTCGACGACCAGCGTGTGGCCGGTGATCATCGCGGCCTCGGGCAGGCACAGCAGATAGACCGCGCCGGCGACGTCCTCGGGCGTCAGCACCGGACCCGCCGGCGTGCGCTGGGCGAAGTTCGCGAGCAGCTCCTCGCGATTCGGAAAATAGCGCAGCGCGTCGGTGTCGACGACACCGGCGCTGACGGCGTTGACCCGGATGTTCTTCGGCCCGAGCTCCTGCGCCAGCGTGCGCACCAGCGATTCCAGCGCGGCCTTCGACGCGCCGATGAAGCCGTAGTCGGGCATCGCACGCGACGCGCCGAGGCTCGACATGGCGATGATGCGTCCGCCGTCGCGCATCAGCGGCACCGCGCGCTGCGCCAGCAGATCCAGCGCGAAAGCGTTGGTCTCCAGGCACCAGCGCCAGTGCTTGAGCGACATTTCCATCGCCGGCTTGAGCACGCCCGCTGGCGGCGTTGCTGACGACGATGTCGATGCGATCGAAATGCTTGCCGATCTCGGCGAACATCTCGTCGACGCTGTCGGGAATTCCGACGCTGCCCTGCACCGCATACGCACGCCGGCCGTGCGCGCGCAACTCGGCGCACAGCGCCTCGGCCTCGTCGTGGCTGTTGTAGTAGTTGACGGCGACGTCGCAGCCGGCGCGGCGAGCTTGCGCGCGATCGCGCGGCCGATGCCGCGCGACGCGCCCGTGACGAGCGCGACCTTTCCGGCGAGAGGGCCTGACATCGGCTGATCGATTTTCGTGAGGTCCGGAAACGGCCCGGACCGGGTCCCCGAACGGCGACGCCCGTTCCGCCGGCCTCCGGGACAATCGAGTAATTATCGCCTGCTTCGCTCTGCAGAGCAACGTCCCGAGCTCGCCGAAGACGGCGGCGGCGGATCGCTCTCGTGCTGCGCCGTTCGCTGCGCGCGCATCAGGCGCTGCGCTTCGAGGCACCAGTGCTTCTTGATGCTGTACCAGACGTCGGCCGCCCAGACGATGTTGGCGCCGTCGCACGTCCGGCGCGGTCGCGCACCTCGCCCGTCGGTGTTGCGGGATCGTAGGCGTTGATCCATGCGCGCATGCGCGCGGGTCCTCGGCGAGCGCGTCGGTGACGGGCACGAAGACGTGCGAATACTCGGCGGGCAGCGTCACGTTGCGCACCTTGGCCTTGCCGTTGGCGTGAAGGCTTGACGGCTTCGAGCCCGGGCGCGTCCCAAGCGAATGCAGATCGAGCCCGATGACGGTAGCCGGTGAACTCGTCGACGGTGTCGGGAATCGCTCGCAGACCGGTCGAGCCATGTTCCAGTGCATTGGGGAGTCAGCGAACGCAGCGCCGCCGGCGCCGACCACGGCGACGTAGGCGACCGAGACGCCGACGACCGGCCGCGCGCGACCGGTCAGCGGATCGACGATGGTCGTGCGCTCCTCGGCGCGATCTGGTGAGCGGATTCCATACGCGCGATCTTGTCGCCGAACGCTCCCTGGAGCTCGTGCAGGATCTTGACCGCCTGGATGCCGCCCTGGCTGTGGCCGACCAGCATCGGCCGAACGCCGTCGTGCTCGTAGTACCAGGCGATCTCGCCGGCCAGACGCTCGCTGTCTGCCGTAGGGACTCTGCGAGTAGGCGCCGTCGGCGGGGTCGCGAATCTTCTCCTCCGGATAGCCCATGCCGTCCAGAAATCGCGCGAACGATTCCATCACCAGGTACGACGGGATAGACGCCGCCGTGCAGCAGGATGATCCGCGGCGTCGGTCCCGTGGCGAGCGTCGTTGCGCACGTCGTCGTCGCTGATGCGCTCCGGATCGAGCGCGAGGATGCGCTCCTCGAGGGCCGCGATCCCACGGCACCGCGACGGCTCGCGAGCCCCGCGGATTCGCCGGTGCACGGCGGTGGTGCACGCGCTGCCCAGCAGCGCGATGCAGAGAGCACACGGCGCCAAAATGGCGGGCGCCACGCACCACGCGTTTCCAAGCTCACGGCATTGAAGGCTCTTGATGTCGCGAAGGATATCGGCAACAAGGCCGTCGATCGTACTGCGTTCGAACGCGGTCGTCCTAAAGGAGATTCCGACGTTGACGACGTCGCCCGACGTCGAAAGCGCGACGACCATCGGCGACAGCGGACCGGTGGACACGCCGCGCAGGTACTCGGGCGCCGACCCGGATACCCCGCCTCGGCCCACAGCGAAGTCACGCTCAGCGGCGTCGTTCCCGCCCACACCGCATAATGCTTGGCGAAGAAGCGGTAACGCCGGTGCGCCGACAGGAACCGCCATCGAGCGACCGCGATCGACAGGCGAGCAGCGTCTGCAGATAGAGCTTGCCGCGCTTGATCCGCCGCGTCTCGGCGTTGATCGCTCGACCAGCGTACGCAATGCCACTCCCTCCGGCACCGGGTGGGAGATCCGGAAGGATGCGAGCAAAGGGGCGAGCGCATATTTCGCGCCCGGCCCGAAATCGCCGCGAATGTTGACGATCGAGGCCACGGCGAGCTCGCGTGCGCCGGCCTGCGGTCCGCCGCCGATCGCAAGCGGCGACAGCGTCTTGAGCAGAATCGCGAGAAACAAGTCGTTCTGCGTCATGCCCCATTCGCGACGCGACGCGGCGATCGTCGCGTCGTCTCGGCGTCGAGGCGAAACGACGAACGCGTTGTCCCCATCCTCGGGCACCGCGAGACGCGGCCGAAACGAGCGCCGGCAGCTCGCGATCATCGCGGGCGCGCGCGCCAGGCCCAGGACCAGCGGGATCGCCTGGCGGCGAAAAAGACGCGCGTAGCGACGGTGGCCGGTGCCAGAGCGGTGCGCCGGCGGGCCGCCGCCCGCGATACCGCGCCGCGATCCCCGCGAGGAGCCGCGCGATCGAGTCGCCGCCGGCGACGAAGTGGTCGTAGGCGAGGCCGAGATGAAACGACGCGCCCGCATCGACCGCGAAGAACCGGAACGGCTCGATGCGGCCGCTCTCCGGAAAGGCGCGCGTTGAGCTGCCGTTCGATTTCCTCGCGAATGACCGCGGAAGCATCCCGGCTCCGGCCAGAACGCGCACGCGTCACCGCTTCCGCGCCGCCGCGCCACTCGTAGCGGCGGCGGCGCCGATCGAGGTCGAGGCCGGTCAGACCGAGCTCCGCGAGCTGCCGGCTGACTTCGCGGCTCGAGCCGCGCCGCGTCGAGCGGCACAGCCACGTGACGACGTGCACGGCGTTGTAGGGATGATCTCGCGCCAGCGCAGCATCGTCGCCTGGAACAGGTTGAGCTTGCCTTCACTGACGCGTACCCTCGGAGCCGTCGCGCGCGCGCGGATCTAGCGCTGCGCCTCGATGCACCAGTGCTTCTTGACGCTGTACCAGATGTCGGCGGCATGAACGATGTTGGTGGTGTCGACGTCGGCGCGCGCCGGCACGCGGCGCGACGTCGTCTGCGGGAGCGTAGCTCGTCGATCCACGCGCGCGTCGCCGGGTTCTCGCGCGAGCGCGCGGCGCGCGCGGCATGCCGATGTGGCTGGTCGTCGCGCGCAAGCTGATATTGCGCACGTGCGCGATGCCGGTCGCCCGGTAGGGCTCGCTGCCGGGAACGGTGCCGGCGATCGGATCCCATTCGATCGTGAAGCCGGAGAATTCCTCGACCTGTCGGGAACCTCGCGCAACGTTGCCCAGCATCGACCATTGTCCGAGCAGGAAGCGCGGCAGCTTGCCGGTCGCCAGCGCGGCGACGTAGGGAACCTTGAGCCGATCACCGGACAGCTCGCCGTGCGGCGGTCAACGGATCGATGATCCAGTCGCGCTGCTCGGATCGGTCGGTCAGCGGGATTCCAGACCGTGACCTCGTCCGCTGCACGATCCCGCGAGCTCGTGCAGCACCTTGATCGCCAGCATTCCGCCCTGGCTGTGACCGATCAGCATCGGCATCATGCCTTCGCGCTCGTAGTACCAGGCGAGCGTCCCGGCAAGCTCCGCGCTGTCGCCGAAACTCGACAGCGACAAGCTGCCGTCGGCGGTTACGCAGCTTCGCTTCCGGATAGCCCATCGCGATCAGGAACTCCGCGAACGGCTGCATCGTGACCAGCGGGACGCTGCCTTGCAACAGGATGATGCGCGGAGCCGGAACGCGCGAGAGCAGATCGCGCACGTCGGCCGCGGAAATATGCTCGGGATCGAGCGCCAGGACACGCTCGGCCACCTCCGGGGCGATGGACTGCGGAGCGAACGCGCGCGCCCCGGGGCCCTCCTCCGCGCATAACGGCGTGGAACCGCCACCGAACGAAATCAAAAACGCCGCGATCATCGCGGGCGGAAAAAAGACGGCACGATCTCGCATCGGCCTGTTTTCTCGTCGCGCTGCTACCGCGCCGATCGCCCCGCGCGCGGAACGAAGCGGCCGGTGCGCAACAGGTACCGCGCATAGGCGTCGCCGTGCATCGCGAGCAGATGGCGCTCCTCGTTGCGCGCCTTGATGTTCATGAGCATGAAATGCAGGACCGTGACGACCAGTATCGGCGCCGTCGGGATGACGACGGCCGTGCAAGCCATCAACACCATCTGCAAAGCGTAAATGGGGTGCCGCACGTGCGCGAACAAACCGTCGGTGATGAGCGCGCTTTTGCGATCGCTGACGTCCATGCGCCAGTCCTTGCCCATTCGCGCCCAGCATTGAATGGTGAGCGCGAGACAGAGGACCCCGCCTATCGCCGCGATCCAGCGCAGCCCCGCATACGCCGGCCCGGTCGACGCGATCTCGGGAACGGCGAGTCCGGCACTCGTGCGCGTGAGCGACATCCACGGCAGTGCGATCCAGGCGACGATCACCGGGACCAGGATCAGCCACATCCCGCGCTCGAAGCTCTTTTCCGGCATCAGACCGGACAGATCATGAGTCCGCCTGCGCGCACGCACGATCATGAATCCAACACAAAGCCAGTAGATCGAGACCGTTGCGGTGATGATGGCGGCCGGCGGGTCTTCAACCAGTGGGTTCAATGCGACTACCTCTCTTGCATGGGGCGCGGCTATCACTCAAGCGTGAAGTTTACTTCATTGCCGCGTTGCACTCGGATCGCAAATCGTTACAAATGCCCGTCGGCAAAGGCCGACGCAGAGCCGTTCATGGGATGCAGCCAAAACATGCCGATTCATGGAGCAAAACGATGAAAGCTTTGATTGCAATTGCATCCGCCGCCGCTTTGCTGGGCGCTTGCGCAGTCGTGCCGGTGGGCCCGCCGCGCGCAGTCTACGTCGCGCCCGCGCCTCGGGTCGCCGTTGCCGCGCCGGTCGTCGTGGTGCGACCCTGGTATCGCGAATGGTATCGCTGGTGATGATCAGCGGGAGAAATAGCGGCGATGCAGCGCGTCGAGGTCGACCTCGCGCGCGGGGAGCGAAAGGACGATCCTTCCGCCCTGCATCAAGTACACGTGGTCCGCGACGTCGACGGCGCGGCGCGTATTCTGTTCCACCAGGACCATCGTGCGGCCCTGCGGCCTTCAGCCGCGCCAGGACTCGTCGAAGACTTCACGCACGACGATCGGCGCCAGGCCCAGCGACGGCTCGTCGATAATCAGCAGCTTCGGCTCTGCCATCAGTCCACGCGCCATCGCCAGCATCTGCGCCTCGCCGCCGGATAGCGATCCGGCGAGCTGCGTGCGCCGCTCCCGCAAGCGCGGGAACATCACGTACGGCGCTCCAGATCGGAGACCGTGGCGCGCGCGAGTGCCGCGGAACGCGCCAATCATCAGGTTTTCTTCGACGCTCATGTCGCGGAACGTCATCCGGCCCTCGGGAATCATCGCCAGCCCCAGCGTCCGCCATCGCGACGTCGCCGTGCCCTTCAGCGCAACGCCGTTAAAGACGAGCTCCCCTGCCGTGACGGCGACCTGCCGCATGATCGCGCGAAGCAAGCGTGCGTCTTGCCGGCTCCGTTGGGGCCGATGATCGTCGTCAGCTTGCCTGCCGCGGCGCGAAATCGACGTCCCACAGCACGTTGATGGCGCCGTAGCCCGGCGCGAAGGCTCCGGATCTCAAGCATCGGCCAGGGCGCCGGTGTAGCTCTCCACGACGGCGGGATTGCAGAACACCGAATCGGGTGCCCGTCGGCGATAATCTGTCCGAAATTGAGCACCGCCACACGCTGGCACAACGTGCTGATGGTTTCGATGTCGTGTTCGATGATGACGATCCCACACCGTACCGCTCGTGGACTTCGGCGACGAGCATCGGCTGAAGCGCCGCTTGCCGTGCGTTTCCAGGCCGGCCAGCATCTCGTCGAGCAGCAGCAGCTTCGGGCTGAGTCGCTAGCGCCTTGGCCACTTCCAGCGCTTTCAGTTCGGTCAGCGCGAGGCCGGTCGCGGCATCGCGATCGGCGCTTTGTCGGCGAGGCTGGTGAACGCGAGGATTTCATCGATGCGGCGCGCGTCGACGCCGCCGGTGCCGAAGCGCTGCGCCACGCAGCAGATTTTCGCGCACCGTCAGCTCGTGCATCGGTTGCGGAATCTGAAACGTTCGGCCGATGCCGATTCGCGCCCGCGCATCGGCGGCATCCGCGAAATGTCCGTCCCCGCGAAGCGGATCGTGCCTCTCGCGGCCTCACGGTGCCGGCGATGACGTTGAACAGCGTCGTCTTGCCGGCGCCGTTGGGCCCGACCAGACCGACCATCTCGCCTTCGCCGAGGGTCAGGCGCACGTCATCGAGCGCGAGCACGCCCCCGAAGCGCACGACGATTTCGCGAGATCAAGCATGCGACACGAGCGGGCGTCTGGCGACCCGCTGTTGCAGCCAGCGGCCAGCAGTCCTCCGGGCGAGAGGAGGATCATCGCGCCGAGCAGCACGCCGAGCACGATCTGATGGCCGATCGGCATCAGCGCTTTGAACAGGAGCTGGTCCGCGAGATAGATGACCAGGGCGCCCACCAGCGGCCCCGCCGTCGTGCGGTAGCCGCCGAAGATCGCGGCAACGATGGGCAGCATCGTCCACTGGCCGGAAAACGCATAGTCGGGCTCGAGAAAATTGATGTAGTGCGCATTGAAGGCGCCCATGACGCCGGTCATGAACGCCGAAAGCAGCAGCATCGATGCCTTGAGCAGCACGCTGTTCACGCCGACCGCACGCGTCGCCTGCTCGCTGTGCTGCATCGCGCGCAGCGCAAGCCCGTAGTCGCTGCCGCGCACAGCGCGATAGATCAGCGCAAACACAAGCACGATGGTCAGCACCACCCAGTACGCGCCGATCTTGGCGGAGAAGTCGTAGCCGAAAAGCACCGGAAGCCGCGGAATGTTTCCGATGCCGCCGGCGCCCCCGGTAAGACCGGTCCACTCGGTGGCGACGATGCGGAAGATGTGCGCGTAGGCAAGCACCGCCAGCGCAAAGTAGGCGCCGCGGAGCTTGAGCACCGGCAGCATCAGGAGCGACGCGATCGAGGCGACGATCCCCGCAGCGAGCATCGCCGCGGCAATCGGCCAGCCGGCCTTCATCACCAGGATCGCCGACGCATAGGAGCCGACGCCGAAGAACGCCGCGTGGCCGAAGCTGACCAGACCGCCCAGATTACCGAGGAGCGCCCACGCCACCGCGACGCCGCCGATGATGAGCGCGGCGACGATCATGCTCATGAGGTAGAGATTGGCGCCCAGTGCGAGCGGGCACGGCACATAGACGGCTACCGCCAGCAGAGCCGAGCCGCCGCCTCGCGCGGGATTGCAGCTTCATCGAAAGGCCGCGCCGGCCGGAATCATGTCTGCCGCGACGCGGTACCGAACAAGCCGTTGGGAAGGACGAACAGCACGAGCAGAAAGAGCACCATGCCCGCGAGCTCCTGCAGCGCCGAGCTGACGAACGTCGTCGTCAGCGACTCGGTGACGCCCAGCAGGATCGCGCCGATCAGCACGCCCGGAGCGGAGCCCAATCCGGCGAGGACGGTGATGATGAAGGCCTTCACGGTCAGACTCACGCCGAGCGAGGGCTGGATCACGCCACACTGCGTAGATCGCCACGCCGGCGACTGCCGCGAGCAGTCCGGCCACGACGAAGGACACGAGCTCGATTGCGCGCGGCTCGATGCCCATCAGGCGCGCCGCGTCGCGGTCGGAGGCCACCGCCCGCAGTGCGCGCCCGTACCACGTCCTGCGCAGCCACCACCACAGCGCGGCGATCAGACCCGCGCCGATGCCAAAGAACAGAATCTCGCCGCGTACGCTGTAAAGCGGCCCGAGAACGACAGGCTCCTGCAGCCACGCCGATTTGGTGGAGCGGACGTCGGACGTCCACACCAGCAGGATCGCGTTGGTGAGGATGATGCCGATGCCGAAGGTCAAGAGCAGCGAGTTGATCTCGCGGTCGCTCTTGATCCGGCTTACCAGCGAATAGGTCGCCACCATCGCGACGCAGACGACGGCGATGGCGAGCGGTATGGTGACCAGCGGGCTCGCTCCCCACGCCTTTTCGCAGCTGTAAGCGACATACGCGGCAAGGAGAACCATCTCGCCGTGCGCGAGGTTGATGATTTTCATGGTGCCGAACACGAGCGCCAGTCCCAGTGCGATCAGCGCATACGAGCCGCCGTTCAACACGCCCGAATACAGCGCCTGGGGGACGAGCTCGATCACGGCGCTTCAGCAGGCTGGATCACCAGGGCACGCCGGGGAAATTCATCTTGCCGGTGGCCGCGTCCTTCGGCCAGACGATGACGACCTTGCCGCCCTGATGCTGCCCCATGCGATGCGAGAAATTGGGATTGTCGCCCTTGTCGTCGAATCACGACTGCCGATCAGCGTGTCCTCGGCTGTCTTTCGCAGTTCCTCGGCAATGCCGCCGTTCTTCAGGGTGCCGTTATCGTCGGCGCGGGCGATGGCTTCGAACAGGAGTTTCGACTGCACATAGCCGAACTGACCGAGATAGTCGGGCTCCTGGTCGTAAAGCTTCTTGTACGACTCCGCGAAAGCCTTGCCGTCAGCCGTGGTGAACTCCGCCGGAAACGGCAGCAGCGCGGTGCCGTAGACATTCGGCATCAGGTCCGGAAAGTCGTCCCACATTTTGGAGGTCGCCAGCGACCACACGCCGACCATCGCCTTGACGTCGGGCTTCAGCACCCTCGCCGCGCGCAGGATGCCGACGTAGTCATTCTCGTAGCCGACCATTGCGATGACTTCCGATTTGTCCTGCAGCTTGACCTTGTTGATGATGGGCTTGAAGTCGGTGATCGCGGGATCGAAGGGATGCGTGGTCATCTTGACGCCCTTGGCCGTGAGCGCCTTTCCACGTCCTTGGCCAGGTCGGTGGTTGCTTCCTTGGTGAGTAGACGATGGAGACCGATTTCACGTCCATGTCGGTGAGCAGGCCCACCATCGCCTTGGAATAGCCGGCGGTATTATTGATGCGAAAGAACGTCTTGCGGCCTCTTTGCGTCAGGCCTCGTCGACGCCGCCGGAGGTGATGTACACGAGCCCCGCTTCGCGGCCGCATCCGCAGCCGGACCGATGTTGTTCGAGCCGTAGCCGCCGGTGATGGCCACGACGTTCTGGGACGCGAGCTTCTCGACCGCGGCGACCGCCTTGGCCGGCGACGATTCGTCGTCCACGGTAATGAGCTTGATTGGGTGCTTGCCGTTTTTGCGGTTGAAGACGTCGGCGGCGACCTGGATGCCCTCGCTCATCCCGGTTCCCACGCGCGCCAGCGAGCCCGTCAAGGGCGTTTCGACGCCGACCAGAAATTCCTCCGCCAGCGCGCGGCCTGGCGCGCCCAACCACA
>CAVUXI010000020.1:0-344539 GCA_963745385.1 uncultured beta proteobacterium
GTTCCTTCCCCGATCTGTTACTGTTTTCAGTCCGCTTTTTGTGCGGTTCGTGTGACGGATGTCACAGAATTCGCAGGTCACCTATGAAAGAATTCCGCCTCACCGCCGGACACTCCCGGAAACGCCGAGGCAGCCAGCCTGGCTCGACCGGCACGGAAAGGATGAGAGCCGCGTGATCGTCGGAGTTCCGAAAGAAAGTTATCCCGGAGAACGGCGCGTCGCGCTCGTTCCCGTCGTCATTCCCAACCTCACCAAGGCGGGACTCGAAGTCATCGTCGAAGCCGGGGCCGGCGAGGAGGCCGGCTATCCCGACGCGATCTACGTGGAAAAGGGCGCGAAGATTGTGCCCGACCGCGCCGCCGTCTTCGGCACCGCCGACATCATCGTGCAGGTGCTGTGCTACGGCTCGAACGACATGACCGGCAAAGCCGATCTTCCGCTGATGCGCCGCGACCAGGTTCTGATCGGATTCCTGCGGCCGCTCGGTTCGGCGGAGGTCGTGCAGCAGATCGCGCAGGCCGGCGTCACCTCGTTTTCCGTCGAGCTCATGCCGCGCACCACGCGCGCGCAGAGCATGGACGCGCTTTCCTCCATGGGCACGATCTGCGGCTACAAAGCCGTGCTGCTCGCCGCCGAAACCTCGCCGCGAATTTTTCCCATGATGACCACCGCCGCCGGCACCATCACGCCCGCGCGCGTGTTCGTGATCGGCGCCGGCGTCGCCGGACTGCAGGCCATCGCCACCGCGCGCCGCCTGGGCGCCGTCGCCTCCGCCTACGACATGCGCCCCGCCGCCAAAGAGCAGGTGCAGAGCCTGGGCGGACGCTTCGTCGAACTGCCCATCGAAGCCCAGAATGCGCAGGACGCCCGCGGCTACGGCACCGCGCAGGACGAAACTTTCTACGCCCGCCAGCGCGAACTGCTGACCCGCGTCGTCGCCGAAAGCGACGTGGTCATCACCGCCGCGGTCATCCCCGGCAAGAAATCTCCGGTGCTGGTCACCGCCGACATGGTGAAAGGCATGGCGCCCGGCTCGGTGATCGTCGATCTGGCCGCCGAGCGCGGCGGCAACTGCGAACTGACGCGCACCGGCGAAACCGTGAGTCGAGCACGGCGTCACCATCATCGGCGCCATCAACCTGGCCAGCAGCGTCCCCTACCACGCCAGCCAGATGTACGCCCGCAACCTCACGACGTTTCTTGCTCTACCTGGTGAAAGACGGCAAGCTGCAACTGAACCTGCAGGACGAAATCATCCGCGAGACCATGGTCACGCGCGGCGGAGAAATCGTGAACGCGCGAGTGCGCGAGTTCTTCAAGCTGCCGGCGCTGGCGGCGGACAGGTGTAGCGCCTGAGATTCTGCAGGCACAGCTTCGCCGGGACTGAGATTCGACTACTCGAGCATCGAGGCTGAGGTCAAGACTATGCGATCCAACCTGATCGACGCTCTCTTCGTCTTCATGCTGGCGGGCTTCATCGGATTCGAAGTCATCCGCCACGTCTCGCCGCTGCTGCACACGCCGCTGATGTCGCTGACCAACGCCCTCGACGCCATCGCCGTCGTCGGCGCGATCGTCCTGGTCGGCGAGAAGAAGAGCACCTTCGCGACCGTGCTCGGCATCATCGCCATCGTCGCCGCCACCAGCAACGTGGTCGGCGGATTCCTCATCACCGACCGCATGCTGCAAGATGTTCAAGACCAGCCGTCCGACAGCAAGCCATGAGCCAATCATGACCGAGTTTGCCGGAAGCCAGTACGTCATCGAAGTCATCTACCTCATCGCCAGCGCGCTGTTCATTCTGTCGCTGAAGTGGATGAGTTCGCCGGCCACCGCCCGCCACGGCATTCTGGCCGGCGAAATCGGCATGGTGCTGGCCATCGCCGGCACGCTGCTGCACCACGGCATCGTCGACTACAAATGGATCATCATCGCCCTGGTGCTCGGCAGCGGCATCGGCATCCCGCTCGGCATGGTGCAGATGACCGCCGTCCCGCAGCGGACCGCGCTCAGCCACGCCTTCGGCGCGCTCTGCGTCACGCTGGTCGGCACCGCCGAGTTTTATCTGCGCACCCCGAACGTTCCGCAAGTTCATGATGTCGGTGCTGTCGATGGAAGTGATTCTCGGCGGCCTGACCTTCACCGGCAGCCTGATGGCCGCGGGAAAGCTGCAGGAAATTCTGCCGCAGCGGCCGATCACCTATAAAGGACAGAACCTCGTCAACCTCTTGCTGTTCGCCGTCGCCGTCGGCAGCTGCGGTCTATCTGGTGCTGCATCCCGAAGCGAAGCAATCTGTTTCCCGCTGATCGTCGGCGTCTCCGCTGATCTTCGGCGTGCTGCTGGTCATCCCCATCGGCGGCGCGGACATGCCGACGGTCATCTCGCTGTTGAATTCCTACGCCGGCCTTTCCGCCGCGGCCATGGGATTCGTGCTCAACAACAAGCTGCTGATCATCGCCGGCGCGCTCGACGGATCTTCCGGCTTCATCCTCTCGGTCATCATGTCGAAGGCGATGAACCGGTCGTTCACCAACGTTCTCTTCGGCGCGTTCGGCCAGGTGCAGGCCGCCGCCGCCGGCGGCCGAGGAAGCCAAGCCGGTGCGCAGCGCCACTCCCGAAGAAGCCGCCGCGATTCTGTCCGCCGCCAACAAAGTCGTCATCGTCCCCGGCTACGGCATGGCCGTCGCGCAGGCCCAGCACAAAGTCCGCGAGCTCTACGACGCGCTCACCAAGAAGGGAGTCGACGTCCGCTTCGCCATCCATCCCGTCGCCGGACGCATGCCCGGCCACATGAACGTGCTGCTCGCCGAAGCCGACATCCCCTACGACCGCCTGATCGAAATGGACGAGATCAACGGCGACTTCCCGCAAACCGACGTCGCCCTGATCATCGGCGCCAACGACGTGACCAACCCCGCCGCCCGCACCGACCAGTCCAGCCCCATCTTCGGCATGCCCATCCTCGACGTCGACAAAGCCCACACCGTCATGGTCATCAAGCGCAGCATGAGCCCCGGCTTCGCCGGCATCGACAACCCGCTCTACTACCTCGACCAGCACGCTGATGCTCTTCGGCGACGCCAAGCAGTTTGTGGGAGACATCGTGCGGGAGTTGGGCGGGGGACACTACGCCGCGCTGACCCGGGGTAGGTGATGTTTGGGCGGCCCAGAAAACGCGCGCGTTGCCCGATATCGAATTTGCCGAACCTGGTGACTGCGATTGCCGACAGTGAGAGCTTTTCCTTTGGGACGGCGGCGCCTTTAGAAGGCAGTGACAATTCATTTTCGCCGGAACGCGGCGATGCTGTGGATCGCTCAAAACTATTCATCAAAGATTTCCTTGCAACAAAAAAACGTCAAAGTTCAGATCGTACACCGCAAGCCTTGGGTCCATCGCGAAGCATATTGAGGAAAATTCCGACGGGGAAATCACGAATCTTCATATCCTAATGCTCCGGGCGATTCGCCAAGTCGAACGCGTCGCCATGCGTTGAGCCTGCTATAAAAAACCGCGATGCAATTCGGGAGGCCCTTGCTTTCGATCGTACTCACCCCCCACTAGACACATATCCTGGCGCATCGTTCATTTGTACCCGCTTTCGTAAGCGTGAAAGATGTGACCTTCGCGCGCTATCATCGCCATCATTCTGCGATTTTGTCTCGAGTGGAAGCTTGCGCAAGTGTCGCACGCACTTACCGGTGGTCGTCCGTCAGCACAATGAAAGCCAAAATGTATGGCATGCGTACGGCGTTCGTCGTTGCGATCGTGCTCGCCGGGCTGCTCGCGGCCTGTGTTTCCCAGGTTCCCCGTGTGCCTCCGAACGAAGAGCAACGCCCGGAGGCATTTCCCGAGGCTTTCTACCTGCAAGACGCGGTGCTCGGCCATCCGGTCTTTCGCATCGAACCTGCCATGTCACTTGTCGTTATCGAAGTGCGCCGCGCGGGATCGCTCGCGCGCCTGGGACACGATCACGTCGTCGCGAGCCACGGCGTGCATGGATACGTCGAGCCGGACGAAGGCCGAGCCGATCTGTATGTTCGACTCGACGCGATGGTCGTCGACGAACCGGAATTGCGCGCGCAAGCCGCGTTTGACACGGAGCCTGACGAGGCGGCGATTGCCGGCACACGCGAAAACATGCTCGCGCAACTCCATGCGGAGGAGCATCCGTACGCGCTTATCCACGCACAGATGGCGGAAGCCGGCGCCAACGATCCTCAAGTGAGCGTCGCCATCACCGTAAACGGCATCACTCGAGAAGTGCGCACTCCCCTCCAGATCGAAAAAGGCGACACCCGGTTGAACGTTTCCGGGCGCATGTCGCTCGCTCAGAGCGATTTTGGCATCGCTCCCCTTTCGATCCTCGGCGGCGCCCTTCAGGTTCAGGATCGGGTAGAGCTGCGCTTTGTGATCATCGCGAACCGGCTGTCACCGTGAACGTCAGGCTGAGGGAACCAGCCGCCACCCGCTCGAGCACTCGGCCACGTCAGGGTAGTAGCCTGCCGGCGCCGGACAGTAATACCAAAATCCATCGATCGTCTCGTAGGGTTCGGTCGATGGCATCGCGTTGTAAGGGACGTAGCCAGGGCCGACAAAAATCGGAACGCCCACGACAATGATCGGACGGCGTCCACGATCGCGGCCGTGCTCTGCGCGGTTGCCGTCTTCCCCGCGACGCATTCCGTCTGTCTGCGCGATCGGCGCGCGAAGCCGCTCGCGATCCTCGGCGTGAGAGACCCCGACTCCGCAAAGCAGCGACACAACCAGAATCAGCAAGAGGTTTTTCATCAGCGCTCCTTCGTTGCAACAGTCGCGGGTCAATTCCCCGTCCTTACTCTATAAACACCCTTCGAGCACCTTTGTTCCGTCGCGCGCGACGGGAGTTGTCACCATATATTTCGACTGGCGAGCGCAGGGGATTCGCCGGGATAATAGTACTCGGGTTGATGGTCGAAGGATCACGCGGATTGCGCGCGCGCAGGTGCCCGATACACGCGCAAGGGCACATGCCGAGCAGCTCTGGTCGGACGAGGAGACGCAATGTCAAAAGCCGTGGTTTTGGGAATAGTACTCACGCTCTTTATTCTCCTGATCGGCGCCTTCGCTCTGGTTGAAAGTGGCGTTATTCCGGCCAATGCCGACGCAGAGCCCGGTCAACTGGAAACCTGGATGGCCCGCACTTCGCTGGATGCGACGCTACGCCGCGACGCCCCAAAGGGCCAAAATCCGGTGGCGCTGACCGATCAGAACCTCATCGATGGAGTCCATCTTTTCGCGCAGAACTGCGCGGTTTGTCATGGCTCCTCGAAGGGAGCTGCCTCGCCGTCGCCGATAGCCAAAGGCCTTTACCAAAAGCCGCCGCAGTTGGCGACCGACGGCGTCGAGGACGATCCTGAAGGTGTGTCGTTCTGGAAGATCAAGCACGGCATTCGTCTGACGGGCATGCCTTCGTTCGGCTACTCCCTGAGCGACCAGCAGATTTGGACGCTTGCGCTTTTCCTGAAGCACATGGACAAGCTTCCGCCGCCGGTACAGCAGGTTTGGCAGCAAGTCCAGAATTGGCCGATCACGACCGCGGATCAGACTGGCCAGAAATAGTCTCAACGTCAATGCGCTCCGGCCGCCGCCGCAGCTGCGCCGGCGGCTTTCTGAGGCCGCGCGAGCCAAACCACGGCGATCAGCAGGACGAAGATCACGGCCGACACGAAGAAAATGTCGTTGGCCGACAACATGTAGGCCTGCTGATCGATGATCCGGTTCAGCGACTCGTAGCTCTGCTGCGGACTCATGCCGCCGGCCTGCATCCCCGCCAGCGCCTGCGCCGAGTTCGGATCGAATTGGCTGATGCGCTCCGCGAGCTGGGCGTGGTGAAAGCTCGCGCGGCGGTCCCACATCGTGGTCGCGATCGACGTTCCGAACGAGCCCAGCGTGATGCGCGAGAAATTGAACAGGCCCGACGCCGAGGGGATCTGATTCGGCGCAAGCCCGGATAAGGAGAGCGTGACCAGCGGGATAAAGAAGATCGCCATGGCCGCGCCCTGTATTACCGTCGGCACCAGCAGCGTCGTCAGATCGGCGCTGGTATTGAAATGCGAACGCATCAGCAGCACGCCGGCGAAGATGATGAACGCGCCGGTCGCGAGTATTCGCGGATCGATCTTGTGAATGTTCTTACCGACGACCGGCGTCAACAGGATCGCCAGAATGCCGACGGGCGCCAGGACCATGCCGGCCAGCGTCGCCGTATAGCCCATGTACTGCTGCAGCCAGAGCGGCAAGAGCACGACGTTGCCGAAGAAGGTGCCATAGGCGAGCGCCATCGCCAGCGTGCTGGTCCAGAAATTACGCCGCGCGAAAAGACGCAGGTCGACCACAGGATGCGCCTCGGTGAGCTCCCACACGACGAACAGCGAGAGTCCGATGACGGCCGTGATCGCCAGGAACACGATCTGTCCCGAGTTGAACCAGTCGAGATCCTTGCCTTTGTCCAGGAGCACTTGCAGCGCGCCGACCCATACCACCAGCAACCCGAGGCCGATAGCGTCGATGGGCAGCTTCACGGTCGGAGTCTCGCGCGGCTTGTAGATCATCCAGGTCACCGCGGCCGCGGCGATACCGACCGGAATATTGATGTAGAAGATCCACGGCCAGGAGATGTTGTCGGTGATCCATCCGCCGAGGAGCGGCCCCGCGATCGGCGCCACCAGCGTCGTGATCGCCCACATCGCGAGCGCAGTCCCGGCTTTTTCCTTGGGATAACTCGACAGCAGCAGCGATTGCGAGACTGGAATCATCGGTCCCGCCACCAGGCCCTGGATGACGCGGAACATGATGAGCCAACCCAGCGACGGCGCCAGCCCGCACAAGAACGACGCGATGACGAACAACAGGATCGACGCCGTGAAAAGCTTCACCTGCCCGTATCGCTGCGTCAACCAGCCGGTCAGCGGCAGCGAGATCGCGTTCGCGACCGCGAACGAAGTGATGACCCAGGTGCCCTGGTCAGGCGACACCGCCAAGTCGCCCGATATCGCGGGGATCGCGACGTTGGCGATCGACGTGTCGAGCACGTTCATGAACGTGGCGAGTGACAGTGCGACCGTGCCCAGCGCCAGCGTCGCGCCCTTGAGGGGGCCCGGCGCGGCGCGTGCAGGGGCGCTGACGCGCGCGTCTTCGGGCGCGTCTTCGGTAATGGCGGTCATGACTTTCGGTGCGTTCGCCTACAGCAGGTTGGCGCCGGATCCCGCAGGAGATTTTGGCTGCGCGGGTACGATCATCCGCGCCGGCTTGACGTTTTCATCGAAGACCGGCGCGCGCGCGACATAGGCTTTGCCGGTCCCCGCTTCGTTGGCCGCGATGATCGACTTGACGCGTTCGTCGGCGAGATGGTCGAGCGAGCGGAATACATCGGTTGCATACGACGGCGTGCTGCTCGCGACCTGCGGAAGCCTTTCGCCGCTGCGATGATGCGTATCGACTTCGGCTTGCATCGACAACCCGATCTGCAAGGGATGCGCGGCAAGCTCCTTCGGATCGAGCGCGATGCGAACCGGCACGCGCTGGACGATCTTGATCCAGTTGCCGGTGGCGTTCTGCGCTGGAAGCAGCGCGAATGCGGAGCCGGTGCCGGCGCCGAAGCCCGCGACCTTGCCGTGATATTCGATCTTGCCGCCGTAGAGGTCCGCGGTGAGCGCCACGGGCTGACCGACACGCATGCCGACGAGCTGCGGCTCCTTGAAGTTCGCGTCGATCCAGACCTGGTCGAGCGGAACGATCGCCATCAGCGGCGCACCCGGACTGACTCTCTGCCCGAGCTGGACCGCGCGCTTGGCCACAAAACCCGAGACCGGCGCCGGCATCGCCGTACGCGCGTACGTGAGGTAAGCATCGCGCACGTGCGCGGCGGCGTTCAGCACGTCAGGGTGACTATCGACGGTCGTGCGGTCGACGCGCGCGCGATTCGCGGCGAGCTCCTGCTGTGCCGCGAGCAACGCGGCTTTGGCGCTGTTGGACGCATCGCGTGCATGTTGCAACTCCTCGCCCGAGATTGCGCCGGAATCCGCGAGCCGCTCGCGCCGCGTCAGGTCCTCATTCGACTTGGTAACGTCCGACTGACGCATCGCCGCGATCGCCTGGAGCTGCGCCGAGGTCGCGAAGAGGCTCCTCACCTCGCGCACCGTCTTGGCGAGCTGAGCTTCGGCCTGATCGAGCGCGACCTTGGCATCGGCCTGGTCGAGCTGCACCAGGGTCTGGCCCGCGTGCACGAACTGCGTGTCGTCCGCGCCGATGGCGACGACGGTGCCTGAAATCTGCGGCGTGATCTGGACGACGTTGCCGTTCACGTAGGCGTCGTCGGTCGACTGCAGATAGCGCAGCGCTATTGCCCAATACGCCGAGTAGGCAATGCCGATTACCGCGAACGCGCCGATGACGATAACCAGCCAGCGCTTCCGCTTGCCCTGCATGGCCGCTGCGGGCGAGATGGGTGTTTCTGTCTGTGTTTCGTTGCTCATGTGATCCCCCTCATGTGATCCCCCTCGTGTGATCCCCTTATGGCGCCTGTTCGAGATCAATGCAGGACCGCGACCGGCGGGGAGTCGCGTTCGAGCTCACTGATCGGCGCGAGGTACGAATCGGAGGCCGCAGCGGCGTCCACCGTGGCGTCCAGATTCGGCGCGCGCTCGATGACCCATACCTCGCCCAACGTGAGGACGACGACGATCGCCAGTCCCGCAGCAAATCGGACCAGCGTTCCCACGCCGGGACCCCGAGTCTTGATCGGCTCAGGCTCGCGGTCGGTACAGGGCTGGAGTTGAAGTGTTTCCATGTGCACGCTCCGATGGTATTTAGCGTTCACCGCGCGGCAGCGATCTTGATCGCAGACTCGTCGAATCCGCCCCCCAACGCACGGACGAGGTCGATCGAGAGGGCCAGCCGGCGCGAGCGCAAGTCGGCGTCGAGGCTTTGCTGCACCAGCAGAGGCGCTTCGGCACTCAGGACCTGCAGATAGTTGCCGATGCCGTCGCGGTAACGCAGGATCGCCAGGTCATAGGCTTCCTGCGCTGCCGCGAGCGCGAGCTGTTCCTGTGCGCGCTGCTCGTCGACGCTTCGAAATGACGCGAGCTGATCGACGACGTCTCGCATTGCGTCGGCAAGCGTCTGGTTGTATTGCTCGACCGCGATGTCGTAGTCGGCATCCTTGCCCGCGAGGTTGGCGCGCAACCGCCCCGCGTCGAAAATCGGCAGGCTCACCGCGGGGCCGATGCCCATCATGCGGCTCGCCGCGGAAAGGAACCCCGCGCCACCCAGCGCCTGGAAACCGGCAAACGCTATCAGGTTCACGTTGGGATAGAACTCGGCCTTGGCCGAGGCGATATCCTTTTGCGCCGCTTCGACGCGAGCGCGCTGCGCCTGGACGTCGGGGCGCCGGCCGAGCAATTCCGCAGGCAGCGTCGCCGGAAGCGCCACAGGCGTTGCGAGCACCGCCGCCGTCGGCCGCTCAACCGCGAGCCCACGATCCGGTCCCTGGCCGAGGAGCGAGGCGAGCTGATTGCGGCTGAGCTCGACGGTCTCCTCGAGCTGCGCGATCTGCTCACGCGTCGCGGGAACAGCCGACTCCGCCTGCTTGAGCTCCAGTCTCGAGTCGAGCCCGGCGGCGTTTCGGTCGCGCGTCAGCGCGTAGACCTGCTCGCGGTCCTTGAGCGTCTTCTGCGCGACGTCGAGCTGCAGATACGCGCGCTGAAGTTGAACATAGGTCTGCGCCACGCTCGTCGACAATGCGAGCCTCGCCGCGTAGGCGTCGATCTCGGTTGCCTTTGCGGTTCCCAGCGCGCTTTCATACGCGGCGCGATTCTTGCCCCAGAAGTCGAGCTCCCAAGAGAACGTCGCCTCGAGTTGATGCAGCGTGCTCCAACTCCCCCCGAAGGGCGGTGGAGCTAAGCCGCGCTCGGAAAAGCGCTCGCGTGTGATTTCGGCATCGGCGTTCACCTGCGGATACAGCGCCGCCTTGCTCACATCGGCAAACGCAAGCGCTTTACGCGTGCGCGCCTCGGCGATCTTCAGGCTCGGGCTTCCGGCAAGCGCTTCGTCCATCAGCCGATCGAGTTGCGGATCGTTGAGCGAGCGCCACCAGTCCGTCGCCGGCCACGCCGCGGTCGCGTGACCCGCGCTCGAAAGCGACTTCTCCGCGACCAGTTCGTTGCCGCTCTTCAACGTCGCCTGCGGGGACAAGCCTTGCATGCTCGCGCAACCCGCGGCCAACACGGCCGCCGCCAGCAAGCTCGAGGCGCGCGCGAAGCTCGTGCTCACGCCGCGCACCTCGGTGCCGGAGCCACGGCATGACGCACAGCGTTTCTGTGGCGATACGTCCAAAGCAGCAACGCGATGATCGAGCCGCCCGGCAGGATCAGCTCTATCGCCAGATACGGACCGAGAGATCGCGTCCATTGCAGAATCCAATTCACCGTTTTCATGTCGTCAGGCCGTTGCTTGTCATGCGCTCGCTTTTCCAGGTGCGCGGCGGTTGATTGAGCGCGCGGGACTGCACTTGCGACGCTTGCGCATCGCGCTTGACCGGACGCCAGCCGAAGCGGCGCCACGTTTCGGCAATCGCCGTTGCGTAGGAGGGTTTGTAGGCAAACGCGCGGTCGAGAATCGATATCTTGGGTTTCATGTCATCTCCGTATTACTGCCTTGGCACACAATGCCTAGGCAACTATCTACTCAAAAAAAATCAGGCGTTCTCCAGCATCCGCTGCAGGAAGCCTTCCAACTGACGCGCCTCCTGCTCGCTGAATCCTTGCAGGAAACGGTTGACCACTTTCATGGCTGCCGCCCGTAGCTTGGGGTACACCGCCTTGCCCTCGGGCGTCAGCTCGAGATTGGACGTGCGCCGATCGTTCGGGTGCGCAACGCGGCGGACCAGGCCTCGGCGCTCGAGCCGGTCGAGCATCCGCGTCATCGCGCCGGGATCGTACGAAA
Source organism: uncultured beta proteobacterium (assembly GCA_963745385.1). Lineage (GTDB taxonomy): Bacteria > Pseudomonadota > Gammaproteobacteria > Burkholderiales > Casimicrobiaceae > PALSA-1003. The sequence continues at coordinate 10,983 of CAVUXI010000020.1, forward strand.
TGCCTTTGCACAATTCGGACGCTGAATCCGCTTCCTGGAGTGCGAGCTGCATCAGAATGACGTATTGAGCCGCCGTGATATCCAGCGGCTCGAGTTCCGCGTCCAGCGCAGCGGTCATCGCCATTTTTATGCGGCCGAGCAGCCCGCCGATGCTGCGTCGGGGATCGAACGACTTGAGGTCGTAGATCTCTTTGGTGGTGGTGTCTGTCGAGCTCATGGTCCGTATTATATTGCCTAAGCAATTATTGTCAAGGCTTTCTTTGACTGGGCTGCTATCTCATTGATTTTTCACGACCGCGGCTATCGCGGCGTCGGCCCGAACCGGCGAAGTGTGGCGACACTGCGCGCCGGAACGCCCACAAGCTTATCGCCTGCCAGTGCATTACGGGTAAGGACGCTGCCGGCTCCGACCAGAACGCCGGGGCCGGTCGCAACATTGTCCACGAACGTCGCGCCGATGCCGATCAACCCACGCTCGCCGATGCGCGAATGCCCCGCAACCGCGGTGGCGGCCGATATCCAGACCTTGTCTTCGATCACCGCGCCGTGTCCGATATAGACCAGACTGCCGATCTTTGCCTGATCGCCGATCGTCGTGTCGCTGAGTATCCCGCGGCATACGTTGCAGTTGGCGCCGACGTCGACCCAATCGCCGATGCGCACGCCGCCGAGATGCGGAAAGAACAGGCGATGACCATGGCGATCTTCGTGATAGGCGAGTCCGACCCAGCCGATGACGGTGCCCGGACCGATGCAGCAGTTCGCGCCGATCGTGCAACCCGCGTAGATCACCGCTCCTGGGGCCACTCGGGTTCCGGCACCGATGCGCACGTCGTCGCCGATCGCGGCGCCGGCGGAGATCCGCGCATCGGGATGCACATCAGCCCGCGGATGAATGCCTATGTCGGGCTCGGCCGGCCGCGCGCTGTCGGGAAGCAGCGTTTCCACGGCGTGAATGAACCACGCTCTGGGATCCTCAGTCAGGATCAGCGTCTGGTCCTGCGCCGGTTGCATGTCAGCGCCGGAGACGGCGACGATCACCGCCGACCGCGAATCGCGCACGCGCTCTTCCGCGGCGTCGGGATCGCAGAACGACAGCGCGGCCTCGTAGCCGGGGGAGAGCGGCGCGATGCCATGGATGAGCCTGGTGCCGGTCCCTGCGATCGACGCGTTCCGGCCGATGAGCGTGACGAGATCGTCCACCGCGACGTGTTTTGGCAACTTGCGCACGAACTCTCCCATCTCATCCCCTCGATCGCCGAAGACGCCGTCCGAAGCCAACCGCGCGGCGGCGCGGTCACGAACGACTATTCGAAAGCGTTCCGCTCGCGCCGCGCTGCGCGCCCGCAGACGCGTCGCTATTGTCTTGCTTTCCGGCGCGATCGAATGCCGCGCATTGACGCCAGACATCTTCGCCCGGAATAGCATCCGCCGGCATGAATCTGGCGAGATCGACGCCCGCGCGCCGATACTGCCAAAGCAGATAAGGCTGCTGTCTGTTGAGCTTGGTACGATAGAACACGGTTGGCGCGTCGTTCGACCCCCAGGGTCGGGCAGCCAATCGCTGGAGCACCTGACGGTCGCCTCCGGTGCCTCCGGCGAAGCGTGTCATCGCCCACTCGGGAAACACGTCGTAGCACGCCTGTGTATCGAGCAGGTAACAATTGGTATCGACGAAGCCGCCTTGCGCCTCGGCATAGATGCCGCGTCCCGGACCCATCGATTCCCACGTATCGGGGCAGAGGTATTCGCCGCTTTTTCGATCGACGAAGTGACGCAGGGAAAAAGCCCACACCTTGCCGGCGGCCGCCTTGAGCATCGACGCGGCGTGCTCCGGCGCATACCAATTGTCGTCGTCCAGATAGGCGACGTAGCGACTGTTTGCGGCGTAGCTCAGCATTGTCTTCAAGGAGCCGCCAAAGCGGCTGGGATAGAGGCCGCCGTGCCGGCACGATGTGGAGTAGCCGAGGTCGACGATCGTCATTTCGACGTGCGACGGTTTCTCGGCGTTCAATCCGTCGAGAAGCGCGCGCTCGCCCTCCCACTTGTCGATGCCGACGAGGATCTGGGTTCGGCCCTCGAATTGCTGCGCGAAGACCGAGCGGATCGCCTGTTGAATCGTGGGACGAACCACCGTCGTCATCACGACCGCGATGTCGAACGGTGTCTGCGTGTTTGCCGTCATGGGCGCTGGGGAGTTGAATCCTGGCGGCGAGTGCGGCGTCTTTCGACTCCAGAGCGCGACTCCCGACAGCGCGTAGCATCTTACGGGCTATCACAGATGGCAAGGGGGTCAGCGTCTGCCGCTCCATTCGCTACGATTTTAGGGAGCACCGTAGCGGCAGCAGATGGCCGATTGCCAGCCGGTGAAACGCTAACCTGGCTCCTGTAGGTACGAATTCATTCGCACGCGGTGGCGGACTTGGCGACAGCGCCCGAATAAATTCGGGCCTACAAACGTCGTAGCGCTGACCGCAATGAGCCGCACGCCACGGCTATTGGGTGGCGAACGCGTCGCCATTCCAAAAAGGGGAGCTCGGCGCCCCCCTGGTGCTAATCGGCGTTGTAGCTGTTCACGCAATCCCAATACGCGTTGACGGGTGCGTTTCGGCACTTCGAGTCTGCGCGAGAGTCGATGCCGCTTGGACGGCCGTCTTCGGTGGTTGGCGCCGCGGGAACCAGCAGGATCACGGTGCTTTCTTCGGTTGCGCTCGGAACCGTCGCGGGACGATTCGCGGAAGCATTCGGCGCGGCGCTGTCCGCGGGCATGGCCGCATCTGGGACGGCCGTCGGCGACGGCTGGGATGTCGCATTGCCCGTGTCAGGGGGGCTGGCAGGGACGTAAGTCTGCGCGCCGGCAGATGCAACTGCACCAAGTGAGAGCGCCATCAAGAGAACTTTGAGCTTGGGGGCTTGCATGGAAACACTCCTTTCGCTAACGCTGAAAAAGCGAGGCATTTGCGGAACTGCGTTCGAGACTCTCGCCAGAACGGATGACGGTAACAAACTCCCACAGCGCGACTTCCTTCCGGACTACACGAGCGCACGGTGGCGGCCATTCCGCTTTTTGCACGATGCAAATCACGCCTCGCATCGGTTGGGCGTTTCCAATATCAGGAAGTTCCGGATTCAATCAAAGAAGGAAGTGTTTGCGCAACGACGCTGGCCACGTGCGAGGCGAAGAGTCGTAGTGAGAGTCCAAGTCTCCCAAGCAAGGCGTCGGAAACCCGACGGCACAGGAGCGGCCCCCGCGAGCGTTACGAAGGCTTAATGCGTCAGGCTAATGTCAAGGAGTACGGAAAATGCATCGGATCGCAATGCTGCACGATCAAGCTGCAGGAGCAGTCCTGAGCGCAGGCGTTCCCTTCGCTGTGCGGGGCGGCTCGGGCGAATCATGAAATCCCGTCCTCGGACGACAGCTCAGTAAAAAATAAGCTTTGTCGTCGTTCCGGCCGGCGTCAGGTGCTGCGGGTCCTCGGGTGCGGCAATCGCGGGCGGGACCGCCTCCTGCCGCAACTCGCGCAGGACAAGCGCCGGCGCGCATGCTCTGACTTTGACGGGCCGGTCGGTACAATCCACTTCGATCACGCGAGCAGTGACGCTCATGCTCGCTTTGATAGTCGTCGGTGCCGCGTCGACCGCCGCACAAAATAGCAGGCACGCGGCTGCCAAGCTTTGCAACAACCTCCCGCTGCGATTCGATGCTGGCGCGCGACGATGACGCATGAAGCCCCGATTGCGAAGGCCAACCGATCCCCGATCGGGGAATACTCCACCACTCTCTGCACAACAATCAATCGGACAAAGGCCGACGTGGTGAGGTATATCCGGCGCGTCGAACGATTGGCGAGTACAACCGCTGACGGATGAGCGCTGCAGTTCGCCGTTACTGAGCTGAATCGACAGGAAACCGACCGCAAATCGCACGGTTCGAAGTGCCGTTCGATGGTCGTTTGTGGCAGACACTACGGCGAAAGAAAAAAGCGCGAACGCGTGAAGCTCGCTCCCCGCCTTTCACTCCTGGCGGGCGAATCGCGATACGCTATCCGAGCGGAGCGACCTTGACGACTTCGTCGGCGGTCGTCATGCCTCCTGCGACTTTCATCGCGCCGGAAACGCGCAGCGGCTTCATGCCTTCCTTGTAGGCGAGGTCGCGAATCTTCGCGTCGTCCGGTGAGGCATTGATCAGACTTGCGCAGCGCCGGGGTCAGCGCCATGATTTCGTACAGACCGATGCGGCCGTAGTATCCGGTCATCCGGCATTCGAGACAGCCTCCCGCCGCTTGTGCGTTGCGAGGCAGGTCGGCGACAAACGGCGCCGTGAGCATGCGCCAGGTGTCCTCGTCCGGCGGATCGCCCGGCTTCTTGCAGTGCGGACACAGCGTGCGCACCAGGCGCTGCGCCATGACGCCGAGCACCGTCGAATTGATCAGATACGGCGGCACGCCGAGGTCGAGCAGGCGCGTGATCGCCGTCGGCGCATCGTTGGTGTGCAGCGTCGACAGCACGAGGTGCCCGGTAAGCGCCGCCTGCACCGCCATGTCGGCGGTGTCGCGATCGCGGATTTCGCCGACCATGATGATGTCCGGATCCTGCCGCAGCAGCGTGCGCACGCCGCTGGCGAAATCGACGCCGATCGCGGGCTGCACCTGCATCTGGTTGAATTCCGGGCGCGATCATCTCGATCGGATCCTCGATCGAGCAGACGTTGACTTCGGGCGTCGCCAGAATGCTTCATCGTCGAGTAAAGCGTCGTCGTCTTGCCCGAGCCGGTCGGCCCCGTGACCAGGATGATCCCGTGCGGCTCCTTGATCATCTTGTCCCAGCGCTCGCGGTCCTCGCCGGTGAAGCCGAGCTCCTGGAAATCGCGCACCAGCACGTCCGGCGTAAAGATGCGCATGACGATCTTTTCGCCGAAGGCGGTCGGCATCGTCGAGATGCGCAGCTCGATCTCCTGTCCGTTCGGAGCGACGGTCTTGATGCGGCCATCCTGCGGGCGCCGCTTTTCGACGATCTCCATGCGCGCCAGCAGCTTGATCCGGCTCGTCATCGCGATCAGGACCGGGATCGGAATCGCGTAGACCTGGTGCAGCACGCCGTCGATGCGGAAGCGCACGATGCCGACGTCGCGCCGCGGCTCGATGTGGATGTCGGACGCGCGCTGCTCGAACGCGTACTGCCACAGCCAGTCGACGATGTGGACGACGTGCTGGTCGTTGGCGTCGAGCTGCCCGTGCTTGCCCAGCTCGACCAGCTGCTCGAAATTGCGGGCTAGGGAAACGTCGCCCTTCGACGTCTCCTGCGCCTTTTTCATCGAGCGCGCGAGATTGAAGAACTCGCCGAGGAAGCGCCGGATGTCCTGCGGATTGGCGAAGACCAGCTTGACCTTCAGTCGCAGGATCTGCTCGAGCTCGTCGGCCCACGCCCGCACGAACGGCTCGCTGGTGGCAACAGTGAGGATGCCGCCCGCCACCGCGACGGGCAGGATGCGATAGCGCTCGGCGTAGGCGTTCGACATCGTCTGCGTCACCGCCACGAGATCGATCTTGAGCGGATCGATGTGCTGATAGGGACGCCCGAGCTTGCCGGCCAGCCATTCGACGAGCGCATCGAGCGTCAGCGGCTTGCGCGGCGTCGAGATCGAACGCCATTTCTGGTCGGCGATCAGCTCCAGCGGATGCTCGAAGCGCTGCGTGCGCGAGCGAGCGAGCTTGTCGGCGTCGGCGGACGGAACGAGACCGTCGGCCACCATCAGCTTCAGGATGTCCTCGAGGCGCAGCCGGCGGTCGGGAGATTCGGGCAGGACGCGCCGAAACTGATTCCGGCGGCGGGCTGCCGGGTGCGTTGATCGGTTTGATCGAGGCCATTGCGATACTATAGCCCGAACCATCCCCCTGCGACAGCGCCGTCATTGCGGCGCGGCCCGTTCGCGCCGGGCAATTCATGCGCGCGAAGGCGCGCACAACGCTTCGATGACCGCTACGCTACAAGCTGTACACGCCGACATTACGACCCTCGCCGTCGATGCGATCGTCAATGCGGCGAACAACTCGCTCCTGGGCGGCGGCGGTGTCGACGGCGCGATACATCGTGCGGCCGGCCCCGAGCTGCTCGAAGCGTGCCGACTGCTCGGCGGGTGCGCGACAGGCGACGCCAAGATTACGCGCGGCTATCGGCTCGCCGCACCTTACGTCATTCACGCGGTCGGCCCGATCTGGCGCAACGGTGCGCACGGCGAGCCCGAGCTTCTCGCGTCGTGCTATCGCCGTTCGCTCGAGCTCGCCCTCGAGCACGGATTGACCTCGATCGCCTTTCCCGCCATCAGCTGCGGCGCGTACGGCTATCCGCTGCATCGCGCGGTACCGATTGCGCTGTCCTCGGTGCGGGGATTCGAACGCCTCGATGCGCTCGACCGCGTGATATTCGCGTGCGTGGGTACCGGCGCGCTTCGCTGCTTATCGGGAGGCGCTCGCCGGCGCGGGATAGAAACGGACAAGATTCATTCCGCGTCGATCCCCGCGGTCTCTGCTTCGATCGCCTGTAGCGGCACCTGGAAGACCTCGCGCAGATAGGCGACGTACGACGGATCGTAGTCCATCGCCTTCGACGGCTCGTCGCTGATCTTGGCGACCGGCTGGCCGTTGCAACGGGTCATCTTGATGACGATCTGAAGCGGCTCGATAGCCGAGGTCGTTGGTGAGGTTGGTGCCGATGCCGAACGCGGTCTGGCTGCGTCCCTTGAAATATTCGAACAGACGGATCGCCAGCGGCACGTTGAGCGAGTCGGAGAACACCATCGTCTTGGTGCGCGGATCGATGCGCATCTTCTGATAGTGCGCGATCAGCTTCTCGCCCCATTCGAATGGATCGCCGGAGTCGTGGCGCACGCCGTCGAACAGCTTGCAGAAGAACAAGGTCGAAGTCGCGCAGGAACGCGTCCATCCCGCACACGTCGGACAGCGCGATGCCGAGGTCGCCGCGGTATTCGCGCGCCCAGGTGTTGAACGCGAACACCTGCGAATCGCGCAGCCGCGGGCCCGACCGCCTGGCACGCCTGCAGGTATTCGTGCGCCATCGTGCCGAGCGGCGTCAGACCATGCTCGAGCGCGAAGTAGACGTTGCTCGTGCCGACGAATTTCGGACCGATGCCCTCCTTGAGCGTCGCAATCACACTTCTCCTGCCAGCTTCGCGAGAAGCGGCGCCGCGTGCCGTAGTCGGCGATGCGGAACTCCGGGTCGGGCACGGCGTTGATTTGCTCGATCTTGGCCGCAAGACGCCGCGTGCCCTCGGCGAAGTCGGGACGCGGCTGCGTGTTGCGGAAATAGATCTCGCTGACGATCGCGAGGATCGGCACCTCGAACAGTATCGTGTGCAGCCAGGGCCCGTTGATCGAGATGTCGATCTCGTTGGGCGGACATCGTCGAGCTTCGTACGGTGACGAATCGATCCTGCAGGTGAAACAGGCCCAGCAGGTCGACGAAGTCGCTCTTGAGGAAGCGCCATCGGCGCAGGTACTCGAGCTCGCGCCGCGAAAGCCGCAAGCCGCACAGGCCGGCGATCTCGCGCTCGATCTCGGCGATGTAGGGCGTGAGGTCGACGCCGGGCGTGCGGCACTTGAAGCGATATTCGACCTGCGCCGTCCGGAAAATGATGCAGCACGACCTGCATCATCGTGAACTTGTAGAGGTCGGTGTCGAGCAGCGACTCGATGATCATTCGTGGCTTGGGCACGGACGCCGGCGGACGGGAGGACACCGCATGTTACGCGCATGGGCGGCACCGCCAGCCACATTCGATGGCGCGATCGCAGTGGCGGGCATTGCCTGCAGCGGGCTATCATCGTGCGCTCGAAGGAGGAAGCACCATGCTGGTCAACTGCGTCGCCTATCAGGAAGGCAAGAAGCTCGGCGACATCCCGAAGGAAGACATCAGCGACTACGTCGAGCGCCCCGACATGTTTCGTCTGGGTCGCGCTCAAGGACCCGACGCCCGAAGAGCTCGAGGAAATGCGCGAGGAGTTCGGGCTCGCACGAGCTTGCGGTCGAGGACGCGCGCCACGGCCATCAGCGCCCAAAGATCGAGGAATACGGCGATTCGCTGTTCGCGGTGCTGCAGACGGTCGAGCTCGAGGGCGACGACCTGCACGTCGGCGAAGTCGATGTCTTCGTCGGGCCGAACTACGTGCTTTCGGTTCGCCTTCACACGGAAAGGGGCTTCAGCGACGTCCGTGCCCGGTCGCGAGCGCGAGCCGCATCTGCTCAAGCACGGCGCGGCATATGTGCTCTATGCGCTGATGGACACCGTGGTCGATCGCTATTTTCCCGTCCTGGATGCGCTCGAGTCGGAGCTGGAGCAGATCGAGGAGCAGATCTTCGTGCGCAACACGGCGCGGTCGAACATCGAAGCGCTCTATGCGCTTGAAGCGCCGCCTCATGATCCTGAAGCACGCCGTCGATCCGCTCATGGAAGCGGTGAGCAAGCTCTACGGCGGCAGAGTGCCGCGGATTTGCGCGGGCATGGGCGAGTACTTCCGCGACGTGTTCGACCATTTGCAGCGGCTGCACGCGACGATCGAAGGCATCCGCGATATGCAGACCACCGCGATCCAGGTCAATATCGGCATGATCAGCTTGAACGAGACCGAGGTCACCAAGAAGCTCGCAAGCTGGGCGGCCATCATCGCGGTGCCGACCCTGATCGCGGGGATCTACGGAATGAATTTCAAGAACATGCCCGAATACGATACGACCTACGGTTATCCGATCGCGCTGGCAGTCATGTTTATTCTCGATGTCGCCCTGTTTCTCTGGTTCAGGAAAATACGCTGGATGTGATGCGCTTCTGTAGGGGCGAATTCATTCGCACGCGGCGCGCATATTCTGTAGGTGCGATCCATTCGCACGCGGCGCTCTGGTTTGGTGACCGCGCCCCGAATAAATTCGGGCCTGCAAGCCGCGCGCACATGCAGAGCGGTATGCGGCGCGCTTCAGTGCAGGTGCGGCTTGTCGCTCCCGCCGACCGGCGTGAGGGGGATGAAGCGCTTGCCGCGGACCGGCGCGTGCCAGCTCGGCTGGAGCGTGACGTGATCGATGCCGTACTGCTCGGCCAATAGGTGCTGAGCCGCCGCGAGCGTCTGCGGCCAAGCCGACGCATCGTGGATGACCACGTGCGCCGATAGCGCGGCGCGATCGCAGGCCACGTGCCAGACGTGGAGATCGTGGACCGCGGCAACCCCCGGGAGTGTGCACAGCGCGTGACCGATCTCCTCGTAGGACAGGTGTTCGGGCACGCCTTCCATCAGCACGCGCGTCGTCGTCTTGAGCAGGATCCATGTCGAGCGAAGGATCAGGACGGCGACAAACAGCGACAGAATAGGATCGATCGGCAGCCAGCCTGTCGCGGCGATGACGCCGCCCGCCACGATTGCGGCGACCGATCCGAGCATGTCTCCCATGACATGCACCATCGCCGCTCGGGCGTTGAGGCTGCTGCTCTTCATCAGCAGCCACGCGCAAACCATGTTGATGCCGAGTCCGATGGCCGCGATCACGACCACGGTGCCACCCGCGACCGGGCCCGGCGCGAGCAGCCGGCGCACGGCTTCGATCGCGATCCAGGCGACGATGCCGAGCATGAGCAGGGCGTTGATAAATGCGCCGAGAACTTCGGCGCGCGCGTACCCATAGCTCGCCCGCTGCGAAGGCGGCCGCATCGCCATGCGTTGCGCGAAAAAGGCGATGGCTAGCGCGGCGCCGTCGGTGACCATGTGACCCGCGTCGGACAAGAGCGCCAACGAGCCTGAGAGCCAGCCGCCGGCCGCCTCGACGGCCGCAAAGCCGACCGTCAGCGCAATCGCGATCAGGAGCGCCCGCTCCGGCGGTGACGCATGATGCTGCGATCCGGCATGGTCGTGGCTCACGTGTCTATTGTCGTCCCGCGGACGCGATGGCGGCAATGCCGGCGCCCCGGATCGCCCCGCTGCTCGACTGCGGCGCCTATGCGGCGCGTCACATCTGCCGGAAGCGATGCGCGAACGCGCGGCTCACGGGAAGCGCTTCCGGCCGCGTCTTGAGCTTGATGAGCGTGCGCCCGCGAAGATCCCGCGTCGTCGCGGCCACCTGGGCGACGTTGACGATGGTGCTGCGATGGATTTGCCAGAATCGCTGCGGATCGAGCGATTCGCCCAGCTCCTTGAGCGACGTCCGGATCAGCGCCTCCCCTTCGGTCGTAAAGACGCTGGTGTACTTGTCGTTTGCCTGGAAATAGCAGACATCCTCGACCGCGATCAGCCTCACTTGATTGCCGATCGATGCGCGTATCCACGCCAGTTTTTCGCCTGCGCCGGCCACGCCTCCCGCTATTCCCGGCAGCACGCGGGCAAGCACATCGAGCGCACTCTTGAGCTCGTCCGCCGCGGGCGGCGCCCGCAGCTTCTCGCGCAGGCGCCTCACGGTATCGGCCAGCCTCTCGTCGGTGACGGGCTTGAGCAGATAGTCGGCTGCCTCGCGATCGAAGGCCTCGACGGCGTACTGGTCGTACGCTGTCACGAAGACAACGTGAACGCCCTCGGCGGCGCGCTGCGCGACTTCGAGCCCGGTTAGCCCCGGCATGCGAATATCGAGAAACAGCACGTCGGGGTCGTGCTCTTCGATCAGGCGTAGCGCGTCGGGTCCGTTGGCGGCGACGCCGACGATCGCGAGCTCAGGCCACGTCGCCGCAAGCTTGTCGCGCAGGTAGCTCGCCAGGTGCGGTTCGTCATCGGCAATGAGGGCGCGCGGGGCGCCGTTGCCCGTGCCGTCGCCCGCAACGCTCACGCGGCGCTCTCGGCCGCCAGCGAGATCGTGACGCGCGTGCCCGGCTGCCGATCCTCGATGTCCATCCGCGCTCGAGCGCCATAGATGCTAGCGAGCCGATCGCGCAAGTTGGCGAGCCCGAGGCCGGTCGATCCCGGCGATCGCGTCGTGCGAACGCCCAGCCCGTTGTCGTCGACCTCGAGGATCAGTTCCGCGCCTTCACGGCGCGCGCCGATGCTCACGAGGCCGCCGCCGATGTTGGGCTCGAGCCCGTGCTTGATCGCGTTTTCCACGACCGGCTGAAGCAGCATCGGGGGAAGCGGCAGCGACGCAAGCTCCGCCGGGACATCGATCCGGTAGGAAAGCCGCGATCCCATGCGCAGCACGATGATATCGAGATACGCGCGCAGCAGATCGATCTGGCGGCCCAGGGTCGCGTCCGCGGCTCCCGAGGCCATTGCGGCGCGCCGTAGATAATCGATCAGCCGCTCGACCATGCGCTTGGCGTTCGAGGGATCGCTATCGATCAGGCTGATCACGTTGGCCAGCGTGTTGTACAGGAAATGCGGCTCGATCTGGGCTTCCAGCAGCTTGAGTTGCGCAACTTTGGTCTGGCGTTCCGCGGCCTCCCCGCGCGCACGCTCGCGCTCGTAGGCCGCTTCCGCCCTGGCTTCGCGCTCGCGGCTATAGAAGACCGCGGCGACAATCGCCGAAATAATGACGCTGAGCAGCAGAATCGTCATCGCTCCCTGCGCCGAGAGGACAAACTGCCGGGCCTCGCGCCAGGTCAGCAACGTGAATCCCAGCCAATATCCGGCGAACACCGCGACCACCGATATCACCGAATAGTAGAGCATGCGAAATGCGAACGACTTGCGCGCAAGCACGTGACCCAGCAGTCCACCGCTGGTCCAGATTCCGGCATGAATGAGGAAGCCGATACAGTTGGCGATCACGAAGTTGACCCAGAGCATGCGCGAGAGAACGGCGTGCGGATCGAACAACATGCCGAATGCGCTGAAGATGACGCTTAGCAGCGTGTTCCAGATCAGCGTGTACACCAGGCCACGCAGCGGGCCCGGCTGAAAGCGCCGGAAGAACGGGATCAGCTCCAGCGGATGTCCGCGCCCCTGCACCGTGCCGCAGCCCGGAGAAGCTTCACCGGTCCCTGATTGCATATTCATGCTCGCCTCTTCGTTTTCACAAATACGTCGGCCCGCGGATAATTCCCGGGCCCGCGCTACGGTCGAAGTGTCCTCCTTCGGACCTTGAACCGGCCAGTGCGCCGGGGACGAAGCGTCGAATCCGGGGGTTGAACGGCCGCGATTCGCCGCAAATGGCACGACCTGAACCGATTTCGGGAACTTTTCAGGCCCCAAACCCGAATATGCACCAGGAACTGCGTTCGATGCCGCCCAACGACACCGCCGACAACGTGCCGAGCGACGCCAGCCTGGTCGACCGCATTCTCCGCGGCGACCCGGGTTCGCTCGAGCCCCTCTACCGGCGGCACGGCGGCGGCATCTATCGTTTTGCACTTTTATGGTCGGGCTCGCCCGCGGTCGCCGCGGACGTCACGCAGGAGGTATTCATGCATCTGCTCACCCATGCAGCGGATTTCGACGCCGAAAGGGGGCGCATGCCGGCGTATCTCTGTGGAATCGCCCGCAACTTCGTTCGGCGGCAGCTCGCGATGCCGGCGCACGATCCGCTGCCCGAAACCGACGGCGACGGTCTGATGCAGACCTTGCGCATCCGCGAAGACGACGAGCCGCTCCCGCTGCTGCTGCGCAAGCGCGAGCTGGAGCTTCTGCGCAAGGCGATCGCGCGCCTGCCCGCGCCCTATCGCGACGCCCTGGTCCTGGTCGAGCTGCAGGGTTGCTCGTACGTCGAAGCGGCATCGATATGCGGCTGCGAGCTCGGCACCATACGCTCGCGTCTGTCCCGCGCACGCTCGCTCCTCACGGACATGTTCCCGGAGGAGCGCGACGCCGCATCGGTCACCGGAGCAAGCCAGTGACCGGCGACGCGTTCGATCGCACGCTCGACGCCCTGCGCCGCGAGATCGCGCAGCTCGAGCCGCCGCCCGCGATTGCACAGGCGCTCGCCGCCGCGGTGCGGGCCGTGCCGCGTAAGACGCAACAGCGTTCGTGGCGGGATGGCTGGCGCGAGCGGTGGCCGGTCTGGCCCGCCGCCGTCGCCGTCACCATCGGCATCGTGGCGTGGACCCTGCAAGCGCAGCGCGGCGAGCTCCCTTCAGCGCCTGCAGGCGTTGCGGCGCCGGCAGCGACGGAATTCATACCGCTGGTGCCCGTTCGCGACATCGCGAACGACCAGGGCGCCTACGTCGTTGCGACCCAGATGCCGCGAGTGATGCTTTCCGATTTCGGATTGCCCGTGAACCCTGCCCGCGCCGCCGACACGATCTCCAGCGAGCTGCTTGTTCGCCGCGATGGGACCGTGCTGGCCGTTCGCTTTATCGACTGAGGAGATTTGCCATGCTTTCGACCCCCAAGACGTGGCTGTTGCTGCCGGGGATGATGTTCGCCGCCGGTTTGTTCGGCGCCTGCCCGCACGCGCTCGCGCAGCAGTCCGGGCCCAGCAGCGAGGAGATCCGTCAGATGAACCGCGATGCCGCCGAGCAGGGAAAGGCCGCCGCCGCACAAACGCGCGAGCAAGCGCGCGCAGCCTCGGAACAGGCGAAGGAGCTCGCGAGAGAAGCGCGCGAACAAGCACGCGAGCAGGCGCGCGCCGCCGCCGAGCAGGGAAAAGACCTCGCCAGACAAGCACGCGAGCAAGCCCAGGAGGCCTACGAGAGCGCAATGGAAATCGCCGAAAGCGCGCTGGAGGCCGCGTTCGAGGACGACGATGTCGGATCGCTCTCGTTCCTGTCGCGCGAAGTAGGCGGCGCGAGCGAAGTCGTCAAGAACGCTCCGTACACTGCGGAGGCCATCACCGAAAGAACGCAGGTGCTGATGGATGGCAACCGCATCGTGCGCAAATCGGTCACCCTGCTCGCGCGCGACGCCGCGGGGCGCACGCGTCAGGAGCGCAAGGGCGAGCGCAGCAGCGTCGTCTACATCAACGATCCGGTCGAAAAACGGAAGTACGTGCTGCATCCGAGCCGCAAGATCGCGGTTCCGCTGCCGCAGGTCGGGATGGTTGCTCCTACTCCTCCGGTGCCGCCGCAGCCGCCGGTGCCGCCCGCCGCGACACCGCCGCTTCCTCCTGTCCCTCCCTTACCTCCGGTCACCGGCGTGGAGGTACGTCCCGGCCGGGTTGTCGTGCGCAAGGGCGACGGCGGTGCCGGGCCCGATGTCCACATCGAGGTCATTCGCGTCGGCAGCGATGGATCCTCGAGCGCCCCTACGCCTCCGACGCCGCCGACCCCGCCCATGCCGCCGCTGATGCTGCACGGCAATCCCCTGCCTTTGCCCTACGGAATGCAAGGTAAGGGCGTTACCGAATCGCTGGGCCCGCGCGACTTCGATGGCGTACGCGCAGAAGGCACGCGCGTCACGCACACCATCGCCGCAGGCGTCATCGGCAACGAGAGGCCGATATCGCTTGTCTCCGAGCGGTGGTACTCGCCCGAGCTGCACCTCGTGGTCATGAGCAGCAACAGCGACCCGCGCAGCGGCATCACCGTTTACCGTCTCGCCAGTCTCAAGCGCGGCGACCCACCTGCGGATCTCTTCAAAGTCCCAGCGGACTACAAGACGCGGAGCGATCGCCGGTCCGGCGCCCCCAAGACGCCGTGAAACGCGATGCTGTAGGGCCCCTCTCCCAGAGGGCGAGGGAAGATTCGTGCCGCTTCGCCGATCGATCGGCTCGAGAGGCGCCTCGTGACGGAAATGGTCGTCTACCTTTTCCCTAAGACTCAGTAAGCTCAGCGGCAAAAGGTAAAATGCCGCATGCCCGATCACGCTCCGCTCGCCGCGCGCATCGATGCTCTGCTTCCGCAAACCCAGTGCCGCCGGTGCGGCTTCAACGGGTGCCGGCCTTATGCAGAGGCGGTTGCTGCCGGAGAGGCCGCGATCAATCGCTGCCCTCCGGGAGGCGATGCGACCATCGCCAAGCTGTCGCAGATCCTCGGCCGCCCGCGCATTGCGCTTGACCCGGCCTGCGGGCCGGAGATGCCGCCGGCGATTGCATTCATCGATGAGCCGGCATGCATCGGCTGCACTCTGTGCATCTCCGCGTGTCCCGTCGATGCAATCGTCGGAGCGGCCAGGCTCATGCACACGGTCCTTCGCGACAGCTGCACCGGCTGCGCACTTTGCCTGCCGGTGTGTCCGGTCGATTGCATTGTCATGCGCGCTTCCGGCCGCGACTGGACCGCGGACGATGCGCTGCGCGCCCGCCAACGCTACGATGAGCGCACGATTCGGATCGCTTCCCTTCCCCGGCGCGGCCGTGTGCCCGGCTCCGCTGCCTCGACCCGCGATCAGCGACGGGCCGCAGTCGCGGCGGCGTTTGCGCGCGCACGGGCGCGAAGGCAAAAGAGCAACGGATCGGCGGAGTGAATGCCCTCGCGCCGGCGCACGCGCTGGTCATCGCGCTGGTCATTCTCGTCTCGATCGCATTTAGCGGAGGCGCGTTGAGCCTCGAGCGGCCAGCGGAGCTCGACGCTGCCGCGCTCGATGGATGGTGGGATTTTCAGCGTCCCGACGTCTCTGAGTCGCGATTTCGCAGCGAAGTCGGCGCACTCCCCTCCGGGTCGCCCGCCGCGCTCGAGCTCCAGACGCAGATCGCCCGCGCGCAAGGACTGCAGCGCAAATTCCCCGCCGCTCACGCGACGCTCGACCGTGTAGAAAAGGCGCTGCCTCGCGCGACGCCGCGTGTGCGCGTGCGCTACTTTCTCGAGCGCGGCCGCGTTTTCAACTCGTCGGGCGCGCCCGAAAAGGCGACGCCGTTGTTTCGAGACGCGCTCGACGTCGCCCGCAGCAGCGGCGAGGATTTTCTGGCCATCGACGCGGCGCACATGCTCGGTATCGCCGCTCCGCCCGCCGAGCGGCTCGACTGGAATCTCGAAGCCCTCGGAATGACGGAGCGGACAGCCGATGTGCGATCCAAGCGCTGGCTTGCGTCGTTGTACAACAACATCGGCTGGACGTATCACGAGCGCGGAGACTACGCGACAGCGCTCGTCTATTTTCAAAAGGCGCTTCCTGCATGGGAGCAGCGCGGAGGCAGCGCCAATATCCGCGCGGCGCGCTGGGCGATCGCGAGGTGCATGCGCTCGCTCGGCCGTTACGACGACGCGATGGCGATCCAGCAAGCACTGCAGGACGAGCTGCAAAAAAGCGGTGAAGTCGACGGCTATGTGTTCGAGGAGCTTGGTGAGCTCTACCTCGCGCGCGGCGACGCGGCGGCGGCGCGATCGTGGTTCGGCAAGGCGCACACGGCGCTTTCTCGCGACGCCGGTCTTCTGGCGAACGAGCCGGCGCGCCTGGAGCGCCTGCATCAGCTCGCAGGAGCGCCGCCGTGAATCCGGCAAAACGCAGGGAGATTTTCGAGCGCTTACGCCGGCAGAATCCGAATCCGCGCAGCGAGCTCGAGTACGGCACGCCCTACGAGCTGCTGGTCGCGGTGGTGCTATCGGCGCAGGCGACCGACAAGAGCGTCAACCTCGCCACGGCAAAGCTGTTTCCGGTCGCCAGCACGCCGCAGGCGATGATCAAGCTCGGCGAAGCCGGCCTCATTCCCTACATCCAGTCCATCGGTCTGTTTCGCACCAAGGCCAAGAACGTGATCGCTCTCTCGCGCCTGTTGATGGAGGAGCACGGCGGCAAGGTGCCCGCCGACCACGATGCGCTGACGCGCCTTCCCGGCGTCGGCCGCAAGACAGCCAACGTCGTGCTGAACGTTGCGTTTCGCCAGCCGACCATCGCCGTCGATACCCACATATTCCGCGTTGCGAATCGAACCGGGCTCGCGCCCGGCAAGACACCGGAAGAGGTCGAGCGCAAGCTGATGAAGTTCACTCCCGAGGAATTCCGACACGATGCGCATCACTGGCTCATTTTGCACGGACGTTACGTGTGCCAGGCGAGAAAGCCGCTCTGCCCCAGATGCATCATCGTCGATCTGTGCGAATACCGTCATAAGACGCGGCCTGAAGACCTGTAGTCGAAGGGGCAAATAAAAGGGCGCCCGAGGGCGCCCTTTGTTCGCGAAATCGCGCGTATCAGTGCTTGGTGACGACGACCGCAGGCTGCGACGCGTAGTACGCGGCGACGTTGTCGATGTCCTGCCGGGTCAATCCTTGAGCGAAGCCCAGCATGATGGGATTCTTGCGCGCGCCTGATTTGTAGTCACGCAACGCCTTGGCGAGATAGGTGGGATATTGACCTCCCAGCCTCGGATAATCCGCGGTCGTGCTGTTGCCGTCCATGCCGTGGCATGCCTGGCACACTTCCTTGACCTTTGCCTGGCCCGCGTCGATGTCGGCGCCAAACGAAGCTCCTGCCCACAACAGCAGTGCTGCGCATGACGTTGCGATGGCCTTCGTCGTCATTCTATTTGCTCGCGGTCGTCGCAACGGGGGCCGCGTAGTACGCGGCGAGATCGGCCATGTCCTTGTCGGATAGCGATGCGGCGATCGCGCGCATCGACGGATGGCTGCGCTCCCCGCTCTTGTATTCCTGCAGCGCCTTGACGATATAGGCCTCGTGCTGGCCGCCGAGCTTCGGAACGTTGTAGACCTCCGGAAACGCCGTGCGCCATCCCGCAATACCGTGGCAACCCGCGCACATCTGCGTTTTCTGCGCGCCTGCGGCCGCATCGCCCGCGGGTGGTGCGGATTGCGCGTCGGCATGGCCCGCGAGCACCAAGGCGGCTGCGCCAAGCAAGGTTGCGGCTTTGATCATCGACTTTTGCTTTCGTTGTCCTGCGGGACCCGCTCAGGATCCCAAAAGCCGCGCCATTCTAAGCGCTTTTCAAATTCCCGTCAGCGCTCGAGCAGATGCCCCTTGGGCTTGACGGTCTTCCATTGATCCGCGTCGGAAGGCGCCGGCTTGCGCTCGATGATGGGCTTCCACAGCTTGGCAAGCTCGGCGTTGATCGCCTTGTACTGCTGCTGGTCCTCGGGCACGTCGTCTTCGGCAAAGATAGCTTCGACCGGACATTCCGCGACGCACAGGGTGCAGTCGATGCATTCGTCGGGATCGATCACGAGGAAGTTCGGTCCCTCGCGAAAGCAGTCGACCGGACAGACATCCACGCAATCGGTGTATTTGCAGCGAATGCAGCTCTCGGTGACTACGTAAGTCATTAAATTGAACCCAAGCCCTGGATCTTGATTTTACCAAATCGAGCCCCAAGCTGCGGTGCAGGCGCCCCTCCGTTCCACGGCAGAGGACCAGCGTCGGCTTGCGCGCCGCCACCCTTTGGGCTAACGTAAGCTGCGTAGCGCTCGAGCATTGCGCCCGACGCAACTTCCGCCAGGCCCCCACGAGGAAACGCATGAACGAACACATCAAGCACGTTACCGATGCCACTTTCGATAGCGACGTCCTGAAGGCGGGGACGCCGGTTTTGGTCGACTATTGGGCGGAATGGTGCGGCCCGTGCAAGATGATCGCCCCCATCCTGGACGATGTCGCCAAGGACTATGCGGGGCGCCTCACCGTCGCCAAGCTCGACATCGACGCCAATCCCGGAACGCCCGCGAAATACGGGATTCGGGGCATTCCCACGCTGATTCTGTTCAAAGGCGGGCAGGTAGCGGCCGAAAAGGTCGGCGCGCTGTCGAAATCACAGCTTACGGCCTTTATTGACAGCCATCTCTGAACCCGATACCCTCTATTCGCATTGAACCGCGCCCCGCGGATTATTGCCGCCGCGGGTCGCCGTCACCGGCGCTGCCGTAGCTTCCCGGCGCCAAACCTCCCAGATCGAATCATGCGGCCTGTGCGCCGCCTCTGTTCTTCCCGCCACTCGTCCATCCCTTATGCACCTGTCCGACCTCAAATCCAAGCCTGTAACAGAACTCGTCGAGATCGCGAATACCAACGAGATCGACGGCGCCAATCGGCTGCGCAAGCACGATCTTATTTTCGCGCTGCTCAAAAACCAGGCCAAGAAGGGAGAGAGCATCTTCGGCGACGGCACGCTGGAAGTGCTTCCCGACGGCTTCGGCTTCCTGCGCTCTCCGGACACCAGCTATCTGGCGGGAACCGACGACATCTATATCTCGCCCTCGCAGATCCGCCGCTTCAACCTGCATACCGGCGACACCATCGAAGGCGAGATCCGCACGCCCAAGGACGGGGAGCGCTATTTCGCGCTGGTCAAGGTCGATCGGGTCAACGGCGAGCCGCCCGAAAACGCCAAGAGCAAGATACTCTTCGAGAACCTGACGCCGCTCTTTCCCGACGAGGTGCTGATACTCGAACGCGACATCAAGGCAGAGGAGAATCTGACCGGCCGCATCATCGATATCGTCGCGCCGATCGGCAAAGGCCAGCGCGGATTGCTGGTGTCGTCGCCGAAGTCGGGCAAGACGGTGATGCTGCAGCATCTTGCGCACTCGATCGCCGCCAATTACCCCGACGTGATCCTCATCGTTCTGCTCATCGACGAGCGGCCCGAGGAGGTCACCGAGATGCAGCGCTCGGTGCGCGGCGAGGTCGTGTCGTCGACCTTCGACGAGCCGGCGACGCGGCATGTGCAGGTCGCGGAAATGGTGATCGAAAAGGCCAAGCGCTTGGTCGAGCACAAAAAAGACGTGGTGATCCTGCTCGATTCGATCACTCGACTCGCGCGCGCTTACAACACCGTCGTCCCGGCGTCGGGCAAGGTGCTCACGGGGGGCGTCGACGCGAATGCGCTGCAGCGGCCCAAGCGCTTTTTCGGCGCCGCGCGAAACATCGAGGAAGGCGGGTCGCTCACGATCATCGCCACCGCGTTGATCGATACGGGCTCGCGCATGGACGACGTGATCTATGAGGAATTCAAGGGCACGGGCAACATGGAAATCCATCTCGACCGGCGCATGGCCGAGAAGCGTATCTATCCCGCGATCAACGTCAATCGCTCAGGAACGCGCAAGGAGGAGCTCCTGCTCAAGCAGGATGTGCTGCAGAAAGTCTGGGTACTGCGCAAGCTCCTCTATCCGATGGACGAGCTCGAAGCCACGGAATTCCTGGTCGACAAAGTCAAGCAGACGAAGAACAACGCGGAGTTCTTCGACTCGATGCGCCGCGGGAGCTAGCGGCCCCCTGCAGCGTCCATGAGGGATGGCTTGGCCTCGACGCTCAAGCACCCCGATCCAGCGTCCGGCGATGAGGCACGAAGCGCCGCGCCGCCGCTCTCCCGTTTCCACCGCATCAGTCTCGTCGCCGCTATCCTCGTCCTGACGGCGTCGGGATGGGCCTACCTCGCTTATCAGGATTGGGCAATGCGCCATATGGACCGCGTCGATATGGCCATGCCGGGCGCCGGATCGTGGTCGCCCGCCGACCTCGTCATCGTCTTCGTCATGTGGTCCGTGATGATGGTCGCCATGATGCTGCCTTCGGCGATGCCGATGCTGGCCGCTTACCGCCGGCTCGCGGGCGCCGCAACGACCCGCCCCGGGACGCTGACCGCGCTCTTCGGCGCGGGCTACGTTCTCGTCTGGACCGCCTTCAGCGCCGCTGCCACCCTCGCACAGTGGGCGCTGCATTCCGCGCTTCTGGTCTCGCCGGCGATGCGTGCCAACCCGCTTTTAAGCGCGGCCCTCCTCATTGCCGCCGGCGTCTACCAATGGACGCCTCCCAAGCAGACGTGCCTCGCAGGATGTGCCTCTCCACTCCAATTTCTGTCTAGCCGATGGCGCGGCGGAGAGACGGGCGCCCTGCGCATGGGTCTGCTTCACGGCGCGTATTGCGTGGGCTGCTGCTGGCTGCTCATGGCGCTTCTTTTCGTCTACGGTGTCATGAATATCGTTTGGATCGCCGCAATCAGCCTCTACGTCCTCGTCGAGAAGACGCTTCCCCCGATGGCTTGGCTCCCGCGCGTAACGGGAACGCTGCTTATCGGCTGGGGCATCGCACTGGCGCTCTTATCGTGGGGTATCGCCGCTTGAAATCCCGCGGGGGCGCACCCATGTCAACGAATCTTGGCGCTGTTGCGTTGCAGCAAGAAACCCGCCATAATCGTTGGGTTTAGCATCGCCATCCAAGCGGGTCGGAGGCCACAAGGTGTTGCAGTCCGGCGTATGGCCGGTCCGGCAATCGAGGTACTCAATGAAAACGAGCATTCATCCGCAATACAGCGAAATCAAGGTCACGTGCAGCTGCGGCAACACGTTCACCACGCGCTCTACCGTCAACAAGCCGCTGCATGTCGAGGTCTGCTCGGCGTGCCACCCGTTTTACACGGGCAAGCAAAAGATCGTCGACACGGCGGGCCGCGTCGAGAAGTTCCGTCAGCGCTACGCCACCAAGACCACGCCCTCGGCGTAACGCGGCTCTAGAGCCCGACGTTCACAAAGGCAGCCTCGGCTGCCTTTTTCAATTCTGCGCCGGACGGCGGAACGCGCCGCGGATGGCATTCCCGGCGGTTCGTGCTTATGCTCCGCGTATCGCAACGCAACCCCCTGGGCCTTGAGCCGCATGCCTTTCGCAGACGCCGTCCAACCCCCGAACGATGCCTCTGAGCTGTCACCCTCGGGACCGTACCGCGCGTTGAAGCAAGCAGGGCTGGTCCTGCTGTGCTTCGCGTGGATCATGCTCGGCTTATTCGGACACGATCCGTGGAAAACGGATGACGCGGCAAGCTTCGGTGTCGCGTTCGACATGCTCAAAAGCGGCGACTGGCTCGTCCCGCAGCTCGCTGGCATCGCATTGCCGGAGCGAGCCCCGCTTTTTTATGCGCTTGCCGCTGCTTCCGCGTCTGCGTTTCAATCGATCCTGCCCCTGCATGACGGTGCGCGCATCGCGATCGCGATCTGCCTCGCGTTGACGCTGTGGCTGCTGTCATTGGCCGGCCGCGAGCTCTACGGAAAGGCGTTTCGATGGCTGCCGGTGCTCATATTCATCGGATGCATCGGCCTTTGGGATCGCGCTCATCAGCTCTCGCCCGATCTGGGCGTGCTGCCGGCACTGGCGCTTGCGCTCTACGCTTTTGCACTTTCGCAGCGGCGGCCTATTCTCGCTGGCGCACTCTTGGGTGTTGCCGCGGGAATGGCCTTCCTTTTCAGGGGGTCAATCGGCCCGGTGCTCATCGCTTTGACCGCGCTGCTGTTGGCGTCCTTCAAACCCTGGCGCAGCACCCGATATGCCGGCACGCTCGCGATGGCGCTGCTCGTCGCTGCGCCCTTGATCGCCGCCTGGCCTCTGGCGCTTTATTGGCGCGATCCGGCTGCGCTTGCACAATGGTTCGCGGCCCAGGACGTAACGCGTCTTGTCAGGTTCGCCGCGGGTGCATCGGAAAGCGACCCGCTCTACTACGCAAAGAATCTGCTCTGGTTCGCGTGGCCCGCACTGCCCCTCGCGCTGTGGACATTGTGGCTGCGCTCTCGCGGCTTCAACCACGGACTCGGCGACGCGGGCATCGAATTGCCTGCCGTGATGAGCGTGGTTCTGCTCGTCTTCCTGTCCGCAGCGCCCGAGCCGCGCGCTACGCTGCTGCTCCCGCTGCTGCTGCCTCTGTCGCTGCTGGCGGCGGCCGAAGTCGATACGCTCAAACGGGGCTATTCGGGCGCGCTGGACTGGTTCGGCATTCTCACTTTCGGCCTGCTGGCGGCGCTGGTTTGGGGTCTGTGGATCGAGACACTCGTGCACGGCCTGCCCGAGCCTGTCGCACGCAGCTTTCACGATACGCAACCGGGCTACCAGCCGCCGTGGCAGACCCTGGCGGTCGTGATCTCGGCGCTGTTGAGTCTCTTGTGGCTCGCGCTCGTACGGCCCGCCCGCCGCTCCCACAGGCGTGCGGTCCTGAACTGGGCCGTCGGAATGACGTTGGTCTGGGGCTTGTACACGACGATATGGCTGCCTTACCTGGACTCGCGGCGAAGCTACCGGCCTGTCGCGGAATCGCTGGCGGCCAACCTTCCGGCGGGCTCGTGCGTCGCGGGGCGCGATCTCGGCGAAGCCCAACGCGCTCTGCTCGAGTACTTCATCGGACTGGTCACGGTGCGCGACGACACGCCGGACGCGGACGGGTGCGACGCTCTTCTGGTGCAGGTGGCGCGAGACGAATCGGCAGATCCGCCCGATTCCGCCTGGCGGAAGGTGTGGGAAGGCCGCCGGCGCGGCGACGACACCGAGCGCTTCATTCTTTTTGTCCGCGATAAAGCGCCTTCGCGATGAAGTTTTTCGACGAAGCAAGCATCGAGGTCATCGCCGGTGACGGAGGTAACGGCGTCGCCTCCTTCCGTCGGGAGAAGTACGTCCCGCGCGGCGGCCCGGATGGCGGCGACGGCGGGCGCGGCGGCAGCATCTGGGCGATCGCCGACGAAAACATCAACACCCTCATCGACTATCGATACGCGCGCATTCATCGCGCCAAGCGAGGAGACAACGGACGCGGGGCCGACAAGTACGGACGGGGCGCGGAGGACGTCGTGCTGCGCATGCCCGTAGGTACGCGGATCACCGACTTCGACAGCGGCGAGCTTGTTGCCGACCTGGCCGCGAACGGCGACCGGGCATTGCTGGCGCAGGGCGGCAAGGGCGGGCTCGGCAACCTGCATTTCAAGTCGAGCATCAATCGCGCGCCGCGGCAATCGACGCCGGGGGAAAAAGGCGTGCAGCGGAGGCTCCGCCTAGAGTTGCGGGTGCTCGCGGACGTGGGATTGCTGGGGCTTCCCAACGCCGGCAAATCCACGCTCATCCGTGCGATCTCGGCGGCGCGTCCGAAGGTTGCGGAGTATCCCTTCACCACACTCGCACCGCATCTGGGGGTCGTGCGCGTAGATGAAAACAGGAGCTTCGTGGTGGCCGACGTGCCGGGCCTGATCGAAGGCGCGGCCGAAGGTGCCGGTCTCGGGCATCAGTTTCTGCGCCATCTGCAGCGCACGCGCCTGCTGCTGCACGTCGTCGACGTCGCCCCGTTCGACGGCGCGACCGACCCCGTTGCCGATGCGCGCGCCATCGTCAGGGAATTGAAGCGTTACGACCAGGCGCTGGCCGACAAGCCGCGCTGGCTCGTGCTCAACAAGATCGACCTCGTTCCAGAACCCGAGCGGACGAAGCGCGTCGACGCCTTCGTCAAAGCCTTTCGATGGAAGGGCCCCGTTTTTCCAGTCGCCGCGATCACCGGAGACGGCTGTCGCGGGCTCGTCTACGCGCTCGCGGAGTGGCTGGAAAAGCATCCGAAGACCCCGGCAACCGCCGACTCGGAGATGTAGTGTCCTGTCCCGCAAATAAACTTCGTATGAAACCGCGCTTTTCGCCGCGATACGTCGTTGCTCGGCCTTGCCGTAGTCCAAGCTACGACGCGGCCTCGCGCCTGGTCTGGCGACGAAAATCATCGGTTTCGCTTAATGAATCCATTCACGGGACAGGACACTAGTTGAACGCGCCAAGGCGCTCGCTCGTCGCCGACGCACACCGTCTGGTGATCAAGGTCGGCTCGAGCCTGCTTACCAACGATGGGCGTGGAATCGATCGCGACGCAGTGTCTCGCTGGGTCGAGCAGATCGTCGAGTTGCGAAAATCGGGCAAGGATGTGGTGCTCGTTTCGTCGGGAGCGATCGCGGAAGGTATGCAGCGGCTCGGCTGGACGCGGCGCCCCGCCGCCATCCACGAGCTCCAGGCGGCTGCCGCTGTGGGTCAGATGGGTCTCGTCCAGGCCTACGAAGCCGCATTTGCGCGCTTCGGGGTTCACACGGCGCAGATCCTTCTCACGCACGAAGATCTGGCGGATCGGCGCCGCTATTTGAATGCGCGCTCCACGCTGTTCACGCTGATCGGGTTGTCGGTCATTCCCATCATCAACGAAAACGATACCGTGACCACCGATGAGATCCGGCTCGGCGACAACGACACGCTCGGCGCGCTGGTCACCAATCTCATCGACGCCGACGTGCTGATCCTGCTCACCGATCAGCCGGGACTCTATACCGCCGACCCGCGCAAGGATCCGAAGGCGACGCTCCTCGAACGCGGCCGCGCGGGCGATGCGGCGCTCGAAGCGATGGCGGGCGGAGCGGGCAGCGCTTTTGGGCGGGGAGGAATGCTGACCAAGGTGCTCGCTGCAAAGCGAGCATCGAGAAGCGGAGCATCGACGGTGATTGCAGACGGACGGGAGGACCGCGTACTCACCCGGCTGGCCGCGGGCGAACCGATCGGCACCGAGCTGGTTGCAGAGGCGATGACTCTCGCGGCGCGCAAGCAATGGCTCGCGGATCATGTGCGCCTCGCCGGCAAGCTCACGCTCGACAGCGGCGCTGTTCGCGCCCTGGCGCGCGAAGGGAAGAGCCTCCTGCCGATAGGAGTGATTTCCTGCGCGGGAGGATTCGAGCGCGGGGAGCTCGTGGGATGTTTCGACGCGGAGGGTCGAGAGATCGCGCGCGGCCTCGTAAATTACAGCGCGGCTGAAACGCGCCGCATCCTCAAGAAGCCATCGTCGGAGATCGAGACGATCCTCGGCTACGTCGACGAGCCCGAATTGATTCACCGCAACAACCTCGTTCTGCTTTGAAGTACACAGGGTGCATGCGACGCGACGCGGCCCGCGCTCATCGACGCCGTTAGACACGCTTGCCGTTCATCCCCTAAACTCCAGTCGAGAAGCGCCCCTGCCCGAGCCCCGCGAGAGCATCGATGCACGACCCGGAGGAAGCATGAGTGCGGCCGAACGCGTAAGAAACATCCTCGTCAATCCCAAGGGGGAGTGGCCCAAGATCGCCGCGGAGCCTGCCAGCGTGCAGTCGCTCTACGTCAGCTACATCCTGATTCTTGCCGCCATCGGTCCCATCGCGGTGGTGTTGCGCAGCCTGGCGTTCGGATTCGGTTTGGGGATTCCCGTTGCCGTGGCGATGTACGTGATCACGCTGGTGACGACCTTCATCGTCGCACTGATCGTCGATGCCCTCGCGCCAACCTTCGGCGGCGAAAAGAACATCGTCGGTTCGCTCAAGCTCGTCGCGTACTCGCTTACCGCCGCGTGGGTCGCCGGCATTTTCCGGATCGTTCCGTACATCGGCGGGATCATCGGTCTGATCGCGGCCGTCTATTCGATCTACACGTTCTACCTCGGCGTTCCACCGGTAAAGAAATCGCCCGAGGACAAAGCGATGGGTTACACGGTCGTCGTACTGATCTGCTATATCCTCCTGATCGCCCTTCTCGGTCTGGTGTTGTTTCCGATCATGACCGGAGGGGACATGATCATGAGCACGATGGGAATGTTTCGATGAGACATCGAGCGGCATGGCGCGTCGGCATCGCATCGGTGTGCGCGGCGCTGGCAACCGGTGTGGGCGCCGGCCCCATGCAACCCGGGCTGTGGGAGGTCCTGTCCAGCGCGAATGTCGGTGGCGCGACGACTGACTCGCCGGCAACGCGTATCTGCGTCTCATCGAAGGATGTCCTGGAAGGAGCGCAGGGCTTGCCGAGGCCGACACCTTCATGCAGCGTCGCCAATGCCAAGACAGAAGGCAACAAGACCTCCTACGACATCGAATGCACCGACAAACCCGCCATGCGCGGGCACGCCGAGCTCATGGCGACGCCGAATGCCTACGAAGGGTCGATGCGGCTGACGATCACCCAGGTTCCCGGGACACCCGGACTACCGATGAGCATGACCTTCGCTGGCCGCCGCCTCGGGGACTGCTAGCGGCGCGAGCCACCCGGCGCGGGGCCCCACGCGAAGCGTGGGGATATGACGCCGTAGGGCGGAGCAGGGGCCCCGCGCGAATAGCGCGGGGATGCGACCCCGAAGGCGGAGCAGCCGGCGACACTCGATAGTTAGTCAAATGATTCACGCTCAGAGCCGGCACGGGGAATTGCGAGTCGACGCTTGGGGCCGACAACTCGATCGCTCGTATCTCGTCGAATGTAATAGAGGCCGAGCGGCCACGGGGTTCGACGGACAGCTCGACAATCAACGTCGAACGTGAAGAGTCCGAGGTCTCATGCCTTGCCGGATGGGTTGGTGTAGGCGGACGGCACGACGGCGTGCGCCCAACCGTAGAGCCGTTCGCGCCGCGTCTGCGGCCGGTGATGCAAATACCGCTCGAGCTCGGTCAGACCGCGACGGTAGACATCCCGCTTGAAATCGATGACGTTCTCCAGCGGGATCCAGTACTCATGCCACCGCCAGGCATCGAATTCGGGATGGTCGGTTGCGCGCAGGCTGACGTCGGTATCGCGTCCGGTGAGGCGCAGCAGATACCAGATCTGCTTTTGCCCGCGATAGCTGCCGCGCCACTCGCGTTTGATCCAATGCGGAGGAACCTCGTAGCGCAGCCAATCCCGGGTGCGTCCGAGAATCCGGACGTGGTCCGGCTCGAGGCCGACTTCCTCCTTCAATTCCCGAAACATCGCCTGCTCGGGCGTTTCCCCGGCATTGATGCCGCCCTGCGGAAACTGCCACGAGTGCTCGCGGATCCGCTTGCCCCAGAAAACCCGATCCTTCGAGTTGGCGATGACAATGGCGACGTTCGGTCGATAACCGTCACGGTCCAGCATCGCGACACCTGTGATTCTGCGCGTTGAGATGATTCTTGCACAGATCGGAAGGCTTGCAAAGGTGCCGGGGACGGCAAACCCCGCGGCGGCTGCGGGGACTAGCGCCGTGATTCGCGAGGCGTGATGCGCAGCATCAGACGTTGATCGCGCCGCAGCAGCGCGATCCCGATCTCGTCGCCGATCCGTCCACCGGTGAGCAGCCTGTGCAAATCGTCGATGCTGGAGATGTCTTCGTCTTCGAATTTGACTATGACATCGCCTTCACGCACTCCCGCTTCGGCCGCCGGAGAGTTCTTTTCCACGGTGCTCACGCGCACGCCCGACTCGTGCGCAAGATCGAAATGCCGAACGATGCGGCGCGCGATCTGCGTGTCCTGCCCGCCGACGCCGATATAGGCGCGTCTGATGCGCCCTTCGCGGATGAGGGCAATTGCGACGCGCTCGGCGGAGTTGGATGCGATCGCGAAGCAGATGCCCTGAGCCGGCAGGATGACAGCGGTATTGACGCCGATCACGGCACCGCTGGAATCCACCAGCGGACCGCCGGAATTGCCCGGATTGAGCGCCGCATCGGTTTGAATGATGTTATCGAGAAGGCGGCCCGTTTGGCTGCGCATCGAACGCCCGAGAGCGCTCACGATGCCCGCGGTGACGGTGTGCTGAAAACCGTAGGGGCTCCCGATTGCGACGGCGATCTGGCCGACCTTGACCGCGGACGAATCGGCGAGCTTCACATAGGAGAGTCCCGATGCTCCGACCTTGATCACCGCAAGATCCGAGTCGGGATCATCGCCCACGAGCTCCGCTGCGACGATGCGTCCGTCGGGCAGCGTCACCTCGAGCAGGCTTGCACCGCCCGCGACATGACTGTTGGTGATCATGTAACCGTCGGGCGTGATGATGAAGCCCGATCCCGAACCCTCGCGCGCGCCGCGATCCCGCGACGCGCGTTCCACGCGCACGTGCGCCACCGCCGGGGCGACACGGCTGACGACACCGGTCACCGCGGCCGAGTAAGCGTCGAGCAGCGACGCATCGGACGATTGTGGAACGCTTTCGGCAGCGACACCCGTGCCGAAATCAGCGAGCCCGGCAAGCGAGAATAGCGGTGTGTCGACGGAGCCCATCGGCTCCCAGTTTGTGGCCGATGCGGGCGGTTTCAAGCTTCCCCGCCGACCCGCGGCATTCGCGCCCCAGGGGCGGTGTGCGCCTCAGCCGTCGCCGCGCGGTGCAGAAGCGAACAATTTCTCCAGCTCGGAAAACGCAAATACCTTGTCGATGCACGCGTCGAACCCGGCAGCCTTCGCGCCGGCGAGCATTGCATCGTCGAGATTGTTTCCGCTCATCATGACCAGCTTCATCCGCTCCGAGGGAAATCGGCTGCGCAAGGCCCTCGCCACCATGAAGCCGTTTTGCTTCGGCATGTGGATATCGAGCAGTACGAAGTCGGGTTGCCAGCGCTGCGCGACCTCGAGCGCTTCCTCGCCGTCGCCCGCGCGCTGGACGTCGTGTCCCAGCTCTTGCAGGATGTTGGACAGCGAATCGCACACCGCGGCACTGTCGTCGGCGACGAGTATGCGGCGGCTGTGGTTGCCATGCGGGCGGCGGGACGATTCGGCGTCCGGCAGCATCGCGATGCCCTCCCGGTCGGACCGCGTTGTCACGGTGCCTCCGCTCATTCGCTGCCGGGTGCGACTTGCGTCACCAGCCGGGAGAACGATGGTGAACTCGCTGCCGGCGCCGGAGCCTTCGCTTCGGGCATAGATCCCGCCTCCCTGCATCTCCATCAGCTTAGCCGCCACGGCGAGCCCGACGCCGACGCCGTGTCCCTGTTGACTGCGTCCCGAGAAATAATCGAACACGCGTGGAAGGAAATCCGCTGCGATTCCACGTCCGCTGTCGCGCACGCGGATCGCAACTTCGTCCGCGGTCGCCTCGACGGCCAGCCGAATTTCACTTCCGCGTTCGCTGTATCGCATCGCGTTGCCGATCACCGTGTCGAGAACTTGCGCAAGCCGGCGCGGGTCGCCGTATCCCGGCACCGACGCGGGCATTTGCGCAAGCTCCAGGGTCTGTCCGCGGCGCGCGGCTTCCGGGCGGGCACGCTCGACGGCTTCCGCGACTGCGCCGGAGATGTCGATTTTTTCGGTCTCGACCCGAAGATCCCCGCGGCTCGAGCGCTCGGCTTCGAGCATTCGCTCGAGGTCGCATACGATCGCCGCGACTTGGCGCTCGAGCATTTCGATCATGGGCTCAATGTCCGCATCGGAGCCGCTTCGCATCCGAAGAAGATGCACGGCGTTGCGAATTGGCGCGACGTGGTTGCGAAGCTCGTGCGCGAGCACGCTCAGAAACTCGTTGCTTCCTTCGGTCGTGGACGGCCGCGATGGTCGAGCAACTCGCTTTTCGTTGACATCGTCATGCGGCATAGGGACGACCCGTAGACGTGAGGCGCATTGCGCGGGCGCGGGTCCCGCAAGTCACCGGTGCGGCGCTGCAGTCTTCAGCGGACTTTCCGTCCTTACTTCCGGCCTCACGACTGGCGAGCCGGTTGTGCATGGGCCGGATCGCAAGCACACGCCAACGCGTTTTCTCGGCGCGCCTATCTCCTCGGCTTAACCTCGCGGTTCGCCGCATTTCCGGCTTGTGCGCGACCGAGCATCTTATCGCGTTCGCCTCTCACTTGCATCGTGCGATCGTCGATCACCTTGCCCCAGCCCTTCCGAAGGACTCCGACGACCTGCCGCAAGTGTCCCTGCGCCTGCTGACGATTCATCTCACGACTTCACGGCGAGATTGTCGACGACGTTCTTCACTCCACCTGTCGACTGAGCAATCTGCTCCGCGCGACTGCGCTGGTCTGCGGAGTCGACTTGACCGCTCAGCGTCACCGTTCCATCTTTGGTGTCGACTTTGATTTCCAGGGACTTGAGGCCGGGCTCGGCCAGCAGGGCGGTCTTGACTTTGGTTGTCACTGCCGCATCGTCTGCGGCCGCCGCGACCTTGTTGGTCGTATCGGCGGCTTTGTCGGCGATGCGCTCCGTCGTGGACGGCGGCGCGTTTCCCGTGTACGGCGCGGGCGTCGAGGAGCGCTGATTGCAGGCGCCAAGCGCAAGTGTTGCGCCGACAAGCGCGGCGACGACAACGGATGCGGGGATTGATTTCATGGCAACTCCTCTAAAGCGATCGACGATACCGCTTGCACCCCGGGCGTCTTGCCTGCCGGGGCGGAACCGGTGAGACTCGCGCGCCCAGGTTCCCTGAGCGCGCTTTGCAGGCTAGAGCCGTCCCGTCAAGAGCAGGATGATCAGAATGATCACGACGAGACCGGCAAGTCCGCTGGGGGCGTAACCCCAACCGCTGCTGTACGGCCAGGACGGCAGCGCGCCGATGACGACGAGTATCAGGACAATCAGGAGAATGGTTCCAAGTGACATTATTCTTGCTCCTCTCTGGTGATTGACGAACTCAATGCGAACCCGCGCACTTCGGAAAGCCAGCGATCAAGGTGCAAGGCCCGTGCCAGTGCGCAACGCATGCGTTTGCGCGCAGCGCGAGCGATCGGGACACGCGCACGCGATGCGGTGTCGGTAAAGTTTGCAACGAGTGAATGCACTTCCTTCCCCGGCTTGTACTTTTGAGCGCGGAAAAACACGCTACAAGCGCGGCCACCGGGCCCGCTGCTGTCCCGGCGCTTGTTGGTGGACGATGCGCCCAGAGGGGCTACGCGGTTCTTGCAAACGAGAGGCAGCATCCCTGCCGGCAGGGCCGAGCGGGCCGCAGCGACGCCTGAGAGCAAGAGGCGTTCCAGTCGATTAATTCACGCGGCCAGGTGTACGCGCGGGGCGACGGCGATGATCGGCGTGGCACGCGGCTTGCAGCGGCACACCTGCAAAGCCCGAGGGAGAATTGGCATGAGCGTGGGAAACCGCTACTTCAGCGCAGGTGGACGGCGGACGAGCATCGAATCGCCCGACCAGGAGGACGAATCGGTCGAACAGGAGATCGAATCACACACTCCACAGGCACCCGTCGAGGAGCCCGACCCGGATCCTGCCGAGCACCCGCCCGTCGACGAGCCGGAACATCCGCGTTCGCCGTCCAGCCCTCCCCGGCGCAAGTCGGGATCGACCAAGCGCAGACACTAAAGGAACTTGTGGAGCCGAGAGCCTAGGGAAAGCGGCTGTTTGAAGGCCGCGCGTAGCGAAACGAGCCGCCGTTCTCCGCGGCGAGCGTACCGGGAGAGATCGTGATCAAGGGGAAATCAGGTCGTCCATCGAGCCATATGCTGCTGCTTTGTCTGGCGTGTGCACTGCCGGCAGCGTCGGGCGCTGAAAAGCCTTCGCCGCAAGCCCCGCCGCCGAATGCATCGCAGCAATTGCTGATCGAGATACACGGGCTGACAGGTGTGGGATGGTGGTCGCCGCCCGCGCCGGAAATCGAAAGCGCGGCGCCGGCCGCGGATGCCGCTCAACGTCTGCCCGCGGACGCGTGATCCGCTGCAGCTCGCGTCGTCCTTCCTATAGAAGTGCGCGCTGCCGGTCGACGCCCGCGTCGACGACTGCAAGCGCGGTCATATTGACGATGCGGCGCACCGTCGCCGACGCCGTGAGGATGTGAACGGGCTTGGCGACGCCGAGCAGCATCGGTCCGAGCGTGAGCCCGCTGCCTGCAGCAACCTTGAGCAGATTAAACGAGATGTTCGCGGCATCGAGCGAGGGCATGATGAGCAGGTTCGCATCGCCCTTCAGTCGCGAGTTGGGGAACACGACGTTGCGGATATCCTCCGACAAAGCCGAGTCTCCCTGCATTTCCCCTTCGACCTCGAGGTCGGGCTCCTGCGCGTTGATGAGCGCCAGCGCCGCCTGCATTTTTCTTGCCTGCGGATCGGTGCTCGAGCCGAAGCTCGAATGCGATACCAAAGCGACTTTCGGGACGATGCCGAAGCGCCGGACTTCGTCGGCAGCCAGACGCGCAATCTCCGCGATCTGCTCGGCGCCCGGATCCCGATTCACATAGGTGTCCGCAATAAAAATCGTGCGGTCCGGGAGCAATACCGCGTTCATCGCCGCCCAGGTCCTTACGCCAGGGCGTAGACCGATCACCAGCTCGACGTAGTGACGATGCGAATCATGCGTTCCCACCGTTCCACAAAGCATCGCGTCCGCGTCGCCCATGTGGATCATCATCGAGCCGATGAGCGTGTGGCGCCGCCGCATGTCGATCTTCGCAAGCTGTTGCGACACGCCCCTTCGCTCGGCGAGGCGGTGGTACTCGGTCCAGTATGCGCGGTAGCGGGGATCGTCTTCCGGATTGATGATCTCCACGTTCTCCCCGGCACGGATGCGCAGCCCGTAGCGCTCGATGCGCTGCGAAATGATCGCGGGTCGGCCTATCAGTGTTGGACGCGCCAACCCTTCGTCGACGACCACCTGCGCGGCGCGAAGGATCCGCTCCTCCTCGCCTTCGGCATACACGACCCGCATCGGCGCCTTCTTGGCCGCCTGAAAAATCGGCTTCATAAGCAAGCCGGACTGGTAGACGAATTGCGAGAGGCGCTGTCGGTACGCGTCGAAGTCCGAGATCGGGCGGGTCGCCACGCCGGACTCCATCGCGGCCTTGGCAACCGCAGGCGCGATGTTGACGATCAGCCGGGGATCGAACGGTTTGGGGATGAGATAGTCGGGCCCGAACTTCACGTCTTCGATGCCGTACGCCGCCGCGACGATGTCCGACTGCTCCGCCATGGCGAGGTCGGCGATGGCGCGCACAGCCGCGAGCTTCATCGGCTCGTTGATCGCCGTTGCGCCGACGTCCAGCGCCCCTCGAAAGATGAATGGAAAGCAAAGCACATTGTTGACCTGATTGGGGAAGTCGGACCGGCCCGTCGCGATCACCGCGTCCGGCCGCGCCTCCTTGGCAAGGTCGGGCATGATCTCGGGCTCCGGATTGGCGAGCGCGAGAATCAGCGGCTTGTCGGCCATGCGCTTGAGCAATTCAGGCTTGAGCACGCGAGCCGCGGAAAGCCCAAGGAAAATATCCGCGGCGGCGATGATGTCGGCGAGCTTGCGCGCGTCGGTCTTCTGCGCATAGCGAGCCTTGTTCTCGTCCATCTCCTCCTTGCGGCCCTGCCAGACGACTCCGGCAATGTCGGCGACCCAGATGTTTTCTCGCTTGATTCCGAGGCTGACCAGCAGATCCAGGCACGCAAGCGCCGCAGCGCCGGCGCCCGAGCAGACGAGCTTTACTGTTTCCAGCTTCTTGCCGACGACGCGCAGTCCGTTCAGCACCGCAGCGCCGACGATGATTGCCGTTCCATGCTGGTCGTCGTGGAATACCGGAATCTTCATCCGCTCTCGGCACTTGCGCTCGACGTAGAAGCACTCGGGCGCCTTGATATCCTCCAGGTTGATGCCGCCGAAGGTCGGCTCGAGCGCGCAGATGATGTCCACGAGCTTCTCGGGATCGCGCTCGTCGACCTCGATATCGAAACAGTCGATGCCGGCAAATTTCTTGAACAGCACCGACTTGCCTTCCATCACCGGCTTGCTCGCCAGCGGCCCGATCGCGCCCAGGCCCAGCACCGCTGTGCCGTTGGTCACGACGCCCACCAGATTGCCGCGCGCGGTGAGGTTGAGCGCCTCCGCGGGATCGCGGGCGATCTCGTCGCATGCGGCAGCCACGCCCGGCGTGTAGGCCAGCGCCAGATCGCGCTGATTCGTAAGCTGCTTGGTGGGCAGGATGGAAATCTTGCCCGGAGGTTTGGCGCGGTGGTATTCGAGCGAAGCTTCGCGAACGTCGGTGTCAGACATGATCGGATCCTTTTTTCGCGTCCACAACCGTAAAGTGATGATAGCAGAACGACGCTCGCCGCCGCCGGGTCGATCGGTTGTCGCAGCACTGCCTCGCGAAAACGCGGCGGTATAATGCCGCCTCGCGAATTCTCCCTCCACGTCGTCATTCCAAGTGCTTCTTTTCTGGTCCCTTGCTGCATTCCTTGTCGCCCTCACATTGGCGGCATTGCTGCGGCCGCTGTTGCGAGGGCGAGTCTCCGCAAGCGCGCCGGACGCGAGCGAGGCGACCATCGCCGTGTATCGAGATCAGAAGCGCGCGCTCGACGCCGAGCGCGCCGCGGGGACGATCACAGCGGCCGAGCACGACTCGGCGCTCGGTGAACTGACGCAGCGTGTCGCGGAAGAAGCCGATGTTGCGCCGGCCCAGGCGCCGCTTGCGCCGCATCGAGCGAAGTGGATCGCGATCGCGCTGCTTCTGCTCATTCCGGCGGCTGCAATCGTTCTCTACAGCCGTCTCGGCAATCCGGAGCTCGCGGCGGTGGTTGCAAGCGATGCGGG
Organism: uncultured beta proteobacterium; assembly: GCA_963745385.1. Classification (GTDB taxonomy): domain Bacteria; phylum Pseudomonadota; class Gammaproteobacteria; order Burkholderiales; family Casimicrobiaceae; genus PALSA-1003. The sequence goes on from CAVUXI010000020.1 coordinate 45,757, forward strand.
CAACCAGGAGATTTCGGAAAAGCAGATCGCTGCGATGGTCGCCGGCCTCGCGGCCCGGCTCAAGCAGCATCCTGACGACGGGAACGGCTGGACACTGCTGGCGCATTCATATCAGGCCCTGGAGCGTTTCCCGGAAGCCGCCGACGCGTACGAGCATGCGGCCGCGTTGATCCCAAACGACGCGAATCTGCTCGCGGATTACGCGGACACGCTGGCGATGGCCCAGGGAAGGAAGCTCGCAGGCAAGCCGGCCGAGCTCGTGCAGCGCGCGCTTGCCATCGATCCGAGGCACCGGAAGGCGTTGGCGCTGGCGGCGACCTTCGCGCTGGAAGCGCGCGATCTGAATGGCTCGCTCGCGTACTGGAGGCGGCTTGCGGCGGAGTTGCCCGCGGGATCGGATGAGTCGCGCCAGGTCGCCAGCGTGATCGCGGAAGTCGAATCGGCACACCAAGGCAAAGGGGTGCCGAGCTCTTCACAGCGCGTGGCTGGCTCGGAGCCCCCAGCGCCGAAAAGCAATGCCAAAGCCGATCCGGCCGCAATCAGCGGCCGCGTCGATTTGAGCGCGGCGCTCGCATCGAAAGTCGCGCTATCCGACACGGTTTTCATCTTCGCCCGCGCCGCCGAGGGTCCGCGCATGCCACTCGCGGTTCTGCGCGTCCCGGCCAAGGAACTGCCGAGAAATTTTTCGCTCGACGACAGCATGGGCATGGCGCCGGGCGCGAACCTGTCGTCCTCCGCATCTGTCGTCGTCGAAGCGCGCATCTCGAAGAACGGCAACGCGATCGCGCAGTCCGGGGACCTCTTCGGTCGAAGCGCACCGGTGAAGCCGGGAACGGCGGGTCTCGTCATCACCATCGACCAGGTCGTCCCCTAGCACGTTGTCTTTCGCGCGGAGGACCCGGAGCATTTCTGCGCATGAGCGGCGAGCTCAATCCGGGATCGACGCATCGATACCGCGCCCGGAGCATGCATGGCGCGAGCTTTACATGTTCACGATCAAGTTCGAGAAGGTGCGGGGCTATAATTCGCGCTTGTTCGTGACGAATGCGATTCGATGCTGGAAGCGCAGCAACTCGCCGCACAGCGCGGCTCGGCCGTTCTCTTCGCCGACGTCGACTTCTCCCTCCCGAACGGTGAGACGCTCGTCGTTACCGGAGCAAACGGCACCGGAAAGACTACGTTGCTTCGCATCGTGTCGGGGCTGTCACACGCGGCACACGGCGCGCTGAAATGGCGCGGCACCGCGGTCGCGCCTTTCGATGCCGAATTGCGGGCATCGGTGCTCTATGTCGGGCACGCAACGGCTTTGAAGGACGACTTCACCGCCGAGGAAAATCTGCGTGCGCTGGCGTCTTTGCACGGAGCGCCGGCGAACGATCGCTCCGCGGTGCACGACGCCCTCGGCGCGTGGTCGCTCGATCGTCAGGCCCACCTGCCCGCGCGCGTCCTGTCGCAGGGACAACGGCGGCGAATCGCGCTGGCGCGGCTCAATCTCGTGCGCCGGCCGCTGTGGGTGCTCGATGAGCCCACGGCGGCCATCGATGCCGCGGGCGTGGAACACTTGGAGCGCCTGATCGATTCGCATCTATCGATCGGCGGCATCGCGGTCATCGCGACGCACCACGATCTCGCCATTCACGCAGGCCGCAGGCACGTCCTCCACCTATCATGACGCCGTTTGACGCCGTGGCGAGCAGCGCGCCGCCTTCGGGTGCCTGGGTCGGTGTGGGCTGGGCGCTCGCACGCGACTTGCGCCTGGCGCTGCGCTCCAAGGGCGAGATCGGCGTGCAGCTTCTTTTCTACGTGATCGTCGTGTCACTCTTTCCTCTTGGCGTCGGTCCCGAGCCCACGCTGCTGCGCTCGCTCGGTCCGGGCGTGCTCTGGGTCGCAGCGCTGCTCGCGTCGCTGTTGTCTCTGCCGCGCATTTTCGGCGCCGATTTCAGCGACGGAACCCTCGAGCAGATCGCGTTGTCTCCCTATGCACTTCCGGCGTTGGTGTCCGGTAAGATAGCGGCTCATTGGCTGACGACCGGTCTGCCTCTGGTCGTGATGTCGCCTTTTCTCGGGATGCAATTCGGCCTTTCCGGAGCCGAGCTGTCGATGCTGGCAGCCGGGCTGATCCTCGGCACGCCGACATTGTCGCTGCTCGGCGCCATCGGAGCGGCACTGACGTTGGGCCTGCGCGCGGGGGGCGGATTGCTGGCGCTGCTGGTCCTGCCTTTGTATGTTCCTGTTCTGATCTTCGGCGCCGGCGCCGTCGACGCGGTGCGGGCCGGTTTCAGCGCAAGCGCGCAGCTTTCGCTCCTCGGCGCCGGGTTGCTCGTCGCCCTCGTCGGCGCACCGATGGCGTGTGCCTCAGCGGTGCGCATCGCGCTGGATTGAGATTAAGGGATTTATTCGCATTTCCGACATGTCGACGACTTCGATCAACTGGTTCAGATTCGCGTCTCCAGCGTCATTTTTTCCGCTCGCGCAGCGGCTGGTACCCTGGTTCGTGTCAGCCGCCGCCGTGCTCGCGATCGTCGGTCTCTGCGTTGGCTTGTTCGTTGCGCCGACCGATGCGCAGCAGGGCGAAGCGTACCGGATCATTTTCATCCACGTGCCCGCAGCGTGGATGTCCATGTTCATCTATCTCGTCATGGCGTTCTGGTGCGCGATATCACTCACGTTCAACACGCGGCTCGCCGCGATGATGGCGCAGGCGCTCGCGCCGACCGGCGCGGTGTTCACTTTCATCGCGCTGTGGACGGGCGCGCTGTGGGGAAAGCCGACCTGGGGCACGTACTGGGCATGGGACGCGCGCATGACGTCCGAGCTCATACTGTTGTTCCTCTACTTCGGATACATGGCGCTGCGCAACGCCATCGACGATCCACGTCGCGCCGATCGCGCCAGCGCGGTGCTGGCACTCGTCGGCGCGGTCAACGTTCCGATCATTTACTTCTCGGTCAAGTGGTGGAACACGCTCCATCAGGGCGCTTCGGTGAGCCTGACTTCCGCGCCGTCCATGGCAAAGGTCATGCTCGCTGGCATGCTGGTGATGGCGCTTGCGGCATGGTCCTACGCCATCGCCATCGCGTTGCTGCGCGTCCAGGCGATCATCCTCGAGCGCGAGCGCGCGACAGGCTGGGTCGGTGGGCTCGCCGGCGGGACGGGGGCCGTCAAATGAGTGCGGGAGAATTCCTGGCGATGGGCGGCTACGGTTTCTACGTCTGGGGATCGTATATCGTCGCCGTCGTGGCGATCGCCGTCGAAGTGATCGCCGTGAGGATTCGTCTTAACGCGGCGCGCCGGATATCAATCGCCGAGGAACCGAAAAGATGAAACCGCGGACGCGGCGCTTCGCCTGGATCGTTGCCGGCCTGTGCGTCCTCGGCGTTGCCGCGGCGCTGGTGCTCAATGCCTTCCAGTCGAATCTCGTGTTCTTTTTCACGCCGTCGCAAGTCGCTGCCAAGGAGGCGCCGCAGGGCCGGCCGTTTCGAATCGGCGGTCTTGTGGTGGCGGGCAGTCTCGCGCGCGACCCCAGCAGCCTTACCGTGCACTTTCGCGTGACCGACACCGCACAGACGATACCGGTTTCGTATACGGGGCTCCTGCCCGATCTGTTCAAGGAGGGCAAGGGCGTCGTCGCACAGGGAACGCTTGGGCCCGATGGCATGTTCCGGGCCACCGAAGTTCTCGCCAAGCACGACGAGAATTACATGCCGCCGGAGGCGAAGGCCGCGGTCGATCAGGCGCAGAAAGGCATGACCATGAAGAGCTTGCACCAAGACACGAAAGGCGCGCAATGATCCCCGAGCTCGGCCACTTCGCATTGATCGTCGCTTTGCTGACTGCGATCGTGCAGGGCACGTTGCCGCTGGCCGGTGCGGCGATGAAGGCGCCCCGCTTGATGGCGATCGCCCGCCCCGCGGCGCGCGCGCAGTTCCTCCTCGTCGCGCTGGCGTTCGGATGCCTCGCGTGGTCTTTCGTCGCCAACGATTTTTCGGTGCAGAACGTCGCGACAAACTCCAATTCCGAGCTGCCGCTGCACTACCGGATCGCCGCGACGTGGGGGTCGCACGAGGGTTCGCTGCTGCTGTGGACGCTAATGCTGGGCGGCTGGAGCTTCTCGGTGACGGTGTTCTCGCGCAATCTTCCCGAGTCCATGCTCGCTCGCGTGATCTCGGTGATGGGGCTGGTCAGCACAGGATTCCTCCTTTTCCTGCTGTTCACGTCGAATCCATTCGACCGCCTCCTCCCGCCCGCCCCTGAGGGACGCGACCTCAATCCTTTGCTGCAGGATCCCGGCATGGTGTTCCATCCTCCGATCCTGTACATGGGCTATGTCGGGTTCTCGGTCGCGTTTTCCTTCGCGATCGCCGCGCTGCTCGGCGGCCGCCTGGACGCCACCTGGGCGCGCTGGTCGCGGCCGTGGACCACCGTCGCGTGGTCGTTTCTCACCATTGGCATCGCGCTCGGCAGCGGCTGGGCGTACTACACCCTCGGCTGGGGCGGATGGTGGTTCTGGGATCCCGTCGAGAACGCGTCGTTCATGCCGTGGCTCACCGGCACGGCGCTCATCCATTCGCTCGCCGTCACCGAAAAGCGCGGCGCGTTCAAGAGCTGGACCGTCCTGCTGGCGATCCTCGCGTTTTCGTTGTCTCTCGTCGGCACTTTCCTCGTGCGCTCGGGCGTGCTGACTTCGGTGCACGCGTTCGCAACCGACCCGGCACGCGGCGTGTTCATCCTGGCGTTCCTGATCATCGTTATCGGCGGCTCGCTGGCATTGTTCGCCTATCGCGCGGGCGCGGTGGGCTTGGGCGGCGCATTCGGCGTGGTGTCGCGCGAATCGATGCTGCTCGCCAACAACATCCTGCTCATCGTTGCCATGGCGAGCGTGTTGCTCGGCACGCTCTACCCCTTGTTCCTCGATGCGCTCAACCTGGGCAAGATATCCGTCGGGCCTCCGTACTTCGACTCGGTTTTCTATCCGCTCATGGCGCCGGCCGCGTTCCTGATGGGCATCGGCCCGGTCGCCCGCTGGGGACATGCACCGCTTCCCGAGCTGTGGACGCGGCTGAAGTGGGCGCTGGGCGTCGCGATCGTCACCGCGCTCATCCTGCCGCTGATTCTGGGACGATGGTCGCCGCTGATCGCGTTCGGGCTCTTCCTCGGTCTCTGGGTGTTTGCGTCGACGGCGGCAGCGCTTCGAGTTCGCCTGAAAAGCTCGCATCAGCGCGGGCTGATCGCCAAGCTGCGGGCCAACTCGGCGTCGTATTACGGCATGCTGCTCGCGCATCTCGGCATCGGCGTGTTCATCGTCGGCGTGACGCTGGTGAAGGCATACGAAGTCGAGAAGGACGTGCGTCTCGACGTCGGCGAGAGCGCGCTCGTCGGCGGCTACGACTTCAAGTTTCTCGGCGTGACGCCGGGTCCGGGGCCCAACTATCGCGCGCTCGTCGGCGCGGTCGAAGTGCGCAAGGACGGGCGTCTGGTCGAAATGCTCAAGCCGGAAAAGCGCATCTACAACGCATCGGGCCAGACCATGACCATCGCCGCAATCGATACCGGCGCGCTCGGCGATCGCTATGTGTCGCTCGGCGAGCCCGTCGGCACCGAGGGAAGCGAGAATATCAGCGGAGCATGGGGCGTGCGCATCTATCTGAAGCCGTTCATCGACTGGATATGGACGGGCGCGTTCCTGATGGCGCTGGGCGGCTTCCTGGCGGTTTCGGACCGGCGCTACCGCCTCGCGCTAAGACGCAGGAGCGCGGCACTGTTCGGTGCAGGCGCGGGCACGACCAGTGCCGCGGATTGACGCGCAGCGCCGATGAAAACCGTTCGCTGGTCGATTCCGCTGGTCATTTTCATCATTCTTGTCGCGTTCCTTTGGATAGGGCTGGGGCGAGACCCGCGCGAAGTCCCCTCTCCGCTCATCGGCAAGCCCGCGCCCGCATTCAAATTGACGCAGCTTCACGAGACAGGCAAGACGCTGTCGAATGACGATCTGAAGGGCAAGGTGTGGCTGCTCAATGTGTGGGCGTCGTGGTGCGTTTCCTGCCGCGTCGAACATCCCCTGCTCGTGCAGCTCGCGAAGGCGAATGTCGTCCCGGTCTACGGGCTCGATTACAAGGACAAGCCCGACGACGGCCGCGCCTGGCTCGCGCAGAACGGCGATCCCTACACCGCATCGATCGTCGACCAGGATGGCCGCGTCGGCATCGACTACGGCGTTTACGGCGTGCCGGAAACTTTCGTCATCGACAAGGCCGGGGTCGTCCGCTACAAGCAGATTGGCCCGCTGAACGTCGATGCTTTGCAGCAGAAGATACTGCCTCTGGTGCGGGAGCTGCAGAAGTGAAGCGTCTGGCGGCGCGCTTGGCTTGCGGTGCCGCGTTCGCGGCCCTTGCGTGGTGCGCGCTCGCCACCAAAATGGATGCACCCGCCGCCGATAGCGCCCTTGCGGCGCGTTTGAAAAAGCTCGAGACGGAGCTCCGCTGCCTGGTCTGCCAGAACCAGACGCTCGCGGATTCCAACGCATCGCTCGCCGAGGACCTGCGGCTCGAGGTGCGCGAGCTCGCGCTCGCCGGCAAGAGCGACGACGAGATCCGCGCGTATCTCGTCGCTCGCTACGGCGATTTCGTGCTCTACGATCCTCCCCTCAAGGCGACGACATCGCTGCTGTGGCTGGGTCCGTTCGTGCTGCTCGGCGGGGGCGCCGTGCTGTGGTGGGTAATCCTGCGCCGCCGCGAACGCGTTGCGGCGTCGACCACGCCAGCGCCCGACGACGCAGCCAAAACGCGCGCTCGCGAGCTTCTGGACGCTGAGCCGCCAACCGCTGGCTGACGTCGGCGTTACCGTGAACTTCAATGTCAATAGCATGGATTCTTGCGATCCGCTCTATGCGGCTGCGGAAAAGCGTGTGTCGTTTCGCTTCAGATTCGCATCGGCATGACGGCGTTTGCCCGCATGCAACGGCGAGCTCGGCAGGCCTGGGGGCACAAAACTGGCAAATTGCGGTCGTGCGACAATTTGCCACACCATATTGTGCTCTTGTGTCCGGTAACGCACAGACCGCACCCCCCAGGAATCCTAGTATCTGGAAGCATCGATCGGTGACGAGACAACGTTTCTGCAGTCGGAAACGATTCTCCTGTCGCCGCGAGGATTCGCGCGGTGCTGGCCGGGCGACCCGAAGATTCCTCAATACTCATACCTCTATTTACGATACACACCGGCCCGGAGCATGTCGAATCTTGCCAGCCGGCAAACCACGCCGGCTCCGGCATCGCCAAACGTCATCCCGTTTTGCGAACTCGAGGACCGCGCCTCCTCCAGCATGTCGGAGTTGTGCTCGCCGCTCGGCCTCGAGCCGGACGCGTTGCAACAACTGGATCGAGTTGCCCGCAAACGCAGCCGCGTAAAAAAGCGCGACAGCTTATATTGGTGCGGCGATCCGTTCACGGCACTTTATGTAATTCGTCTGGGAACTTCAAAACGTTGGTGCTTACCGAGGACGGTCGCGAACAAATCATGGGCTACCATATGGCCGGAGAAATAGTCGGCCTCGACGGTATTAGCAAAGACCGTTATGCCTCGCAGGCAGTCGCGCTCGAGGACAGCGAAGTGTGCGTCCTGCCCTTCGATCAGCTGGACGACCTCGCCAAAAACGTGACGGCTCTGCGACGCAATCTGTATCGCTTCATCTCAAGCGATATTTGCCGTGATCAAAATATGATGCTGTTGTTTGGCAGCATGCGAGCCGAGGAGCGGCTGGCGCTCTTCTTACTCAACCTTGCCGAGCGTTATCAGGCGCGTGGATACTCCTCCAGTGAATTCCTGCTGCGCATGACGCGCCGACGAAATCGCCAGTTATCTCGGCTTGAAACTGGAGACCGTCAGTCGCCTGTTCTCGCGCCTGCAGGAAGAAGGGCTGATCCAAGTGCAGGGCCGCGAGATTAAACTACTTGACCCGTCGGCCCTCAGGCGGCTGGTGGGTCGTGCCTGACCTAGGTCTCCCGGCCTCGCTCGCTGATTACGATGATTCACTACGTGGTCGGTCGTTTGGTCGCACCGGCGCATCGAGCCGCTTGGGCTTCATACGGTCGGCAATCGAAACGGGAACACCGACACCGCTGGAACTCGCTCCTCGGCAAGCTCGCTGCCGGTGTGTTCGACCGTATTGCCAACACCAAGGTCGACGCCTTGCGCACGGCGCCGGGCTCGCGCCCGTTCGCGAAGAGGGAAACGTCGACCGTCAGTCGCGTCCAACACCGGTAGAAATCTTTTGACCGATCAAGTCCTCGTGGATGCATTGAAGGTTTCGCGTCTCGGAGCCGAGCTCTCGGACCCTGAGGCGCGCACACTCGCGGAGAACCTCGTATTTCGCGATCTCCAGACCGACGAGATCCTCGTCAAGGAGGGAACGTCGGACAACCATCTCTATGTCGTCGTCAGAGGCGCCCTTGGCGTGGTCCGGAATGCCGGAATGGGTGAGCGTGTCACGTTGCTCACGCTGACGGCCGGCGACCTCGTCGGAGAGCTCAGCTTCATCGACGAGACCCCCCATTACGCGTCGCTCATTGCGATCACTCCCACGCGCGTCTTCGGGCTCGAACGCGAGAAGCTCGAGTCGCTCCTGGTCGGGCATCCCGAGATCGTCTACCGCGTCATGCGCGCGATCGTTCGTACGGTGCATGAGATCCAGCGGCGGATATCCATGCAGGCGGTGGAACTCACCAACTACATCTACAAGCAGCACGGAAAATACTAGCGGCTCGCAACCAACACAACCGTCAAGGTGCGGATGCCTTGCGCTCCGTGGATCAACACGCCTTCGATGTCGGCGGTGGCCGAGGGCCCGGTCATGAACACGCCGTACCCGGTGTCGAACTGGGCTCGCTCGCGGTAAGCGTGATGCATGTTCTCCAGGATGCGGGCCGGATCCAGGAGGACGACCAGATGCTGAGACAAGAATCCCAGTGAGTTGACCTTGAACTGCGCGCCGGTGATCCACACCGACCCGGTCTCGGCAACCCCGTACACCGCCCGCACCACGCCGACATCGACGTCGCTCAGATCGGTCGGCGCCTGAACGGCATCGAGCGGCCGATTACCTGCGACTTCGGTCGTCGCGGAGCAGACCACCTTGGCAGCCGGGAACAGTCGCGCGACGAGCGCGTCCAGATCGCCGTCGGTCGGCGCGTCGGCCAGCTTGCCGCCCATGCCGACGAGCGCGGCCTTGAAGCGCTCGGGCGCCGAGCCGGTCGTGTTGTCGAAAAGTGGCACCAGGGGCAGCGGTTGCGGCGACGGCTGGTTCTTCCGCACCCGCGCGAGAATGTCGTCGCGGGTGCTCATGGCTTGCCCCGGTTCTTCAAATACCACTGCCGGAAAGTAGACTGCGGCGCCTCCGGAACTTCGCGTTGCCGCCCCCATGCGTTCAAGCGGCTGTACATCATGAACCGGGGGAGATGCTCGAGGCTCGCGCCGGCGGTCTCGACCGCCGCACGGTAGAGTTTCGGACTGCCCAGAATCTTGCCCGCAACCCGCATCGCTTCCTGCTTTACAAATGGAAGCTGGTGCCGCTCGGCGATGATCTGGCGCCATTTGTAGATCTGCTCGTGAATGTTGATTTTCACCGGGCAAACGCTGGTGCAGCTGCCGTTGAGCGTCGAGGCAAACGGCAGCGAGCTGTATTTGCGCAGATTGAACGTCGGGTCGATGATGACGCCGATCGGTCCCGAATAGGTCGCGCCGTAGCTCAAACCGCCGCTGCGCCGGTACACCGGACAGGTGTTCATGCAGGCGCCGCAGCGAATGCATTTGAGCGAATACCAGAAGTCGGCCATGCCGAGCCGCTCCGAGCGCCCGTTATCGACCAGGATGATGTGCATTTCGGTGCCTTCGCGCGGGGCGGCGGAAATGCGACGTGAGCTGCGTGATCGGCGAGCCCAGAGCGCTGCGAGACAGCATCCGCACGAATACGCCGAGATGCTCGATCTTGGGAATGATCTTTTCGATGCCGATCGAGGCGATATAAAGCTTCGGCAAATTCACGCTCAAGTCCGCGTTTCCCTCGTTGGTGCAGACCACGACGGTGCCCGTTTCCGCAACGGCAAAATTGGCACCGGTCATGCCGGCATCGGCCTTGAGGAAGTATGGCCGCGTGTGCTGGCGCTGGCTCTCCGCGAGATAGTGGATATCACTATTCTTTGGGTCCGTGCCTATGGTTCCGGAGAAAACCCTCGCCACATCGGTTCTCAGCTTATGGACCGCGGGCACGACGATGTGGCTCGGAGGTTCGTCGTCGAGCTGCTGGATGCGCTCACCCAAATCGGTCTCCATGATCTCGATGCCCCGATTCTCGAGGAAAGGCCGCATGTCGCACTCGTCGGTGAGCATCGACTTGGCCTTGACCAAGATGCGCGCGTTGCGGGCGCTCATGATGTCGAAGACGATCTGGTTGTGCTCGGAAGCATCCTTGGCCCAATGCACCTGGGCGCCGTTCTTGATCGCGTTCTTTTCGAACTCCTCCAGATAGTCGCCAAGATGGGTCAGCGTGTGTTCCTTGATCGCGGATGCCAATGAGCGCAGCTCCTCCCACTCGGGAATGTGCTCGCTCACGCGGTCGCGCTTCTTGCGAAGGTCCCACAATCTCTTGTCGTGAAAGTCGATATGGTCCTTGGCCTTGATGAACTTCGACGAGGCTTCCGCATGATCGATGCGTTTCATTCCCGTGCCCCGTTCAGGATCTGCGCAATGTGGATGAACTTGATCGGGAGGCCGAGGCGCTCCGCACATCCTTTCTGATGCATGATGCAGGACATGTCGGCAGAAACGACGTACTCCGCGCCGACCTTATGATGGTCGTTCACCTTGTCGTAGCCCATTTTGGCGGAGACCGGCTCCTCGAATACCGAAAACGTTCCGCCGAACCCGCAGCACTCGTCGGGCCGTTCCGGCGTGACGAACCGGATGCCTTTTACCTTGTTCAGCAGATCGAGCGGCTTCGAGAAGAATGGCTCGTCGATCTCGGACATCTTGGCGGTGCGCAGCGCGCGCAATGACGCGCAGCCGTTGTGCAACCCGACCGCGTGTGGGAACTCAGCCCAGGGAAACTCGGCCACTTTGAGCACGTCGTGCAGGAACTCAACCAGCTCGTAGGTGTTGCGTCTTACCTTGGCTGTTTCCGGGGTCTGCGGAATCGCCGTCAGGTTCTCGCGGATATGGTGGACGCAACTTCCCGACGGTCCGACGATGTAGTCGAAGCCGGCGAAATTCCTCACAAAAAGCGCTTCGGCTGCGGCCGCGTCATCGTGGCATCCGCTGTTGGCCATCGGCTGGCCGCAGCAGGTCTGATTCAAAGGGTAGGCGACCTCGACCCCGAGACGTTCGAGCAGCTCCAGCGTCGCAATCCCAACCTCCGGAAAGACGGCGTCGACGTAACAAGGGACGAACAGAGCGACTTTCATCATTTCCAGTCCTCGTCAACGAATTACCGTCACCCGCAGTCGTCGTCTCGCGGTCAGTCGGCGTGTCCGCCGTGCGCATGCTGCTCCCGCTCGTTCACTGCTGGTGTGTGCGTTCGGGGCGCGCGCGTGCACGCATCGACGAGACAAATGATCGAGCGATAGGGGAACCCCGAATACTCCGACAGGCCGATTTCGCAGGTTCGACTGGACGAATAGCCCTGCACGCACCGCACCGGCAATGCCGACTTCAGATGGCGCAGCGCGTGCTCATTGAGTTCCGGCCGGCTAAAGCCTTTTTCCCCGGCAAAGCCGCAGCACAGCACTTCGTCTACCTGCACCACGTCACGGCTGCAGCGCGCTGCGAGCGCCGCGAGCTTGTCGATCGTGCCCATCTTGCGCACGACTGCACACCGGGTGAATCGCCACTGGCCCGGCGATCGCCTCGATTCGGACCCGTGGCAGGACGAAATCGTGGACGAACTCGATGCCGTCCTGCACTGCAAGCCGCCCGGCGAGGTATCGCTTCATCCGGTAGGTGCACGGACTCGTGTCGAACACAATGGGAAGCTGTCCGTTTTCGCTGGCGTCGCGCAAGACGGCCTCGAGTTCCGCCGACTTGCGATCGGCCGCCTCGAAGAGCCCCTTGCTCTCGAACGGCTGGCCGCAACACAACTCGTCCGAGCCGCTCGGGGTAGACGACCTCGAACCCGGCTTTGGCGAACAAACGCTCCGCCACGACCGGCAACGCTTCGATTTCCTCGTCGCCGCGTTGCGCGCCCATGTTGCGGGCGGCGCAGCTCGGAAAATAGACGACCCGCTCCGAGCTTCTCGAATGGCCACCGCGCCGCGGACGAAAATTGACCGCCCGCGGCAGCGCGGGTGACCATTTGGGCAGCCGGCCCCCGGAGAAGGCGCGCATGCCGTCGAGCGAAGCCTTCATCACGCCGGTGCCGACCAGGCCGTGCAGCGCGTTCGCCGCGGCAAGCCCAACGCGCACGCCACTCGTAACCACCCCGAAATGATCACCGGCGACGGCCGCAACACGCTTCGCGACCGGACCCGCGCGACGCCCGCGCAGCGCCTTGATCAGCATACCGGTCTCGATGCCGACCGGACACGCCGTCGCGCACAGCCCGCAGGCGGCGCAGGTGTCGATGCCGTGGATAGTCGTACAGCGCGTGCATCGTCTCGAGTTGCGCGCTCGACCTCGCCTGCGCGCTCGAGACGGGCGATCTCGCGCCAGCCGACGATGCGCTGGCGCGGTGACAGCGTCAGCCGTGCGACGGACACTTGGGTTCGCAGAAACCGCACTCGATGCACTTGTCGACGATCGGATCGCACTCAGGCAGCGGCTTCAGATTCTTCAGATGCGCGTCGCGATCGTCGTTGATGACCACGCCCGGGATTGAGCAGGCCCTTCGGATCGAACAGCGTGCTTGATCGCACGCATCAGCCGCGTAGGCTTCGGCGCCCCATTCGAGCTCGACGAAGGGCGCGATGTTGCGACCGGTGCCGTGCTCGGCCTTGAGCGAGCCGTCGTATTTTTCGACGACCATTCGGCACAGCGCGTCCATGAAGCCGCGGTAGCGCTCGACTTCGGCGGGAACGTTGAAGTCCTGGGTGAAGACGAAGTGCAGGTTGCCCTCGAGCGCGTGGCCGAAGATGATCGCGTCGGGATAGCCGTGCGTCGCGAGCAGCCGCTGCAGGTCGAGCGTCGCTTCCGCCAGGCGCGGCACCGGAAAGGCGACGTCCTCGATGATCACGGTGGTGCCGACCTCGCGCATCGCGCCCACCGACGGGAACATGCCCTTGCGCACGTTCCAGAGCCGCGCGCATTCGCGCGCGTCGGTCGAAAAGCGCACCGGCTGCGAAGGTGCGCACGCCGGCAAGCGCCGCCTCGATGGCGCCGATCTGCTCGCCGAGCGCAGCCGCGGTCCGCGGCGCGGGTCTCGACCAGCAAGGCGGCGCCCGTCGGACCGAGCGCGACGCATGCCGTCGGGCAGTCCGGGCTTGCCTTCCACCGATCGCAGCGCAGCGCGATCGGCGAGTTCGACGGCGGCAACCGGCGTGCTCTTGAGCAGCGTGACCGCCCGGCACGCGGTCTCGAGGTCGTCGAAAAGGATCAGCGCGCTCGCCTTGTTGGCGTATTCCGGAACGGTGACGTAGGTGATCTCGCTGATGAATCCGAGCGTGCCTTCGGAGCCGATCATCAGATGCGCGAGCATGTCGATCGGGTCCTCGAAGTCGACCAGCGCATTCAGGCTGTAGCCGGTCGTGTTCTTCAGGCGGAACTTGTGGCGGATACGCGCTGCGAGTGTTTCGTTGCCGCGGGTCGCTCGCGCCATCGCGTCGAGCGCGCGCACAAGCTCAGGCTCGCGTTCACGAAACGCGGCGCGGCTCGCGGCATCGCGAGTGTCGAGCACGGTGCCGTCGGCCAGCACGACGCGCAGACCGGCCAGCGTGTGATAGCTGTTCTGCGCCGTTCCGCAGCACATGCCGCTTGCGTTGTTGGCGGCGATGCCGCCGATCATCGCGGCATCGATCGACGCCGGATCGGGGCCGATCTTGCGGCCGAAGCGCGCGAGCCGCCGATTCGCGGCGGCACCGATCACGCCCGGCTGCAGCGTGATGGTCTCCGCTGCCGGCGCCGATGTCGCAGCCGCGCCAGTTGTCGCCGAGCAACACCAGCACGGAGTCGGTGATCGCCTGGCCCGAGAGGCTGGTGCCCGCGGCGCGGAACGTGACCGGGCGTGCCGAGACGCGCGCAGTCGCGCGAGCAGGCGTACGACTTCGTCCTCGCTCTCGACCACGACGGCGAGCTGGGGCACCAGCCGATAGAAGCTGGCGTCGGTGCCCCAGGTCAGCAGGCGCAGCGGATCGGTGATCAGCCGATCGTCAGGTATGTACGCCGACAGGAGGCGATACAGCGCGTCATAGGGCGCGTGCAATGTCCATTCGAACGCCCGGTAACGCGACGGCAGCGTCGGCGTGTTTCCGCTCATCGCGCCAGCGTTGCCATCAGTGCAAAACCAGCGCGCTGAATGGCCAGACGTACGCCTGCGCCATCACCAGCAGCCCCATCAGCGCGGCGAGCGCGAGGCTGTGGAAGAACACGTAACGCAGAATGTCGCCCTCGTGGCCATACCACTGCGTCGCGGTCGACGCCACGACGATGCTCTGCGCGTCGATCATCTTGCCCATGACGCCGCCCGCGCTGTTCGCCGCGGCCATCAACACCGGTGACAAGCCGAGCTGCTCGGCGGAGATCTTCTGCAGGTTGCCGAAGAGGACGTTCGACGACGTGTCGGAGCCGGTGAGTGCTACGCCCAGCCAGCCCAGCATCGTCGCCGAAGAACGGATACAACCAGCCCGCATGCGCGAAGGCCAGGCCGAGCGTCGAATCGAGTCCTCCGCCCTTTGGTCGTAAAGCCGAGCGCCAGCATTGCGGCGATCGTGAGCAGCGAGAAACGAACGAGCTTAAGCGTCTTGCCGTAGGTCTTGAACCATTTTCGGGACGGAGATCCCCATCACGATGCCGGCAATGATCGCGGCAATCAGAATTCCCGATCCGGTCGCCGACAGCCAGTTCAGCACGTACACGGCCGCTTCAGGCGTGGGCTTCGGCACCACCGGCGGCATGCGCACCACCAGGTTGTGCAAGCCGTCGATCGGGAACTTGGGCGCCGAGAGCGCGTTGAGCAGATTCTTGATTTGCGGGAGGCCCCACAGGAAGACCAGCACGCTCAGGATCGCCCACGGTGTCCAGGCCTTCATGACTTGCGCGCGCGTGAAGCCGTGCCGCACTGCACTCGCCTCCGCCTCCGCGTATGACACCGTCGCGCCGTCGCGCGACGTGCTGGTCCAGATCTGCTTCGGATGCCAGATCTTGAGGAACAGTGTCAGCGCCCCCATCGAGCAGATCGCGGCGATCACGTCGACCAGCCATGGCCCGTGATAGTTCGAGACCAGGAATTGCGGCACGCGCGAACGAGACGCCGGCCACCAGGATCGCCGGCCAGATTTCGATCATCCGCCGGAAGCCGACAAAGGCCCAGATCAGCCAGAACGGCACCAGCAGGGAAAAGAACGGCAGCTGCCGTCCGACCATTCCGCTCAACGCCTGCAGATCGAGTCCCGTGACCGCCGCCAGCACGACGATCGGCGTGCCGAGCGCGCCGATAGGCCACCGGCGCGGTATTGGCGATCAGCGAGAGCCCCGCCGCGGCGAGCGGCTTGAAGCCGAGTCCCATCATGATCGCAGCCGTCACGGCAACCGGCGTGCCGAAACCCGCCGCGCCTTCGAAGAATGCGCCAAAGCAAAAGGAAACCAGCAACAGCTGCAGGCGGCGGTCGGTCGTGATGCCGGTGATGCTCTTCTGCAGCACGTCGAACAGCCCGACCTCATTGGTCAGTTGGTACATGAAGATGACGTTGAGCACGATCCAGCCGATCGGAAGCAATCCGAACAGCGCGCCGTAGAGCGCCGATTTGCCGGCCATCTCCACCGGCATGCCGTAGGCGAATATGGCGACCGCCAAGGCGACGATGAGGCCGAGAATCGCCGCCCAGTGCGCCTTGATGTGGAAGAACGCGAGGCCACCCAACAGCACGACGATCGGCAACGCCGCAATGATCGTGGAAAGCAGCGGGTTGCCAAGCGGATCGTAGACTTGTGACCAGGTCATCGCTTTCCCCTCCAAGTTTGCGGGCGGCCTCGGAACAACTCGTTGGCGTAACTTACCCTGGCGACCACTCGCCGCGATTGATCTATGTCATGCAAATGCGCCGGGCGGCCGCTCACCGTATCGCGATCGGCAATGTGTCCGGAATCCGCATGTCCCGTTGACTTAGGTCAAACGGATCTGGCGAACGGGCGCTTACTGTAGCTGCCGAGAAGGATCAATGCAATGAATCCGTACGTCGTCTTCCTCCTGTACCTGCTGGCGATCCTGGGATTCGTGTTCGTCACGCTGGTGATGAACCGATACCTCGGCCCCAAGCCGGTCGCCGTCGGCGCTGAAGATGGAGCCGTTCGAGTGCGGCGCCACGCCGGTCGACACGCGCAACACGAAGGCGGTGCCGATCAAGTACTACGGCGTCGCCATCGCGTTCATGCTCTTCGATCTCGAGACCGTGTTCCTCTTCATCTGGGCGCTCGGCGCGCAGCCGCTCACCGGCTTCATGCTGTTCACCTTCTTCATCTTCGCCTTCCTGCTGGTCCTGATCCTGCTGTACGTCTATCAAGGCGCGGCTGCTGGAAGCGGTGACGGAATAGCCATGAGCCGCGACCACGATTCCGATCCGGCCGGCGAACGCGCCGTCCGCCGCGTTCGAGTACTTCTCGACCAAGAAGGACGAGTTCGTCGGCTGGGCGCGCAAGTTCTCGCTGTTTCCGTATCCCTTCGTCACCGCCTGCTGCGCGATGGAGTTCATGGCGGTGAGCTCCACGCCGTACGACACCGACCGCTTCGGCGCCGCGCTGCCGCGCTTTTCGCCGCGCCAGTCCGACCTGCTGATGGTCGTCGGCACGCTGACGCACAAGCAGGCGCCGGTCCTCCTGAGGGTCTACGAGCAGATGTGCGAGCCGAAGTGGGTGATGGCTTTCGGCGCGTGCGCGACCAGCGGCGGGTTCTACCAGAACTATGCCGCGGTCGCCGGGCATCGACAAGATCATCCCGGTCGACATCTACGTTCCCGGCTGCCCGCCGCGGCCGGAGACGGTCATCGACGCGATCATGAAGCTGCAGGACCGGATCGCGGGATCGCACCATCCGATCATCACCGAGAACTTCTGATCATGGCCGCCGCGATCGTCGATCTCATGCAGCAGCAACTCGTCGCCGCGGGCGGCGAGGCGAGCTTGTCCCACGGCATGCTCGTGATCGCGGTTCATCCGGCCGATCTGCTCGGCACCGTGCGCCGCCTCAAGTCGGAGTTCGCCTTCGATCTCTTCCTCGACGTCACTGCGGTCGACTGGCCGGAGCGGACGCCGCGCTTCGACGTCGTGTATCACTTCTATTCGACCGACGCACTTCATCCGCGTCCGGCTGAAGACGCGCGTTCCGGAAGCGGAGCCCGTCGTCGACTCGCTGATCTCGCTGTACGGCTCGGCGAACTTCATGGAGCGCGAATGCCACGACATGTACGGCATCGTCTTTCGCGGCAATCCCGACCTGCGCCCGATCCTGCTCTACGAGGGCTTCGTCGGCCATCCGCTGCGCAAGGACTATCCGAAGCTGCAGGAGCAGCCGCTCGTGCCCTACCGGACATGACGAGGCCGACGTTGGATACCCGACGATACCGCGCTGCCCAACCCCGTCCGCCCTGCCTTCGAGCGCGGCGAGCGCGACGACGCGGTCATCGTCAACATCGGCCCCTCGCATCCCGGCGACGCACGGCACGATCCAGGTGATCGCCGCGCTGGACGGCGAGAAGGTGCAGCGCGTCGACGTGCATTGCGGGTACCTGCATCGCGGCTTCGAAAAGGAGTGCGAAGACCATACCTGGCACAACCTGATCCCCTACGTCGACCGGCTCAACTACTGCTCCGGGCTGATCAACGACTTCGCGTATTGCGAGGCGGTCGAGACGCTGATGGGCGTCGAGATCACGCCGCGCTGCCGCTACCTGCGCACGCTGCTCTCCGAATATTCGCGCATCGCGGACCACCTCACCTGCGTGGCGGCGTCGCTGATGGAGCTCGGCGCGATGACGGCCTTCCTCTACCTGGTGATGATCCGCGACTACATCTACGAGCACCTCGCGGACCTGACCGGCGCGCGCGTCACCTACACCTACGGCCGCATCGGCGGGCTCGCCCGCGACCTGCCCGCCGGCTGGCTCAAGCGCCTCGACGAGATCCTCGACCAGTACGAGGTGTTCGTCGGACGCATCCACGGGCTCGATGGACCGCAACCGCATCTTCATCGACCGCACCCGCAACGTCGGCGTGATCTCGACCGCCGACGCGATCAACTGGGGCTTCACCGGCCCGATCCTGCGCTCGACCGGCGCGCCGCGCGACCTGCGCAAGGACGCGCCTTACCTCGCGTACGCCGAGCTGGACTTCGACGTCCCGGTCGGCATCAACGGCGACAACTACGACCGCTACTACGTGCGCATGCGCGAGATGGACGAGTCGGTGTACATGATCCGGCAGCTGATGGACATGCTTCCCGACGGCCCGATCAACGTCGACGACCGCCGCTGCACGCTGCCGGAGAAGCGGCTCGTCTACACGGAGATCGAGTCGCTGATCAACCACTTCAAGCTGATCATGGACGGGCCGGACGTGCCCGCGGGCGAGGTCTACACGGCGCACGAGGCGCCCAACGGCGAGCTCGGCTTCTACCTGGTGAGCACGGGCGGCGGAACGCCGTACAAGTTCCACGTGCGCTCGCCGAGCTTCGTCCACATGGGCGGCGTGCAGCGCCTGCTCGAGGGCTACCAGCTCGCCGACATCATTCCGACGTTCGGCTCGGTCAACATGATCGGCGGCGAGTGTGACCGATGAGCGATCGATGAAGCACCTGATTCCCGAATTCGAGAAGCTGCGCGCGCGCTATCCGGCCGGCTTCGAATCGTCGCTCGTGCTGCCGTGCCTGCGCCGCATCCAGGAAGACCGCGGCTACGTCGCCGACAGCGACATCGACGGCGCTCGTCGAGTATCTCGGCGTCCCGCGCATCCAGATCGAGGAAGTGCTGAGCTTCTACGGCCAGTTCCGGCGCAAGCCGATCGGACGCTGGCACATCCAGGCCTGCCGCAACGTGTCGTGCTCGCTGCTGGGCGCGGAGCGGATTCTCGACCATCTGACGAAGAAGCTCGGCATCGCGCCGGGGCAGACGACCGCCGACGGACGCTTCACGCTGTCGACCGTCGAGTGCCTCGCCTCCTGCGGCACCGCGCCGGTGCGTGATGGTCAACGACACGTATCACGAGAGCATGACGCCCGGAGAAGATCGACGCGCTGCTCGAGACGCTGCCCTGACATGGCGAACACCAAGCTGCTGATGACCTTCCCGGTCACCGCGACCTCGCACACGCTCGCCGAGTACCGCGCGCGCGGCGGCTACGCGCTCGCTCGAGAAGGCGCTGCGGCAGATGACGCCGCAGCAGGTGATCGCGCGAGGTCACCGCGTCCGGCATCCAGGGCCGCGGCGGCGCCGCCTTTCCCGATGGGCCGCAAATGGGGGGTCGTGCATCCGAACGACGGCCAGCCGCACTACCTGTGCGCCAACGCCGACGAGGGCGAGCCGGGCACGTTCAAGGACCGCTGGATCCTCGAGTACGCGCCGCACCTGCTGCTCGAGTCGATGCTGATCGCCGCGTACGCGCTGCAGGTGCGCAACGCCTTCGTCTACATCCGCGGCGAGTTCGACCTGCCCTACCGCCGTCTCGCCGGCGCGCTGGAAGAGGCGTACGAGGCCGGCTACTTCGGCGAAGGCATTCTCGGCACCGACTTCGCGTGCGACCTGGTGATCTATCGCGGCGCGGGATCCTACGTCTGCGGCGAGGCGTCGGCGCTGATCACCTCGATCGAGGGCAAGCGGGGCTACCCGCGCAACCGGCCGCCGCGCCTGACCGTGCGCGGCCTCTATCAGAAGCCGACCGTCATCAACAACGTCGAGACGCTGTCCAACATCGCCTGGATCATCGCGCACGGCGGCGAAGCGTTCAAGAAAATCGGCACCGCCAAGGATCCCGGGACGCGGCTCATTTCGATCTCCGGCCACATCGAGCGCCCGGGCGTCTACGAGATCGAGATCGGCTACCCATTCGCCAAGTTCATCTACGAGGATTGCGGCGGCGTCCTCGGCGGGCGCGCGCTCAAGGGGATCATCCCGGGCGGCATCTCGACCAAGGTGCTGACCGGCGAAGGAGATCGAGCCGCTCACGCTCGACAATCAGTCGCTCGCAGCGCGCGGGCTCTTCGATGGGCTCGGGCGGCATGATCGTCATCGCCGACGGCACCTGCATGGTGCGCCTGCTGCAGGTGCTGCTGCGCTTCTACCACCACGAGTCCTGCGGCCAGTGCACGCCGTGCCGCGAGGGCATGGGCTGGCTGCATCGCATCATCGACCGCATCGTCGCCGGCGAGGGGCGCCCCGAGGACATCGAGCGCCTGTACCAGATCTCGGCGTGGAACGACGGCACGACGATCTGCGGGATGGGCGATGCCGCCGGCTACGCGACGAGCGGCATCCTGAACAAGTTCCGCGACGAGTTCGAGTACTTCATCGAACACAAACGGTCGCGCTTCAACGGGACGCTGGAATGCCCGAGATCTTCATAAACGGGCAATCGATCCAGGCCGAGCGCGACCAGACCGTCCTGCAGGCGGCGCTCGCCCACGGCTTCTACATCCCCTATTTCTGCTGGCATCCCGGAGCTGTCGGTCGCCGGCAACTGCCGCATCTGCTGCGTCCAGGTCGAGGGTCGCAGCTGGGTGGAGATCGCCTGCAACATGCCGGTCACCGAGGGCTTGCGCGTGCTCACCGACTCCGACGCGGTGAAGGCGTACCGCAAGTCGATCATGCAGCTCATGACGCTCAACCACCCGGTCGACTGCGGCATCTGCGACAAGGCCGGCGAGTGCACGCTGCAGGACTATCACTACAAGTACAACGGCGCGCCGTCGATGTCGCACGACGCGAAGGTGCGCTCGACCAAGTTCCACCCGCTCTCCGAGCGCATCGTGCTCGACAACGAGCGCTGCATCCTGTGCTCGCGCTGCGTGCGCTTCACGCGCGAGATATCGAAGTCGAACGCGCTCGGCATCATGCAACGCGGCGACGCGTCGCTGGTGCGCGCCGCCGAGGACCGGCCGCTCGACGCCGACCCGTACTCGGACAACGTCATCGACCTCTGCCCGGTCGGCGCGCTGCTCTCGCGTCCGTTCCTGTACAAGGCGCGGGTCTGGTATCTCAAGCCGACGCCCTCGGTCTGCCCGGGCTGCGCGCGCGGCTGCACGGTGCAGATCTGGCATCGCAAGCCCGAATGGAAGCTCAACGCGCTCGACCCGCGCCAGAACGTCAGCATCGAGCGCGTGACGCCGCTCGAGAACCCGCAGGTCAACGGACCCTGGATCTGCAACAAGGGGCGCGACCTCGCGCAGATCTTCGAGCGCCCGCGCGCGGAGCAGGCGATGCAGAAAGGCGCTGCCGTCGAATTGCCAGCGGCGATCGAGGCCGCCCGGCGCCTGATCGACGGCGCCAAGCACCCCGTCGCGCTGGTGTCGAGCTGGGGCTCCAACGAGGAGCTCGCCGCGTTCAAGCAGGCGCTGGGCGAGCGCTTCACCGCGTTCGTCAAGCAGGACTGGGCGCCGCAGCCGGGCGAGCGGCTCGACGACGATCTGCTCATCCGCGCCGACAAGAATCCGAACACCGCCGCGGCCCGCGCGCTGTTCCCGCAGCACGACGACGGCACTCGCGCATTCGCCGAGGATACCGACCTGGTCCTGGTCTGGGGCGAAGGCTTCGACTTCGCCCGCCTGCCCGCGCGGGGCAAAGATCATCTTCCTCAACGCGTATCTGCAGCCGGAGAACGGGCACGCCGACGTGTTCATTCCGATCAGCATCCAGACCGAGCGCCGCGGCCACTACACCAACTTCGAGGGCGTGGTGAGCGCGTTCGAGCCGTGCTTTCCGAAGCCGGCGTCGGTCGCCGACGCCGAGACGCTGTTCGCCGCGATCGCGGTCGACCGAAAGCGCCCGCGCATGATGCAGGATCTCGTCGTCTATCTCGTCTTCATCGGCTACGCGGTGGCGGTGCTGCTCGTCTTCGGCACCGTGCTGACCTGGGTCGAGCGCAAGCAGGCCGCCGTCATGTCCGACCGCATCGGCGCCAACCGCGCGTACGTGCGCATTCCGTTCACGCAGGTCAAGCTCGTCTGGCTGGGCCTGTTTCACGGCCTCGCCGACGGCATCAAGATGATGCTGAAGGAGGACTTCAGGCCGAATTCCTACGACCGCTTCGCCTACGCGCTCGCGCCCTGGGTGGTGTTCACGCCGGTGCTGCTGGTGTTCGCGGTGATCCCTTCGGCGGCACGCTCGTCCCGGGCAAGCTGCTGCAGAGCCTGCCGTCGCTGTCCGCCTGGTTCGGCGACCGAACGCTATCCGATGCAGATCGCGCGCGTCGACGCCGGCCTCCTGGTCGTCTTCGCGTTCGGCGGCCTGACGATCATCGGCGCGATGCTCGCCGGCTGGTCCTCGTCCAACAAGTTCTCGCTGCTGGGCGCGCTGCGCGCCGGCTCGCAGATGATCTCCTACGAGCTGATCATGGGCCTCACCGTGCTGGGGCTCATCCTCATCTACGGCACGGTCGACCTGAACGCGATCGCGCAGCAGCAGTCGGGCGTGCTGCTGGGCTTTCTGCCCGCGTGGGGAATCTTTCTCCAGCCCTTCGCGGCGATCCTCTTCCTGACCGCGGCGATCGCCGAGAACAAGCGCATTCCGTTCGACCTGCCCGAGGCCGAGTCGGAGCTCATCGCCGGCTACTACACCGAGTACAGCGCGATGAAGATGGGGCTGTTCATGTTCGCCGAGTTCATCGAGATCGCGATCATCGGCGCGCTGTTCACCACGCTCTTCCTCGGCGGCTACAACCTGCCGTTCATGACCGACGAGGGCTTCGTGCTGCCGGGCGATCACGTCGTTGCCGCTCGGCCACGCCGCGATCGTCGTGATCCAGCTCGTCGTGTTCCTGGTCAAGGTGCTGCTCGTGTCCAGCTTCCAGATCCTCGTGCGCTGGACGCTGCCGCGCTTTCGCTACGACCAGCTGCTGCGCTTCGCCTGGAAGTTCATGTTCCCGCTGGCGCTCGCCAACCTGACGGTGACCGCCGTCGTCGTCTGGGCGCTGCACGCCTGACCCGCCATGCGCATCACGCGACCATGAAGCCCTACGTGCGCAAGCAATACTGGAACGAGCCCACGATGTCGTGGTGGGAGCGGGCGTACCTGCCCGAGATCCTGCGCGGCCTCGGCATCACCGGCGGCGTTTTCCTCACGAACATGTGGCACTGGATGACGTTTCGCAAAGGCGCGCTCACGACCTATTACCCCGAGGAAACGCGCCCCGACTACGCCGCCGGCAACCGCGGCAAGCACGTGCTGACGCAGCGCCCCGACGGGCGGCCGCAGTGCATCGCCTGCAACATGTGCGCGACGGTGTGCCCGGCGAAGGTGATCGAGATCGAGGCGGCGTTCGATCCCGACGACCCGGCGCACCCGAAGTATCCGGTGCGCTTCGAGATCGACTATTCGCGCTGCATCTTCTGCGGCTTGTGCGTCGAGGCCTGCCCCGAGGACGCGATCCGCATGGTCAAGGAAGTGCCCAACCTGCCGACGCTACGATCGCGGCAACCTGTGGCTGTCGCTCCCCGAGCTGCTGAACTGGAACCCGCAGACGCGACGTCGCGAAGCCCTATCCGGCGAAGGCCGGTCGCCGGACGCGACGAAGGGCGTGCGGAGACCGGCATGATCGAGACCTTGCTCCTCTGGCTCTTCGCCGGCACGGCGCTCGTCGCCGCCGCCCTGATGCTGGTGCTGCGCCATCCGATGCGCGTCGCGCTGGCGCTCACCGCGACGATGCTCTCGCTCGCCGGCGTCTACGCGCTGCTCGGCGTGCACGTCATCGCGGTGTTCCAGGTGCTGATCTACGTCGGCGCGGTGATGGTGTTCATGGTCTACGCGATCATGCTGCTCGACGTGCGCGACCGCTCGTTCACGCGCCGCTTCTCGCGGCTGCTGCTGCCCGGCATCGCCGCTGCGCTGCTGTTCCTCGCGATCCTCGCGCACGGCCTGTGGCGCGCGCTGCCCGCGCCGACCGGCGCGGCCGGCGGCACGCTCTTCGGCCTGCAGCAGCTTCTCGGTCGAGTTCCTGAACGAGTACTGGCTGCATTTCGAGCTCGTTTCGGTGCTGCTGGTCGCCGCGGTGGTGGCGGCGCTGGCCGTGCTCGAGGTGGGACGAAGGCATCGTGGATAACGTGCAGATGCTCATCGCGACCTCCGCGGCGCTGTTCGCGCTGGGGCTGCTCGGCGTCATCGTCCGGCGCAACGTGCTCGTCATGCTGATGTGCATGGAACTGATGCTCAACGGCGTCAACCTGAGCCTCGTGACCTTCGCGCAGCAGACCGCGTCCGCGGCCGGCGCGGTGCTGGTGTTCCTGATCTTCGTCGTCGCGACGGCCGAGATCGCCATCGCCATTCCGATCGTGCTCCTGCTCGTGCGCCGCAAGCACGCGCTCGACCTCGGACGCCTACACGGACCTCAAGGGATAGCCGGTGAGCCACCTGCTCACCCTGATCGTCCTCCTGCCGCTGGCGGGCTTCCTGCTGAACGGCCTCGCCGGCAACCGCCTCGGCACGCGCTTCGTCTCGGTCGTCGGCTGCGGTCTGCCGATCCTGGCTTTTCTGGTGACGGTGAAATGCTTCCTCGACCTGCAGGCGGGAGACGGCGCGCCGCTGCATCGAGCTCGCCTACACCTGGGCGGTCATCGGCGGCAACTCGTTCGAGGTCGCGTTCTATTTCGACCGCCTGAGCGCGGTGATGGCGCTGATCGTGACCGGCGTCGGCTCGCTGATCCACATCTACTCGATCGGCTACATGAAGGACGACGCGAGCTACGCCCGCTACTTCTCCTACCTGAACCTGTTCCTGTTCTTCATGCTGCTGCTGGTGCTCGGCCGGTCGCTGCTCGTGCTCTTCGTCGGCTGGGAAGGCGTCGGGCTCGCCTCGTATCTGCTGATCGGCTTCTGGTTCGAGGACCCGGACAAGGCGCGCGCCGGCAAGAAGGCATTCATCACCAACCGCATCGGCGACGCCGGCTTCCTGCTCGGCATGTTCGTGCTCTACCAGGCGCTCGGCACGCTCGACATGGACCGCATCAACGCCGCGTTCATGGGCGGCGCGCTGCCCGCGGTGTCGGCGAGCCTGGTCGGCATCCTGCTGTTCATCGGCGCCTCGGGCAAGTCGGCGCAGATTCCGCTGCACGTCTGGCTGCCCGACGCGATGGCCGGCCCGACGCCGGTCTCCGCGCTGATCCACGCGGCGACGATGGTGACCGCCGGCGTGTATCTGGTCGCGCGCATGTCCGGCATCTATCTGCACGCGCCGGAGGCCAGCGCGGTGATCGCCGCGATCGGCGCGCTCACCGCGTTCTTCGCGGCGACGGTCGCCGTCGTGCAGACCGACATCAAGAAGGTGCTCGCGTATTCGACGATCTCGCAACTCGGCTTCATGTTCGTGGCGCTCGGCGTCGGCGCCTACGGCGTCGCGATCTTCCACCTCTACACGCATGCGTTCTTCAAGGCCTGCCTCTTCCTCGGCGCGGGCAGCGTGATCCACGCGCTCGGCGGCGAGCAGGACATCCGGAAGATGGGCGGGCTGGCGCGCCGGATTCCCGGTCACGTTCGCGACGTTCGCCGTGGCGACCGCCGCGATCGCCGGCATCCCTCCGCTCGCCGGATTCTTCTCCAAGGACGAGATTCTCTGGTTCGCCTTCGCCAGCAGCCGCGGCGGCTCGCCGCTGCTCTTCGCCGTCGCCGCGACGACCGCGCTGCTGACGGCGTTCTACATGTTCCGGCTGCTGTGGCTGACCTTTTTCGGCCGCTCGCGGATGACGCCGGAAATCGAGCACCACGTGCACGAGTCGCCGCGTCGATGACGGGCGTGCTGATCGTGCTGGCCGTGCTGTCCGCGATCGGCGGCTTCCTGCCGCTGCCGCACTTCCTCGCGCCGCTGCTGCCGCTGCCCGACGTGGTGCCCGCGCTGGAGCATTTCGAGACGCCGCTCGTCGTCGTCTCGATCGCGCATCGCCTTCGCCGGGCTCGCCGCCGCCGCGTATCGTGTTCGGCGGCGACGCCGAGCGCGCCGAACGGCTGCGCCGCCGCTTCCCCGACGCTGCACCGCGTGCTCTCCGGCAAGTACTTCGTCGACGAGGCGTACGACCGGCTGATCGCGCGTCCGCTGTACTGGATTTCGGATCGCGTCTTCCTGAGGCTCGGCGACCAGAAGCTTTTCGACGGCTCGCTGCACGGTCTCGCGGCGCTCGGCCGGCGCACCGCCGGGGCCTTGAGCCGCGTGCAGAACGGCAACCTGCACCTGTACGCGCTGCTCGTGCTCGTCGGCATCATCGCCGCGCTCGCGTGGAGCTGGCGCCATGGCTGACGCCGCGCTGCTCAACGTCGTCCTGTACCTGCCGCTCGCCGGCATCGCGGCGCTCGTCGCGCTGCCCGCGCGCCAGGACGAGTCTCGTGCGGCGGCTGTCGCTCGCCGTGATGCTCGCTGCAGTTCGCCCTGACCGCGTGGCTCTACGCGCGCTTCGACGCCGGCCGTGGACGGCCTGCAGTTCGAGACGCGGCTGCCCTGGATCGCCGTCCTGGGGCGTGTACTACCAGATCGGGCTCGACGGCTACAACCTGCTGCTCGTGCTGCTGACCGCGTTCCTCGGGCCGCTGGTCGTCGCCGGCGCGTTCACCGCCATCAAGAAGGACGTGAAGCTCTTCTACGCGATGGTGTTCGCGCTGCAGTTCGCGATGCTGGGCACCTTCGTCGCGCAGGACCTGTTCCTGTTCTATCTGTTCTGGGAGACGATGCTGATACCGCTGTTCCTCATCATCGGCATCTGGGGCGGCGAGCGCCGCATCTACGCGACGCTCAAGTTCGTGCTCTACACCGCATTCGGCAGCATCCTGATGCTCGCCGCGGTGATCTATCTCGTGTATTCGCTCAACGCGACGACCGGCGTGACGTCGTTCGCCTTCGCCGACCTGTATCGCGTCCGAGCTTGCCGCTGCACGTGCAGACGGTGCTGCTCGCCGCCTTCGCGCTGTCGTTCGCGATCAAGGTGCCGATCGTGCCGCTGCACACCTGGCTGCCGGACGCGCACGTCGAAGCGCCGACCGCCGGCTCGGTGATCCTCGCCGGCGTGCTGCTGAAGATGGGGACGTACGGCTTCATGAAGCTCGCCTTTCCGCTGTTCCCCGACGCGACGCGCCTGCTCGCGCCGGTGTTCGGGACGCTCGCGGTCGTGAGCATCATCTACGGCGCCTGCCTGGCGCTGGTGCAGACCGACATCAAGAAGATCATCGCCTACTCGTCGATCAGTCACCTGGGCTACGTGATGCTCGGGCTCGATCAGCCTCGATCTGCTCGGCATCCAGGGCGCGGTGATGCAGATGGTGAGCCACGGGCTGGTCGCCGGCGGGCTCTTCCTGATGGTCGGGATGATCTACGAGCGCTGCCACACGCGCGAGCTGGCCGCGTACGGCGGGCTGGCCAAGCTGCTGCCGGTGTACTCGGTGTTCTTCACGGTGCTCACGCTGGCGGCGATCGGACTGCCGACGACGAGCGGATTCACCGGCGAATTCCTGGTGCTGCTGGGCGCGTTCCGGGCGGCGTGGCCGCAGTACGTGCAGGGCGCTGCGCTACCCGCTGATCGTGAGCGCGAGCGCGGTCGCCGGCGTCGTGCTCGGCGCGCTCTACATGCTGTGGTTCGCGCAGCGCTTTCTGTTCGGCGCGGCGAAGGCGCCGCATCTGCCGCTCATCGATCTGAACCTGCGGGAGAAGGCCATTCTCGCGTCGATCGTCGTCGCGGTGTTCGCGCTGGGACTGTTTCCCGATGAGCCGATGCGCAAGACCGAGCTCGCGGCGCGGCAATACCAGCAGCTCGTCGCCGGCGAACGGACCGGATTGCCCGATCGCGACACTGCAGCAACTGCCATCGTCGCCGCCCGGATCGCAGACGCGGCCGGCCACAGTCGCACAGCTGAAGCGGGTACACCATGAGCTGGATCGACATCGCCATTGCAATGCTGCCCGAGCACCTGCTGCTGGCCGGAATCGTGGTGCTCATCGCGGCTCGAGATCGCCGCGCCGCGCCGCAAGCAGCGGCACGCTTGCTGCTGTCGCTGCTCGCCGTGACCTTCGCTGCGGCCGCCGCGCGTCTGGCTGTCCGTCGAATGGATATCGCGTTCGCACGCGTTCGCCGGCCAATACTCGGTCGACCCGGCCGCGTTGCTCGCCAAGGCGATCGTCCTCGCGCTCGGCGGTGCCGGTGCTGCTCATCGTCGCGCGACGAGTCGCGCCAGCGCGCATTTCCGATCCTGCTGCTCTCCTCGCTGTACGGCGTCTGCCTGCTGCTGTCCGCGGACAGCTTCCTCACGCTGTTCCTCGGGCTCGAGCTGATGTCGCTGCCGGTGTACGCGCTGGTGCTGCTCGCCTTCCGGCGGCCGGAGAGCGCCGAGGCGGCGCTGAAGTACCTGGTGCTCGGCGGCACCGCGACCGCGACGCTGCTGATGGGCGTCTCGCTGCTCTACGGCGGCAGCGGCTCGCTCGCGCTCTCGACGTTCGCCGACGCGCTGGGCTCGCCCGACACCATGGCCAGCGTCGCCGTCGTGCTCGTGCTCGTCGCGTTCTTCCTCAAGGCGGCGATCGTTCCGTTCCACGCCTGGGCGCCGGACGCCTACGAAGCCGCAGCGGTCCCGGTGACCGCGTACATGGCGACGATCATCAAGGCCGGCGTGCTGCTGGCCGCGGTGCGCCTGTTCGGCAACGCGCCGCTGTCGCGGCCGATGGCCGACCTCCTCGCCATCCTGCCGCTGCTTTCGATCGTCTGGGGCAACCTGGCGGCGATGCGGCAGCAGAGCTTCCGCCGCATGATCGCCTACTCGTCGATCGCTCACGCCGGCTATCTCTTCTATGCCTTCCTCGGCGACGGCCCCGGGCCGGTTCCAGGCCGTCGCCTTCTACGTGCTGGTCTACGGCCTGATGAACCTGCTCGCGTTCGCGGCGCTGCCGCGCGGACGCCGACGACGCGGCGCGCGATCGCCTCGACAACCTCAAGGGGCTGTTCCACCGCGACCCGTTCGCCGCGCTGATGATCGGCATCGCCATGCTGTCGCTGGCGGGCATTCCGCCGTTTCCCGGGGTTCGTCGCCAAGTTCCTCATCTTCAAGAACGTGATCGCGGCCGGATTCACGCTCTACGCGGTCCTCGGCCTGGTCGGGAGCTACCTCGGCATCTACTTCTATCTGCGCGTCATCCAGTACCTGTTCATGAGCGCGGAGGAGCCGACCGCCGTTCAGCGAGCGCCCGGACGCCTGGCGCTGGGCGCGAGTTTCATCTGCCTGCTGGCGGCGATCCTGCTGGCGGTGTTTCCGGGCTGGGTGATCGATCTTCTGTGAGCAGCGATCCACCACGGTTTGCAAATGATGGATCTCAACCTTCTTATACATGGCTCTCCGGCCATCCTTGTGCATCCCCTTGTATTGGTCCGCAGGCCGGAGGAGAGTATTGAACAGGCAACACTTGCCGTCGGACCGCAACAGGAGGAAACATGGAGCCAGCGATCAAGACGCCCGAGCAGCTGCTGCGGTATCGCAGCCTCCGGCAGATCCTCGCAGACAAGCCCGGTGAGGTGCACGCAGTGGACGCGGGCAGCTCGGTGTTCTCGGCAATTCAGCTGATGGCGGACAAGAACATCGGCTTTGTCGTGGTTGAACAGAATGGAAAGTTGGTCGGGGTGCTCTCCGAGCGGGACTACGCGAGGAAGGTGATTTTGAAGGGGCGTTCCTCGAAGGATGCACTCGTCCGGGACATCATGTCCACATCAGTGGTAACGGTGGCGCTGGACCAAACCATCCCCCAATGCATGGCGCTGATGCATGCCGGAGGCTTTCGCCACCTTCCGGTCGTAGCCGACGGTAAGACGATCGGTGTTTTGTCGATCCGGGATTTGTTAAAGGAAATCGTGGCGCACCACGAACGCCTGATTCGTGACATGGAGCTCGCGAAATTGTCGATGCTGAGCGGCGGATCGAGCTATTAGCACGCGGCGTAGCGCTCAAACGTAGGAGGAATCCCGCATGAGCTTCCTG
Source organism: uncultured beta proteobacterium (assembly GCA_963745385.1). Lineage (GTDB taxonomy): Bacteria > Pseudomonadota > Gammaproteobacteria > Burkholderiales > Casimicrobiaceae > PALSA-1003. The sequence continues at coordinate 76,086 of CAVUXI010000020.1, forward strand.
ATCGTCCTGGCCGCACTCGTTTTTCTGATGTTCGTCGCCTACCGCGGCTACAGCGTCATCCTGTTCGCGCCGGTCGCCGCGCTGCTGGCGGTGCTGCTGACCGACCCGTCCGCCGGTGCTGCCGATGTTCAGCGGCGTGTTCATGGACAAGATGGTCGGCTTCGTGAAGCTCTACTTCCCGGTGTTCCTGCTCGGCGCGGTGTTCGGCAAGGTGATCGAGCTCTCGGGCTTCTCGAAGTCGATCGTCTCGTCGGTGATCCGGCTCGTCGGGCAGCGAGCGCGCGATGCTCTCGATCGTCGCTGGTCTGCGCGATGCTCACCTACGGCGGCGTGTCGCTGTTCGTCGTGGTGTTCGCGGTCTATCCGTTCGCGGCCGAGATGTTTCGCCAGAGCGATATCCCGAAGCGCCTGATCCCCGGCACGATCGCGCTCGGCGCGTTCACCTTCACGATGGATTCGCTGCCCGGCACGCCGCAGATCCAGAACATCATCCCGACGACGTTCTTCAAGACCACCACCTACGCCGCGCCGTGGCTCGGCATCATCGGCTCGGTCTTCATCCTCATCGTCGGCCTGGCGTATCTGGAATGGCGCCGGCGACAGGCCGCCGCGCCAAGGCGAAGGGCTACGGCACCGGCCTCGTCAACGAGCCCGAGCCGTTCCGAGGAGAAAAGCTCGCCAATCCCGTGGATCGCGATCCTGCCGCTGATCCTGGTCGGCGTCCTCAACAAGGTGTTCACCGATCGCGATTCCGACCGTGTCTACGGCAGCGCAGCTTCACGCCTGCCGCTGGCCGGGCCACCCCGGTGACCATACCAGATCGCGCCGCGTCGCCGCGATCTGGGCGGTCGAGGGCGCGCTGCTGGTCGGCATCCTCTCCGTGCTGCGTCTTCGCGTTCAGGCCGGTCATGGCCAAGTTCGCCGACGGCACCAAGGCGGCGGTCGCCGGCGTCGCTGCTGGCGTCGATGAACACGGCGTCGGAATACGGCTTCGGCGGCGTGATCGCCGCGCTGCCCGGCTTCCTGGTCGTCGCCGACGCGCTCGAAGGCAATCCCGAATCCGCTGGTCAACGAGGCGGTCACCGTCACGACGCTCGCCGGCATCACCGGCTCGGCGTCGGGCGGCATGAGCATCGCGCTGGCGGCGATGTCCGAGACGTTCATCCAGGCCGCCAACGCCGCGCACATCCCGCTGGAGGTGCTGCACCGCGTCGCGTCGATGGCCAGCGGCGGCATGGACACGTTGCCGCACAACGGCGCGGTCATCACGCTGCTGGCGGTGACCGGGCTCACGCACCGGACGTCGTACAAGGACATCTTCGCGATCACCGTGCATCAAGACGACCGCGGTGTTCGTCGTGATCGGTGCGTACTATCTCTTCGGCATCGTCTGATCACGCAGCGGCCGCCGGACGCCCCACGCCAAGCCATTGAAAACCGAAGCAGCCGCCTCGAATGCAAAACCGGAAATAGCATGAACGCAACCAACGTCGCCGATCTGGTCGCCGCGCTGCACACGTTCGAGCACGGCAAGGTCGTCAGCGCGCGCGAGGCGGTCGCGCTGATCAGGACGGCGACACGGTCGCCACCGTCGGGCTTCGTCGGCATCGGTTTCGCCGAGAACATCGCGGTCGCGCTCGAGAACCGCTTCGTCGACTCGGCGAAGGATGATCCAGACGGCGTCGGAAGCCCGCGCGACCTGACGCTCGTCTACGCGGCCGGCCAGGGCGACGGCAAGGAACGCGGCCTCAATCACCTCGGGCACGCCAGGCCTCGTGAAGCGCGTGATCGGCGGCCACTGGGGCCTCGTGCCGAAGCTGCAGGCAGCTCGCGGTCGGCAACCAGATCGAGGCCTACAACCTGCCGCAGGGCGTGATCACGCATCTGTTCCGCGACATCGCGGCGGGCAAGCCCGGCCATCTCTCGCGCGTCGGGCTGGGCACCTTCGTCGATCCGCGCTTCGGCGGCGGCAAGATCAACGCGCGCACCACCGAGGACCTCGTCACGCTGATGCCGCTCGGCGGCGACGAGTACCTGTTCTACCGCACGTTCCCGATCGACGTCGGCGTCATCCGCGGCACCACCGCCGACCCGGACGGCAACATCACGATGGAGCGCGAGGCGCTGACGCTCGAAGGGCTCGCGATCGCGATGGCTGCGCGCAATTCCGGCGGCATCGTCATCGCCCAAGTCGAGCGCATCGCCGAGCGCGGATCGCTCAACCCGCGCCAGGTGAAGATTCCCGGCATCCTGGTCGATTGCGTCGTCGTCGCGGAAAAGCCCGAATACCACATGCAGACGTTCGGCGAGCCGTACAGCGCGGCGTTCGCCGGCGAGATGCGGGTGCCCGTCGTCCTCGATCCCGGCCATGGCGATGTCGCGAGCGCAAGATCATCGCGCGCCGCGCGGCGCTCGAGTTGAAGCCCAACAGCGTCGTCAATCTCGGCATCGGCATGCCCGAGGGCATCGCGAGCGTCGCCGCGGAGGAACGGGTCATCGATCTCCTGACGCTGACCGCCGAGCCCGGCGTCATCGGCGGCATTCCCGCGGGCGGGCTCAACTTCGGCGCGGCGACCAACGCGCAGGCGATCATCGACCAGCCCTACCAGTTCGACTTCTACGACGGCGGCGGGCTCGACGTCGCGTTCCTCGGTCTGGCGCAGGCCGACCGCGAGGGCAATCTCAACGTGTCGAAGTTCGGACCGCGGCTCGCCGGCGCCGGCGGCTTCATCAACATCAGCCAGAACGCGAAGAGCGTCGTGTTCGTCGGCACGTTCACTGCGGGCGGGCTGGTGATCGGCATCGACGATGGCCGGCTGCAGATCCTGCAGGAAGGCAAGTCGCGGAAATTCGTCCCCGAGGTCGAGCACCGCACGTTCTCGGGTCCATACGCATGGAAGCGCAAGCAGCCCGTGACTCTACGTCACCGAGCGCTGCGTGTTCCGCCTCGGCGAAGAGGGGCTGGAACTGATCGAGATCGCGCCCGGAATCGACCTCGAACGTGACATCCTCGCGCAGATGGATTTCCGCCCAGTCAGTCAGCAAGGACTTGCGACCTGATGGACGGCGCGATCTTCCGCGACGCACCGATGGGCCTGCGCGACCGCATGCTGGCCGATCCCACTCGAACGACGGCTCGCGTACGCGGCCGACCAGAACCTCTTCTTCATCAATTTCGAGCGGCTCGCCATCCGTTCGCAGCAGGACATCGACAACGTCCGGCGCGAGATCGAGCGCAAGCTCGAGCCGCTCGGCAAGAAGGTGTACGGGATCGTCAATTACGACAACTTCGTGATCGCACCGGACCTGATCGATGCCTGGACCGAGATGGTCAAGGGCGTCGTCGAGCGCTACTATTGGGGCGTCACTCGCTACACGACGTCCAACTTCCTTCGACTGAAGCTCGGCGAAGGCGTTGTCGGCGCGCGGTCTCGCGCCGCACATCTACGAGTCATCAGAGGAGGCGCACCATCATCTGCTGGACTTCACGCCAGCGGGCACGACGGACGATCCGCACCTGCAACGCGCGTAGCGAAGGCGGCGGCCACTGACCCGGTGTTGACGAGCTCATCTTGATTGGCGTTCCGTAAGCGCGTCGGCGACCAGCTCGGCGATGTCGCGCGTCGCGATTTCCGACTCGCGGCCGAGCGCCTTCGCGCCGTCGCTCATCATCGTCGCGCAGTAAGGACAGGCGGTGGCGATCACCCGCGGCTGCTGCGGCAGCGCCTGCTCGACGCGGGTGATGTTGATGCGGCGGCCGATGTTTTCGTCCATCCACATCCGCGCGCCGCCGGCGCCGCAGCACATCGCTTTTTCGCGGCGCAGCGTCGAACTCGAGCGGCGCGTCGCGGGTCAGCTGCGCGATGATCGCGCGCGGCGCCTCGTATTCGCCGTTGTGCCGCGCGAGGTAGCACGGCTCGTGATAGATGACGCGCTCGAAGGCCCGCGTCGACGCGGACGCGGCCCTCGGCGATGAGCCTCGCGATGAGCTGCGTGTGATGCACGACTTCGTAGTGGCCGCCGAATTCCGGATACTCGTTCCTGAGCGTATTGAAGGCGTGCGGATCGCAGGTCACGATGCGCGTGACGCCCAGTCCGTTCAACGTCTCGACCAGCGCCCGCGCGAGCTGCTGGAACAGCATTTCGTTGCCGGCGCGGCGCACGCATTCGCCGGTCGACGTCTCGCGCGCGCCAAGAATCCCGAACCGGATGCCGGCGTGCTGGAGGATCTTGACGAACGCGACCGCGATCTTTTGCGCACGCGGATCGAACGACTCCGCCGAGCCGACGTAGAACAAGTAGTCGAGCGCCTGCACCTCTTCGCGCGTCTGCACGACGGGGACGCCGAGGCCGTTGGCCCAGTTCGCCGCGCGTGTCGGCCGGCAGCCCCCATGGATTGCTCTGCACGTCGTAGGCGTCGAATACGGCCTTGAGCTCGTGCGGAAAAGCGCCCTCCATCAGGACCTGATGCTGGCGCATGCGGTAGAAGCGCGGCAGATGCTCGAGCTCGATCGGGCACGCCGCCTCGCAATAACCGCAGGTCGTGCACGCCCACAGCGTGTCCGGCGCGATGACGCCGCCCACCAGCGGCGGCAGCGCCGCGTCGTCGCCGGCGACGATGGCATCGCGCTCGGCCAGCAGATGCTGCTTGAGACCGTCGTAGACCCATTTCAGCGCCAGCGGCTTGCCGGTCAAAAAGGTCGGACAGGCGTCCTTGCAGCGCCCGCATTCGGTGCACGTGAACGCATCGAGTCCGTCTTTCCAACTCAGATCGCGCGCGGTGCGCACGCCGATCTTCATCTCGCCCGCGTCGTTTCCGCTCATGATCGCTTCCAGATCCAGCGTCGGCACACGATTGGCCGGGCCGCCGCGACGAAAGAAGAGCGCCGGCAGCGCGGTGACGATGTGGAAATGCTCGCCGACCGGCAGGATCACCAGGAAGCTGAGGACCGTCAGCATTTGCGATCCAGTAGGACGCCTGGTATCCGGCGGCAAGCTGGTCCGGCGACAGACCCGAAAACAGTCCGGCGATCGCGTTGCCCGCGACGGCGAACGATCGCTCGTGCGCGATCCCCGGATCGACCGGCGCCCTGAGCGCAAAGCGGAAGCCGTCGAACAGGAAATCGGTGACCATGATCGCCGCGATCAGCGACAGGATCAGCAGCGCCTCGCGATTGCGCTCGAGCCGGGCGGGCTTCTGCACCAGCCGCCGCCAGAGCGCGTAGCCGACCGCGGAAAGCACCGCAAGCTCGACGAGATCCTTGAAGCTCGCGAACATCCCGCCCGCCAGCCCGGGATAGACGAAGGTCTCGTCGTAGCCGATCACGAGAAGCTGCACTTTGCGCACGAGCAGCGTCATGAAGCCGAGGAAGATCACCGCGTGCATCAGGCCGGGCTTCCATTCGCGCGCGACCATACGCGACTGCAGGAAGCCGTTGACCAGCACGGAATGTAGGCGCGCCAGCGGATGATCCCAGCGCACTTCCGGCGCCAGCTTCACGACGATGGCGAGCTTGCGCCACGCGAGCGCGCCGAACCCCGCGAGCGCGATCGCGAGCAACAGCGTGATCGCGATCGGGTTCACGAAGGTCCTGCCGCGACCCGTCTACTTGGCGAGGATCAGGATCCTGTCAACCCTATCCCCACTGGCAGTGGTGGGTGCAGCCAACGGGGTGTGCATCTTCGCTTTCGTCGCCAAGTGCCGCGGCGGCCAGTCACGCTCCCGCCCGCGCCGCCACCGGCGAGTACGTGTCCAGCAGTTGCAGCCGCGTCGCCTGCAGCCGCTCGGCCACGACTCCCAGCAGCCGTTGCATCAACGTGAAGCCGAACAGCGTGTCCTCCCTGCATGCGGCCAGAAGCTCCGTGCCTTCGAACGCCAACGCGTCGACGCGCTCCAGCGTCCGCGCCTGGAAGTGCTTGCCTCTGCCCATCAACAGCGCGGACCAGCCCAGCTCGTCGCCCGCGAACAGCGTCTGCACGCGAAACGTGTGTCCCGGCGCGGCGATCTCGAGCGCCACGAGTCCGGTCACGATCAGGTAGAACTCCGAGCACTCGTCGCCCTCGCGGAAGAGGATCTGATCGCGGTCGAAGCGTACTTTCGTGCGCCAGCGTCGCCAGCTTTTCGACGTGCCTGGGCTCGAACTCCGCCACGAATGGATGGTGGCGGAGCAATTGCCAGAACAGTCTCCCTCATCGTGCGTCACCTTTCTGCGCGTTTCTTGCCTGGTTCCGCGGCCATCGGTTGTCTCAGCTCGCCACGTAAGTGGCGTAGCGGGGTTCGTACATCTGCGACTTCACGAATCCCAGCAGGTCGGCGGGCTCGCTCCGCGCGCCAGCCCCCGGCGGTAGGCGACCGCGGCGACCGCGGCCGCGATGTGCGCCGAGACGTCGCGGATGTTCTTGAGCGGAGGATAGAGGCTTCCCTGTTGCAGATCGTCCTCCGTGACCTGCTCGGCGAGCGTATGCGCCGCTGCCATGAACATTTCATCCGTGACGCGGCTCGCGCCGGAAACGATGACGCCCAGGCCAACGCCGGGGAAGATGTACGAGTTGTTGCCCTGCCGCGGTACGTAGCTTCGGCCATCCAGTGTCACCGGATCGAACGGCGAGCCGCAGGCGAACAGCGCGCGCCCGTCCGACCAGCGATACGCCTGCGTCGCCGTGCATTCCGACTTGGACGTCGGATTCGAGAGCGCAAACACGATCGGCCGCTTGTTGAGCGCGGCCATCGTGCGCACGACCTCTTCGGTAAAGGCGCCGCCGACTGCCGCGACGCCGATGATCGCCGTCGGGCGCAAGGCCTTCACCGCGTCGAGCAGAGCTCGCCACCGGCGCATGATCGTGCGCGTAGGGTTGCTTGTGCGCGGCGAGATCGGCTCGTTGCTTGACGACCAGTCCGTGCGAATCGAAGAGCCAGCACCGCCCCCGCGCCTGCGCCTCGTCGATGCCCTGTCGCGACCATCGCTTCGACCACCAGGTCGGCGATGCCCGTCGCCGCTTCACCGGCGCCCTGGAACAGCAGCGTCTGCTCGCCGAGCGCGCCGCCGGTGACTCGCAACGCGGACAGCAGTCCCGCCAGCACGACCGCCGCGGTCCCCTGAATGTCGTCGTTGAACGTCGGGATCCGATCGCGATATTTCCGCAGCAAGCGGAACGCATTGTGGGTCGCGAAGTCTTCGAACTGAATCACGACACCGGGGAAAAGCTTGCTCGCAGCGACCACGAACTCTTCGACCAGGGCGTCGTATTCCTCGCCGCGCACGCGCGGCTGATGCAGACCGATGTAGAGCGGATCGTCGAGCAGCTCGGAGTTGTTGGTGCCGACGTCGAGAAGCACCGGCAGGCAGGCGCTCGGAGACACGCCGGCGCAGGCGGTGTAGAGCGAGAGCTTGCCGACCGGAATGCCCATGCCGTTGGCGCCCAGGTCGCCGAGGCCGAGGATGCGCTCGCCGTCGCTGACGACGATGATCGCCACGTCGCGTCGCGGCCAGTTGGCGAGCACCTCCGCGACGCGGCCGCGGTCGGCCGCGCTGACGAAGATGCCGCGCGGACGCTGAAAGATGTGCGTGTACCGCTGGCACGCCAGCCCCACCGTCGGCGTGTAGACGATGGGCATCATTTCGTCCGGATGGTCCATCAGCAGGCGGAAGAAAAGCGACTCGTTGCGGTCGTGCAGCGCTCTCAGATTGATGTACTTCTCGAGATCGCTCGACTTGCGGCGGAAATTCTCGAGGACGCGCCCCACCTGCTGCTCCTGCGAGGAGACGTGCGGCGGCAACAGGCCGCGCAGGTGCAGCGCATCGCGCTCGGCTTCGGTGAAGGCCGTGCCCTTGTTGAGCGCCGGATCCTGCAGCAGCGCAATGCCCTTCGGCAGCGCGGACGGCGCGTTCGCCGTTACGTCGTCGTGACTTTTCTGCAACATCGCTCATTCTCCTCGTGCGCATCTCGTTCGCGTCGCGCGTCGTCGCGCCCGCCAGTTGCGCGCGCGGTTTTCAGTCTGTCTCGGGAACCATCTTGATCGCGCCGCACGGACATTCGGACACGCAGATGCCGCAGCCCTTGCAGTAGTCGAAATTGAACTCGAAGCGCTTGCCCGGTCCCAGCTTGATCACCGCGTTGTCGGGGCACACGCCGTAGCAGTTGTCGCACTCGAAGCAGTTGCCGCACGACAGGCAGCGGCGCGCTTCGAACAGCGCGTTGTCTTCGTCGAGACCGCCCACGACCTCGTCGAAGGTCGACGTGCGGCGGGCGAGCTCGAGCAATGGGCGCATGGTCTTGGGCGCATCGCTGTAATACCAGGGGTTGAGCATGTCGAACGTCGCCAGCTCGTGCTTCGGCGCGGGTGCGTAGGTGTTGCCGGAGAGCCACGCGTCGATGTGGCGCGCCGCCTTCTTGCCGTGGCCGACGCCGACCGTGACCGTGCGCTCCGACGGGCACCATGTCGCCGCCGGCGAAGATTCCGGCGTAGCCGGTCATCATGTTGCGGCCGACTTGAACGGTGCCGTCCTTGATCGCGAGTCCCGGCACGCCGTCGAGCAGCGACAGATCCACGTCCTGACCCAGCGCCAGCACCAGCGAGTCGGCCTCGAGCGTCTCGAATTCGCCGGTCGGCTGCGGGAAGCCCTTGGCGTCGAGCGCCATCTTTTCGACGGTCAGCGTGCCCTCGTCGGCCATGTTCTTGATCGTCGACAGCCACTTGATCAGCACGCCTTCCTGCAGCGCCTCTTCGACCTCGAAGTCGTGCGCGGGCATCTTTTCGCGAGTGCGCCGGTAGACGATGATCGCTTCGGTCGCGCCCAGTCGCTTGGCCGTGCGCGCGACGTCGAGCGCGGTGTTGCCGCCGCCGTAGACGACCACGCGACGGCCCAGCATCGGCTTTTCCTCGCCCTCCATGCTCGCGCAGCACCGACACCGCGTCGAGCATGTGCGCGGCTTCGCCCGCGGGAATGTACGCGCGCTTGGCGATGTGCGCGCCGACCGCGAGGAACGCGGCGTCGAAGCGGCCCGCGCTCATCGTCTCGAGGATGTTCGTGACCTTCGAGTTGAGCTCCAGCTCGACGCCCAGGTCGAGGATGCGCTGCACCTCGGCGTCGAGCACGTCGCGCGGCAGCCGGTACTTCGGAATGCCGAAGCGCATCATGCCGCCGGCGAGCGGACCGGCCTCGACGATCTTGACGCGGTGGCCGAGCCGCCGCAGGTGATACGCCGCGGACAAGCCCGAGGGTCCGGCGCCGACGATGAGCACGCGCTTGCCGCTCTCGGCTTCGGGCGGCGCGAACTTCCAGCCGCGCTTCAGCGCTTCGTCGCCGAGGAAGCGCTCGACCGAGTTGATGCCGACCGGCTCGTCGAGCTTGCCGCGGTTGCACGCGGTCTCGCACGGGTGATAGCAGACGCGCCCCATGATCGCCGGCAGCGGATTGTCCTCGGTCAGCGCTCGCCACGCGGCTTCGTAGTCGCCGGACTCGGCGTGATACAGCCAGCCCTGGATGTTCTCGCCGGCCGGGCAGGCGTGGTTGCACGGCGGCAGGCGATCCAGATAGACCGGCCGGTTGGTGCGCCACGCGCCGGTCTTGTTGGCGAGGCTCGAGCCGACATCGAGGGTGATGGCGAACGGCTTGTCCATTGCGATCTCCTATTGCAGCAAGCCGAACTCGTCGATGTTGCGATCGGCCATCACCTGAATCCGCGCAATGCGCTCGAGATCCGGCGGATTGCCGAACAGATGCGCGTAAGCGCTTCTGCAGCTTGAGGTATTCGGTCACCGGGACCTTGTGCCGGATCGGGGTGCTGCGCGGTGACTTCGCCGTCCTCCGCTTCGAACAGCGGGAAGAGCCCGGACTCGACCGCCAGGCGCGCGATCTTGATCGTGTCTTCCGGCGCCGAGCCCCAGCCGAGCGGGCACGGCACGAAGATGTGGATGTAGCGCGCGCCGTGAATGCCCATCGCGTACGTGACCTTGCGCTCGAGGTCGCGCAGGTTGGCAACGCTCGCGGTCGCGACGTAGGGAATGCGGTGCGCCATCGCGATCAGCGGCACGTTCTTGCCGGTGCCGAAGACGTTGCCCGGGCGAAGGCCCGACCGCCGGCGTGGTCGCGGTGCGCGCCGCCGGCGGCGTCGCGCTCGAGCGCTGCACGCCGGTGTTCATGTACGCCTCGTTGTCGTAGCAGATGTAGAGCACGTCGTCGTTGCGCTCGAACATGCCGGACAGGCAGCCGAAGCCGATGTCGGTCGTGCCGCCGTCGCCGCCCTGCGCGATGACGCGCACGTCGCGTGCGGCCCGAGCGCCCGCTGCGCCGCGGCGACGCCCGACGCGACCGCGGCCGCATTGCCGAACAGCGAGTGAATCCACGGAATCTGCCACGACGTCTCCGGATACGGCGTCGAGAACACTTCCAGGCAGCCGGTCGCGTTGACCGCGATCAGCTGGTTGCCGGTCGCGCGCATCGCCGCATCGATCGCGTAGCGCGCGCCCAGCGCTTCGCCGCAGCCCTGGCAGGCGCGATGCCCGGAGTTGAGCGAGTTCGTGCGGTGCATGTCCGCCTGCACCGAGCGCTGGTCCTCGGCGAGCAGCCGGTTGCCGACGGTGAACGTGCCGGTCTGATAGAACTTGACCAGTTGTCTCTTCCACGAAGCTTCTCCCGGGTTCAACCGATGCTCGACGCGACGGTGCCGATCCGGCGCAGGATGGCTTCGGCGGTCGGGCCCGGTGCGCCGCGACTTGCTCTCGCGTTCCAGCTCGTGGCTGATCACGTCGGCGTTCAGGTCGAGAAAGGTCACCTGCTCGAGCTCGTCGCGTTCGGCGTCCTCGAACAGCCGCGTCAGCGAAGCGCGCGTAATCGCGCGCCCGCCGAGGCCGGCGATGACGGTGTAGCCGTTGAGCACGATGCCCGACAGCGACTTGCGCACGCCATCGGAGACGATGCCGCCCAGGCCGACCGCCAGGCATTTTTCCAGCACGACGACGCGCTTCGCGTGCTGCAACGCCTCGCGCAGCGGCGGCGAGCGGAAACGGACGGAACGAGCAGATGGACACCGAGCCGATCCGCGAGCCTCGCGCACGCATCTCGTCGACGACTTCCTGCACGGTGCCGTTCACCGAGCCGAGCGCGACGACGATCGTCTCCGCGTCCTCGGTGCGGTAGGTGCGGATGAGCCCGCCCGAGTTGCGGCCGAATTGCTTCTTGAATTCCGCGGCGAGTTGCGGAATCAGTCGCCAGCGCGCGCAGCTGCTTGTGATGCGCGAGGTAGCGCACTTCGGTGAATGCCTCCGGCCCGACCATCGCGCCGATGCTCACCGGGTCGGCCGGATCGAGGATCTGCCGCGGCTCGTAGCGGCGGCAGGAATGCATCGACCTGCTCCTGCGTCGGCATGTCGACGCGCTCGTACGCGTGGGTCAGGATGAAGCCGTCCATGCACACCATCACCGGGCACGACAGCTCCTCGGCGAGGCGGAACGCCTGGATGTGCAGGTCCAGCGCTTCCTGATTGGTCTCCGCGTACAGCTGGATCCAGCCGGCGTCGCGCATCGACATGCTGTCCGAATGGTCGTTCCAGATGTTGATCGGCGCGCCGATCGCGCGGTTGCCGATCGTCATCACGATCGGCAGTCCGAGGCCGGCGGCGTTGTACACGGCCTCGGCCATGAACAGCAGCCCCTGGCTGCTCGTCGCGGTGTAGGTGCGCGCGCCGGCTGCCGACGCGCCGATCGCCACCGACATCGCCGCGAACTCGGATTCGACGTTGATGAACTCGCAGTTGGCGAGCTCGCCGGCCTTGACCATCTCGCCCAGCCCCTCGACGATGTGCGTCTGCGGCGTGATCGGATAGGCGCAGATCACCTGCGGCCGGCAGAGCGCGACGGCCTCGGCGACCGCGCGCGAACCTTCCGTTTGCTTAAGCATCGATCGTCTCCTTGCGTCTTGCTCGCGATGCTCAAACGCTTCCGTCGCGGCGGCGACATTCTTCTCGGCGATCGCCGCGGGAAATTTCTGGCGGATCGCGGCAACGACCGATGCCAGCGTGATCACGCCGGTGATCGCGGCGAAGCCTCCCAGAAGCGCCGCATTCGGCACCGGGCGGCCCGACGTGCTTCAGCGCGAGCTCGGTGGCCGGGAGCGTGCACAGCCGATAGTGCTGGACGCCGCGCGCGAATCCGCCGAGCCCGAGCTCTTCGAAGCTCTTCGTCGAGTTGAGCAGGATGTAGCCCTCGTGCGGGCAGGCCGTTGAAGAGATCGACCTGGTGCAGCAGCGTCTGGTCCTGGATGATCAGCGCGTCGGGCTCCAGCACCGGCTCGCGCAGGCGGATTTCCTTGTCGTCGATGCGGCAGAACGCCATGACCGGCGCGCCCATGCGTTCCGAGCCGAAGCTGGGGAACGCCTGCGCGTAGCGTCCCTCGAGAAACGCGGCAACCGACAGCATTTCGGCGCCGGACACGACGCCCTGCCCGCCACGACCGTGAATTCGAATCTGGAACATGTCTCTGTCGCGCTTTTGTGATCGCCGCAGTGCGACTAACGCATTCGCTTCGAATGAGGCCTTCTTCGCACACAGGCATTTTCGCCCCATTGCCGAAAGCGACCTTGATGCAGGTCAACACTCTCCGATGCCCCGCGGGATAGCTTCACGTCCGGGCCCAGGGCAACGGCGAGCACGCGGAAACGAGAGACCGCATTCGTTCGGCCCGGAGCCGCGAGGCCCGCAACCACGGGCGGCATCGACCACGCTGGGAAAGGAGACGCACGATGGAACACGGCAGCCCGCTGATTGCCGGCGTGGGTCTCACCGACCATGCGCGCAGGAGCCATTGGCCGGCTAGGCTAGATCTGGCGCAAAGCGCCTCGGGTCTCGTACTGGCGCTTTTCATGTGGGTGCACATGTTCTTTGTCTCGTCGATCCTGCTCGGCAACGATGCCATGTGGACTGTCACGAAATTCTTCGAGGGCTATTTTTTCTTCGGCCGGTCGTATCCCTGGATTGTCTCGATCGTGGTTGCGTCGATCATCGCGCTCGTCGTCACGCACGCTGTGCTTGCAATGCGCAAGTTCCCGATCAACTACCGCCAGTTCGGGACCTTCCGAAGCCACATGCGGATGATGCACCACGAGGACACGACGCTTTGGTTCTGGCAGGTGTTCACCGGCTTCGCATTGTTCTTTCTGGCTTCGGTGCACCTCTACATCATGCTTACCCGGCCCGACCGCATCGGACCGTTCGAATCCGCCGACCGGGTGTGGACCGAGCATTTCTGGCCGTTGTACATCTTGCTCTTGCTGGCGGTCGAGCTGCACGGTGGGATCGGCCTGTACCGCCTCGCAGTGAAATGGGGTTGGTTCGCAAGACGCGAACGCGACGCGGCGCCGGCTCAAGGTCGCCAAATGGTCGCTGACCGTCTTCTTCCTGGTCTTGGGCTTGGCGACGCTGGCGGCGTATATCAAGATCGGCATCGAGCACCAGGACCGCTACGGCGAGCGCTACGTGCCTTCCCGATTGCAGGTGCCCTCGCAGCCCATCGCGCCGCCAGGCGGTAGCGACACGAGGAGCCCCCGGTGAACGTGATCTACACCGACGTACTTGTGATCGGCGGAGGCCTCGCGGGCCTGCGCATGGGCATCGGCGCCAAGCGCCGCGGCCACGACGTCATCATCCTGTCGCTCGTCCCTCCCAAGCGCTCACATTCTTGCGCGGCGCAGGGCGGCATGCAGGCGAGCCTCGGCAATGTCGTCAAGGCGATGGGCGACAACGAGGACGTCCATTTCGAGGACACCGTGCGCGGCAGCGATTGGGGCGCCGACCAGCGCGTCGTGCGCATGTTCGTCGACACGGCGCCCAAGGCGGTTCGCGAGCTCGCCGCGTGGGGCGTTCCCTGGAGCCGCGTGCAGAAGGGCGACCGGCAGGTCATCATCAACGGCCAGAAAGTAACGATCACCGAGCGCGACGAAGCGCACGGCTTGGTGATGCAACGCGACTTTGGCGGCACCAAGAAGTGGCGCGCCTGTTACGTGTCCGACGGCACCGGCCACGCAATGCTGTACGCGATGAGCGACCAGGCGATCGCGCATGCAATCACGGTGCACGAGCGGATGGAGGCGCTGACGCTGATCCATGACGGATCTCGCTGCTACGGTGCGGTGGTGCGTAACCTGGTGACGGGCGAGCTGGTGGCGTACATATCAAAGGCCACCGCGATCGCGAGCGGCGGCGCGGGACGTCTTTATCGGGCGACGACCAACGCGGTCATCTGCGAGGGTGTCGGGACCGCGCTGGCGCTGGAGACGGGCGTCGCGACGGTGGCCAACATGGAGGCGATTCAGTTTCACCCGACAGCGATTTTTCCTGCGAGCATTCTGGTCACCGAAGGCTGCCGTGGCGATGGCGGATTGCTGCGCGACGCCGGAGGCAAGCGCTTCATGCCCGACTACGAGCCGGAGAAGAAGGAGCTTGCTTCGCGCGACGTCGTCGCCCGGCGCATGGAGGAGCACATTCGGAGCGGCGCCGGCGTGAAGTCCCGGTTCGGCGAGCACCTCTGGCTCGACATCACGCTGCTCGGCGCCAAGCATATCGACACCAATCTGCGCGAAGTGAAGGAGATCTGCCGCCATTTCCTCGGCATCGATCCGACCAAGGACTGGATACCGGTCCGGCCCGCGCAGCATTACACCATGGGCGGGGTTCGCACCGATCACACCGGCGCCAGTCCGACGCTCAAGGGGTTGTACGCAGCGGGCGAAGCCGCGTGCTGGGATCTCCACGGCTTCAACCGCCTCGGCGGCAACTCGGTCGCCGAAACCGTCGTCGCGGGCATGATCGTCGGCGAGTTCATCGCCGACTTTTGCGATCGTTCCGAGAGCGATCTGCGGATTTCCACAGGGTTGATCCATGAATTCCTGGGGCATGAGCGGGCCAAGATCGACGCGCTAACGGGCGGCAAGGGCACGGAAGAAGCCAACGCGTTGCGCGTCAGAATGCAGGAGATCATGACCAGCAAGGTCGGCATCTTCCGCACCGGCGAGGATCTTGCCGCGGCGGTCGAGGAGCTGCAGTCACTGCTGCTGAGGAGCAGGAATATCGGCCTCTCCTACACCGCGAGCGGCGCGAATCCCGAGCTCGTCTCCGCCTACCGCCTGCCGAAAATGCTACGGCTGGCGCTGTGCGTCGCGTACGGTGCGCTGACGCGAACCGAGAGCCGCGGGGCGCATTTTCGCCAGGACTATCCGAGGCGCAACGACGCTGAATGGCTGAACCGCACGCTGGCGACGTGGAAGAACGGGGACGACACGCTGCCGACTTTTGAGCGCGAGGCGCTCGACGTGATGCAGATGGAACTGCCGCCGGGATGGCGCGGCTACGGCGCGAAGGACTACGTCGATCACCCCGCCACTGCGCGCCGCGCCGCAGAGGTCGAAGCGATCCGATCGCAGCTCGCCGGCGCCGATCGCACGGCGGTGCAGCGAGCGCTGATGCCGTATGCGACGCTGCTGCCCGAGCGTTTCCGCGGACCCAATGAGCGCATCGACGAGCCATTCGCACCGTCAACCGCAGGCCCTCAACGCTCGAGCCCCACATGACCGAATCTGCCGCGATCTCGTCCGCGCCGCCCCCATCCGAGAAGCCGCGCCGCAAGGTACAAATCGAAGTGTTGCGCTATAACCCGCAGGAGTCCGGCGGCGTTCCCCGCATGCAGACCTACGAGCTGGTCGAGGCGGACGGCATGACGCTGTTCATCGCGCTCAACGAAATCCGTGAGAAGCAGGATGCGTCGCTTCAATTCGACTTCGTCTGCCGCGCGGGAATATGCGGCAGTTGCGCGATGGTGATCAACGGACGCCCCGGGCTTGCCTGTCGCACTCTGACGCAGGGCCTCGGACCGAAGATCACGCTCGCCCCGCTGCCCGTGTTCGAATTGATCGCCGACCTCTCGGTCAACACCGGGAAGTGGATGCGGGGCATGAGCGAGCGGCTCCAGACTTGGATCCACATGACGCAAAAGGATGTGGACCTGACCCGGATCGAGGAGCGAATGGAGCCGGAGCTTGCGCAGAAGATCTACGAGCTCGATCGTTGCATCGAATGCGGATGCTGCGTCGCCGGCTGCGGCACCGCGCGGATGCGCGAGGATTTCGTCGGGGCGGTCGGTCTGAACAAGATCGCCCGTTTCCGCCTCGACCCGCGCGACGCGCGCACGGATGAAGACTTTTACGAGCTCGTAGGCGACGACTCCGGCGTGTTCGGCTGCATGTCGCTGCTCGCCTGCCACGATGTATGTCCGAAGTCGCTGCCGCTCGCGACGCAAATCGCGTTCGTGCGACGCAAGATGGCGGTCGTAGGCTGGAAATAAGCGTCACGCTCAACCGCATCGGGCGGCGTGTCGACGCGAGGACGATCGCGCTTGGATCATGGTGTGCCAAACCTCGCAGCAATGGGGTCTGATGCGAGCAAACGTCGGCCCGCCGGAATGCCGACGGATCGAATCGCCAGACTGTGCTCCGCGTCGTTTTCCGGCTAAACTGAGCGTTTGGACGGCCGGCATGCATCTCACAAGATTCGTCAAGTTCCGCGAAGAGAAGTTCGGCGGCGTCCTCTTCGAGACGCGCTCCGAGAAGGTGTTCACGCTCAACTCCACCGCAACGGCGGTCGTGCGCGAAATCGAAGCCGGGAGCGACGAGCGTGAAATCGCCGCCCGACTGAAAGAGCGCTTCGACGACCGTGACGGAGCCCTGGAGCGCGAGGTGACCGCGCTGATCGCGGACCTGCGGCAAAAAGGTCTGGTTGAGGATTGATCTCGTGACGACTCTGGCGACACGCGCCGAGACCGATTCGTCGATACCGGACAAGACGCCGCTCGCGGCGGGCACCGAGGACCTTGCCGCACCGCTCTACGTCGCCTGGCAAATCACCAACGAGTGCAACCTCGCCTGCCTTCACTGCATCGAGGAGAGCGGACCCGGCAAGGCGTTTCGCGACGAGCTCGACGAGGCGCAGGTGTTCGCGGTCCTGGATCAGCTCATGGACCGTCAAGTCCCATACCTGTCATTTTCGGGCGGCGAACCGATGCTGCACCCACTGTTCTTCAAGATGGTGGAGCACGTCTGCGCGCGCGGCGCACAGCTCAAGATCGAGACCAACGGCCACTATCTGACCGTCGAAAACTGCGAGCGCATGAAAGCGCTCGGCGTCAAGGCCGTGCAGGTGAGCCTCGACGGCGCTTCCAGCCAGACATTCAACCGCATGCGGGTGCGTGGAAATTTCGACGTGACGGTCGACGGGCTGCGCAACCTTCGCGGTGCGGGCGTTCCCGTCGAAATCAACTTTTCGCCGGCTCGATTCAATGCACACGAGATCGGCGCAGTCGTCGACCTTGCCTATGAACTCGGTGCCTACAGCTTCTATACCGGCCGCACCATGTTCACCGGCAACGCCGTGAAAGCATGGCGACACCTGGAGTTACCGAACGAGCGATACGATGCCTTCTTCGACATCCTGCGCGAAAAGACCGTCGAGTATCGGGGCCGCATGCGCGTTTACTTCCACGAGGCAGGCTTGCTCGAAGAACTGCGCTACCGGCTGCAGCACCCGGCCGCCTTGCTGATCGTCCTTCCCAACGGACTGGTGAAGCTGATCAACGCGCTGCCTTTCGTGTGCGGCGACCTGCGGCGCCAATCCCTGGACGAAATCTGGGCTAATTTCCAGCGCGCGTGGAAGGACCCCCGGGTAACGAAATTCGTCGACGACCTCGCCAGCGATCCCGGCAAGACGAGGACGCTGCACGACTGGGTTTACCTGTGACTACAACATCTCATCGACGGCTCGCGCCAACTGGAGCCTCGACGCACCGACTGCTACGTGTCATCAGCATGGTGCGATACCGGTTTTTTCTGTATGCCGGCCTGCTGCCTTATCTGCTTGGGGCGGCGTGGGCCTACGCGACCACGGGTGCAATCGACGTGCCGATATTCTGGAGCGGCCTCGGAGGCGTGGTGCTCGCAGTCATCGGCGTCGAGGCATTCAATGAATATTTCGATTCGCGAATGGGAACGGACCGCGTCTTCAATCCGGATGACCTCCCGCCGGTGTCCGACGCGGTTTTATGGCTCGGCACCGCGGCCTTCGCGGGAGCGCTGGCGGTCGGCGTTTACCTGACGGTCCGCGGTGGTTGGCCGATCCTGGTATTCGCGCTGCTGGGCGGCGCGGCGGCTATCTTTTATGAGGCGCCACCCATCCGCTGGTCCTACCGCGGTCTCGGCGAGATTGTCATCGCACTGTCGTACGGCCCTTGGATGGTGCTGGGCAGCCTTTACCTGCATGCCAAGGCAGTTTCGTGGGCAGCCCTGTCGGCGTCGCTGGTGCCCGCCTTCCTTATCATGGCGCTTGCAGTGGTCAATGCAATTCCGGACTTCCATCAGGACCGCCTTGTGGGGAAACGCAACCTCGTCGTGCGCATCGGACGCCGACGCGCTGTTTGGCTCTACCTCATCCTCGCGGCGACGGGACTGTTGGTTGCAGTGGCCGGCGTGGCGACGGGTGCATTTCCTTTTGAGTGTCTCACGGTGCTGCTTGCTCTGCCGCTGCTCGTGGCGAGCGGGCGTCGCGCGTTCCATACTCATGGCACACCGCGATTGTTCGTCCCTGCCATGCGCGATATGGTCGGCTGCTATCTCGTCGCGGTCGGGTTGTTCATCTGCGGTATTCTGGCGCAGGCGTGGTGGCACGTCACATGAACCGCATAGACGAGTTAAAAGCTCCGTTGTTCGTTTCCTGGCAAATCACTCGTGATTGCGATCTTTGTTGTCTGCATTGCTGCACCGAATCGGCGCCCGGAAAACGGCTGGCCGACGAGCTTGATGCGGCGGAAGCGCTGAGGCTTGCCGACGACATTGTCCGCAGCGGCGTGCCGTACGTGATGCTCTGCGGCGGCGAGCCTCTGGTCGTGCCGCACTTCTTCGCGGTGGCCGAAGCACTCGGACATGCGGGCGTCCAGCTCAAGATCGAGACGAACGGACAACGCTTCGATGGGGAGGTCGCCGACCGGCTCGCCCGCCTACCCATCCGGTCCGTTCAGATAAGCCTCGATGGCGACACCCAGGAGACCTACGAGCGCCAACGGCCCGGTGCATCGCTCGCGAAGGCCCATGCGGCGTGCCGTGCGGTACGTGCTGCGGGCCTGCCGCTGGAGATTACATTTGCGCCGACCCGTCTCAACATCCACGAAGCCGAGCGGGTGATCGAACGCGCCCGGGCGTTCGACGCGTTCCGATTCAATACCGGCAAGCTCATGCGCATCGGCACCGCGGCGAAGCTGTGGGAGAAGCTGGAGCCGGCCCAAGCACAGTACCGGGAATTCCGCCGGGTGCTGCAGCGATTGACTCGGCCCAAGGGTGGATTGGAGCTTTGCTATGTTCCGTTCGACATCGAGGATGGCCTGCGGGGAAGCCTGCAGACGCCGCCGGCGACCCTGCTGGTGCTGCCCAACGGCTGGGTCAAGGTGGCTGCGGCGCTGCCGCAGATCTGCGCTGATTTGCGTCGCAGCACGCTTGCCGAGGCCTGGGATGCCTACCGCAACGCGTGGAGGAGTGATACAGTGCTGGCAGCGGTACGTCGCGCAATCGCCGATCCAGCGCGGCACGCGGAAGCGAACCTTTGGCAGTTGTTGTCGGTTGCACATGTCTGACCAACGGAGGCAAAATGAGTGAGCTGAGAGAGACCACCGGAACCCCGAAGACGGCCGTGGAGCCAAGGACCGAACAAGTCAAACCAAGCGAGAAGCTTCGGTGGGAAACCCCGACGCTCGAGGACGTTTCGGAACAGGTCATGGCACAGCCGTATATCCGCTTTACCTGAAAGACTCAAACATTCCCCAATGAAGGGGCGCTCGGTAGAGGAATACCGCGCGTCCCTTTTTATTGCCTGGCAGCTGACCAATCGCTGCAACGCTCACTGCATCACTTGCTGTGAGGAATCCGGCCCGGACAGGGCCTGGCGCGATGAGCTCGGTCGCGCCGCGGCGGACTGGCAGCGCATTGCGTGCGAGGACGAGGAGTGGCAGCGCGCTGTCGCCGCGCTCAAAGAACACAAGGGCGCGACCCGCGCCGGCATCGCGCGTTTCTCGATGCCGCGTATGCGGTGGTGATGACCCACCGCCGACATCGAGGGCGTCCTGATACGCGGCGCGCAGGGGATACGCAGCCTGACCGTCGTTCCCGTTGCGGCGCGAGGAGCGCGCGATCGCCGAGAGCCGATGTGGGTGCGCCGACTGCTTGTTGCATAACCGCAACAGCACGCGTGCGGCTCTCGCATACATTGATTTGCATCAACCTGACCGCCGTAAGCCGGGACCAAAGTGTTGACGGGAAGGTAGATCACGCATTGCAGCAATCCCGTGGCGGCCATGCGGAGTCCTTACGTAACGAGGAGTAGCAATGAAACGAATGCTTATGACCATAGGGGCTTGCGCGTTGCTCGGTATCGCTCTAACCGCGCAAGCGGCGGGTGACCCGCAGGCGGGCAAAGCCAAGGCCGGCGCATGCGCGGGCTGCCACGGAGCGAACGGTGAAGGGGTCAAGCCGAATCCCGCATTGGCGGGCAAGTCCGAGGACGAAATCGTTCAAGCGCTGAAAGACTACAAATCGGGCAAGCGCGCCAACCCCATCATGAAGACGTTCGCGACCAACCTCAGCGATCAGGACATGGCCAATATGGGCGCCTATTACGCGTCGCTCAAGGCGAAGTGAATAAGGGCATGGCGTAACGTAGAACCAGCCAGGGCGGAAGAGCACGATGTGGTTCGGTCCGCGCTGGAGCACGTCCGACCGCACGACCAGGGGATACGGCCATGACTGACGTCCCACTCCACCCGCTTTATCGCCATTATTCGGAGCTGCCCTACAGCCTGCGCGTCTTGTATACCGCTGCGCTGATCGTGCTCGGACTGGGTTACATTTTTGGCTTGATCTACCTGTTTCACAATTATGCCGGGCGCGCCGGCGGTAACCCGATGATGCTGTCGTACAACGATATACTCACCGCCTACACCGGCAGCGGCAAGGCCTCGCGCCTTGAGTCGGCGTTGCGCGGACCCATGTCGACGATGCTGCCGCCCGACGAAGCGGCCAAGCTTATCTCGTGGGTGCACGACGGCGCCGACCGCGCGAAGTATGAATCGGACATCAAGCCTCTGCTGGCCCAGCGCTGCCTAAGCTGCCACGATGGCAGCAATCCGCACATTCCAAACCTGGACGGATACGACAACCTGAAGAAAGTGACCAGCCAGGATACGGGCACCGATGTTTTTACATTGGTACGCGTCTCCCACATTCACCTGTTCGGCCTCACCTTCATCTTTTTCATCATGGGACTGATGTACAGCCACGCCTATGTGCGGCCGGTGTGGCTCAAATGCACGGTCGTTGCGCTTCCTTTCCTGGCCATCATCCTGGATATCAGCTCGTGGTATCTCGTCAAGCTGTTTCATCCATTCGCAGCTTTGGTGATGTTGGCGGGCGGGCTTATGGGACTGTGCTTCGCCTTCATGTGGGTGACGACGATGTATCAACTGTGGTTCTCGCCGACGCCCACCCCCGTCATTCACAGAGAGGGCGGCGATCCCTACAACGTCGGCTGACGCGGACCGGCGGTTGCAGTATCGACACCGAAGTCTCCCGGGCGAGACGGTGGGATTCGGGTCGCCATATCCTCAGCGTGTGGAGCTTAATCGTCGACCGTCCAACACGATGGGCTCTGTCGTGCTAGGTCGCAGCATCCTCTTGCGCCGCGATATGGTTTAAAGTCGAGTCGCTTTCGATGTCCCCCCGACGGTCCGGAACCCGTACGACATGGACGCTGCAGTGCGCGTTGGCGGTTACGCTCGAGGCAACCGAGCGCCACCACGCCAGCGCGCGCTGAGATGTCCCCGGCGCACCTAGTACGATGAGGTCGACGTGATTGGCGCGCGCGAGATCGAGCAGCGTGCTGGCCGCATTGGCGCCTTCGATGACATGCAGCGAAACCCTCGACGGCGGGAACCCAAGCGGCTCGACCCAGTGACGCAGGCGCATCTTGTGCTCCAGGTGCCTCCCCGTCGTCGTATCCGATTCGTTGGGGCCTTCGCCCGGCGGTGCGGCCTTCACGACCGATATGCACATCAGGCGTAGTTCGGGATAGAGCGACAATAGCTGCCGGGTCGCGACCTGCAGCGCCGGGTGCCGTTCGTCGTCGGGATGCTCGGTGTCGACCGCCACCATGATGACGGGGACGCGCCGGGACGCGGACCGCGCGGTGGCCTGATGCGCGCCCGCCCGGCGTCGTGCACGCCACCATCGCCGCGTTTGCGCCATGACGCCCAAGCCTTGCGCATCGCTCGCGCGCTCGCTCAGCGCAACCTGCTCGGGATGACGCAGGTCGAACGCGATGTGCGCCGCCGATTGATAGCGTGCGGCTGCCACGGGTTCGAGGCAGCGCAACACGATCTCCTGCAGCCAGGGCGGCACGTCCGGATTGAGCGCGCGCGGCGGCACCGGCCGTCGCCACAGGCGGTCCCGCATGCCAGCCGCAGTCTCCGGCTGGCCGAACGGCTGCGCGCCAGTGGCGAGCTCGTAGAGCAGGACGCCCAGCGCGAACAGATCGCTTCGAGGGTCGTCGCGGTGGTGCTGTAACTGCTCCGGAGAAACATAGGCGGCCGAGCCGGCCGCGAATTCCTTCTCCTCGGCAAGCAGATCGGGATAGCGCGCGTGTCTCGCAAATCCGAAATCGAGGAGAACCGCCTCGCCCGTCGGGCGCAGCAGAAAATTCTCCGGCTTGATGTCGAAGTGAATGACGTCCTGAAGATGAATGCTGTGGATCGCATCGGCCAGCGCGGCGCCCACGCGCGAGATATCGGCCGGCGGCAATGGCGCGCGCGATACGATATCGGCGAGGCTCCGTCCGTCGATCCACTCCATAACAACGTAGGGCGACGCTCTGACGTCGCCCGCCGCGACGAAACGCGGCACGTGAGGGCCGTTAAGTCTTGCCAGAATCATCTGCTCCATCTCCAAGCCGATGATGCCGATCGTGGACTCACCGCGGCCGAGATAGGGGGCCTTCAGGACGATCGCGAAGCCAGGGTCGTGAGCCGTTGGCGCGGTGACCCGATAGATTGAGCCTGTGCCGCCCTCGTGAATGCACTGACCAAGGCTATAGCAGCCGATAACTCCGCCGGTGTGCAATCGTTCCCGCATCGTCGTCACCCGATCGCAAGCGGCGCCCGGCTTCATATACCCAATTCCACGCGATATGCCAGCGAGCCCGGCAAGCCGCACTGGCGGATCTTGTCGGCGGCAACTCTCGCGTCGTAAGGGACCCGGAAGAATGTAAGCTGCTGGCCGTCACGATCGAACATTGTGTACGCCGCCGCGGGATTGCGATCGCGGGGCTGGCCTACCGAGCCAACGATCGCGACCCAGCGGCGATGGTTGCGCACGGGAATTGCAGTGCCTGGAAACGGGCGGAACTCGCTCATTCGGCCCTGCGCCTGCCCAAAGTACAGAACCTGATCGTGCACGTGTCCGCAGAACGTGTAGGAGGTCCGAGCTGCGTCGGCACAGCGCATGGCGGCAGCCGGACTGTCAACGTAGTCCCAGCGGATCGGCGTCGCCGCCGACGCATGAACGTAGCAGACCTCGCCGTCGCGGACGATCACCGGCAAGGTAGCAAGGAATCCCTTCTGGTCAACGGTAAGCGTCTCACGTGCCCATTCCAGCGACGCGCGTGACGCCTCGTTGAAATACCCGCCGCGTTGTTCGATCGCCTCGTCGTGGTTACCCTTGATAACCACAGCGCCTTCCGCGGCGTAGCCTGCGACGATATCGACGACGCCGCAGGCGTCGGCGCCATATCCCACGAAATCGCCAAGAAAAACGAAGCGTTCGGCGCCCCGCGTCCGTGCGTGTTCCAAGCACGCATTCAAGGCTTCCAGGTTGCCGTGAATGTCGGACAGCAGAGCGGTCAACAAGGAACGCTCTTCAGCGAGCCGGCCCGACGCCGATGGGTGGGGGCGCGAGGTTAACGATGCGACGGAATAAGCGTTCGTATTCGCCGCCAGCCTCGGCGCCCAAGAGCGGATCGGTGTGTCCCGCAAACGCGGCATCGATCGCTTCCCAATCCCCCGCGGTGAGATGTTTTTCAGCGAGCGGCAGCACCTCCAACTCTTCGCTTCGCATGTGCTGCCAGTGGAATTCTGCATAAGCGTCCACGGCCGCCTTGAACGCCGCAAACCTAGACCTGCCTCCCTGCTGGTAGCGAGCGAGCGCCTGCTCGAGCGAGCGGATTTTTTCCGCGCCGATGCGGTGCTCTTCGCCCAACCGGTCAAGGAGCTTTCGCGCCGCCGGGCAGCGGATCCGCAGCAGGGGGAACAGATACTTGTCCTCCTTGGGATGGTGGAACCGCTCGGGAACGTCATCGATGTAATAAATCATAGCCCCTAGGACGTTAAAGTCGGGTTTCGTTCCGTGTTCGGCGATCTCGCGCACCAAGTACAGCATGCCGTGCAGCACGGCGGCCATGGAACGGTGTTCATCTCGGATGATGCGGATGGCTTTCATACAGATGCCTTTCGTAATCGCTTCATAGGACGAATGAATAAATGCTGTGCCTTTGCTGCTCACACAGGAGATGGTGGACACTATCGAGATGTGGCCGTCCCAGCGAAACTGCGTGACTGCGCTCGAGATCGAGGTCGAGGTCGAACGACAGCGATGAGTGGCGGGGGTTTCATGTCCCATCTTTTCATCGACGGCGAGAATAAGGCTTGAGACAGATCAAGAACCATCGAGATGCCGCCGAAGCGTCCGGCAACGGCGCGCGACAGCACGGCAGGTGAATCGATAGCGATACTGCCAACCGGGAGCGCGATCGCCAGATTGGATCGTTGTCCTCTGCGGCGCGTTCGGAATACGCTCTGCCGCGGCCTAACTCGGGTCGACTGATACACCGGGCGTGCACAGATGGCAATTCACCGACAACTGCGAATGATAGGTAGCTAAGTATTAGTTCATGGTCAACACCGCAGCACCGCTGAGGGCGCCTTCGCGCAGTGCCGTGAGTGCCTCGTTCGCACGCTCCAGCGGAAAGGGCGTCACCGTCGTGCGTACCGGCACTTCCTGCGCGAGCTTGATGAAATCACGTCCGTCCTGGCGGGTGAGATTAGCAACGGAGCAGACATGCCGCTCTCCCCACAGGATGTCGTATGGAAACTGCGGGATGTCGCTCATGTGAATCCCGCCGCATACGACAACACCGCCCTTGACGACATCGCGCAGCGCTTTAGGAACGAGTGCTCCCACTGGCGCGAGCAAGATGGCGGCGTCGAGCTTCTCCGGCGCATCCTCATCGCTGCCGCCCGCCCATATAGCGCCAAGGTCACGGGCGAAAGACTGCGCAGTGGTGTCGCCCGGGCGCGTAAACGCGAACATTTCGCGGCCTTCGTGACGCGTGAGTTGCGCGATGATGTGTGCGGCTGCCCCGAAGCCGTAAATGCCCAGGCGTCGAGCATCACCCGCCTTGCGCAGCGCTCGATATCCGATCAGACCCGCGCACAGCCATGGCGCGAGGTCGATATCCGAAAACCCGTCCGGTAAACGGAAGCAATAGCGGCTGTCGGCCACGACGTAGTCGGCATAGCCGCCATCGATCGTGCAACCAGTGAATTGGGGCGCATCGCACAGATTTTCCTGGCCGGCCCGACAGTATCGACACGCGCCGCACGTCCAGCCGAGCCACGGGATGCCGACGCGATCGCCCACCGCAAGTTCGGTAACGCGAGCACCGACCGCAGCGACCGTACCCACTATCTCGTGACCCGGAATCACGGGCGAGCGCGCCTGTGGCAATTCGCCATCGACCACGTGCAGATCGGTGCGGCACACGCCACAGGCGTGAACTTCGACCGCGACTTGGCCGGCGTCAGGATGGGGATCGGCGCCGTACGTAAGTTCGAGTGCGGTCCGCGGGGACCGCAACACCATCGCGCGCATGCCTATATTCCGTACCGATCACGAAGAATCACAAAGCGAGACTGTGGATGACCTCGTCCGGACAGTCGTGGTCGATTTTGCGCTCGAAGCCAAGACTTGCAGCGAGATCGCGCATCTGCCTGTTAGCCGCTGAATCGATGGAGAACATGCGTTTTATGCCACGTTGACGCGCTACTTCGATCAAGTGACACATGAGAAGGTGACCAAGACCTCTGCCTTGCCATTCATCGGCGACGGCCACGGCGCACTCGCAGCTGGTGCCGTCGTCGCTCACGCAGAACCGGCTCACGCCAATCTCCCTTTTCCCGCCCGCCTCATGGCGCAGCGCCACGAACGCCATGTCGCGGCGATAGTCGATGTCGGTAAACTGTCTGATCATATCGTCGCTAAAGTTCATCTGACCGAGAAATCGAAATTCCCGCGACTCGGGGGACAGCCGTTCAAGGAACGCGCGCTCGAGAGCAGTATCGTCCTTGCCAATCGGGCGGATCAGCACCCGGGCACCGTCACGGAGGGTCTCGTGCCAGTGCGACATCGGATCGAAGTTGGCGATTGGCTCGTTACCTGGGTTGGCAATCCATGTTACGTAGTTCTGGGTAGGACTAGCGGTGGCAGTCATCATGTCTTCCTTCTTGAATAGCTGTGGTATTTTGGTCACGAGCCCGACGTCACAACCTGCTTCAGCGTGATGAGATCGAGCAGCTTCACTACGCGACCCTGCACCTGAAGCAGGCCCTCGCGCTGGAAGCGTGACAGAAGGCGGCTCACCGTCTCCAGCTTGAGCCCGAGATAGCTGCCGATTTCCTCACGCGTCATGCGGAGCACAAACTCGGACGAGGAATAGCCTCGCGCGCGATACCTCTCCGAAAGGTCGACCAGAAAGGCCGCCAGGCGTTGCTCGGCACTCATTGTGCCCAGCATCATCATGATCTTGTGCTCGCGCCCGATCTCGCGTGCAAGCACACGGTGCAGGTTCTGTTGAATCGCTTCCTGATCGCGCGCAAGCGTTTGAAGACGCTCAAACGAGATCGCGCAGACTTCGGAGTCTTCGAGCGCTACCGCTTCGCAGTCGTGCAAGCCGATGGCTATGCCATCCACCCCCAGAATCTCGCCGGGCATATGGTAGCCGGCGACCTGCTCGCATCCGTCGTCCGTCAGGAGGACGGTCTTGAAGGAACCCAGTCGAATGGCGTAAAGCCCGCTAAATCGCCCGCCCGAACGGAACAGCGTCGCGCCTTTGGCAACGCGCAGGGGCGCTGCAACAATCGCTTCGAGACCTACTATCGCATCGGCCTGCAGTCCGATTGACAAGCACTCCTCTCGCCACTTGCACGTCGAGCAGGTCGGCGCGTTGTGGCTGACGGAGTGCAATGCGCTCCTTGCGCGAAGGGGCGAAACGTTGGACGGCATTGCGGTGTGAACGGCGGCAGCAGCGGCTCCCATGACTTCCTCTCGTTGACGTGTTCGAATTACCTCGAGATCCATTATTCGGATACCGGAGCGAGTCCGGCGATGACGTCCTTGATCTTGCTGAATTCAGTGCTCTTGTCGAAAAACCAGGTTGCCCCGGCCTGCAGGCAGACGCGGCGGTATTGTGGGGTCGAGTGATTCGTGAGCACGATGAATACCGTGCCCGGTAGCTTTGCAAGCGCTGCGCGCAGGACGTCGACGCCGGTGCCGCCACGCAATTGGTAGTCGAGTACGACACAATCCGGTCGTGTCGTCAGAATGCCAGTGATCGCGTCGGAGGGCGTCTCCGCGATGCCGACGACGGCGGCGCCATCGATCTCGTCCATCAGCTCGATCAGTCGCTCGCGGATCGAGGGCGCGTCCTCGACGATGAACACCTTGCGGTCCCGGACTGCGCATGTCGTTTCCATGGCCCGCAGTATGGCTAACGGGCGATGCGAGTCCTATCGGTGGCCGCCGATAACGGCCGTCGGGGCATTCCTATTCGTGGGGTAGGAATCGACCTACACGCGACTACGATCGCTAGGCGTCGGCGTTGGGGTCGTCGATGAGCCGATGCTTGAGCGCGTAGTGGACGAGCTCGGTCTGGTTGGCGATGCCCAGCTTCTCCATGAGGCGCGCCTTGTGCGTGCTGACGGTCTTGACGGAAAGATTGAGCTCGGTCGGCGATGTCGGAAATACTGGTGCCGACTGCAAGCATGCGAAACACCTGGTACTCGCGGTCCGACAAAGCGGCGTGCGGCGGCCCTTCCGCTTGCGGCATCGCGCCCAGCGCCAGCTCCTCGGCAACCTCGGCGCTGATGAAGGCGCCGCCCGACCCGACTTTGCGTATCGCCGGAGACAAGCTGGGTCGACGCGCTGTCCTTGGTCAGATAGCCCGACGCCCCGGCCTTGATCGCGCGCACCGCGTACTGATGCTCCTGGTGCATGCTGAGCACGAGAATACGCAGCTTGGGTTTCTCGACCTTGACCTGCTTGATCAGCTCCATGCCGCTTTTGCCGGGCATCGACATGTCGAGCAGCAGCACGTCGAAGTTGTCAGCGCGCACGTGTTGCAGCACTTCGTGGCCATCGCGCGCCTCGCCCACGACGTCGATGTCGCCTGCCGCAAGCAGCAGCTGCTTCAGCCCCTCGCGGACGATGGTGTGGTCGTCGGCGATGACGACGCGAATCATTGCCGGGTCGGCTGCGGAGGCAAGGGCAGACGCACTTCGATGTTGGTGCCCCGGCCCGGGGTGCTAGTGATGGCCGCTTCGCCGCCAAGAAGGTAGGCGCGCTCGCGCAAGGCCCACCAGACCGAAGGAATTCGGCTTGCGCGGATCGTGCGGCGAGAACCCGAGACCGTCGTCTCTCACGCGTGATCGTCACGTCGGCTCCGTCTGCTCGATCGCAACCTCGGCTCGCGAAGCTCGCGCGTGCTTGGCGATGTTGGCGAGCGATTCCTGGACGATGCGAAAGACCGCAGTCGAATGCGCTTCATGCAGGTTCAAGTCGGATGTGCTGACAGCAAGTTCGCACGGCGACCCCGGTGCGTTGCGTGAAATTCTCCACGAGCCATTCGACGGCCGGCAACAGGCCCAGATCGTCGAGCATGAGCGGCCGCAGGTCGGCGGCGATGCGTCGCGTCGCTGCGACAGTGGTATTGAGCAACGCTTCCATCCGTTCCAGTTTTTTTGCGAAGCCGTTCTCTCCCGGGGGAATCTTCTCCTTGCACCAGGCAACGTCCATCTGCAGCGCCGTCAGTGATTGCGCCAGCTCGTCGTGCAGCTCGCGCGCGATGCGGCTCTTCTCCTGCTCGCGCGCCTGATGCGCGGCAGCCCCGAGCTCCTGCAACTCCTCCTTCGAGCGGCGCAACGCCTCCTCAGCTCGCACTCGCGCGGTGACATCGCGCAGAATCACGGTATAGAACCTGTTGCCGCGCTCGGTGACCTGCGAGATCGACGCATCGATCGGGAACTCTTCGCCGTTGCGTCGAAGGCCCGTCACGATGCGCTGGGCGCCCATGCGCCGTGACGACGTGCCGGCATCCCCGAAAGCGCGAACGTGATCGCCGTGGACGCCGCGAAAGCGCTCGGGGATGAACCATCGCCAGCGGCGCGCCGACGGCTTCCTCCCTGGGGCAGCCGAACATCGCCTCCGCTGCGGCATTGAACAATACGACGTGCTGACTCTCGTCGACGCTGATGATCGCGTCCATCGCCGAGTCGAGGATTCCGCGCAGCCGCGCCTCGCTTCGCGCAAGCAGCGTTTCGGCGCGCACGCGCTCGGTGATGTCGCGCAGAATGACCGTAAACAGCTTCTTGCCCTCCTCCGTATGCTGGGAGATCGAGGCTTCGATGGGAAACTCTTCCCCGTCGGCCCGCAAGGCCATTAAGACCATCTGGCTGCGCATGCGCCGTGATGTCACGCCCGTGGCACCAAAGGCTTCGATATGAGTGCGATGCCCTGAGCGGAAGCGCTGCGGGATGAGCTTGTCGAGCGGCTCGCCAAGCACGGCGGCGCGTGGCCAGAGAAACGCCTTTTCCGCCGCGGCATTGAACAGGATCACGCGTTGATCCTGATCCACGGCGATCACCGGATCCATCGCCGACTCGACAATATCGCTGACCCGGGCCTCGGCGTCTTGCAGCGCGCGGCCCGTAGCCTGGCGGCGCCTGACTTGGCTGTAGAGCAGGAAAATGGAGAGGAGCAGCGCAATGACCGCGACGACGGCCGCGGCGCTGAACATCTCGCCGCGATACGAGTTCGCAAACAAGGCCGCCAGGACAAGACCCGCGGTCGCGGCCAGGAGGACAATGATGGGGGCGAAGATGACCAGCAGACGGCCCCGTACCTGGTCGACGCGGCTATGATGTGCCCAGCCGGGCATCGCGCGAGTGCACTGGCGAAGCGTTGGAGGCATTTCGGCTCTGGGCCTTCCGAATTTCTGGCCGCATCAGTAAGACAAAGCGGAGATTTCGGACGTTTGTGCGCTGCTGAGGGGCCCATTATAGGACGATCTCGGCCTGCGGACCTCTGTATCGCCGTTGAGGCTGCTATTTACTGTGCTGTCCTATGGCGGCAGCATCGGTTCCGCCGACCGGGCGGCGATTCAAACGGTTTGGACGATCCAGGTGCGCTCGGAGAAAACGCGTCAGCCGGACGTGCGACCACTACGCACCGGAGCGCTAAGGCTGTGTTCTTCGATGCGGTAGCGCAGGACTGATCACGGCATCGCGCGTTTTTGCGCGATGTTCAACAGCAGCGATCGTCGAAGTGGCGCCTGGAGCGCGCGTTAAACAGAAACATGAGCGTGGTGAGAATGGGGAAAACAGCGGCTCCGCTAAGAATCAGCAGCAATTCACGGTTGAGTGGCGGCAGGGCTTGATGGAGCGCGTACGCTGCGACGGCGAAGTACACGACCCAGAAGATGATAAGCATGGTCAATGCCAACGATGGTCGTTTCATGGTTTTAGCTCCTTTCTCCGCGTGTGCTTCCAACGACGGCAATTCACTCCCGCATGTCAATGCGCTCGCGGGCGATGTGGATTCATGAGGCGCTCGGCATAGAAACGCTCGAGGCCCTGGAAGTGGCTTGTCACGATGGAGCGCTTCAGTCATCAGCGCAACGATATAGGGTTGAGAGATCGTCTGACTCAGGGCGCGCTCGATTGTCTTAGCAGATCGTCCCCGGCAACGGTGACTACCTGCGCGGCACACCCCGGTGCTTTCGTGTGACCTCTTTGGGGGCCGCGCCTGGGCGTTTTCGGGTCACCTGATTGACGGCCAATCGGGCACGCTTGCGAAGAGCGTTCTTGATTGCCTTCACCGCCTTGGTGACAGACCTTTCCACCTCTTTTGCCGCCACGCGAGCCGCTTGCGCCGCCTTGGTAGCCTCGTTCATCGCGGAGATCAGAACCTCGTCCGTTGCGCGCGCAATGGTCTCGGCTGCAACGCCGGTCTGTCGTGCTCCCGACCGAGCGACGTTGCGCACCGCTTTGCCCGTTGCTCGCGCCGCCGCCACCGGCTGAGCCCTGCCGGACCTGACAGCTTCCTTCACCGCGCTCCAAGCTTCTTGCGCTGCGATCGACGCTTCGTTCGCGCTGGTACCTTTCATCCCTCCACCGGTCACGTGCAAGTGCTGCGCCGTGCGCCTGGTGCTGGATTTGTGCTGGGTGGTCTTTCTTGCCTTCTTTTGCAACATGTTTGCCTCGTGCTCGGTTGTATGCATTCGCGAAACGCCACTTATGACCCTCGTATTCTGGCGCACTGGCATTGGTTTGCATTGATCCTCATCAAATTCAGCGCAGGCCGCAAGGGACGTCCCGGCACGATTGTCGATTCCAATGTGCTCGCGCATTGACTTGGCTCAATCCCAGTGCGTCGCTACCGGTTAGATTGCAGTTTACAGATTCCCCAACCCGATTCCCGACCAGGGAAATGATGTTCAAGACGATTCTCGTTCACCTCGACGACAGCGCTCGCTCAAGCGCCGGCTGCACTTCACTGAAGGAGTAAGACACCATGTTCCGCAGAATCCTCGTTCCCATCGATGGAAGCCCCACTTCCAGCCTCGGCTTGCGTGAAGCGATCAAGATGGCGAAGGATCAGAACGCAACGCTTTGCCTGCTTCACGTCGTCGATGAATTGATCGTGTCGCAAGCATTCGATGGAACGATGTATATCACTCCTCAATATATCGACGAGTTCATCGCTGCTCTCCGGAGCGAGGGCAAGAATGTTCTGGCCAAGGCTGAGAAGCTGGCCAAGAAGGATGCGATCAAGTGTCAGACCGTCCTCTGCGAAACGGTCGGTCACGCGGTCGCCGACGTCATCGTCGAACAGGCGAAAAAGTGCAAGGCGGACCTGATCGTGCTCGGCACCCACGGCCGTCGCGGAATCACGCGGGTGGTGATGGGAAGCGATGCCGAAGGTGTTGTCCGCACGGCGCGCGTGCCCGTTCTGCTCGTGCGCCACCCAAGCGCCGCGCGGCGGCACGAGGCGCGGAGCAAGAAATCGTAGTGCCGGGCTCATCGAGGGCCTGGCGCGGTTTCGCGGAGGGAGCGAAAAAGCGAAGGCATGTCGCGACAGTGGGTGGCTTACAGCACCAACCACCTGGATCCACTCTGCGGACCCGATGTTTATGCGCAGATCAAGCGATGGCTCGCTGCACCGGTTGAACGCGAGGACGGGGCGCCGCTACGGAGCGGAGCTTCAGCGGCAGTGGCGTTCTCGACCGGGTTGAATCCGGTTTGAAACGCGTCATCGCCGGTCTCATTTTGCGATTTGTGCGCCGTTGGACGCATCGGTGCCGACAGGGGCGCTCGTGCTCTTGGCAATGCGACGCCCCGCCGAAGCGCGACTACGATGAAGTGACCTTCGCAGCAACCGCGGGCGCCAAAGCTAGGAGCCGATCGAGGACTCCACACCACGGTGCCGCGCGATGTGTCTTGCCCGGCAACGTCTGCGTCTCGTAACTGATCGTGTCGCGAAGCTCGTCGGGCGCAAGCGGCTCCTGCGTTTCCAGCTGATGCTCGAGCACTGCGAGGTCGGCATCCGAAGCGTCGTGCTGATCACGCAGGCGACGCACAATTCGCTCGCGCAAGGTCGTCTCGTCCGCAACGAACGTGACGATGACGAACGGGACGCCCTGATCCGACGCCAGATCACGAAACAATCGGCGCTCCCAACGCCTCAGAAAAGTGGCATCGACGATTGTCTTCCACCCCGCTGTCGTTGCACTTCGCGCCAGCTCCAGCACTCGCAGGTAGGTTTCGCGCGTAGCTTCGGGGGCGTAGATGCCCGAGTCGATGCCGGAATGGCCGAGCGTGCCTGTGGCGACGCCAAACTGGCGTTTGCGCTCCATGTCGGTGCGAATACGCACGGCGCCGATCACCTCCAGCAGCCACTGCGACCGCGTCGTTTTACCGCTGCCGGAGAGCCCGTGGGTGATGATAATCGCCGGCCGAGGCGGTTGCGCGTATTGCTTGGCAATGTTCAGGTAGCTCCGGCATTCGCCCAGCGCACTCGCCTTCGCATCGCCTGGTTCGAGCTGCGCCGCCCGCAGCCCGCAGACCGTGGCGCGGACCATCGCCCTGTACACGAGGTAGAACCTCAATACCCTCAAGCCCTCGTAGTCTCCGGTGATCTCCAAATAGGCGTTGAGGAAGCGGTACGAAAGGTCCGGGCGGCCGCGGTCACGAAGATCCATTACGACGAATGCGATCTCGCTCATGACGTCGATCCAGCGCATCTCTTCGTTGAATTCTATGCAATCGAAAATCGTGAGGTCGTGCTCGAAGAACGCGATGTTGTTCAAGTGGAGGTCGCCATGACACTCGCGCACGAAGCCCTCGCCCGCGCCGTAGCGCCATCGACCCCGCACAAGCGGCGTGTTCGCGCTCCGTCCACGCAGCAAGTGCGTCGAGCTCGGCAATCTCCGCATCGTCGTCCA
Organism: uncultured beta proteobacterium; assembly: GCA_963745385.1. Classification (GTDB taxonomy): domain Bacteria; phylum Pseudomonadota; class Gammaproteobacteria; order Burkholderiales; family Casimicrobiaceae; genus PALSA-1003. The sequence goes on from CAVUXI010000020.1 coordinate 109,991, forward strand.
GCAGCGGTCGGATCTGCGTGAAGTTCTTGACCGCGGTGCGAAGCACGTTTCCAGGGGTACCGAAAGGACCGCCGATGCTGGCTACGCACGTCGTCCGGTGGAATGCGGCGACCTTGGCGGCTAACGCGTCGACGTGGGCCGCGGACAATTCGCCGCGGGCGAGCACCCGGCTCGCCAACGCTTCCTGCGAGAACGCCCGCATCTTCACCGCGTATTCTATTGCGGGCCCCGTGCCGCCGAGGACGGGCGAGTCGACACTGCCGGTGATCGGAACGACGTCGAGATAGAGATTCGGCGCCAGATGGCAGTTGAGCCGCAACTCCTCCTCGCAATAGAAGCGCCGAGTGGAAAGGCTGCGGAAGTTCAGAAAACTCAACTCCACCGCTTTCTTGATCTTATACGCGAATTGCCCGGTCAGCAGGACATAGGAAATATGCGTTTCGATGAGGAAGACGTGCCTGCCTCCGCCTTTCGACAGCGCGTCGCGCAATGCGGATACCAGCCTTGCCTGAACAGCAAAGGCAGCCTCGGTTGGCGGCAGCCCAGCCGGCGGGGCCGTCACCCTGTGAAGCTTTTGAATACTCGTTTGCATAGTGGAATTCTGACTCTTTCGACGGTCACGCGCTTGATCGGGATCAATCTCGAATGCAACACACCACTGCCCTAAGTCGAGGATCGACCAGCTCACGCGCGAGATCTGGGATACGCTCACTCCTCCAGCACGTAGGTCCCGGGGCGTCGGATAAGGGCGCATAGGCGCTCTCTGCGCCCATCTTCGGCGGTGCCCGACGCGCGCGTCGCGTCGGCGTTCCAGGCGTTGAGATCCGTCATGGCCTCGCGCTCGCCCATGAGATGGAAGATAGAGGAAGGGCGCTGCCTGTCATTGATCCTTGTCAAACCGCCAGCATTGGCCGGGCTCTAGCCTGCACGCATACATGCAGGCCGATTGTCGACCGCGCTGCGCCTGGGATAACCTGTACGTTGGCTCGATCACGTAGAACCTTTGAGATATCGCATCGAGTCTCCGATGGCAACGAAAAGGAAGATGCAATGTTCCGCAGGATTCTTGTCCCGATCGACGGCAGTCCGACTTCGCAGCTCGGCTTGAGGGAGGCGATCAAACTGGCGCAGGATCAGGGCGCAACGCTTTGCCTTTTGCATGTTATCGACGACGAGACAATCCGCAAAAGAGGGTCCATCTACGCCCATACGGCATATATCGATGAGTTCCTCGCGGCACTGCGCAAAAGGCGGCGAGAAGATTCTGACCAAAGCCGAGAAAGAGGTGAAAAAGCACGCGATCAAGTGCCAGACGGCGCTGTTGGAAACAATGGACCGCCCCGTCCCCGATGCGATCATCGAACAGGCAAGAAAGTGGCGCGCCGACCTGATCGTGCTCGGCACACACGGCCGCCGTGGCCTCTCCCGGCTGGTGATGGGCAGCGCTGCGGAAGGGGTCGTGCGCGCAGCGCACGTTCCGGTCCTGCTCGTGCGCCACCCCGGAGCCGCACCACAACGTCGTCTACGAGCGATCCGCAACAGCCCCTAGTGCATTGGCGGATGATCTCGATGCCGGCCGACCCTCGAGACACCGGGCCGTTCCGTATTCGTTTCCCGTCCCGCCATCGAGCAAGGATCCGTATTTTCACGAAACGCGGCATCGATCTCTTCCCAATCGCTAACGCTAAGATACTTTTCCGCCAGCGGAAGAAGTTGCGTCTCCTCGACTCGCATATGCTGCCAATGGAATGATGCGCAGGCTTCCACCGCTGCCAGGAAATCGGAGAACTCGTCCTTTTGGCCCTGTTGATAGCGAGCCAGCGCCTGCTCGAGCGTGCGGAGCTTCTCGGCACCGACCTGATGTTCCATCCTCAGACGGTCAATCAGCGGCGCGGCGCCAGGACAGCGCGAGCGTAACCGCCGAAAGAGAAACTCGTCCTGCTCCGGGTGATGGAAGCGCTCGGGGAAGGTTTCGATGTAGCAGAGCATAGCCTCCAGCAACGCAAAATCCGGCTTCGCCCCGCGATCGCGAATATCGTGAGCCAGATACCGCATCCCATGCAAGATCGCTGCCAGCGTGCGGTGCTCGCTAACGATGATACGAATTGCCTGCAAATTCGTCCTTTGCGGGGTTGCTTTCGGCACTTTTCCGTCCAAGACCACTCGCACCAATATAGACTTTGCGACCTCCTGCCACCTTGATATGCATCAATGGCATGTGCATCGGTCCGAACATGAGCCTTGCTCTCGCTCAAAGAAGCGCATCAAGCCTGGAACGATAATGCGAGTGCGGCAGCTCCTGCCCGGCGGGGAGTTGTCGGTACTCCACCCCTTAGAGGAGAGCAATCACGTTCAACAATATCCTGGTGCCAACCGACGGTTCAAAGTTGTCGGAGAAAGCCGTGCAGGAAGCAATGCTGCTGGCGAAAATGAGTTGCGCGAAGCTCGTCGCATTGCATGTCTATCCGGAATTTGCGGGCAGTCCCTACGGCACGTTCGGTCCCTCGGAGGACATCCTGGCGGAAGCGCACGTGAAGCAGCACAAGGCTGAAGCGGGAAAGCTCTTCGACAAGATAACGAATCTGGCTCGTGCTGCCGGCGTAAAGCTGGACACCGCACTGGTGCAGAGCGACGACGTCTACGCGCAAATCATCGCGACGGCCAAGAAGAAGAAATGCGATCTGATTTGCATGGCCTCGCATGGTCGGCGCGGTTTGGCCGGCGTTATGCTGGGCAGCGAAACCCAGAAAGTCCTTACACACAGCAAGATTCCCGTATTGGTTCTCCGCTGAGAAAGAATGCGCGGGCGGCTTTGCTCTCGCGTTTCGGGCCGCCTGAGCCGACTGGATGTCGCGAGTTCCGTTGGCGACGTCATCGTCAATCAGGGTGCCTATTGTTCGCGCTTTCGCAATACAAAGTAGAGTAGCGGGCCCTACATCCCGCTGAGGGGAGGCTCGGAAGAGCCCAGGTCAAACCGGAGGCGCATTGTGCCAGGATGCGACTGAGTGATGGCACAACCGAAATGTCGAACCAAGCCCAGAACTCGCGCGTTGTCTGGTAGCGCTTCGCCTACGATTTCCTTTGTCCCCCGGGCGCGACAATATTCGATGAGTTTGCGGAGAAGAATTTTGCCTAGCCCTTGTCCCTTCAGATCGGATCGCACGATGATTGCAAATTCCGCGCTGATGTTGTCCGGATCCGCAATCGCACGCGCGACGCCCAGAGTCTCGAAGCGGCCGGGTTCGCGCTCACAGGTCGCGATAAACGCCATTTCCCGGTCGTAGTCTATCTGCGTCAATCGCGCGAGTTGAGCGGGCGGAAGGTCACGAATCTGCATGAATATTCGATATCGGATATCCTCACGATCGAGCGCGTTGAAGAATTCGAGATGCTGCGCGCCGTCCTCCGGCTTGATGGGACGCAGCAATACGTTCCTGCCGTGCCAACCGATCCACTCCTCGAGCTCTTCGGGGTACGGGCGAATCGCGAACCGATCGACTCCACTCGCAGCAGAGGGCGTGACTCGCATGCGTGCATCGAGCGCAAGAACGCCCTTCTCGTCGGCCAAGAGCGGGTTGATGTCGAGCTCCGCGATCTGCGGTATGTCGGCGATCAGCTGGGACACCTGGATCAGCGTCCGGCTGATCGCGGTAACGTCCGCGGGCGGCCGGTCGCGGTAACCCGCGAGCAGTTTGGAGACGCGCGTTCGCGAGATAAGCTCTCGTGCGAGCACCATGTTCAGAGGCGGTAAGCCAACCGCACGGTCGGCTGTGACCTCGACGGCGGTGCCCCCTTGGCCGAATAGAATGACAGGGCCGAACACTGGATCCGTCGCCGTGCCGACGATAAGCTCGTGCGCATTCGGCCGATGCACCATGGATTGAACGGTGAAACCCTGTAAACGCGCGTCGGGACGGGACTGCCGCACCCGCTGCTGCATTGCGTTCGCGGCAACGTCGACCGCTTGAACATTTTCGAGATCCAGCGCGACGCCGCCAACGTCGGACTTGTGGGTGATGTCGGGCGAGAAAATCTTCAGGGCTACCGGGAAACCGATCCCCGACGCGAGTTTCACCGCATCCTCGATCGTCACCGCGATCCGAGTTTCAACGACTGGAATACTGTACGCGGCGAGCACCGTCTTGGCCTCGGATTCGGAGAGTATCGATCGTCTTTCGGCCACTGCGGTTGTCACGACGGCTTGGGCCTTTTCGCGATCGTGCGCGAATTCACTCGATCGGGACGGCGGTACCTCCATGAGCAGGTCCTGGTTACGGCGATATTGCACGACCTGCAGGAATGCGCTCACTGCATCTTCGGGTGTGTCATAGGTGGGGATGCACGCTTGCGAGAAGATCGCGCGAGCGCGCTTGACCGCATCCCCGCCCATCCAGCAGCCGAGCACGTTGCGCGAGGCCTTCTCGATCACCGGCGCGACTGCTCCGGCGATTTCCGAGCTCTCGACGATGGCGGTAGGCGCGTGAATGAACAGGACGGCGTCGGATTGCGGCTCCTCGAGCAGGATCTGCAAGGCTTGCACGTATCGCTCGATCGGTGCATCGCCGATGATGTCCACGGGGTTGCCGTGAGACCAGGTCGCGGGAAGGACCTCGTCGAGCTTGTGCAAGGTGTCTCGCGAGGGCTCTGCCAGCCGACCCTGGCTTGCGACCAATGCGTCCGTCGCCATCACGCCGGGGCCGCCCCCGTTGGTCAGAATCGCCAGGCGATCACCGTAGAGGGGGCGCGCCCGTGCCAGTGTTTCCACGGCATCGAACAGATCCTCGGTGGAGGTCACGCGCAACATCCCCGCACGCCGAATCGCCGCATCGTAGACATCGTCGGCGCCTGCAAGCGCGCCGGTATGCGACGCCGCCGCCTTCGCGCCTTCCTTCATCCGTCCGGCCTTCACCACGATCACCGGCTTGTTGCGCGCCGCCGCCCTCGCTGCGGACATGAACTTGCGCGCTGCGGTGATCGATTCCAGATAGAGCAGTATCGAGTGCGTCTCGGCATCGCTCGCGAGGTAGTCGAGCACATCGCCGCAGTCCACGTCGGCGCTGTCGCCGAGGGAGATGAATTTCGAGAAGCCGATCCCCCGCGACTTGGCCCAATCGAGCACGGCGGTCACCAATGCACCGGATTGCGACACGAACGCAATCTTTCCGGGCAGTGCACTGGTGTGGGCAAAGCTCGCGTTGAGCCCAAGGTGCGGGACGAGAAGGCCGACGCAGTTGGGACCAAGGATGCGCAATAGATGGGGCTTGGCCGCAGCAAGCATTGCCTCCGTCAGCGTCCTGCCTTGCGAGTCCTTATCCCTTCCAAGGCCGGCGGTGATCACGATGGCGGCCCTGGTGCCGCAATCGCCAAGCTCGCCGATCAGGGCCGGGACCGTGGCGGGAGGCGTACAAATGACCGCAAGCTCCGGCACCCCGGGCAGGCTCGCCACGGTCGGGTAGACCTTCAGTCCCGCGAGCTCGCCATGCTTCGGGTTCACCGGCATGATGGCTCCGGCAAATTTGGCCTCGACAAGATTGTGCAGCACGGTCGCACCCACACTGCGCGGAGTATCGGACGCGCCGATAACCGCCACGGATTGCGGTCGGAAAAGGTGTTCGAAGTTTCTTATGCTCATCGTTGATCGTCAGTGCGCTTGCCAGAGCTCGAGCATGGCGGGCTTTGTGCTTAGCCCTGGTGGCCGAAGTCCACGCCGGTGCGACGCGAAATTGGATCATTCCAGCTTGGCGCCGATGCCACTTTCATTGCGAGCCGGAATAGTTGATCGAGATCAAACTCGGTTCCTGAAATGAGTGCGATGTTACGAGCCTTGTGCCTTCGGGTTCAAGCACGAGAGTGTAAGATAACCTCCATGGGGCGAAGCAAGGACCGATCGATGCATGGGCATGGCGCTCCCGGCGGAGACCCGCAGCGACCGTCGTCTTCGTCGCAAGAAACATGGTTCCACACGCGCGAAGGCCGCCGCTACGGCTGGGAGATCGCGCTCATCATAGCCGTGAAACTGATGCTGCTCATCGTCTTGTGGTTCGTATTCATCAAGCCATGGCCGCCAGCCACAACCCCACCCGCTGCTGTCGTGCATCAGTACTACGCGCCAGCCCTGGCGCCGGTCCGAAATGATTGACCCCGCCACTGTCGACCTGTCGCGACTGCAGTTCGCGATAACCGCGCTGTACCACTTCCTGTTTGTCCCGCTCACGCTGGGGCTCGTGTGGATGCTCGTCATCATGGAGACGGTGTATGTGATGACCCGGCGCGAGATCTGGAGACGCATGACCCAGTTCTGGGGCGTGCTCTTCGGCATCAACTTCGCCATGGGTGTTGCCACCGGTGTGACGATGGAGTTCCAGTTCGGCACGAATTGGGCCTATTACGCACACTACGTCGGCGACATTTTCGGCACGCCACTCGCCATCGAAGGGCTGATGGCGTTCTTCCTCGAATCGACTTTCGTCGGGCTGTTCTTTTTCGGCTGGGACCGGCTGACTCCCGTCAAGCACTTGATCGTCACCTTTCTCGTGGCAGTGGGCTCCAACCTGTCCGCGCTGTGGATTCTGGTCGCCAACGCCTGGATGCAATACCCGGTGGGATCGCGATTCAACTTCGAAACAATGCGCATGGAAGTGACGTCGTTTTCCGAGGTTCTATTCAGCCCGGTGGCGCAGGCCAAGTTCGTGCACACCGTCAGCGCAGGCTATGTCGTGGGGGCAATGTTCGTCCTTTCGATCAGCGCGTGGTATCTCCTGCGCGGTCGCAATGTCGACATTGCAAAACGTTCAATGACGGTGGCGGCAAGTTTTGGGTTGGCATCCGCTTTGAGCGTTGTCGTGCTTGGCGATGAATCCGGGTACACGGCGTCGGAAAATCAGAAGATGAAGGTGGCGGCCATCGAAGCGATGTGGGACACGCAACCGCCGCCCGCGTCGTTCGCGATTTTCGGCTGGCCGGATGTCGCCGAACGCAAGACGCATTTCGCCATCGAGATTCCCTGGTTGACCGGGCTGGTCGCTACCCGCTCGCTCGACCGGGCCCTGCCGGGGATCAACCCGCTGGTGGCCGAGGCGGAGCAGCGCATCCGCAAGGGGATCATTGCCTATGGGGCGTTGCAGAAGCTGCGCGCCGATCATAGCGACAAGACCGCACTCGCTGCGTTCGAGGCCAACGCCGAGGACCTCGGTTACGCTTTGCTGCTCAAGCGATTGCGCGACGATCCCACTGGTGCGACGCAAGAGGACATCCAGCGCGCAGCTGCCAGCACCGTTCCCAATGTGCCCGTGCTGTTCTGGTCGTTTCGCCTGATGGTCGCGTGCGGGTTCTGGTTCATCGCACTGTTCGCGTATTCGTTCTGGCTGGCATCGACGGGCCAGCTGACGCGCCACCGCGGGTATCTCCGCGTAGCCCTCTACAGTCTGCCCCTTCCGTGGCTCGCCGCGGAACTGGGCTGGATCGTCGCCGAATACGGGCGGCAACCGTGGTCGATCGAAGGCATCCTACCCACGGCGCTGGCAGTGTCGTCGGTATCGACCGCACAGGTAGCCACCAGCCTGGCCGGTTTCGTGCTGTTCTATACCGCGCTGGCGGTGGTGGATGTGATTCTGATGCGCAAGTACATCCGCAAGGGACCCGACGGCCTGGGGATGTGGCGGCAGGCGCCGGCGTCCGATACGGGCTCTCTGGCGACGGCCGACTAAAGGACCGCTCAAGACATGTTCGATTACGAAACCCTGCGCGTAATCTGGTGGCTGTTGATGGGCATTGTCCTTATCGGCTTCGCCGTGATGGACGGCTTCGACCTGGGCGCGGGTGCGTTTGTGCGCGTGCTGGCGCACGACGAAGACGAGCGCCGCGCGCTCATCGAGACGTTCGAGCCGTTCTGGGAAGGTAACCAGGTATGGCTGATCCTAGGCGGTGGGGCTGTGTTCGCAGCATGGCCTTATCTGTATGCCGCGTCGTTCTCCGGTTTCTACTTCGCCATTTTGCTGGTCCTGCTCGCCTTGATTCTGCGGCCGGTGTCGCTCAGCTTTCGGAACAAGATGGACGATGCACGCTGGCGCGCAGTGTGGGACGGTTGCCTCACGTTCACCGGCGTTGTGCCGGCGCTGCTGTTCGGAGTTGCTATCGGCAATCTCTTTCTGGGCGTACCTTTGCGCTACGACGACACGATGCGCATAACATATGCAGGCGGATTGATCGGTCTGCTGCGGCCGTTTGCGCTGCTTGCGGGCGTCGTATCTCTCACGATGATCCTGATGCACGGCGCCACTTATCTTGCGCTGAAGGCGGATGCCGTCATCGCGCAACGCGCCCAGCGTGCGCTAAGTGTGCTGGCACCCGTCTACGCCTTGCTCTATATGGCCGCCGGTATCTGGCTGGCCTTCGGTGTGACGGGTTTCCGTCTCGACGGTAACGCCGTCACAGGCGGACCATCGAATCCCCTGTTAAAACAGGCGTCCATCGGGGGGAGCTGGCTCCTCAATGGTCCGCTGGGCCGGTGGGCTTGCGTAGCGGCTGCGATTGCCATCGTGGCTGCTTTGCTCACGCCCGTGCTCGCCCGCCGTCAAGCGTATGTGAGCGCCTTTGTGACGAGTTCGATGGCGATCGCCGGCACCGTGCTGTCGGCCGGCTTCGCGCTATTTCCGTTCCTGATGCCGTCGAGCATCGACCCTCGAAGCAGCCTGACCGTATGGGACGCGTCCTCCAGTCACGACACGCTCGCGCTCATGCTCTTCGTCACTGTCGCGCTCTTGCCGATCGTGCTTGCTTACACGGGATGGGTGTTCCGCGTGATGCGCGGACGTGTGTCGCTGGATCACATCCGCAAATCTCACGGCATGTATTGACCAGGTCGTTCTCGCCAAGGATAGAAAGCATGTGGTATTTCTCATGGATACTCGGTATCGGTCTCGCGTGCAGCTTTGCGATCCTCAACGCAATGTGGTACGAAGTTCGCGCCGGCGCGGCCGCCAGTGAAGACCCGCACCAGGAAAAATAGGTCAGTCGGCTGTCGCGCCGCGCGGTGCGCTTCCGCCGCGACACATCAAGCGCAAGCCTGCCAGCATCCGGTATTGCTGGACACGCGAAAATGTTCAACAACATTCTGGTCCCGACCGACGGCTCGAAGTTGTCGCAGAAGACCGTCGAGCAGGCATTGATGCTCGCAAGAATGACCGGTGCTAGCATGGTTGCGCTGCACGTCTATCCCAGATTCGCCGGCACGCCCTACGGCACTTACGGGCCTGCGAAGGATATCCTGGCCGCCGCACACGTCAACCAACACGCGGATGAAGCAGAAAAGCTCTTTGACGAAACAAGGAATCTCGCGCGCGCCGCCGGGGTTGCGCTGGAGACCGTTCTGGTCGAGAGCGACGATATCCACCGGCAAATCATCGCCGTAGCCAAACGAAAGAAAAGCGATCTGATCTGCATGGGCGCGCATGGTCGCCGCGGTTTGGCCGGTCTTCTATTGGGCAGCGTAACGCGCGCGGTCTTGACCCATAGCAAGGTCCCCGTCCTGGTCGTGCGCTGAACAGCGCTCGGCCTCTTGCGACATTCAAGTCAGAGACGTGTCGATCGCGCTCCGCCAATCTCGACAAATCATCGATGCGTATATTCAAACTGCGCTTGAACCGTGCCCGACGCGCTCGGTCGGCTGACGTGTACGGTGATCTTGTAGGGGCCCTCGCCACCCATGGTGAAATAATTTCCGTAGCTCCGTGAATTTGCAATGGTGATTGGAACCAATGTCTTCTCGGGCCCCGCGCCCGTCGTGGTCGACACACGTGCCTTCACGGTGGCGTCGTCGATTCGTTTTCCGGTGGGACCATCGAACAGGGCGATCGTCACGTAATACTCCGACGGTCCGGATGGTGGAACGCCATACACAGCTCGCGAGTACTCCTTTGGATGATCACGGATAACCTCGGCGGGAGCCACGCCGAAGTAAACGGTCGTGCCGTCGACCACTGCGAAGTCCTGTCCGGTCGAGGGACCGGCGACAGAGCTCGCCGGCGTGCGAGCCATGTCCGGGTTGAACATATAGACGATTGCGCTGCGTAATTCGGGGTCGGTAAGGTTGGCCATACCTCCGCGTGGAGGCATGCCTCCGTGGCCATTGATGGCGGAGCGAACCAATCCATCGATCCCCTGGTTGAGTCGCGGTATCCATGCCGCGCGATCTCCGATCCGCGGAGCGCCGCCGACCCCCGCTTCGTGACACTTGACGCACTGGGTGCGCACGACTTGCTCGCCGCTGCGCGCGGAGATCGACTTTGCCTTATCGATAGGCTCGATCCAGTGGCCCCCCGACTGGTTGACCATATAGGCGATTGCACGCTCGATTTCGAGATCCGAGAGGTTTGGATTGCCGCCATGCGGCGGCATTTGACGGACGCCTTTGAGTGCATTTTGGGTCAGGCTGGGGAGGCCCTGCGACGCGCGCTTCTCCCACGCTTTCTTGTCGCCTATTTTCGGCGCGCCATTCGCGCCCGAGCCATGGCAGGCAAGACAGACCGCCTCCACGACTTGTTTTCCGCTGCGCTCATCGCGCTGTGCCCGCGCCTCCCCATGTGCGACGGCCACGAAGAAGACAACAATAACTGCGGTAATCAGATGCCTTGGCATGTTTGACAGATGCGTGTCTTTCGACGCGCAGGCCGTAAGAAACGATCGATATGCTGGTAAGTAATCACGCTTCTGAGTCAGCAGGCTTGACACACGTCAAGAGCCTGACGAATAGAATATCCGCAAAATCCACAAAAACCTCCGCTTCCACCGGTTGGCGGCATATCCGGGCTCGTCCCCGCTCCGGATGCGCGCCGGCGGAAGAGCGGCCCTCAGCTAGAGTCCCCCGCCGCAGTGCCAGCAGAGCTCGAAGTTGGCGGGATTCTCTTCGCCGCATGCCGGGCAGAACACGCTGCCCGTCTGCGTGCGCTCGGCGGCCAGCGCCGCGAGCGCCGCTTCCGCGCGCGGGCGGTCGCGGGCGTTCTCCAACCACACCTGCGGCTGAGCAACATCCGGCGGAACGTCGCCGACGATGCTCGACGTGTGCTCGTTGAAAACATGTGCCGCGATGCCCGCCTGCTGCAGGCGGTGAAGCAGGAGGTAGGCGTCGAAGCGATTGAGGGCGGTGTAGAAGCGTTCCATCGCGCTTACTCTCGTTCCGCCGGTGCGCGGTCGTCGCGGGAGAGCTGCCAGCGCCAGCCGTCGACGCACATGACGTCGAGCCCGCGCCGGGCGACCCAGCCCAGGGTCGTCCGAGCCGCGGACGCATCGGCGACGCATATCGCGACGTCCCCCGGACGGCGGGGCGCCATGCGTCGCGCAATCGGCCTGCCGCATGCGCGCTCGAACTCGGCAATCGCCTCGAGCACGGAATAGCCCCGCGAGGCTCCGAGGTTGAGCGTCGTCACTCCCGCCGCGCGGCCAAGATGCGCGAGCGCGGCGACGTGCGCCTCGGCGAGGTCCATGACGTGGATGTAATCGCGAACGCCGGTGCCGTCAGGGGTGGGCCAATCCGAGCCCCAAACATCTATCTCGGGCAGATGGCCCGCACCGACCTGCGCAAGAATCGGCATGAGATTGTTCGGCGTTGCCGACGGCGCTTCACCGATGCGCCCGGAGCCATGGGCCCCCGCGGGATTGAAATAGCGCATCAGCGCGACACGCCACGAGGGATCGGCGCGCGCAACGTCGCGCAGCAGCTCCTCGATCGCGAGCTTGGTTCTGCCATACACGCTCTGGGGTTTGAGCGGCGCATCCTCTGGGATCGGATTGCGATCGGAATGCCCATAGACGGTCGCCGATGAGCTGAACACCATCGTCTTTACCCCCCCATCCGCCATCGCTTCGGCGAGGGCGATCGTGCCTCCGACGTTGTTGTCGTAGTACGCGAGCGGACGCGCTTCGCTCTCGCCGACCGCCTTCAATCCCGCGCAATGCACGACGGCGGCGACGGCGTGGTCGGAGAGCACGCGCGCAAGAAGGCGCCGATCGCGAACGTCGCCCTCGATGCAGTTGACCTCGCTGCCGGTGATCTCTGAGAGACGCGGCACGACCGAAGGCGAGCTGTTGCAAAAGTTGTCGACGACGACCGGCACGTAGCCCGCCGAGCACAGCTCGATGACGATGTGCGAGCCGATGTATCCCGCGCCGCCGGTAACGAGGACTCTGTCGGTCATGGCGCTATCTTACGTGAGCGAGAGCCCAACAAAAAACCGGGCTTGCGGCCCGGTTTCTTGGGTGCGTGCGTAGATCTACGCCGCGGCTCCGGCGGTCTTCTTCTCTTTGGTAGCCTTCTTTTCCTTGGCGCTCTTCGTTTCCTTGCCGGCCTTCGCTTTCTTGGCGCCCTTCGGCTCCTTGACGGCCTTCGCCGGCTTGGCAGGCTTTGCTTCCTTGGCGGGTTTTTCTTTTGTCTTATCGTCCTCGTCGATGCCGCTGCCGCTCTCCGGGCGATCCATGAGCTCGACGATGGCCATCGGGGCGTTGTCGCCGACGCGGAACCCGAACTTCAGGATGCGCAAGTAGCCGCCGGGCCGCGATGCATAGCGCGGGCCCAGCTCGGCGAAGAGCTTGGTCACCACGTCGCGGTCGCGCAGTCGGTCGAACGCCAGACGGCGGTTCGACAGCGTAGCGGTTTTGCCGAGCGTGATCAGCGGCTCGGCGACGCGGCGCAGCTCTTTCGCCTTGGGCAGCGTCGTCTTGATGACTTCGTGCGTCAGGAGCGAATTGGTCATGTTCCGCAGCATCGCGAGCCGGTGGCTGCTGGTGCGGTTGAGCTTGCGTAATCCGTGGCGGTGTCGCATGTCTTTTCCTATGGAGCTACTGCGGGGCCAATCTGCGTTGTTGCTTCCTCCCTCGCAATCCTCATGTACTAACTTGTACACTCCGGTTGCTCGGTCAGTCGCGCCTAGCAGCTTGGCCTCCTCGCTACGCTCCCAGATTCTTTCCTACGGCCGATCGAGATTGGCCGGTGGCCAGTTCTCGAGCTTCATCCCCAATGACAGACCGCGCGTCGCCAGCACTTCCTTGATCTCGTTGAGCGACTTGCGGCCGAGGTTCGGCGTCTTCAGCAATTCAGTCTCGGTGCGCTGGATCAGATCGCCGATGTAATAGATGTTCTCGGCCTTGAGGCAATTGGCCGAGCGTACGGTAAGCTCGAGGTCGTCGACCGGGCGCAGCAGGATCGGATCGACCTGCGGCATCGAGCGCTGCTCGATCGGCGCTTCGGTTCCCTTCAAGTCGGCGAACACGCCGAGCTGCTCGACAAGGATGCTCGCGGCGTAGCGGATCGCCTGCTCGGGTTCGATGACGCCGTTGGTCTCGATGTCCATCACCAGCTTGTCGAGGTCGGTGCGCTGCTCGACCCGTGCGCTCTCGACCGAGTAGCTGACGCGGCGAACCGGCGAGAACGACGCATCGAGCAGGATGTTGCCGATGCTGCGGCCGCCTTCCGGCTTGATGCGCACTGTCGCGGGCTGATAGCCGCGCCCCTTCTCGACCTTGATCTCCATCTCGATCTTGCCGCCCGCGGTCAGGTTCGCAATCAGGTGCTCGGGATTGATGATCTCGACGTCGTGATTCGGCTCGATATCGGCGGCGGTCACCGGACCCTCTCCGGTCTTGGCGAGCTTGAGCGTGACGTGGTCGCGATTGTGCAGCTTGAGCACGACACCCTTCAAGTTCAGCAGGACATCGACAACGTCCTCCTGAACCCCGTCCAGCGCCGAATACTCGTGCAGGACGCCGGTTATCTTGACCTCGGTCGGCGCGTAGCCCGGCATGGACGAGAGCAGGACGCGGCGAAGCGCGTTGCCCAGCGTATGGCCGTATCCGCGCTCGAACGGCTCCATCACGACCTTCGCGTGAAACGGAGACGTACTTTGCACGTCGATGATGCGCGGTTTCAAAAAAGCGTTGCTCTGCATGCGGAGTCCTTAAAGCGAAACCCGGGCAAACCCCTAGCCCCTTGGGGAAAAAAGCGCGTCGGTTATTTCGAGTAAAGCTCGACGACGAGACTTTCGTTGATGTCCTGACCGAATTCGGAACGCTCCGGCGCACCCTTGAACGTACCGGTCAACTTTTTCACGTCGACACTTACCCACGACGGAAATCCGATCTTCTCGGCCAGCTGCAACGCGTCGACGATGCGAAGCTGCGTTTTCGCGCTGTCCTTCACCGCGACAACATCACCGGACTTGACCAGCGCCGACGGGATGTTGAGGATCTTGCCGTTGACCGTCAGGGCGCGGTGCGACACCAGCTGGCGCGCCTCGGCGCGAGTCGAGCCGAAACCCATCCGGTAAACCACGTTGTCCAGCCGCGACTCCAGCAGACGGAGCAGGTTCTCGCCGGTCGAGCCCTTGCCCTGCGCGGCCATCATGAAATAGCGCCTGAATTGACGCTCCAGAATGCCGTAGGTGCGGCGAAGCTTCTGCTTCTCTCGCAGCTGGTTGCCGTAATCCGACTGGCGCATTCCCGATTTCACGCCATGCTGGCCCGGCTTGGAATCGAGCTTGCACTTCGAGTCGAGCGACCGCCGCGCGCTTTTCAGGAAAAGGTCGGTGCCTTCCCGCCGCGCCAGCTTGCATTTGGGTCCGATGTATCGAGCCACGTTATCTGCCTTTCTGCTGAAAATCGTCGGGCTCCGCCCGCGATTTTCAGGTCATTAATCCGGACAAAAGTAGGTTTTCACTTTTGTCCGTATACCTAGATGCGCCGGCGCTTCGGCGGCCGGCAGCCGTTGTGCGGCACCGGGGTTACGTCGGAAATGCTGGTGATCTTGAGTCCGAGTGCGTTGAGCGCACGCACCGCGGATTCGCGACCGGGCCCCGGACCCTTGATTCGCACCTCGAGGTTCTTGACGCCGCATTCCTGCGCAGCCTTCCCCGCCGATTCCGCGGCGACCTGGGCCGCAAACGGCGTCGACTTGCGCGAGCCCTTGAACCCAGCCCCTCCGGAGGTCGCCCACGACAGCGCGTTGCCCTGCCGGTCGGTGATCGTGATGATCGTGTTGTTGAACGACGCGTGGATGTGCGCAACGCCCTCGGAGACGTTCTTCTTGACCTTCTTTCGCGCCCGCGTGACGGTTGTCTTGGTCGGTGCCTGTGCCATTCGTTGTGTCCTTGGTCCTCGTTCGGTCCGTGCTTACTTGGTGCCGCCGGTCGCGGGCTTGGCAGGGGCGCTGCTGCGCATCGAGGTCGCCTGACGCGCCTTGCGCGGACCCTTGCGGGTGCGAGCGTTGGTGCGCGTGCGCTGACCGCGCACCGGCAGGCCCTTGCGGTGGCGCACGCCGCGATAGCAGCCGAGATCCATCAGCCGCTTGATGCTCATGGTCACCTCGCGCCGCAGGTCGCCTTCGACCGTATAGCGGCCGACCAGCTCGCGCAGCTTGTCCATCTGCGCGTCGGAAAGGTCCTTGATCTTGGTGGACGGGCCGACGCCCGCCGCGATGCAGATCTGCTTCGCGCGCGGACGTCCGATGCCGTAGATCGCCGTCAGAGCGATCTCCGCATGCTGATGATTCGGAATGTTGACGCCTGCAATACGTGCCATGTGCGTGCCCTGTCCTTCGTTCCGTTAGCCTTGCCGCTGCTTGTGCCGCGGGTCCGTGCAGATCACCCTCACGACGCCATTGCGCCGGATGATCTTGCAGTTGCGGCAAATCTTTTTCACTGAAGCCAGCACCTTCATGTCGGTTCCTTTTCCAAAACTCACTTCGCCCGGAAAATGATCCGCGCCCGGGAGAGATCGTACGGCGTCAGGTCCACCGTCACCTTGTCGCCCGGCAGGATCTTGATGTAGTGCATGCGCATCTTTCCCGAAATATGCCCAAGCACGACATGTCCGTTCTCCAGCTTTACCCGGAACGTCGCATTGGGCAGCGTCTCCAGGACCTCACCTTGCATCTGTATCGTTTCTTCCTTCGCCATCCGTTCACCAGCCAGTCGCGAAGCGACTCATTCCATTTCCTCTCGCCCGCCTTACGGGAGAGGGAGAAGGGGTGAGGGGCCGACCAGTCGCGAAGCGGGCAGTCATCACGGTTCTCATCGCGTCGGCAGCCCGCCCTTGAAATTCGCCTTCTTGAGCAGGCTCTCGTACTGCTGCGACATGATGTACGCCTGTACCTGCGTCATGAAGTCCATGGTCACCACGACGATGATCAGGAGCGAGGTGCCGCCGAAGTAGAACGGCACGTTTTTCCAGGCGATCAGGAAATTCGGGATGAAGCACACGACGACCAGATAGATGGAGCCGAGGAAGGTCAGACGCAAGGTGATCTTCTCGATGTACTTCGCGGTCTGCTCGCCCGGCCGGTAGCCCGGGATGAAGGCACCGCTCTTCTTGAGGTTTTCCGCGGTCTCCTTCGGGTTGTACTGCAGCGCCGTGTAGAAAAAGCAGAAAAAGATGATCGCTGCGGCGTAGAGAATCTCGTGCACGGGCTGGCCCGGAGCCAGCGTCGCCGCCAGGTCGCGCAGCCAGATCGTGTTCTCGCTCGATCCGAACCACTGCGCCAGCGTCGCCGGGAAAAGGATGATCGACGAGGCGAAAATCGGGGGTATCACGCCGGCCATGTTGAGCTTGAGCGGCAGGAACGACTGCTGACCCGCATAGACCTTGTTGCCGACCTGGCGTTTGGCGTAGTTGACCTGGATCTTGCGCAGCGCGCGCTCCACGAACACCACGAACGCCGTCACGCCGACGACGAGCGCCACGATGCCGAGCACGAGCAGCACCGAGTAGGCGCCCGTGCTGACCTGCTCCAGCGTCTGCCCGATCGCGCGCGGCAGCCCTGCCGCGATCCCCGCGAAAATGATGAGCGATATGCCGTTGCCCAGGCCCCGCTCGGTGATCTGCTCGCCCAGCCACATCAGGAACATCGTCCCTGTGACCAGCGTCGTCGCCGACAGGAAGCGGAAGGCGATGCCCGGATCGATGACCAGGCCCGGCTGCGCTTCGAGCGCGATCGAGATCCCAAGACCCTGGAAAAACGCGAGCCCCAGCGTCGCATACCGCGTGTACTGGGTGATCTTGCGACGGCCCGATTCGCCTTCTTTCTTGAGCGCCTCCAGCGTCGGCACGACCACGGTGCAAAGCTGCATGATGATCGAGGCGGAGATGTACGGCATGATCCCGAGCGCGAATATCGAGAAGCGCGACAGCGCCCCGCCCGAGAAGACGTTGAACAAGCCCAGGATGCCGCCCTGCTGCGAGCGGAAGAGCTCGTCGAGCACCGACGCGTTGATTCCCGGCACGGGAATGTGCGTTCCGATGCGGTAGACGACGAGGGCGCCCAGCAGAAACAGCAGACGCTTTTTCAGGTCTGCGTATCGACTGCCGCTCTTCTGCGCTGGATTGAACGTGGCCAAATTCTTGAGTCCTGTTATTCCGCGAGACTTCCGCCCGCGGCCTCGATGGCCGCGCGGGCGCCCTTGGTCGCCTGCATACCGGTGAGCTTGACCGCCTTCGTAAGCTCGCCCGTGCGAATGACCTTGACCGTTTTCGCCATCGCGGGAACCAGCCCCGCGGCCTTGAGCGCGAGCACATCGATCTCGACCAGCGGCAGCTTGGCGAGATCGGAAAGCCGCACTTCGGCGGTATCGCCGCGCGAAGGCGACACGAAACCGCGCTTGGGCAGGCGCCGCTGCAGCGGCATCTGGCCGCCCTCGAAACCGACCTTGTGGAAGCCGCCCGAACGCGACTTCTGGCCCTTGTTTCCGCGGCCCGCCGTCTTGCCGAGTCCCGAGCCGATGCCGCGGCCGACTCGCTTTCTGGCCTTGTTGCTCCCGGCCGCGGGCTTGATGGTGTTCATCCGCATCGTCGTTTCCTTCAGCCTTGCGCCTCGGTAACTTTGAGCATGTAGCCGATCTTGTTGATCATGCCGCGAGTCTGCGGCGTGTCCTCGACCTCGACGCTGTGGCTGCGCCATTTCAGCCCGAGACCGCGCACCGTCGCGCGATGGTCCGGCTTCTTCCCCACCAGTCCACGCACCAGCGTCACACGAAGCTTTTTCGTCGCGGCCATGGCTCTACGCTTCCGTCAGCTGTTCGACCGTCAAGCCGCGCTTGGCGGCGATTTCGGCCGGCGCATTGCAGTTCTCGAGCGCATTGAGCGTCGCGCGCACGATGTTGTACGGGTTGGTCGATCCGTGGCACTTGGCGAGGATGTTGGTCACGCCGACGACGTCGAAGACCGCGCGCATCGGTCCGCCGGCAATGATGCCCGTGCCCTCGGACGCGGGCTGCATGAACACCTTGGTCGCGCCATGGCGTCCCTGCACGGCGTGATGCAGCGATCCGTTCTTCAGGCGTACCTTGATCATCCGGCGCCGCGCCTCTTCCATCGCCTTCTGCACCGCGACGGGTACTTCCTTGGCTTTCCCCTTGCCCATGCCGACGCGCCCGTCGCCGTCCCCGACCACCGTCAGCGCCGCGAACGCAAGAATCCGTCCGCCCTTCACCACCTTGGTGACGCGGTTGATGCTGATCATCTTCTCGCGCAGGCCGTCGCCGCGATCGTCCTGCTGCTGCCTGCCGCCTTGTTGCCTGCCCATCGGCTTTGCCATAATCCTGTGACCTCTTCGAAGCTAGAACTTCAGGCCGCCCTCACGGGCGGCATCGGCCAGCGCCTTCACGCGGCCGTGATACTTGAATCCCGCCCGGTCGAACGCGACGGTATCGATGCCGAGCGACTTCGCCTTTTCGGCAATGCGTTTGCCGACGATCGCCGCCGCGGACTTGTTGCCGCCATTCTTGAGGTCCTTGCGGACGTCTCCCTCGACCGTCGACGCGCTGGCGAGCACGCGATTGCCCTCCGGAGCGACGATCTGCGCGTAGATGTGGCAATTCGACCGGCTGACCACGAGCCGGGTCGCGCGCTGCTCGGAGATGCGCAGTCGCGTCTTGCGCGAGCGGCGTAGGCGTGCATCCTTCTTGTTCATGGCCTCATATCCCCAGCTCTACTTTTTCTTTGTCTCTTTGATAACCACGCGCTCGCCGACATAGCGCACGCCCTTGCCCTTGTACGGCTCGGGCGGCCGATACGCGCGTATCTCGGCGGCGACCTGACCTACCTGCTGCTTGTCGATGCCCTTGATCACGATCTCTGTCTGCACCGGCGTTTCCACTTTCACGCCCTTGGGCATCTTGTGCACGACCGGATGCGAAAAGCCCAGCGACAGGTTGAGCCTGTCGCCGGCAGCCTGCGCCCTGTAACCGACGCCGACCAGCGACAGCTTCTTCTCGTAGCCGTTGGTGACGCCCTTGACCATGTTCGCCACCAGCGCGCGCAGCGTCCCGTGCATCGCATTGGCTTCCTCGGTCGCTGCCTTGAACACCAGCGTGTCGCCGTCCTTCTCCACGGAAAGCGCGGCGCCGAATCGCTGCGAAAGCGTGCCCAGCGGACCTTTGACCGATATCTCGCCCTCGCCCAAGATCACTTCGACCTTCGGCGGCAGCTTGATCGGATTTGCTCCAATGCGCGACATCGATCGGCTCCCGTCAGGCGACGATGCAGAGGACTTCGCCGCCGACGCCGGTCGCGCGCGCCTTGCGGTCGGTCATCACGCCGTGCGAAGTCGAAACGATCGCGATGCCCAGACCGTTCATCACGCGAGGAATGTCGTCCTTGCCCTTGTAGATGCGAAGTCCCGGCTTCGACACGCGCTCGATCTTCTCGATGACGGGACGCCCGGCGTAGTACTTGAGAGCGATTTCGAGCTGGGGCTTCGCCTCGTCGCCGACGATGCCGAACCCTTCGATATAACCCTCGTCCTTCAGCACCTTGGCGATCGCAAGCTTGACCTTGGACGCCGGCATCTGGACCGTGGCCTTCTCCGCCAATTGCGCATTGCGGATGCGCGTCAGCATGTCGGCGATCGGATCAGTCATGCTCATGTGTTCAACCTCATTCGCTCTCGTCGGTTTCGAAATCGACCGCGTTTACCAGCTTGCCTTGACGACGCCGGGGATTTCCCCGCGCATGGCGATCTCGCGCAGCTTGTTGCGTCCCAATCCGAATTTGCTGTACACCCCGCGCGGACGTCCGGTCAGCGCGCAGCGGTTGCGCAAACGCGTCGGGCTCGAGTCGCGCGGAAGCTGCTGGAGCTTGTGCCGCGCAGCAAGCCGGGCTTCCTCGGAAAGCTTGAAATTGTTGATGGTAGCGACCAGCTCCGCGCGCTTCTTGGCGTATTTCTTCACGATCTTGCGGCGCTTCAGGTCGCGGTTGACGACGGAGGTCTTTGCCATGGCGGCCCTTAGTTCTTGAACGGAAACTTGAATGCGGCGAGCAGCGCCTTGGCTTCGGCGTCGCTTTTCGCGGTTGTCGCAATCGTGATGTTCATCCCCCGGACCGCATCGATCTTGTCGTATTCGATCTCGGGAAAGATGATCTGCTCCTTGACGCCCATGTTGAAGTTACCGCGGCCGTCGAAAGAGCGCCCCGACACGCCGCGAAAGTCGCGCACGCGAGGCAGCGCAATCGACACCAGGCGGTCGAGGAACTCGTACATCCGCTCCTGCCGCAGCGTCACCATGCAACCGATCGGATACCCCGTGCGGATCTTCCACACCGCGATCGACTTCTTCGCCTTCGTGACGACCGGCTTCTGGCCGGAGATTTTCTGCATGTCGCCGACGGCGTTCTCGAGGATCTTCTTGTCCGCGATAGCCTCTCCGACGCCCATATTCAGGACGATCTTCTTGATCCGCGGCACCTGCATTTCGGACTTGTATCCGAACTGCGCCGTCAGCGCGGGGACCACCTCTTTTTTGTAGACTTCCTTCAGGCGGGCTGCCATCGTCAAGCTCCGAGCACTTCGCCGTTCGACTTGTAGAAACGCACCTTGCGGCCGTCGTCGAGCTTGCGAAATCCGATGCGGTCCGGCTTTTGCGTCACCGGGTTGTAGATCGCGATGTTGGACACGTGGATCGGCATCTCCTTGGTGAGAATGCCGCCCTGCTGGTTCTTCATCGGATTCGGACGCGTGTGCTTCTTGACCTGATTCACACCCGCGACAACGACGTGATCGGCGTCGACGATCTGCTTGACGTCGCCGCGCTTGCCCTTGTCGCGGCCGGCGATCACGACCACGCTGTCACCTTTCCTGATCCTTGCGAATCGTCACAGCACCTCCGGCGCGAGGGAAACGATTTTCATGAAGCGCTCGGTGCGCAGCTCGCGGGTCACCGGCCCAAAAATTCGCGTGCCGATCGGCTCGAGCTTGGGATTGAGCAGCACCGCCGCGTTGGTATCGAACTTGATCTTCGCCCCGTCGTCGCGACGCACGCCCTGCCGCGTACGAACCACCACCGCGTTGTAGATCTCGCCTTTCTTGACCCGGCCTCGAGGCGCCGCATCCTTGACGGTGACCTTGATCACATCGCCGATGTGCGCATACCTGCGCTTGGAGCCACCCAGCACCTTAATGCACATGACCTGGCGGGCGCCGGTGTTGTCGGCGACCTCCAGCATCGTCTGCATCTGGATCATTGCAACATCTCCAACTTGATCCGCCGCGCATCGGAATCGCGGCGGCCAGTTTTGGAACCCGTCCGGGTATGCACCGCCGCCCGAAAGGCCTCATTACGTCGAAGGCCGAATTGTCCGAACTGCCGGGTAAGCGCGTGGGCGGCAGGCGAAGCTTATATAGTATGGCAGGCTTTGTGCTTCGACGCAAGTCCCGCATCGAATCAAAGCTTTAGATCAGCTTTGCCTTTTCGATCAGACGCCGCACCCGCCAAGCCTTGGTCTTGGCGAGCTTGCGGCACGCCTCGATTTCGACGAGGTCGCCTTCCTTGTACTCGTTGCTTCTCGTCGTGGGCGTGATACTTGTTCGAGCGCGTCACGACCTTGCCGTACAGCGGATGCTTCACGCGGCGCTCGACCAGCACCGTGACCGTCTTGTCCATCTTGTCGCTGACCACGCGGCCGATCTGGGTCTGAATCAGGCTTCCCTTCGCCGCCGGTTGCGCCGGCTGGCGCCACTGCGGTTTCCCGGCTTCGTATCGATCATTTTTGTCACCGCTTTCGATGTCTGATGCAGCCGCGTGCGCACTCGCGCGATATCGCGCCGGACCGCCGGCAGCTTGGCGTGATTGGTGAGCTGCTGCGTCGCCTTCTGCATGCGCAGACCGAACTGCTCCCGCAGCAGCGCGTGCAGCTCGGTCGTGAGCTCGTCGGGCGACTTCGCGTTCGATGTCTTTCTTGCGTTCCGAAGTTTTCATTGTCCGTCGTTCCTACCCGAGGAGGCGATGCACGAACGTCGTCCTGATCGGCAGCTTGGCCGCGGCGAGCGCGAACGCCTCGCGGGCCAGCGCTTCGTCGACGCCGTCCATCTCGTAGAGAACCTTGCCGGGCACGATCTCGGCCACGTAGTACTCGGGATTGCCCTTGCCGTTGCCCATGCGCACTTCGGCCGGCTTCTGCGAGACCGGCTTGTCCGGAAAGATGCGGATCCAGATCCGGCCGCCGCGCTTGATGTGGCGCGTCATCGCGCGGCGCGCGGCCTCGATCTGGCGCGCGGTCAAGCGCCCGCGCGCCGATCGCCTTCAGGCCGTACTCGCCGAAGCTGACCTTGGCGCCGACGGTCGCAACGCCCTTGTTGCGGCCCTTCTGCTCCTTGCGGTACTTCCTTCTAGCTGGCTGCAGCATTTTTCACTCCTGCGGCCTTGCGCACGCGCTTCGGCGCTCCGGCGCCGGGCGGCGGCGCGATCTGCGGCTCGGCGTTGTGCGGCAGCACTTCGCCCTTGAACACCCAGACCTTGATGCCGATGACGCCGTACGTCGTCTTTGCTTCGGCAAAACCGTAGTCGATGTCGGCGCGCAGCGTATGCAGCGGCACGCGGCCTTCGCGATACCACTCGGTGCGCGCGATCTCGATGCCGTTCAGCCGTCCCGAGCTCATGATCTTGATGCCCTGCGCGCCGAGGCGCATCGCGTTTTGCATGGCGCGCTTCATCGCGCGGCGGAACATGATCCGCTTCTCGAGCTGCTGCGCGATCGAGTCGGCGACCAGCTGCGCATCGATCTCGGGCTTGCGGATCTCCTCGATGTTGAGCCCGACCTCGGTGCCCATCATCTTGCGCAGGTTCGCGCGCAGCGTTTCGATGTCCTCGCCCTTCTTGCCGATGACCACGCCGGGACGCGCGCTGTGAATGGTGATGCGCGCGTTCTTCGCCGGGCGCTCGATCGTGATCTTGCCGACCGAGGCGTGCGCCAGCTTCTTCTTCAGATAGTCGCGGACCTTGATGTCCTCGTTCAGTATCGTCGGAAAGTGCTTGCTGTTGGCGTACCACTTCGACGTCCAGTTCGCGATTGACGGCAAGGCGGAAGCCGGTCGGATGGATTTTCTGTCCCATGACTGTCCTTATTTTCCGTCACCGACGGTGACGTGGATGTGGCAGGTCTGCTTGAGGATCACGTTGCCGCGACCCTTGGCGCGCGCGGTGAAGCGGCGCAGGTTGGTCGCCTTGTCGAGATAGATCGTCTTGACCTTGAGCTCGTCGACGTCGGCGCCGTCGTTGTGCTCGGCGTTGGCGATCGCCGACTCGAGCACCTTCTTGATGATCTTGGCGCCCTTCTTCGGGCTGAATGCCAGCACGTTGAGCGCCGGTCGACGGGCAGGCCGCGGATCTGGTCGGCGACCAGCCGGCCCTTCTGGGCCGAGAGGCGCACGCCGCGCAGGATCGCTTTGGTTTCCATATGATCTCCTTACTTCCTCGGCGGCGTCGGCGCCGCGACCTTCTTGTCGGCGGAGTGCGCCTTGAAGGTGCGGGTCAGCGCGAACTCGCCGAGCTTGTGCCCGACCATGTTTTCCGAGACGTACACCGGAATGTGCTGCTTGCCGTTGTGGACCGCGATCGTCAGCCCGACGAAATCCGGCGTGATCGTCGAGCGCCGCGACCAGGTCTTGATCGGCCGCTTGTCCGAGGTCGCGCGCGCCGCCTCCACCTTCGCCTGCAGGTGATGGTCGACGAACGGTCCCTTCTTGATTGAACGTGCCATGGTTCCTTAACCCTTTTTCGCTGCGTGACGGCGGCGGACGATCATGCCGTCGGTGCGCTTGTTGCGCCGCGTCTGATAACCCTTGGTCGGCGTGCCCCACGGCGACACCGGATGTCCGCCGCCGTTGGAGCGTCCGCCGTGCGGATGATCGACCGGGTTCATCGCGATGCCGCGCACGGTCGGCCGGATGCCGCGCCAGCGATTGTGCGCCGGCCTTGCCGATCGAGCGCAGGCTGTGCTCTTCGTTGCCGACGGTGCCGATCGTCGCGCGGCAGTCGACGTGCACCTTGCGGATCTCTCCGGAGTGCATGCGCAGCTGCGCATACGCGCCTTCGCGCGCGAGGAGCTGCACCGACGCGCCCGCCGAGCGCGCGATTTGCGCGCCCTTGCCCGGCAGCATCTCGACGCAATGGATCGTCGTGCCGACCGGGATGTTGCGCAGCGGCAGGCAATTGCCTGGCTTGATCGGCGCCTCGGCCCCGCTCATCAGCTGCGTGCCGGCGGCGACGCCGCGCGGCGCGACGATGTAGCGGCGCTCGCCGTCGGTGTAGAGCAGCAGCGCCAGGTGCGCGCTGCGGTTCGGATCGTATTCGAGCCGCTCGACCTTGGCCGCGATGCCGTCCTTGTTGCGGCGGAAATCGACCATGCGATAGTGCTGCTTGTGGCCGCCGCCCTTGTGCCGCATCGTGATGTGGCCGTTGTTGTTGCGGCCCGATCCGCGCTTCTTGCTCTCGATCAGCGCGTCGACCGGCCGGCCCTTGTGCAGGTCGGGATTGACGACCTTGACCAGCGAGCGGCGGCCGGGCGAAGTGGGTTTGACTTTGATCAGTGCCATGTCAGGCTTCCTGCGCGAAGTTGATTTCCTGGCCCGGCTTCAGGCTCACGTACGCCTTCTTCCAGTTGCGGCGGCGGCCGTTGTAGGCGCCGAACCGCTTGACCTTGCCCTTGACGTTGGCGATCTGCACGCTCTCGACTTCGACCTTGAACAGGAGCTCGACCGCCGCCTTCACTTCGGGCTTGGTCGCGTCCGGCACGACGCTGAAATACGACCTGCGCGTGCTTGTCGGCGATGTGCGTCGCCTTTTCGGAGATCGCGGCGCGAGCAGCAGCGTCAGCAGCCGCTCGGGGTTGTACTTGCTTTGAACCGCCGCTTTTTTTTGAACCGCTTTCTGCGCGCTCATTGGTGTACCCCCACACTTGCGGCTCTCGCCGCTGCGTTGCCCCCAAAGGGGGCGGAATTCGGCCTTGCAGGCCGCGGCGTTGCGAGACGCAACCCCTCCTCGTCCGGCACTCGGCCTTGGGACGGCCCGACGGCGCTCATGCCAGGATCTCCTCGAACTGCGCGACCGCAGCCTTGGTCAGCAGCACGTGGTCGAAGCGCACCAGGCTGACCGGATCGACCTCGCGCGTCTCGAGCACCAGCACGCCGGGCAGGTTGCGCGACGACAGGTAAACGTTGTCGTCGAGCTTGTCGGTGACGACGCAGCACCGAGCCGGTCAGGCCCAGCGCCTTGATCTTTTGCGCGAACAGCTTCGTCTTCGGCGCGTCGAGCGCAATCTGCTCGACCACCGACAGCCGGTCCTCGCGCACGAGTTGCGACAGGATCGACGCGATGCCGGCGCGGAACATCTTGCGGTTCACCTTCTGCGAGAAGTTCTCGTCGGGCGAGTTCGGGAAGATCTTTCCGCCGCCGCGCCACAGCGGACTGTTCGCCTGGCCGGCGCGCGCGCGGCCGGTGCCTTTTTGCGCCCAGGGCTTCTTGTGCGACTTGTTGATGTCGGCGCGGCCTTTCTGCTTGCGGTTGCCGCTGCGCGCATTGGCCTGGTACGCCGTCACGATCTGATGGATCAGCGCTTCGTTGTATTCGCGTCCGAACAGCGCGTCGGAGGCGGCAAGCGTCGCGGCGGGCTTGCCGTTGTCGTTGATGAGCTTGAGATCCATGATCAGGCCCCCTTCTTCAGCGGGGTCTTGACCGACGGGCGGACGACGATGTGGCCGCCGTCGGCGCCGGGAACCGCGCCCTTGACCAGCAGCAGTCCGCGCTCGGCGTCGACACGCACGACCTTCAGCGTCTGCACGGTGCGTTTGACGTTGCCGTACTGCCCCGCCATGCGCTTGCCCGGAAACACGCGGCCCGGGTCCTGCGCCATGCAGATCGAGCCCGGCGTGTTGTGCGAACGCGAGTTGCCGTGCGAGGCGCGGTTGGAGCTGAAGTTGTGCCGCCGGATCGACACCTGAAAAGCCGCGGCCCTTGGTGGTGCCGCTGACGTCGACCAGCTGTCCGACGGCGAAGGTTTCGACGCTGACGGTTTCGCCGAGCTTTAAGTGCGGCGAGCTGTTCCGCAGACACCGGAAATTCCTTCAGGACGATCGCCGGCTTCGACGCCGGCCTTCGCCAGATGTCCGGCCTGCGGCTTGGTGACGCGCGATGGCGCGCCGCTTGCCGTAGGTCACCTGAACGGCCGAGTAGCCGTCGGTTTCCTGCGTCTTGATCTGCGTGACGCGATTGTTGGCGACGTCGAGCACGGTCACCGGCACGGCGGCGCCGTCGTCGGTGAAGATGCGCGTCATGCCGATCTTGCGACCGACAAGTCCTAGACTCATTGTTCGTTTTCCTTTCAACGCCGCGGATTTCGATTGACCCGGGCTCAAGCATTGCATTCGTCAAACTGCGACTTGCCGATCGGACCTGCCGATCGTCCCGCCGCGCTGTATCGCGCTTTTCGTCCATCCTTAAGCTACTGAAGCTTGATCTCCACGTCGACACCCGCCGGCAGGTCGAGCTTCATCAACTGGTCGACGGTCTTGTCGGTCGGATCGATGATGTCCATCAGCCGCAGATGCGTGCGAATTTCCAGCTGATCGCGCGACGTCTTGTTGACGTGCGGCGAGCGCAGCACGTCGAAGCGCTCGATCTTCGTCGGCAGCGGCACCGGGCCCTTGACGACAGCGCCCGGAGCGTTTCGCCGTCTCGACGATCTCCTGCGCCGACTGATCGATCAGCTTGTAATCGAACGCCTTGAGCCGGATGCGAATTTTCTGGTTTTGCATTGGTTCACCTTTCGAACAACCGCCCGCTATCGCGCTCGGTTCTTCGTTGCCTTTCCTGCACGAAAAGCGCCGGGCCGTCCAAGCTTTTCGTGCTAATGCAATTCCGGCGAAAAGTAGGTTTTTACTTTTCGCCGACGAGTTACTCAATAACCTTGGCCACGACGCCGGCGCCGACGGTGCGTCCGCCTTCGCGGATCGCAAAGCGCAGACCCTCTTCCATCGCAATCGGCGCAATCAAGCGTCACCGTCATCTGGATGTTGTCCCCAGGCATCACCATCTCCGTCCCCGCCGGCAGCTCCACACTCCCCGTCACGTCCGTCGTCCGAAAGTAAAACTGCGGCCGGTAGCCCGGGAAGAACGGCGTATGCCGCCCCCCCTCTTCCTTGCTCAGCACGTACACCTCACAGCTGAACTTGGTGTGCGGCGTGATGCTCCCAGGCTTCGCCAGCACCTGCCCCCGCTCCACCTCTTCCCGCTTGGTGCCCCGCAGCAGCACCCCAACGTTGTCCCCAGCCTGCCCCTGGTCCAGCAGCTTCCTGAACATCTCCACCCCCGTGCACACCGTCTTCAAGGTCGGCTTCAGACCCACGATCTCCAGGTCCTCCCCCACCTTCACTACCCCACGGTCCACCCGCCCCGTCACCACCGTGCCCCGACCGCTGATCGAGAACACGTCTTCCACCGGCATCAGAAACGGTCCGTCGATCAGCCGCTTCGGCTGCGGTATGTAGCTGTCCAGCGCATCGGCCAGCCGGTTGATGCACGGCTCCCCCAGCTCGCTCTTGTCCCCTTCCAGCGCCAGCTTCGCACTGCCAATCATGATCGGGATCTTGTCCCCAGGAAACTCGTACTTCGTCAACAGCTCCCGCACCTCCAGCTCGACCAGCTCCAACAGCTCCTTGTCGTCAACCATGTCCGCCTTGTTCAGAAACACCACGATGTAGGGCACCCCCACCTGCCGCGCCAGCAGTATGTGCTCCCGCGTCTGCGGCATCGGCCCGTCCGCCGCGCTCACCACCAAGATCGCCCCATCCATCTGCGCCGCTCCCGTGATCATGTTCTTCACATAATCCGCGTGCCCAGGACAGTCCACATGCGCGTAGTGCCGGTTCTTCGTCTCGTATTCCACGTGCGCCGTGTTGATCGTGATCCCTCGCGCCTTCTCCTCCGGCGCATTGTCTATCTGGTCGTACGCCTTCGCCTCCCCTCCAAACTGCCGCGACAGCACCAATGTCAGCGCCGCCGTCAACGTCGTCTTCCCGTGATCCACGTGCCCTATCGTCCCCACGTTCACGTGCGGCTTGGTGCGTTCGAATTTACTCTTTGCCATAAAACTCTCCGGCTTTTTCGTTGATCTTCGTACTCGAATCGTCGGCTTATTTGCCAACTGAGGCCCGCGATTCGAGTCAAATTAAATCGAGCGAAAGTAGGGGTGCACTTTCGCTCGCTCAGCCCTTCTTATTGATCACCGCTTCGGCGACCGTCTTCGGCGCCTCGGTGTAGTGCTTGAATTCCATCGTGTAGGTCGCCCGACCCTGCGACAGCGAGCGCAGCGTCGTCGAGTACCCGAACATCTCGGACAGCGGCACTTCGGCCTTGATCACCTTTACGCCGACCACGTCCTCCATGCCTTGAATCATTCCGCGCCGCCCCGAAAGATCGCCGACGACATTGCCCATGAAATCCTCCGGCGTCTCGACTTCGACCGCCATCATCGGCTCGAGCAGCACCGGCGTCGCCTGCCGCATGCCGTCCTTGAACGCCATCGAGGCGGCCATCTTGAACGCGTTTTCGTTCGAGTCGACGTCGTGGTAGCTGCCGTCGAACAGCGTGACTTTGACGTCGACCACCGGAAATCCGGCGAGCACACCGTTGGGCAGCGTCTCGCGCAGCCCCTTCTCGACCGCGGGAATGTATTCGCGCGGCACCGTGCCGCCCTTGATCGCATCGACGAACTCGAAACCCTTGCCCGCCTGCTGCGGCTCCAATCTTCAGCCATACGTGACCGTACTGCCCGCGTCCGCCGGATTGCTTGATGAACTTGCCTTCGATCTGCACCGGCTTCTTGATCGCCTCGCGGTACGCGACCTGCGGCTTGCCGACATTGGCCTCGACGCCGAACTCGCGCTTCATGCGGTCGACGATGATCTCGAGGTGCAGCTCGCCCATGCCGGAAATGATCGTCTGGCTCGATTCCTCGTCGGTGTGCACGCGAAATGACGGATCTTCCTGCGCCAGGCGATTGAGCGCGAGGCCCATCTTTTCCTGGTCGGCCTTGGTCTTCGGCTCGACCGCCTGCGAGATCACCGGCTCCGGGAACACCATGCGCTCGAGCATGATGATGTGCTGCGGGTCGCACAGCGTTTCGCCGGTGGACGCTTCCTTGAGACCCACCGCTGCCGCGATGTCGCCCGCGCGCACTTCCTTGATCTCTTCGCGCTGGTTGGCGTGCATCTGCAGCAGGCGGCCGATGCGCTCCTTGCGCCCGCGGTTCGAGTTGTACACCGTGTCGCCGGAATTGAGGACGCCCGAATAGACGCGGATGAAGGTCAGCTGTCCGACGTAGGGGTCGGTCATGATCTTGAACGCCAGCGCCGAGAACGGCTCGTTGTCGTCGGCCTTGCGCACCGCGGGCTTGCCGTCGTCGTCCTCGCCTTCGACGGGCTTGATGTCGATCGGAGACGGCATGTAGTCGATGACCGCGTCGAGCATCGCCTGCACGCCCTTGTTCTTGAACGCGCTGCCGCAAAGCATCGGCACGATCTCGTTCTTGATCGTGCGCATGCGCAATCCGCGCTTGATGTCTTCGATCGAGAGGTCGTGGCCTTCGAGGTACTTGTGCGTCAGCTCATCGTCCGCTTCGGCGGCGGCCTCGACCATCTTCTCGCGCCACTTCTTGGCTTCCTCGACGAGCGGCTCGGGAATCTCGCGAAGCTCGTACTTCATTCCCTGCGTCGCCTCGTCCCAGTAGATCGCCTTCATCTTGACCAGGTCGATCACGCCCTCGAATTTCTCCTCCGCGCCGATCGGGATCTGGATCGGCACCGGATTTCCCTTGAGCCGTGTCCTGATGTGGTCGTACGACTTGAAGAACTCCGCGCCCTGGCGGTCCATCTTGTTGATGAACGCGAGCCGCGGCACCTTGTACTTGTTCGCCTGCCGCCACACCGTCTCCGATTGCGGCTGCACGCCGGCGACCGCGTCGTAGACCATGCACGCGCCGTCGAGCACGCGCATCGAGCGTTCGACTTCGATGGTGAAGTCGACGTGGCCCGGCGTGTCGATGATGTTGATGTGATGCTCGGGATAGTTGTTCTCCATCCCCTTCCAGAAGCACGTCGTGGCGGCGGAAGTAATCGTTATCCCGCGCTCGCGCTCCTGCTCCATCCAGTCCATGACGGTCGCACCGTCGTGCACTTCGCCGATCTTGTGCGACACGCCGGTGTAGAAAAGTATGCGCTCGGTGGTCGTGGTCTTACCGGCATCAATGTGGGCACTGATGCCGATGTTCCGATAGCGCTCGATGGGTGTAGCTCTTGGCACTTTTTGTTCGCCGTCAAAATGCGTGAATCGAAGATCGTCGCTTGCGATCGCCGTTCCCGCTGCTTCATGTTGTTTTCGCTTAGAACCGGAAGTGAGAGAACGCCTTGTTCGCTTCCGCCATCCGATGCACTTCTTCGCGCTTTTTCACCGCGCCGCCGCGCCCTTCGGACGCCTCGAGCAGCTCCGCCGCGAGCCGCTGTCCCATCGACTTCTCGCCGCGCTTGCGCGCCGCCTCGCGCAGCCAGCGCATCGCCAGCGCCACGCGACGCACCGGACG
This sequence comes from uncultured beta proteobacterium, assembly GCA_963745385.1. Classification (GTDB taxonomy): domain Bacteria; phylum Pseudomonadota; class Gammaproteobacteria; order Burkholderiales; family Casimicrobiaceae; genus PALSA-1003. The sequence goes on from CAVUXI010000020.1 coordinate 140,876, forward strand.
CACTTCGACCGGCACCTGAAAATTGGCACCGCCGACGCGTCGGCTCTTCACCTCGACCATCGGCTTCGCGTTCGAAAGCGCCTGGTTGAAGACCTCCAGCGGATCCTTGCCGCCCTTTTTCGAGATCGACTCGAACGCACCGTACACGATGCGCTCGGCGACTGATTTCTTTCCCTGGCTCATCAGCACGTTGACGAATTTCGCGACGTCGCTGCTCGAGTACTTCGGATCGGGCAGGATCTCGCGCTTGGGAATCTCTCTACGTCGGGGCATTAACCACTCCGTTCGGCCGAAAGTAAAAACCTACTTTCGGCCGGTTCATGTTTGTTCGGGCGAAAGTGAAAACCTACTTTCGCCCGGCTTGTATTACAAAATCTACGAAAAAACTATGCTGCTTTCGGCTTCTTGGCGCCGTACTTCGAGCGGCTCTGCTTGCGATCCTTGACGCCCGCGGTGTCCAGCGCGCCGCGCACCATGTGGTAGCGCACGCCCGGGAGGTCCTTTACGCGGCCGCCGCGGATCAGGACGACCGAGTGCTCCTGCAGGTTGTGGCCCTCGCCGCCGATGTAGCTGATCACCTCGAAGCCGTTGGTCAGGCGCACTTTCGCGACTTTCCGCAACGCCGAGTTCGGCTTTTTCGGCGTCGTCGTATAGACCCGTGTGCAGACGCCGCGCTTCTGCGGGCTGCGCTTGAGCGCCGGTACCTTGCTCTTCGACACAGGGGCAGTACGTCCCTTGCGAATCAGCTGATTGATCGTTGGCATTCGTCAGCATCCTCGCGAATTCAAAAATCACAAATCAAAGTGGCCTAAGCATCGTCTGCTTTAGGCCACTCTTCTCGCGCCTCGGCCGACTCCTCGATTGGTGACTCCAATCGGCGACCGGGTACGCACGCCTCAACGCCCGAAAATCAGTTGTAGTGGACTGAACGGGCCGATGAAGGCGAAAAGACCATCGATTTTAAGGCCCTACGCCACTTATGTCAACGTACATTGCGCCGTAAAAACAGGGGCGAACCGCGAACGGGCCGCCCCTAACGTCCAACCCCGCCGTCAGGCGGGCAACCCGTACTTCAGGCCGCGTCGGCGCTGACTTCCGCCACGGGCGTTTCCGCCGCGGCACCCTCCACCGCAACCTCCGGCACCCCCGCTTTCTGCTTCTTGCGGGCGTTGTGATAGGCCAGCCCCGTTCCCGCCGGGATCAGGCGGCCGACGATGACGTTCTCCTTCAGGCCGCGCAGTTCGTCCTTCTTGCCCATGATCGCCGCCTCGGTCAGCACGCGCGTCGTTTCCTGGAACGACGCCGCGGAAATGAACGAGTCGGTCGACAGCGACGCCTTGGTGATGCCGAGCAGCATGTGCTCGTAAGTCGCCGGCCTCTTCGCGTCTGCGCCCCCCTTCACGCCGCCGTTCAAGAAGACGCGATCGTTCTCGTCCAGCAGATCCGAGCGTTCGACCTGCTCGCCCGGGATGAAGCGTGTATCGCCCGCATCCTGCACCTGCACCCGGCGCAGCATCTGGCGCACGATCACTTCGATGTGCTTGTCGTTGATCTTCACGCCCTGCAGGCGATAGACGTCCTGCACCTCGTCGGTGATGTAGCGCGCCAGCGCCTCGACGCCCAGCAGACGCAGAATGTCGTGCGGATCCGCCGGCCCGTCGACGATCGACTCGCCCTTGTTGACGACCTGACCGTCGTGCGCCGTGACGTGCTTGTCTTTCGGGTATCAGATACTCGTGCGCGACGCCGTCCATGTCGGTGATCACCAGGCGCTGCTTGCCCTTGGTGTCCTTGCCGAACGAGACCGTCCCCGTGACTTCCGCCAGCGTGCCGGCGTCCTTGGGAGCGCGTGCCTCGAACAGCTCCGCAACGCGCGGCAGGCCGCCGGTGATGTCGCGGGTCTTCGACGTCTCCTGCGGGATGCGCGCCAGCACCTCGCCGACCGCCACGTCCTGGCCGTCCTTGACGGTGATGATCGAGCCCAGCTGGAAAGTGATATTGACCGGCTGGTCGCCCGTCGCGAGCTTGACCTCATCGCCCCGCTCGTTCAGAAGCTTCACCTGCGGTCGAACGCCCTTCGCCGCCGCACCCGCGCGGCGCTTCGGATCGATGACCACCAGCGTGGACAGGCCCGTGACTTCGTCGACCTGCTTGGCCACGGTGACGCCTTCCTCGACGTTCTCGAACTTCACGCGACCCGCGTACTCGGTGATGATGGGACGCGACGTCGCATCCCAGGTCGCAAGCACCTTCCCGGCCTTGACCACGTCGCCGTCCTTGACCAGCATGGTCGCGCCGTACGGCACCTTGTGGCGCTCGCGCTCGCGGCCGTTGTCGTCGTGGATCATGACTTCACCGGAGCGGGCAATGACGATGAGCTCGCCCTTGGCGTTGGTCACGTAGCGCATGACCGCCGAGAAACGGATGATGCCGGCGGACTTGCTCTCCAGCTGCGAGGCCGCGGCGGTCCGGGACGCAGCGCCGCCGATGTGGAAGGTCCGCATCGTGAGCTGCGTGCCGGGCTCGCCGATCGACTGCGCGGCTATCACACCGACCGCTTCGCCGACGTTGACCAGATGCCCACGTCCCAGGTCGCGGCCGTAGCAGGTCGCGCACAAGCCGTACCGGGTGTCGCAGGTGAGCGGCGTGCGCACCTTGACTTCGTCGATACCCAGCGCCTCGATCGTCTCGACTTCGTCCTCGGAGAGCAGCGTCCCCGCGTGGAACAGCGTGGCCTGGGTCTCCGGATTGACCACGTCGGCCGCGATCGACCGGCCCAGGATCCGCTCGCGCAGCGCCTCGATGACTTCGCCGCCCTCGACCAGCGCTTTCATGGCAACGCCGTTGACGGTTTCGCAATCGTCTTCGGTCACCACCAGGTCCTGCGTCACGTCGACCAGCCGGCGCGTCAGGTATCCCGAGTTGGCGGTCTTCAGCGCCGTATCCGCCAGACCCTTGCGCGCACCGTGCGTCGAGATGAAGTACTGAAGCACGTTCAAGCCTTCGCGGAAGTTCGCGGTGATCGGCGTCTCGATGATCGAGCCGTCGGGCTTGGCCATCAGGCCGCGCATGCCCGCGAGCTGGCGGATCTGCGCCGCGGATCCGCGCGCTCCGGAGTCCGCCATCATGTAGATGGAGTTGAACGACTCCTGCTTGACCATCTTGCCGTCGCGGTCCATGACCTCCATGGTACCGAGCTGGCTCATCATCGCCTTGGCGATGTCGTCGCCCGCACGTCCCCAGATGTCGACCACCTTGTTATAGCGCTCGCCCTGCGTCACCAGACCCGAGGTGTACTGCGCCTCGATCTCCTTTACCTCGCGCTCGGACTTCTCGATGATCGTGTGCTTCTCTTCGGGGATCAGCATGTCGTCGGCCGCGAACGAGATGCCGCCGCGGGTCGCGAGGCTGTAGCCCGCCTGCATGAGCTTGTCGGCGAAAATGACCGTCTCGCGAAGACCGCAGCGCCGGAAACTGGCGTTGATGATCTTGGAGATTTCCTTTTTCTTCAGCGGCCGGTTGATGGTGTCGAACGGCAATCCCGCCGGCAGGATCTCCGAGAGCAGCGAGCGGCCCACGGTGGTCTCGTAGCGCGAGATCTTGTCGCTCCTCTCGCCGTCGGCGTCGACCAGCACTTCCTTGATACGCACGCTGATCTTGGCGTGAAGGTCGACCTGGCGTGATTCGTACGCCCGGGCGACTTCGGACACGTCGGAGAAGAGCATACCCTCGCCCTTGGCGCCGATGAGCTCGCGCGTCGCGTAGTACAGGCCCAGCACGATGTCCTGCGAGGGCACGATGCACGGCTCGCCGTTCGAGGGCAGGAGTACGTTGTTGGAGGCGAGCATGAGCGTGCGCGCTTCCATCTGCGCTTCGAGCGACAGCGGAACGTGGACGGCCATCTGATCACCGTCGAAGTCGGCGTTGAACGCCGTGCAAACCAGCGGATGCAGCTGGATCGCCTTGCCTTCGATCAGCACCGGCTCGAACGCCTGTATCCCCAGGCGGTGGAGCGTCGGCGCTCGGTTGAGCATCACCGGATGCTCGCGTATCACCTCTTCCAGGATGTCCCACACCACGGGCTCCTGGCTCTCGACCATCTTCTTCGCAGCCTTGATGGTCGTCGCAAGCCCCATGGTCTCGAGCTTGTTGAAGATGAAGGGCTTGAACAGCTCGAGCGCCATCAGCTTGGGCAGACCGCACTGGTGGAGCTTCAGTTGCGGACCGACCACGATGACCGAACGGCCCGAGTAGTCGACACGCTTGCCGAGCAGGTTCTGACGGAAGCGTCCGCCCTTGCCCTTGATCATGTCGGCGAGCGACTTGAGCGGTCGCTTGTTGGCGCCGGTCATCGCCTTGCCGCGGCGGCCGTTGTCGAGCAGCGAATCGACGGCTTCCTGCAGCATGCGCTTCTCGTTGCGCACGATGATGTCGGGCGCCTTGAGCTCGAGCAGGCGCTTCAACCGGTTGTTGCGGTTGATCACGCGACGGTACAGGTCGTTCAAGTCCGACGTGGCGAAGCGTCCGCCGTCCAGGGGGACGAGCGGGCGAAGCTCCGGCGGCAGCACCGGCAGCACTTCGAGAATCATCCACTCGGGCTTGATGCCCGACTTGTGGAAGGCCTCCAGCACCTTGAGCCGCTTGGCGATCTTCTTGATCTTGGTGTCCGACCCCGTCGTCTCGAGCTCCTTGCGCAGCTTCTCGATCTCGGTGTTGACCTCGAGCGACTTCAGGAGCTCGCGGATGCCCTCCGCGCCCATGCTCGCCGAGAAATCGTCGCCGTACTGCTCGACCTTGGCGAGGTAATCGTCCTCGGTCAGGAGCTGGCCGCGGTTGAGCGGCGTCATCCCCGGCTCGGTCACGACGTATGCCTCGAAATAAAGCGCGCGTTCGATGTCGCGCAGGGTCATGTCGAGCACCATGCCCATGCGCGAGGGCAGGCTCTTCAGGAACCAGATGTGGGCGACGGGAGACGCGAGCTCGATGTGGCCCATGCGCTCGCGACGCACTTTCGCCAGCGTCACTTCGACGCCGCACTTTTCGCAGATGACGCCGCGATGCTTCAGGCGCTTGTACTTGCCGCACAGGCACTCGTAGTCCTTGACCGGCCCGAAAATCTTGGCGCAAAACAGGCCGTCACGCTCGGGCTTGAACGTGCGGTAATTGATGGTCTCCGGCTTCTTGACCTCGCCGTACGACCACGAGCGGATCTTTTCCGGCGACGCCAAGCCGGTCTTGATCGCGTCGAACTCTTCTTCCTGGGTGACCTGCTTGAACAGATCGAGCAATGCTTTCATCGTTTCACTCCAATGTAGCCCGCTATGCATCCATCGATTTTGCTGCCGCAAAGCGCGTGGCTTTGCCACCGCTTTGCGGGTAACTTTTTCCGCGCAAAGTAGGGGTTCACTTTGCGCGGCATTTAATATCTTTCCAGGTCGATGTCGATCGCCAACGAGCGGATTTCCTTCACTAGCACGTTGAACGATTCCGGCATGCCGGCCTCGATCTTGTGCTCGCCCTTGACGATGTTCTCGTAGACCTTGGTGCGGCCGTTGACGTCGTCGGACTTGACCGTGAGCATCTCCTGCAGCGTGTACGCCGAGCCGTACGCCTCCAGCGCCCAGACTTCCATCTCGCCGAAGCGCTGACCGCCGAACTGCGCCTTGCCGCCGAGCGGCTGCTGCGTGACCAGGCTGTAGGGCCCCGTCGAGCGCGCATGCATCTTGTCGTCGACCAGGTGATGAAGCTTCAGCACGTGCATGAAGCCCACGGTCACGGGACGGTCGAACGCCTCGCCGGTGCGGCCGTCGTGCAGCGTGATCTGCCCGCTGCGCGGCAGTCCGGCGAGCTCCAGCATGTCCTTGATCTCGGCCTCGGTTGCGCCGTCGAACACCGGCGTCGCGAAAGGCACGCCGTCCTTGAGGTTCTCGCCCAGCTGCAGGATTTCGGCGTCGTCGAGCGAGTCGATGGCTTCCGGCTTGCCGGTTCCGTTGTAGATCCGGTTCAGAAACTTGCGAACCTCGACGGCGTTCTTCTCCGCCTTCATCAACTCGCCGATGCGCTGGCCCAGGCCCTTGGCTGCCCACCCGAGGTGGACTTCGAGGATCTGTCCGACGTTCATACGCGACGGCACACCCAGCGGATTGAGGACGATGTCCACCGGCGTTCCATCCGCCATGTACGGCATGTCCTCCACCGGGACGATCTTGGACACCACGCCCTTGTTGCCGTGCCGGCCGGCCATCTTGTCGCCTGGCTGCAGGCGGCGCTTCACCGCGACGTAGACCTTGACCATCTTCTGCACGCCGGGTGGCAGCTCGTCGCCCTGCGTGAGCTTCTTTTTCTTCTGCTCGAACATCTGGTCGAACTGAACGCGGGTCTGCGCGATCGATTCCTTCATCGCTTCGAGTTGACGCGCCGCGTCCTCGTTGGCGAGCCGGATATCGAACCAGTCGTGACGGTTGGTTCCCTCGAGGTATTCCTTGGTCAGGCGCGACCCCTTGGCCAGACGCTTCGGCCCGCCGTTCGCGGTCTTGCCCAGCAGGAGCTTCTCGATCCGCGCGAAGGCGTCGTTCTCGACGATGCGCAGCTGGTCGTTCAGGTCCTTGCGGTAGCTCTTGAGCTCATCGTCGATGATCTGCGCCGCGCGCTTGTCCCGCTCGATGCCTTCGCGCGTGAAGACCTGCACGTCGATCACGGTCCCGGAAATGCCCGAAGGCACGCGAAGCGACGTGTCTTTCACGTCGGAGGCTTTTTCTCCGAAGATCGCACGCAGCAGCTTCTCTTCCGGCGTGAGCTGCGTCTCGCCCTTCGGCGTCACCTTGCCGACGAGCACGTCTCCCGCCTCCACTTCGGCACCGATGTAGACGATGCCCGATTCGTCGAGGCGGATGAGCTGCGCTTCGCCGAGGCTCGAGATGTCGCGCGTGATTTCCTCCGGTCCCAGCTTGGTGTCGCGGGCGACCACCGAAAGCTCCTCGATGTGGATCGAGGTGTAGCGATCGTTGCCTACGACGCGCTCCGAAATGAGGATCGAGTCCTCGTAGTTGTAGCCGTTCCACGGCATGAACGCGACCAGCATGTTCTGACCGAGCGCGAGCTCGCCCATGTCGGTCGAGGCTCCGTCGGCGATCACATCGCCCTTAGCGATCACGTCGCCGATCTGCACCAGCGGCCTCTGGTTGATGTTGGTGTTCTGGTTGCTGCGCGTGTACTTGGTGAGGTTGTAGATGTCCACGCCGACCTCGCCCGCCGCGGTCTCGGTGTCGTCCACACGCACGACCATCCGGTTGGCGTCGACGTAATCGACTTTTCCACCCCGACGGGCAAGCACGGCAGTCCCCGAGTCGACCGCAGCCGTGCGCTCCACGCCGGTGCCCACCAGGGGCTTTTCTGCGCGCAGGCACGGGACCGCCTGCCGCTGCATGTTGGAGCCCATCAGCGCGCGGTTGGCGTCGTCGTGCTCCAGAAACGGGATGAGCGAGGCCGCGACGGAGACGATCTGCGCAGGAGCCACGTCCATGAACTGCACCTTGTCGGCGGTCGAGAGCATGAACTCGTTCTTGCACCGGCAGGAGACCAGCTCGTCCTTGAGCCGACCGTTCTTGTCGAGGGTCGCATTGGCCTGGGCGATCACGAACGCGCCTTCTTCGATGGCGGAAAGGTAATGGATTTCGTCGGTCACCTTGCCGCTGACGACTTTGCGGTACGGGGTCTCGAGGAAGCCGTACTCGTTGGTTCGCGCATAGAGCGCGAGCGAGTTGATCAGTCCGATGTTCGGGCCTTCCGGCGTCTCGATCGGGCAAACCCGGCCGTAATGCGTCGGATGCACGTCGCGGACCTCGAAGCCGGCGCGCTCGCGCGTGAGCCCTCCCGGTCCGAGCGCGGACACGCGCCGCTTGTGTGTGATCTCGGAGAGCGGATTGGTCTGGTCCATGAACTGCGACAGCTGCGAGCTTCCGAAGAACTCCTTGATCGCGGCCGATATCGGCTTGGCGTTGATCAGGTCGTGCGGCAGCAGGTTCTCGCTCTCGGCCTGTCCGAGGCGCTCCTTGACCGCGCGCTCGACCCGCACCAATCCCGAGCGGAACTGATTTTCGGCGAGCTCGCCCACCGAGCGCACGCGCCGGTTGCCCAGGTGGTCGATATCGTCGATCTCACCGCGGCCGTTGCGCAGCTCGACGAGTATCTTGATGACCGCGATGATGTCGTCGTTGGTCAGCGTTCCCGGACCGGTCAGCTCGGCGCGACCGACCCGGCGGTTGAATTTCATGCGGCCGACGGGCGAGAGGTCGTAGCGTTCCTCGTTGAAGAACAACCCGTGGAACAGGGCCTCGACCGCTTCCTCGGTGGGCGGCTCGCCCGGCCGCATCATGCGGTAGATCGCGACGCGCGCCGCCATCTGGTCGGGCGTGTCGTCCATCTTCAGCGTTTGCGCGATATACGGACCCTGGTCGAGATCGTTGACGTAGATAGTGTGAGTCTTGGGCACGCCCGCCTCGAGCAGCTTTTCAAGAAGCTCGTCGGTGATCTCGTCGTTCGCCGACGCGAGAATTTCGCCGGTGTCCTTGGCGACGATGTTTTCAGCCAGCGTCCGTCCGACGATGTAGTCGTTCGGAACCACGATCTTCTTGACGCCGGCTTCGGCCAGCTCGCGAATGTGCCGCGCGGTGATCCGCTTGTCTTTCTGCACGATCACCTTGCCGTCCTTGGACAAGAGGTCGAACTTGGCGACCTCGCCGCGCAGCCGCTCGGGGACCAGATCCATCTGCGAGCCCTTCTTCGACAGGTAGAAAGTGTCGAAAGCGAAGAACTGCTTGAGGATGTCTTCGTTGGTGAGCCCGATCGCCTTCAGCAGCGTCGTTGCCGGCATCTTGCGGCGGCGGTCGACGCGGAAGTAGAGGTAGTCCTTGGGATCGAATTCGAAATCTAGCCACGAGCCGCGGTAGGGAATCACGCGCGCCGAGAACAGGAGCTTGCCTGAGCTGTGGGTCTTGCCCCGATCGTGCTCGAAAAACACGCCCGGGCTGCGATGCAGCTGCGAGACGATCACCCGCTCGGTGCCGTTGATGATGAAGGAACCGTTGTTGGTCATGAGCGGAATCTCGCCCATATAAACTTCCTGCTCCTTGACCTCCTTCACCGTTTCCTTCGGCGCTTCCTTGTCCATCAGGATGAGGCGCACCTTGGCGCGCAGCGCCGAGCAGTACGTCAGGCCGCGCTGCTGACATTCGGTGACGTCGAATGCGGGCGGGAGCAGCGAATAGCCGACGAACTCCAGCCGTGCGTTGCCTGAATGGCTGGAAATCGGAAAAATGGACGTGAAGGCCGCCTGCAGACCCTCGTTTTTGCGCGACTCCGACGCTGTCATCTCCTGCAGGAAAGCTCGGTACGACGCTAGCTGCGTCTCCAGCAGGAACGGCACCGGCAATACGCTGGCGCGCTTGGCGAAACTCTTGCGAATGCGTTTCTTCTCGGTAAACGAATACTGAGCCATGGACCTTGACCTCGTTAGCGATCTCGCGGGTCAGCCCTCGCAGTGTCGGGCGTTCCCGTCTTTCATCGACTGAACGGAGCGTTGCGCCCCCGGGGATGGTGGTTGGCCACTACCAACCGCTGGCGGACGACGGTCCGCGCGAGCCTTACAGCCCGCGCGCCGTCCGACCAAACCTGTCTTCTGCAGTCGGGGCAGAAGACGAAGATAAGCAAGCTTATGTGCGGCCGCCCTTTTCAATTTCAAGAGGCGGCGGACTTGCTTGTCTTCGGCTTCTTTGAGGGCCGGAGCCCTCGAACCGACACGCCGGACCGGCACTGCCGATCCGGCGCCTGCAAGGATTTACTTGATCTCCGCCTTGCCGCCGGCGTCTTCCAGCTTCTTTTTGGCGGCTTCCGCGTCGGCCTTATTGATGCCTTCCTTGACCGCTTTCGGCGCGCCGTCCACCAAGTCCTTGGCTTCCTTGAGGCCCAGGCCCGTGATTTCGCGCACCGCCTTGATGACATTCACCTTGTTGTCGCCGATGGCGGACAGCATGACCGTGAACTCGGTCTGCTCTTCGGCTGCCGGCGCCGCAGCGGCTCCCGCGGCAGGGGCGGCTGCCGCCACGGCAGCGGCCGCGGAGACGCCGAACTTCTCTTCCATCGCCTTGATGAGCTCGGAGAGCTCCAGGACGGTCATCGACGAGATCTTGTCGAGGATTTCAGCTTGTGCAACAGCCATGATCAACTCCTAAGTCAAAGGTTCCAATAATTGAAATCGGTTTCGCGTCAGCTTGCCGGCTTGGCATCACGCACCGCGGCCAGTGTTCTCACAAACCTGCCCGGCACCTCGTTGAGCGTGCGCACGAGCTTGACGATCGGCGCCTGCATCGTGCCGAGCAGCTTGGCAATGAGCTCTTCGCGCGAGGGCAGCGATGCCAGCGCAGAGATCTCTTTCGGGGACATCATCTGGCCGGGCATTGCGCCGCCCGTAATCACGAACTTGTCATTGCCCCTGGCAAAGTCGTTGAGGACCTTCGCTACGGCAACGGGATCGGGGCCGATGCCATACGCCAGCGGTCCGACCATGCGGTCGGCCAGCGAAGCGAAAGGCGTTTCGGCGACCGCCCGGCGCACCAGAGTGTTTTTCACCACCCGGAAGTACACGCCGGAAGCCCGCGCCTTGGCACGAAGCTGCGTCATCGCCGCGACAGCCATGCCCCGGTTCTCGACCATGACGATGGCCTGAGCGCCCGCGACCTGCTTCGCGACTTCCGCGACTACCGCCTGTTTCTGTTCCAAATTAAGACCCAAGGTACACCTCCAATCGCTGAGCTTCGAGTGTGCTCCCGCCGCCATCGTTGCTGCTCGCCCGCGGGGCAGACTCGCTTATCGCGCTTCCCTCATGCCTCCGACGACAACGTCGCCTTCGGCGGTTTCGGTGACCTTACGTCAGGAGTGATCCTGTTTCGGGACACCATCTGCGTAGGACGCCTAAGCTGCCGGCGATTAAGCTCAAAAGCCGCTCCTACGGTCTTTGACGGCTCGCCGCGCGATACGCCGCACGGCGCTCCCTCAAATCGGTTTTTCCAAGCACTTTTCCGCAATCGGCGAAGGCCGCGGCCTCCTTGAGCTCACGAATCCCCACGCAATCCCGCTGTCGGCCGCGTCGCGGCGACTCGCAATTCGCCGTCGATCCCCGCTTCGCGGGGCCCCGCGCCGGCCACTCGCGCCGCAGTCCCTCGCTTTTCGCGCTAAATTTCAACGCCCTCAATGCGCCTGCGTCTGCTGCGTTAGCCCGGCGGTATCGACACGCACGCCCGCGCCCATCGTGCTCGAGACGCTGATTTTCTTTAGGTAAATGCCCTTTGTGCCCTGCGGCTTGGACTTGTTCAGCGCTTCGATCAGCGCCATCAGATTGGTCTTCAGCTGATCGGGCGTAAACGATGCGCGGCCAATGGTGCACTGGATGATCCCGGCCTTGTCGGTGCGGTACTGCACCTGACCGGCCTTGGCGTTCTTGACCGCGGTAACCACGTCGGCGGACACCGTTCCGACCTTCGGGTTCGGCATCAGGCCGCGCGGCCCCAGAATCTGGCCCAGCTGACCCACGACTTTCATCGCGTCCGGCGACGCGATGACGACGTCGAACTCCATGAAGCCTTCCTTGATCCTGGCGGCGAGGTCGTCGAAACCGACGATGTCGGCGCCGGCCTCGGACGCCGCCTTGGCCTTATCGCCTTGCGCGAATACGGCGACGCGGACCTTCTTGCCCGTGCCCGCCGGCAGGACCACGGAGCCGCGGACCGTTTGATCCGATTTCTTGGCATCCACGCCCAGATTGACCGCGATGTCGACCGATTCGTCGAACTTGGCGGTCGCCGTTTCCTTGACCAGCTTCAGCGCCTCCTCGATCGGATACGTCTTGATGTGATCGACCTTGCCGCGCACGACCTTCATGCGTTTGGAGAGATGCGGCGATTCCTTGTTTTGTCCGGCGGCCATGATCACTTCACTCCTTCGACGGTGATGCCCATGCTGCGCGCGCTCCCGGCGATCGTACGCACCGCGGCATCGAGGTCGCCGGCGGTCAGGTCCGGTGTCTTGGTCCTGGCGATTTCCTCCGCTTGAGCGCGAGTGAGCTTGCCGACCTTGTCCGTGTGCGGCTTGGGACTGCCCTTCTCGACCTTGGCCGCCTTCATGATCAGCACCGTCGCGGGCGGCGTCTTCATCACGAAGGTGAAGCTCTTGTCGACGTACGCGGTGATCACCACCGGGATCGGCAGGCCGGGCTCGAGCTTCTGCGTCTGCGCGTTGAACGCCTTGCAGAATTCCATGATGTTCAATCCGCGCTGGCCGAGCGCGGGCCCGATCGGCGGGCTCGGATTGGCCTTGCCCGCCGGAACTTGAAGCTTGATGAACGCGAGTATTTTCTTTGCCATGTTGCTATCTCCGTGGGTCCTTAGCGGGCGCGATTCGCGCCCTCCCCGTGTTTGGGCCCTTGTCGCTTTTCCCGCGCAATCGGCGCCGGGCCGCCCCAAGCCGATTGCGGTGACATCAACTCGCGCAAAGTATCGTGCGAGCGCAGCGAGCGAAACTTTGCGCGATTCAAGCCTTCTCCACCTGCGAAAAATCCAGCTCCACCGGCGTCGACCGTCCGAAGATCGTGACCGACACGCGGAGCTTGCTCTTTTCGTAATTCACGTCCTCCACGTTGCCGTGGAAGTCGGTAAAGGGTCCCTCTTTGACGCGAACCGCCTCGCCCATTTCGAACAGAACCTTCGGGCGGGGCTTCTCGACCCCTTCTTGAACCTGCTTCAAGATGGCGTCGACTTCCTTTTGCGTGATCGGTGTCGGCTTGTTCGCCGTGCCGCCGACAAAACCCGTGACCTTGGGCGTGCTCTTGACCAGATGCCAGGTGTCGTCGGTCATCTCCATTTCGACAAGGACGTAGCCGGGGAAGAACTTCCGCTCGGAAATCGCCTTGGCGCCGTTCTTCATCTCCACCACCTCTTCGACCGGCACCAGAATCTTGCCGAACTTGTCGCTCATCTCCGAGCGCTTGATGCGCTCGGTAAGGGCACGCATGACGCTCTTTTCGAAGCCCGAATAGGCATGCACGACGAACCATTTCTTGCCGCTCATGATTCAACCCGTCCCGTCGCCAGCTTGACCAGCCACGCCAGCGATGTATCGACGGCGAACAGAAAGATCGCCATGACCACGACAAAGGCAAACACGATCGCGGTTGTCTGAATGGTTTCCTTGCGGCTCGGCCACGACACCTTCGCGGCTTCCTGCCAGGCTTCCTGCGCGAACGCGAACAATTCCTTCCCGGGCTGCGACAGCCAGGCGACTCCCGCGGCCGCGAGCAAGCCGCCCAGGACCATCAGCACCCGCAGCACCTGCGCGGTATCGCTGAAGTAGTAGTAGCCCCAGACGCCTGCGATCACCAACCCAGCAGCAACCGCGAGCTTGATCTTGTCCATTCGTATCAGTCTTCAGTTAGAACTGCCAAAGCGGATCGAGCGACAAACCCCTTGAGCGTTCCCGCTTCGCGCATCCATTACCGTTCCCTCGTAATCTGCGTTCCGACTGCTGTCCACGGTCGGACCAAATTCCGACTTCCGACATCTGCCGTGGCAGGCCAGGAGGGAATCGAACCCCCAACCTGCGGTTTTGGAGACCGCCGCTCTGCCAATTGAGCTACTGGCCTAATACCGCGGGCAAAAGTACACACCTACTTTTGCCCGATTAGTCTTCCTGCGAATCGCGGGTAGAGCCCGTCGATTCGCAGCGGTAAGTACACCTATTCAATAACCTTAGCCACGACGCCGGCGCCGACGGTGCGTCCGCCTTCGCGGATCGCAAAGCGCAGACCCTCTTCCATCGCAATCGGCGCAATCAAACTCACCGTCATCTGGATGTTGTCCCCCGGCATCACCATCTCCGTCCCCGCCGGCAGCTCCACACTCCCCGTCACGTCCGTCGTCCGAAAGTAAAACTGCGGCCGGTAGCCGTTGAAGAACGGCGTATGCCGCCCCCCCTCTTCCTTGCTCAGCACGTACACCTCACAGCTGAACTTGGTGTGCGGCGTGATGCTCCCAGGCTTCGCCAGCACCTGCCCCCGCTCCACCTCTTCCCGCTTGGTGCCCCGCAACAGCACCCCAACGTTGTCCCCAGCCTGCCCCTGGTCCAGCAGCTTCCTGAACATCTCCACCCCCGTGCACACCGTCTTCAAGGTCGGCTTCAGACCCACGATCTCCAGGTCCTCCCCCACCTTCACTACCCCACGGTCCACCCGCCCCGTCACCACCGTGCCTCGACCGCTGATCGAGAACACATCCTCCACCGGCATCAAAAACGGTCCGTCGATCAGCCGCTTCGGCTGCGGTATGTAGCTGTCCAGCGCATCGGCCAGCCGGTTGATGCACGGCTCCCCAAGCTCGCTCTTGTCCCCTTCCAGCGCCAGCTTGGCACTGCCAATAATGATCGGGATCTTGTCCCCAGGAAACTCGTACTTCGTCAACAGCTCCCGCACCTCCAGCTCGACAAGCTCCAACAGCTCCTTGTCGTCAACCATGTCCGCCTTGTTCAAAAACACCACGATGTAGGGCACCCCCACCTGCCGCGCCAGCAGTATGTGTTCCCGCGTCTGCGGCATCGGCCCGTCCGCCGCGCTCACCACCAAGATCGCCCCATCCATCTGCGCCGCTCCCGTGATCATGTTCTTCACATAATCCGCGTGCCCAGGACAGTCCACATGCGCGTAGTGCCGGTTCTTCGTCTCGTATTCCACGTGCGCCGTATTGATCGTGATCCCTCGCGCCTTCTCCTCCGGCGCATTGTCTATCTGGTCGTACGCCTTCGCCTCCCCTCCAAACTGCCGCGACAGCACCAATGTCAGCGCCGCCGTCAACGTCGTCTTCCCGTGATCCACGTGCCCTATCGTCCCCACGTTCACGTGCGGCTTCGTCCGCTCAAACTTGCCCTTGGCCATTTTTCATGCTCCTCACGTTTTCTTTACGTGCACCAACTGGTCCGTGGTGCCCACGGCGCGGATTGAACGCGCGACCTCTCCCTTACCAAGGGAGTGCTCTACCACTGAGCTACGGGGGCCTTATGCCCTTCTAGCCAACCCGCGCACGCAGGTTGCTGCTACTCAAACCGAGGGTTCCGACTTCCAAAACCGGCCATGCTGGAGCGGGTGAAGGGAATCGAACCCTCGTCGTAAGCTTGGAAGGCTTCTGCTCTACCATTGAGCTACACCCGCTTTTCAGGTATCAGAGGTCGGTGGCAGGTTCGCCAGACACCGATTAATCCCCCTCAACCGATACCTGTTCCCTGGTTCCCGTTACCGATCCCGAACGGTGGAGGGGGAAGGATTCGAACCTTCGAAGGCAGAGCCGGCAGATTTACAGTCTGCTCCCGTTGACCGCTTGGGTACCCCTCCGACGAAACCGCATATTTTAGCAATTTCCGTTCCTAAGTGTCAAACCAACGCTGAATGCCGCGGATTGCACAGCAATGCTTCGGATAACCGTCGGTAAAATGCGGCGGTGATTCACGATTACGTCATCGTGGGCGCCGGGTCGGCGGGCTGTGTTCTGGCCGATCGGCTCTCCGCCGACGGACAGCACTCGGTGCTTCTGCTCGAGGCCGGGCCGCCCGATACCTACCCGTGGATACACATTCCGATCGGCTACGCCAAGACGATGTTCAATCCCCGGGTCAACTGGTGTTTCCATACCGAGCCCGAGAGCGGGATGAATGGACGCAGGATCTACTGGCCGAGGGGTAAAACGCTGGGCGGCTCAAGCTCCATCAACGGCTTGATCTCGATCCGCGGCCAGCGCGATGACTACGACGCGTGGGCGGCCGACGGCAATCCGGGCTGGAGCTATTCAGACGTGCTGCCCTATTTCAAGCGCCTCGAGCATGCGATCGACGGCGATCCTGATTTCCATGGCAGGGACGGCCCCCTCTGGTGCTCCCCCATCGGCCGCAGACACGAGCTTATCGAGGCTGTCATCGCGGCGGGCGAGGAGCTCGGGATCCGTCGCAACGACGACTTCAACGGCGCTTCGCAGGAAGGCGTGGGCTATTACCATCTGACGACGCGCAACGGCAGGCGCTGCAGCACCGCGTCCGCATACCTCAAGCCCGCGCGCGCCCGGCGCAACCTGGACGTGTTGACCGGTGCGCACGCGCTGCGCGTCATCCTCGACCGCAATCGCGCGCAGGGCGTCGTCTTTCGACGCCACGGTGAAGACGTCGTGGTCAATGCACGGCGCGAGGTGCTGCTTTGCGCAGGCGCAATTCAATCTCCACAGCTCCTGCAGCTTTCGGGCATCGGACCGGCGGCGCTGCTCGCCTCCATGGGCATTCGCGTCGAGCGCGACCTCCCCGGAGTCGGCGAGAACCTGCAGGACCACCTGCAGACACGTGTGATTTTTGAATGCTCGAGACCGATCACGACCAACGACGACCTCAAAAGCGCCTGGCGGATGGCCCGGATGGGCCTCGAATACATTTTTACGCGACGCGGCGCGATGGCCGTCGGGATCAACCAGGGCGGAATATTTGCTCGGACCAACGCCGAAGAGCGGACGCCGGACGTTCAATTCCACGTGGCGACGCTGTCATCCGACATGGCGGGATCTCCGACGCACAGGTTTTCCGGATTTACGATGTCGGTCTGCCAGTTGCGCCCGAAATCGCGCGGTCGGGTGCGCATCCAGTCGGTCGACCCGATGCAGGCACCGGCGATGCAGCCGAATTATCTGACGCAGCAGACAGACCGCAGGACGCTAGTCGCCGGCTTGCGCCTCGCGCGGCGTCTTGCGGCCACGCGTGCGCTTGAACGCTACGTCAAGGCGGAGTACCGGCCGGGCGCGGATGCGCAAAGCGACGAAGATCTTCTCGAATTCGCCCGGAACACCGGCGGCACGATCTTTCATCCGAGCGGCACGTGCAAAATGGGCGACATCCGGCGCGATGCCGCGGCGGTCGTCGACCCGCGGTTGAGAGTGCACGGTGTGGACGCCTTGCGTGTGGTCGATTGCAGCATCATGCCGACGCTCGTGTCCGGTAACACCAACATCCCTGTCATCATGATTGCCGAAAAGACCGCCGATCTCATTCTCGCCGATGCGCGCTGACGGCCCTAGTCGCGCGCAATCCGGTGCGCCGACCTTCGATCCTTCGATGGAGCAAACATGGGTTGCTGTCACGCCGACTTTGCACTGACCGACACCAGCGACAAGGCTTTCACGGTGGGCATGCCCACGTTTACCTTTGGTCAGGGCTGTCTCGCCGAAGCAGGCGATCAGGCGCGCGAGCTCGGTCTGCGACGGGTCGCGCTGTTTACCGATGGAACGCTTCGACATTCGACGCACGTGGCGGCCGTGAGCGCCTCGCTCGAAGCCGCCGGCGTCGACGCAGCGATCTATGACGAAGTCGTCGTCGAGCCGACGACCGCATCGTTCCGGGCCGCCGCAAAGTTCGCCGCGGAGGGCCGCTTCGACGGCTATGTGTCAGTGGGCGGCGGATCGGTCATCGACACGTGCAAGGCCGCGAACCTCTATGCGACGCATCCCGCGGACTTCATGACCTACGTCAACGCGCCGATCGGCGGCGGCCAAAAAGTACCTGGCGCCGTCAAGCCACACATCGCGTGCCCCACGACGGCCGGCACGGGTTCCGAAACGACCGGCATCGCGATTTTCAATTTGACCGAAATCAATGCCAAGACAGGAATCATCTCGCGGCGCCTGATACCGACCGTCTCGCTCATCGACCCCGACGTAACGCGAACGCTTGCCAGGAACGTGATGGCGGCAAGCGGATTCGATTGCATGAGCCACGCGCTGGAATCGCTGACCGCGCGCGCATGGCCGCAGCGACAGAACCCCGCGCGAGGCGCGAACAGGCCTGTGTCGCAGGGCGCCAATCCGTTCTCCGACGCTCTCGCAGGCGAAGCGCTCAGGGCGGTTGGGAAATTTCTCGTGCGTGCGGTCGACGACAACAGTGATCTCGAAGCGCGCACCGAAATGATGTACGCCGCGACCCTGGCCGGCATTGCCTTCAACGCCGCGGGCTGCCATCTGCCGCACGGATTGTCGTACGCCGTCTCCGGGCTTGCCCGCGACTTCCACGTGCCGGGCTATCCCGAAGGCAAGACGCTGGTGCCGCACGGCATGGCCGTCGTGCTCAACAATCCATCGGTCTGGCGCTACACCGCGCCCTGTTCGCCCGAGCGTCACCTTCACGCAACGGCCTGTCTGGGCGGCGAGACCCGTGGCGCGTCGCCCGAGGACGCGGGCGAAGCGCTTGCCGCGAGGATCATCGAGCTCATGCGCGCCGCAGATATGCCGAACGGGCTTGCCGCACTGGGCTTCGGCAGCAAGGACATCGACGCGCTCGCGGCCGGCGCGGAGCCGCAGTATCGGGTAATACGCAACGCCCCCAAGGATGTGTCGCGCGACGATCTGAAAACGCTGTTCAGCTCCGCGATGCGATATTGGTAGCGTAGAAAATCGATGCCCTACGCTGATGCACTCGGCGTCTCCGTTGGAACGGGATCCGCTATCGCCACGACGCGACGCGCGGGAAGACGTACCGTGAAGCGGCTACCCTGCCCGGGCTCGCTGTCGATCGCGAGCTCGGCTTGATGGCGCATGAGCACGTGCTTGACGATCGCGAGCCCGAGCCCGGTCCCGCCGGTCGCCCGGGAACGGCTTCGATCGACGCGATAGAAGCGCTCGGTCAGCCGCGGAATATGTTCTGCTGCGATGCCGATGCCCGTGTCCGCGACGCTGAATTCGCCCCCGCTGTCCGTGACGCGCCAATCGATCGCGATGCGCCCGCCGGCGGGTGTGTACCTCACTGCGTTGCTGACGAGGTTGCCGAAAGCGCTGGCAAGCTCGTCGCGTCCGCCGCGCACGGTGGCGGCATCGCGAATGTTCAGCGTGACTTGATGGCGTCCCGACGACAAGGCTTTTGCGTCCGCTGAAAGCTCGAGCAGAAACGGAACGATGGCGAACTCGCTCTCGTGCATGGCGTTGCGATCGGTCTCCAGCGAAGAGAGCGTGAGCAGATCCTCGACCAGGCGCTGCATGCTCTTCGACTGCTCCTGCATCAAGGCTAGACAGCGCCTCTTCTGCCGCTCGTCGAGATCGACGTCGGTCAGCGTCTCGATAAAGCCGGCAAGGACGGTAAGCGGCGTCTTGAGCTCGTGAGAGACGTTGGCGATGAAATCGCGGCGCATCGCGGTCGCCTCTTCAAGCCTCGTGATGTCGCGGCTCATGAGGAGCTTTTCCTCGGCACCGAACGGGACGATCTGAAGCGAAAGCGTCGTGGCTTCCGAGTCGCGCGTCGAAGCGATCACGACCGGCTCGCGAAAGTCGCCCGCGGCAAGATATTGCACCAGCGCCGGTTGGCGGACCAGATTGACGATGGGCGCTCCCAGGTCGTGCGCGAGGTCGAGTCCGAAGTGCTGGCGTGAGCACGGATTCGCCCAGGCGATGCGGTTGTTCGCGTCGAGGACGACGATGCCCTCCGGAAGCGCTTCGGCCCCGCTCACAAAGCGGTCCAGGGCAAGGCGCAGGTCGCGCTGCCGCGCCGAGCGCAGGCGGACCCTGCGGTACAGCGCATCGTAGGCCAATCCCCAAGCTCCGCGCCCCTCGGGAACCGGCGCATCCACCGGTCCGCCGGCCCAACGTTCGAGCGCGCCGAGTTGATAGAAGTGCCAGCCGAGGATTGCCGCCAAGCCTGCAACCCCGACGCCGAGCGCGGCGGCGACGCCCCAGATCACGCCGGTCAGGATCGACAGCAGCGTGAGCGCGCCGGGCAGGATGAGCGCGCGCAGCAATATCGCTTTCATGCGGTAGCGTTCACGGTCCCGGCGAGCGCAGCCTCATCGCGGGACGGTCAAGCGGTAGCCGCTGCCGCGCACCGTTTCGATCATCCCATCGGCGCCGTGCGGCTCGAGCGCGAGACGGAGACGACGGATATGAACATCGATCGTCCGCTCTTCGATATAGACGTGATCGCCCCAGACCTGGTCGAGCAACTGCGCCCGGCTGTGCACGCGCTCGGGCCGCGCCATGAAGAACTTGAGCAGGCGGAATTCCGTGGGGCCGAGGTCGACCGGCGCGGCGCCGGCGGTGACCCGGTGGGCGCCGGGATCGAGCACCAAAGGCCCGGCTTGGAGCTGCTCCTGCGCCGCCTCGGGGGCCAATCGTCGAAGCACCGACTTGACGCGCGCCTTGAGCTCTCTGGGCGAGAAAGGCTTGGTCACGTAATCGTCGACCCAGACTTCCAGCCCCGCGATGCGGTCCGCCTCGTCGCTTTTCGCGGTCACCATGATGATGGGCAGGTCGCGCGTTCTGGCGTCGCCACGCAACCCGCGCGCGAACGCAATTCCGGATTGGCCCGGGAGCATCCAATCGAGTAGAACGAGATCGGGCAGCGCGGCGCGGATGTGCTCCTGCGCGCTTTCGGCGTCGGCGACGGTGTGGACCGTGAAGCCGGCGTCCTCGAGATTCATGCGCAGCAATTCGCAGATCGCGGGCTCGTCCTCGACGACCAGGATCGACGCGTTCAACGGCTTCGTTCGGGTCTCACTCGGCGACTTCGGCCCGAATCTGCTCGGCGCTTGCATGGCGGACATCCTTGCCTTTGACAACATGAACGACGTTTTCGGCGATGTTCTTGGCGTGGTCGCCGATTCTCTCGATCGACTTGGCGATGAACACGATCTCGAGCGCTGGGGTGATCGTCCGCGGATCCTCCATCATGTAGCTGATGAGCTGGCGAAGCAGCGACAGGAACGCGGCGTCGATCGCCTCGTCCTTGCTGATCACGTCCGCGGCCGCGCCGACGTCGAGCCGCGCGAACGCGTCGAGGGCGCGCTGAAGATTGGCTTCGGCAAGCTCCGCCGCGCGGGTGATATCGTGAAAGCGCACCGTAGCCAGGCGCTCCGGTCTTTGCATCTGTTGCGCCTTGTAGGCGATTTTCTTGATTTCGTCGCCGATGCGCTCGAGCTCGTTGACGATCTTTACCACGATCAGGACCATGCGCAGGTCGATCGCCGCGGGCTGTCGCCTGGCGATGATCTGGCTGCACTGATGATCGAGATCGACCTGCATCTGATTGATCGTGAGCTCATCGGCGGCCACCGCATCGATCAGGTTCAGGTCGGGCGTCTTGAGCGATGAGATCGCGCGCACCATCTGCGTTTCGACCAGCCCGCCCATGGACAGGACGCCCGAGCGGATGCCTTCCATCTCGACATCGAACTGCTTGGAGGTATGCTCGTTCACGGAGGGCTCCGTCTTCGCGGGGATGTGCGGTCAGCCGAACCGGCCGGTGATGTAATCCTCGGTTTCTCTGCGCCGAGGCCTGAGGAAGACCTCGTCGGTCGCGCCAAATTCTATCAACTCGCCGAGATACATGTACGCCGTATAGTCGGACACTCGCGCCGCCTGTTGCATGTTATGCGTGACGATTGCAATCGTATAGTCGCTCTTGAGCTCGGCGATGAGCTCCTCGATTTTGGCGGTCGAGATCGGGTCCAGCGCCGACGTAGGCTCATCGAGGAGAAGGACGTCCGGCTTGACGGCCACCGCGCGGGCGATGCAAAGCCTCTGCTGTTGCCCGCCTGAGAGCGCCATGCCGCTTTGCTTGAGCTTGTCCTTCGCTTCACCCCACATCGCCGCCTTGGTCAGCGCCCATTCGACCCGCTCGTCCATCTGTCGCGGGGCGAGGCTCTCGTACAAGCGCACACCGAACGCGATGTTGTCGTAGATCGACATGGGGAACGGCGTCGGCTTCTGGAACACCATTCCCACTTTCGCACGCAGCATATTGAGATCCGTCCCGGCATCGAGAATGTTGCGGCCGTTGAAGACGATCTCCCCGATCGCCCGCTGTCCGGGATAAAGCGAGTACATGCGATTGAAGGTTCGCAGAAGCGTGGACTTGCCGCAACCCGATGGACCGATGAAGGCCGTCACGCGCTTCTGCGCGACGTCGAGATTGATGTCCTTCAATGCCTGGAACTTGCCATAAAAGAAATCGAGGTGACGCACGGACATCGGGACGGAGGAGTCCTCGCGCGAAACGGCGGGCGCATCCCGCGGCATTGTCACGGTGTGGAAGTTCATCGGATTGGCGTGCTTCGGTTGAAGCGAGGTCGAGGAGCTCACTTGGTGGCGCCCTGCCGGAAGACCGTGCGGGCCAGAATGTTGAGAAGCAGCACCGCGAGGGTGATGAGCAGCGCGCCTGCCCACGCCAGATTCTGCCATTCCTTGAAAGGGCTCATCGCGAACTGAAAGATGACCACGGGCAAGTTCGCCATGGGCGCATTCATGTCGCTGCTCCAGAACTGGTTGTTGAGGGCGGTGAACAGGAGCGGCGCCGTCTCGCCGGAGATCCGCGCCACCGCCAGCAGTATCCCGGTGATCACGCCTGCGCGCACCGAGCGCAGGGTGACCATCATGATCACTTTCCACATGGGTGCTCCAAGCGCGATCGCCGCTTCGCGGAGGCTGCCCGACACCAGGCGCAGCATGTTCTCGGTGGTGCGTACCACCACGGGAATCGCCAGCAGCGCGAGCGCAAACGACCCTGCCCAACCCGAGAAATGCTCCACTCGCGCCACGTAGACGGTGTAGACGAAGAGGCCGATGACGATCGACGGCGCGGAGAGCAGGATGTCGTTGA
The DNA here is from genome assembly GCA_963745385.1 of uncultured beta proteobacterium. GTDB lineage: Bacteria > Pseudomonadota > Gammaproteobacteria > Burkholderiales > Casimicrobiaceae > PALSA-1003. The sequence continues at coordinate 163,577 of CAVUXI010000020.1, forward strand.
TGAAGCGCGTGACGGTCGCAACCGGCTTGTCGCGACCGTACTCGGCCAGATAGATGCCCGCGAGGATCCCGATAGGCGTGCTGATGAAGGTCGCGACAGCGACCATGATGAAGCTGCCGTAGATCGCGTTGAGCAGACCGCCGGCCGAGCCCGGCGGCGGCGTCGTCTGCGTAAACAGCGCGGGCGACAAGGTCTCGAAACCGCGAGCGAACAACGTGAACAGGATCCACAGCAGGAACGTCATGCCGAATGCCATGGTCCCCAGCGACATTGCGAGGTTCCAGCGGTTGACCCACAGGCGCTTGCGGTAAATCGCGCTTTTGCCGGGCGCGCCGCGGGACGAAACGTGCACGGCCGTCACGTCTGCCGTCCTTCGCCCTTGGCTAGCTGCGCGAGCAGCATGCGGGAGAACGCGAGAACGATGAAGGTAAGGATGAACAGCACCAGCCCCAGGCTGATGAGCGACGAGAGATGCAGCGGGTCGGACGCCTCGTTGAACTCGTTGGCGAGCGCCGAGGCGATCGAGTTGCCGGGTTCGAACAGAGACGGGCTGATCCTATAGGCGTTGCCGATGACAAACGTCACGGCCATGGTCTCGCCCAGCGCCCGGCCGAGGCCCAGCATGATCCCGCCGATCACACCGACCTTGGTGTAGGGAAGCACGACGTTCCAGACCACTTCCCAAGTCGTCGCGCCCAGCCCGTACGCCGATTCCTTCAGCACCGGTGGCACGATCTCGAAAACGTCGCGCATGACCGAAGCGATGAAAGGGATGACCATCACCGACAGGATGACCCCGGCGGAGAGCATGCCGATGCCGTTCGGCGCGCCCTGGAAGATCGGCCCCAAAATCCATAGTCTGCCGAAGGTGTGCGTCAATGCCGGTTGGATGTAATCGGCGAACACCGGGGCGAACACGAACAGGCCCCACATCCCATAGATGATGCTCGGAATCGCCGCCAGCAGCTCGACCGCGGTGCCCAGCGGCCGCTTGAGCAACGGAGGGCACATCTCCGTCAGGAATATCGCGATTCCGAAGCTCACCGGGATGCCGATCAAAAGCGCGATCGCCGACGTAACGAGAGTTCCGTAGATGGGCGCCAGCGCGCCGAACTGCTTGGTGACGGGATTCCAGACGTTGGTGACGAAAAACCCCGGACCAAACGCTCGGAGCGCGGGCATCGCGCCGAAAATCAGCGATCCGATAATCGCGACCAGGAGCAGCAGCACCAAAAGCGCGAAGACCAGCGTCGTCTTCTCGAATAGCGCGTCCTGCCAGTTCTTGGAGCGTGGGACCGCCGGCGGGGGTCCCGGCTCGCGTCGTTCGATCTGCGTTCGTTCGGCGAGCATCGGCAGGCGTGCGGTCGCGGTGCTCGCCATCATAACCTTCCCTGCCTCGGATTGAACGGGGCGTCGGACGCGTCAGGTCGCGGTCAATTCCAGAGCGCTTTGCCCGAAGCGTCCTTGACCTGCGTTTTCCAGGTTTCGGCAATCTGCTTGGTCAGGGCATCGGGCAGCGGGACGTAGTCCAGGTCCTGCGCCATCTTCTTTCCGTTCTTGAACGACCAATCGAAAAACTTGAGCACTTCCTGCCCGCTGGCGGGCTTGTCCTGCGACTTGTGAACGAGAATGAAGCTCGCGCCGGTGATCGGCCACGAATTCTTGCCGGGCTGGTTGGTCAGGATCTGATAGTAGCCAGGCGCGTTTTTCCAATCGGCGTAGGCCGCGGCCGCCTGGAACGTTTCGTCGTCCGGCGTGATGAACGCACCATCCTTGCTCTGCAGCTGCGCGTAGGTCATCTTGTTGTTCTTGGCGTAGGCGTATTCGACATAGCCGATGGCGCCCTTGATGCGTTGCACGTACGACGCCACGCCCTCGTTGCCCTTGCCGCCCACGCCTTCCGGCCATGCGACGGCGGTGCTCGCGCCGACTTTGTCCTTCCATTCGCTGCTCACTCCCGAAAGATAGGTCGTAAACAGGAACGAAGTGCCGGAGCCGTCGGAACGGCGCACGACGGTGATGTTCTCGTCGGGGAGCTTCAGCCCGGGGTTGGCACCGGCAAGCGCCGGATCATTCCATTTCTTGACCTTGCCGAGGTAGATGTCGGCCAGCAGCGGCCCGGTCAGCTTGAGCTCGCCAGGTTTGATCCCGTCCAGATTGATCACGGGGACCACTCCCCCGATGATCGCGGGAAATTGCACCAGTCCAGCCTTTTCGAGCTCGTCCGGCTTGAGCGGCATGTCGGATGCGCCGAAATCGACGGTCTTGGACTGAATCTGCTTGATGCCGCCGCCCGAGCCGATCGACTGATAGTTCATCCCAACGCCGGTTTTGGCCTTGTAGGCTTCGGCCCACTTGGCGTAGATCGGATACGGAAAAGTCGCACCCGCACCGGTGATATCCACTGCTTGAGCGCTCAGGGCCAGACCGATGAGTCCGGCGCCCAGCGCCGTTGTGATGCAAAGCTTGAACTTTTTCATTTATAGGACCTTTTTTCGAGTCTCGCAATTGTGACAACGCGATGTGACAGTTCGATGACAGGGCGCCGCGGCGCTTCTACGTGGCCCGCCGGCGGGCCATCGGATCTTAAGGACTAAGACGCGGTTCTTCGCGGGGCTTGCGCCGCTTGGCGGAGGGGAGAACGCTCGAGAGAGCTCGAGAGATCACCGTAGAGTCCGTGGCGGAGGTCGGCGACGAATTGCGCGACCCAATTCTGTCCGGGTCCGCCCCAGTAGATATTGCGGCGGCCCGTGACCGCGTTCGTGACGGCTACCGCATAATTCGACGTCCAGGCCGTCTTTTTTGCGTTGAAGGCCGCTTTTCGTACTTGAAGATGGAAGTCTTCGTGCTGGAGTCCGAAACGGCTCAACTCCGACTCGAAGTCCTGCCGCTCGCCGACCTGCTCCATGACCCACAGGTCGCCCTCGCATCGAACGGCCATCGCCTGCGCCCCTCTTATAATAGAAGACGAACCGCAAATATAAGAGTCGGCTGTTACCGCGGTGTGACAGCGCGTTTCCGGGAGCAGTCTTGAACAGCAGAAAAGACGTTTATTACAGAAAGCTGACAAAGCGCCGCCGCTCATGGCGGGTATTCGCGTCCTGTTCTTATTGCGCCCTTCAGCCCAAGCGTGCAAGCATATCGGCTGGTCAAAAGTTCATGCGGTCGGATGGTCATTTCGGGCAGGCGCGCTTGCAGGAAACCCTCGAAGGCAGGACGCGTACGCTCAAGCGCGAGGGCCCCGTCCGGCACGGGCGAGCGCGGTGCCTCCGTTCGGCGGCGCGGTCACACGCGAGGAATGCTGCCGATGCCGCACATCTTGGACATTTCACCGGCCATCGGATGACGGCTACCCGTCATTCCCTGGCTCCCGGGACGGTGACGGTGCTAGCGAATCCGGCCACTCCCGCATAGGTGGCTTCCGCTGTCATCTTTCGAACCCGAGCGACGTGATCCGCCCCGTGCGACCTACGCGGCCGTATCGACGACGAAACATTCTTGGCTGCCCTTTTGACGACTCGAGAAAAAAGTCATTCACCCGAGCTGCTGCCTCAATTCGAGGCGCGCAAGCAGGACCATCTGCGGCTGGCGCTGGAAGATGCAATCCAAGCCAAGGACAACGGGCTGGATCGGATCGAGCTCGTTCACGAAGCGCTGCCAGACGTCGATCTTTCCGAGGTCCGGTTGGAGACCGTATTCCAGTCGCACCACCTCAGCTCGCCGTTGATCGTGAGCTCCATGACGGCCGGTCACGGACGCAGTTATGCGGTCAACAGAGTGCTGGCGGAATTCAGCAGCCGACGAAGAATACTGATGGGCGTGGGCTCGCAGCGTCGCCAGCTGACCGATCCCGCGGCAGCTCACGAGTGGACGCGCCTGCGCGGCGAATTCCCGAGTGCTCTTTTGCTGGGAAACATCGGGATGGCGCAGCTTATCGAGCGTCCCGTCGATGACATCCGCTCGCTGGTCGACAGCATCGAGGCGGTCGGCCTTTTCGTCCACCTGAACGCGCTGCAGGAGGCGATTCAGCCGGAAGGCACCCCACGCTTCCGCGGCGGATTGGGTAAGCTCGAGAAGGTGTGCCGCGAGCTTTCCGTGCCGGTGATCGTCAAGGAGGTCGGATGCGGATTCTCGACGTCGACCTTGGAGAGGCTGCAACGCACTGGCGTGTTCGCGGTCGACGTGGCAGGCTTCGGGGGAACACATTGGGGACGCATCGAAGGCAGACGGAGTCCGCCGAACTCGCTCGCCGCACATGCCGCTGAAACATTTTCGCATTGGGGCGTCACAACATGCGAGTCGTTGCTCAATGCGAGGCAGGTCAAGCCCACGTATGAAATCTGGGCATCGGGCGGGATCAGGAATGGCCTGGACGCGGCGAAAGCGCTTGCGCTCGGTGCACGCATGGTGGGCCTCGCGCAACCTTGGCTCGCTGCGCTTACGCAGAACGCAGACGACCCCGTTCCCGCGCTCGACCGGCTTGCGGATCAAATCGAATTCGAGCTGAAAATAGCGATGTTTTGCACCGGCTGCGCCAATCTTGAACAGCTCTCAACCGGAAACGTATGGAAATGCAGACAAAAAATCTAGCAGCGGCGTTCGCGGGGTTTTCGAAGCTTGGGCGCGACGAGCGCCTGGAAGCGCTGGTCGACATGGGCGCCCTGCAACCGGGCGACATCGAATATCTGCGCAAGGGCGGCCTGAAGGACAGTTCTTACGCGGACAACTTCATCGAGAATGCGATCGGCTACCTGGAGATCCCACTCGGCGTCGCGACCAACTTTCGCATCGACGGCAGGGACTACGTGATCCCCATGGCCGTCGAGGAGACCTCGATCATCGCCGCCGCGAGCAAGACGGCGCGCTGGGTCCGCGATTGCGGAAACATCAAGACCGAAAGCCGCGGCGCGCACATCATCGGCCAGATCCAGTGCGCGAATGTCGCCAACTGGGGCCGGTTTCACTCGCGGCTCTCCGCGATGAAAGCGCATTTCATCACGCTGTCGAACAGGGAGCCCGCGGCAAGCCTCGTGCGGCGGGGCGGCGGAGTCAACGATCTGCAGATCCGCGCGGTCGAGCGCCCCGATGGCGGCACGATGGGTGTCATTCATATCCTGTTGGATCCACGCGACGCGATGGGCGCCAACGTCGTCAATCAGGTATGCGAGTTCCTGCGGCCTCACGTCGAGGAATGCACGGGTGAAAAAGTCACGATGTGCATTCTCTCGAACCTGGTCGATACCAAGCTTACCTATGCCGAAGTAAGGCTGACCGAAATCGATCCCGACCTGGCGCAACGCATCGAAGAGGCATCACTGTTTGGCGAAGAAGACCCGTATCGAGCGGCAACCAACAACAAAGGCGTGCTCAACGGCATCGACGCGATCGTCGTGGCAACCGGCAACGACTGGCGCGCAGTCGAAGCGGGTGTGCACGCATACGCGGCACGCGACGGGCGCTACCGCAGCATCACGCAGTGGCGCGCCGAAGGAAAGCATCTCGTCGGCAAACTCGAGGCGCCGATCGTCGTGGGCACTGTCGGTGGCGTGACCAAGCTCCACCCCACCGCTTCGATGTGCCTGCGGATGCTCGGTGTGGGATCGGCCAACGACCTTTCGCGCATCATCGCCGCGGTTGGCCTGGTGCAGAACCTCGGTGCTTTGCGCGCGCTTACGACGGTGGGGATCATCGAGGGGCACATGAAGCTTCATGCCCGCAATCTTTCACTGGGTGCCGGCGCCAGCATCGAGGAAATGCCGCTTTTGCAGCAGCGTCTCGAGGAGATTCTGCGGGTCCAGAAAAGAATTACGCATAGCAACGCCGTCGAGCTGCTGCAGCAGATGAGGAGCGCAGGGCCCGTTGCCTGAGATCGGCATCCCGCTGCGCCTGAGCGTTCCGAGCAAGAGTTTTTTCCTGGGCGAATATCTCGCCCTGACCGGCGGCTGGTCGCTCCTCGCCGCGACGCTTCCCCGATTCGGATTGCAAGTGTTCGAAGGCTCGGGGGCTGTCCGGGGCGTCGCACCGGCGTCGCCGGCCGGGCGTTTCATCGCGGCGCATTCCGACGCCTTTTCCCGGACGGATATCGAATTCGTCGACCCTCATTCCGGCACGGGCGGCTGGGGCGCTTCCGCCGCGCAATTCCTCATGTGCTATGCAGCACGGGAGCGTATAAGGGAAAATGCCGCGGATGCGGGACCAAGGCATATCGCGGTCGATCGTATGCTCGCGGACTTTCTCGAGGTCGCCTGGGATGGGCGGGGAGTCGCCCCTTCCGGTGCGGACATCGTCGCCCAGCTCGAAGGCGGCGTGGTCGAGTTCTCCAAAGCAGCCGGAGTCGTGCGAAAACACACGTGGCCGTTCGACGATTTGGAGTTCTACTTCGTCCCCACCGGGAACAAGGTGGCTACGCACGAGCACCTTCGGAACTTGCGCAGCATCGATGCCAGCGTGCTTTCGGATTGCGCGAACAGTGCGCGCGAGGCCCTGTGCAGCCGCGACTCGCAGCAGTTCATCGCGGCAATGCGCGGATACGCCACCGAGCTCGAGCGACAGTCTCTCGTTCATCCCGCCACGCTCTCCTTGCTGCGCCGCATCGACGCGCTTCCCGGCGTGCTTGCCCGCAAAGGGTGCGGTGCGCTCGGCGCCGACGTCGTCGTGGCCATCGTCCGCGCCGACTCTTCACGCGCATTTGCATCGGCGATCGCACGCGAGATCGCGACGCCTGTGGGCCGCGCGCAGCTTTCCGAGGGGCTCACGATTGTCTGACGTAGAGGGACCTGCGCTGCGCTTGAACGACCTCGCGCGCTCCGGCGCGGTCGCGGACGGATTTGCCAACATCGCGCTGATCAAGTACATGGGCAAGAGCGATCCCGGCAACAACGTTTCCAGCAACCCGTCCCTCTCGTATACCTTGCCGCACTTGAGGACCACCGTCGCCGTGACGGACGCTTTGAATGGCCCCGATCGCTGGGAATATCTAGCCGCGGCCGGGAACGTAGCTCTTCGCCTCAGCCCTGAAGGCGAGGATCGATTCCTTCGGTACGTCAGAAAGCTGTGCGATCTCTGGCACCATCCGCAGAGCGTGCTTGTCCGCTCGTCGAGCAATTTTCCGGCGGACGCGGGCATTGCAAGCTCGGCGTCGAGCTTTTCCGCGGCGACCAAGGCGGTCGCGGCCTTTCTAGATCGTCGCGAAGACGCTGTGGAATTGGCGCGACTGAGTCGTACCGGCTCGGGCTCGAGCTGCCGCTCGTTCTTTGGCCCCTGGTGCCTTTGGGACGGAGATCGCATCGAGGCGCTTCATTTCCCGCTGGGCGACCTCAGGCACGTGGTCGTGATCGTCGACGGCGGCCGCAAGCGCGTGAGCTCGTCGGACGCGCACAGGAGGGTCACCACGAGCGTGCACTTTGCCGGGAGGGGGGATCGCGCGCACCGGCGCATGGAACAGCTGCTGCGGGCGCTCGAACGCTCCGACTGGCGAGCCGCATACGAGATCAGCTCGGCCGAGTTCATCGACATGCACGACCTTTTTCATACCAGCGATTCGCCTTTCGGATATCGAACGCCGGACTCGGATCGCATCGTCGATGAGTGCGCCGAGTTGTGGAAGACGAACGACGATGGCCCGGTCGTGACCATGGACGCGGGGCCGAATGTCCACCTGCTGTTTCGAGCGGACCAGAAGACGATGCTGGCGCAGGCGGTCGAGCGCTATTCGCGATTCCATCGCGTCTTGACCTCCGAGTCGGCCGCTCCGTGAGCGACTTCTCGACTCACGCCTTCGGCAAGTGGATACTCGCGGGCGAGCACGCGGTCCTGCGCGGCTCGCGTGCGCTCGCTTTTCCGCTCCGGGCGCGCTTCCTCGAATTGCGGCATTCGCCGAGCGAGGCGAAGCTGACCGTCCGCGCCGAGGGACTCCAGAACGACGTCCTGCACGCTTGCGCCCAACGCGCCGTTCAGCGCGCGCTGGAATTGCTCGACTTGCGCCGTTCCGCAACAAATGGAGTGCTTCTCATCGTCAATCGTCTGCCGTGCGGCGCGGGCCTGGGTGCGTCGGCCGCTTTGTGCGTCGCGCTCGCGCGCTGGTTCGAACATCTGGGCCACGTTTCGGCTGGCGGCCTTCACGAGTTCGCGCGGCAGCTGGAAAATCTGTTTCATGGGGAAAGCAGCGGACTCGATATCGCGGTGACGCTGCGCGAGCGCCCGGTGGTGTTCTCGTCGGACTCCGGCGCATCGGAGTTCGAACCTGCATGGACGCCTCGACTTTTTCTCTCCGACAGCGGCGCACGCGCGGTCACGCGCGAGTGCGTCGACAAGGTCAAGGCGCTCTTGCGGCAATCGCCAGCGGATGCACAGAGCATCGACGCCGACATGCGCATCGCCGTGGACTCGTGCGTGGAGTCGCTGCGCGGGGACGGCGAAGAAGCGTCTAATAGGCTCGCCGACGGCATCAAGCTTGCCGCTCGCTGCTTCCGCCGCTGGGGGCTCGTCGAGCGGCGGCTTGCCGACCACATGGAGGATTTGATGCTTGCAGGCGCATGCGCCACCAAGCCCACCGGGGCAGGCATCGGCGGCTACGCCTTAAGCTTGTGGAACGCTCCTCCGCCGGCGTTGCTGCGCGAGCGGCTCATTCCCTGTTTCGCATCCGCTTGAGCGCGGGTTCGCACTCACCAAGGAAAGGCCCCTCAATCCGGAAGTAGAGACTCCCCCGGCCGAACGCGCGTAAACCTCACCGGCACACTTTCGACCGCAAAAGAATCGCCGTGCGCCCGCACGCGCGTGAACGCCGAAGCCAAGAGGTCGCCCGATCGCGGAAAGTCCGAACGGTAGTGCGCGCCGCGCGACTCCTTGCGCGCGTCGGCCGCGCGGACGATGGCGCGGCTCACACTGACCAGGCTCGTAAGGTTCAGCCAGTCGTGCCAGGTCAGATTGAACGCGCGATCGTGTGCTCCCGCGGGAAGGGCATGCGAGGACAGCTCGATGTCGAGCTGGTCCAGGTCCGACGCGGCGCGGGCTAGGCTTTCGGCGTCGCGAATGATTCCGGCGTTGTCCCACATCGTCGCCAGCAAGCGCTCGCGCACGCTCTCGAGTTCGACGGACGGACCTTCCCGGAAAGGCCGTTCCACTCGAGCGATCGCACGATCGACCGCGTCCTGATCCGGGTCGCGAAATTGAGGGTGCTCGGCAAGCCAACGCACCATCGCATCGCCGGCGATTCCACCGAATACCGTGGAATTGGCCACGCCGTTGCCGCCCAGGCGGTTCGCGCCGTGCACGCCTCCGGAGTCCTCTCCCGCGACGAATAAACCGGTGAGCGCGGTCGAACAATCCTGCGCGAACTCGACGCCGCCCATCATGTAATGCGCAGTCGGCACGACTTCGACGCGGCCGCCCGCGAGATCGAAGCCGCAGTCGGCGCAGCGCTCGACCATCCCCTTGAACTGCCGCGCGACATTGTCGGCACCGAGGTGCGACATGGCGAGCCACACGCCGCCGTGCGGCGACGTGTTCCCCGCGCGCATCTCGCCGTAGATTGCGCGCGACACGATGTCGCGCGTAGCGCGCTCCGCTCGCTCGTCATGGCGCTGCATGAAGCGCTCGCCGCCGCCGTCGAGTAGATACCCGCCGGCGCCTCGAAGGCCCTCTTCGAGCACGGTGCCGGTCATGCGCGTGTGCGCGCCGGCGAGAAGCCCCGTCGGATGGAACTGCACCATTTCCATGTCGCGTAAGGGAAGGCCGGCGTCGAGCGCCATCGCCAGCCCGTCGCAGCTCTTGTCGCCGGACGGTGTGTGGTACCGATACATGGTCGGCCCGCCTCCGGTTGCAAGCAGCACCGCCCTCGCCTGCACCAGCACATAGCCGCCGCTGCGCATATCGACCAGCAGCGCACCGGCAAGTGCCGAGCCGTCCGCGGTTTTTATGAGCTCCAGCGCGCGATGCTCCTCGAGGCGGCCGATTCCTCGCGCCCAGACCTGCTCGGAGAGACGATTCATGATCTCGATGCCGGTCAGGTCGCCTTTGTGCACCGTGCGGTCGAAGGTCTGTCCCGCGAAGGCCTTCTGATGCACTGTCCCGTCGGGATTCCGATCGAAAAAGCAGCCGAGCTCGTTCTCGAGCTCGTGGATGCGCTCGATCGCACCGGTAACGAGGGTCCACGCGAGATCCTGGTCGGGCAGCCATTTGCCGCCTTCGATGGTGTCCATGAAGTGGCGCTCGACCGAGTCGCCCGGCGCAAGCGCGACGTTGTATCCGCCCTGGACCATGCGCGTGCAGCCGCTTTTTCCCAACAGGCCCTTGACCGCAACAGTGATCGAAAGCGAGGCGTCGGCGGCGTTCGCGTGCAGCGCCGCAAACAAGCCCGCGCCGCCCGCACCGAGAATCAGGATGTCGGTCTTGACCCGGCGCAACGAAAGCTCGATCAGCGCTTGACGCCCAGCGCAGCGAGCGCGTCCGCGCGCCTGCCGCGCGCATCGGCGTTCACGCGCTCGTACAGACTGCCGCCGTGACTGTCCATCGCGACGCGCAACGGCCCGAAGTCGCGAATGCGGAACTTCCACAGGCTCTCGGGGTTGAGATCGTCGAGGTCGACGTCCTCGATCGCCTCGATCCAGGTCGTTTCGAGCGCGGCCGTGCCGCCGATCACGGCGAGGTACGCGCCGCCCAGCCGTTCGAAGGCCGCAAGAGAATCCGCGCCAAGCCCGCCTTTGCCGATGACCAGACGGACGCCGCACCGGCGCATCAGCGGCTCGGTGAAGCGCTCCATGCGCGCCGACGTCGTGGTCCCCACGCACACCGGCGCATATCCGGTTGGATGCTCTGGCGTTGGCGAGACTTTTTTGACGTTCGGCGCAGTGTGGATGACGGCGTGCCCGGCGAGATCGAAACGCGTCGTGCGCCCGCGGTCGAACATCGCGATCTGGGTCGCGTCGCGAATGCCATAGAGGACGCCCTGCAGCGTCACGGTATCGTCGACGGAGAGCGCGCGCGCCTGCGCTTCGCTGACCGGCGTGGTGAAGACGTGATGGCTCATTCGCATGCGTCCCATATCCGATGCCAGAGCGGCCGAATGAATTGGGCCCTGGCAGGCTCGCTCGTTCGCGATCGTCGCATCAGAAGCCGTATTGCACGCCGGCGTCGCTGATGAGCGCGCTCGCGCGCCGCGCCGAATGGCACTGCATGTTGACCGCGACCGGATTCATCGTGATGTGCGTTGCCGCAACCTCGACGTGCACGGCAAATGCGGTCGAATCGCCGCCGAGCCCCTGGGGTCCCACGCCCAGCATGTTGACGGCTGCTGTCAGCTCGGTCTCCAGCTTCGCACCTTCGGCGTCGGCGCAATGCGTTCCGAGCGGCCGCGTCGCCGCGACCTTGGCCAGGTGCACGCAAAGATCGGCAGTGCCGCCGACGCCGACGCCGACGATCGTCGGAGGACAGGTCTTGCCCCCGGCGGCGAGCACGCAATCGACAACGAAGGTCTTGACGGCATCCACCCCTTCCGCCGGCAGCGCCATCTTGAGCCAAGAGTTGTTTTCCGATCCGCTTCCTTTCGGAATCATCTCCACGCGAACGCCGTCGACGTCGTCGCCATGATCGATGTTGATCACCGGAACGCCTATGCCGCACGACGTGTGCTCGTTCTTGCGCGTAAGCGGATGAACGATCGACGAGCGCAGCGGATGCTCGCGCGTCGCTCGTTCGCAGCCCTTGCGGATGGCGGCCTTGAGTGCCGTCCCGTCGCCGTCGTCGAATCGGACGCCGCGCCCGACCGTGACGTTGTAGATCGGAATGCCGGTGTCCTGGCAGAGAAGGTTATCGGTCTCCTCCGCCACCGCGATGTTCCTGATCATGGTGCCGAGCACGCTTTGCGCGGTGGCGTCCGTTTCGTTTGCCGCCAGCGCGGCGAAGCCTTGCTTCACATCGGGCGGAAGGATCTTCAGCGCACGGATGTAGAGCTCCTTTGCGACATCCTCGATGGTTTGCGGATCGATGCGCATGGTTAAATGAGGTTGAGTGCGAACGCCAGCGCGCAGAATGCCGCGGTACCGCCGGCGATGGCCAGCAGTGCGCGCTGCGACTCGCGCCGCCACACGACAAATTCGATAAGAAGCAGTCGTAGTCCGCCCGTAAGATGCGCCGCGAGCAGGAACACGATGGCGATCTCGGACAGCTTGACCATCGGCTGGGCGGTCCACATCAGGAAAGCGTCGAGCGCCGCTTCGCCGTTGAGCGCGCGCGCAAGCGCGGCGAAGTGCAGCGGCAGAAAGAGCGCCAGCAGCAGACCCGACACGCGATGGACGACGAACGCCCAATACGCGGGATGGTGGCGATCTCGCCCGGCAGCGCTTGTCATATCGTCGTCACGCGGTCACCGCGAGGACCGCGCACCCGCCCAGCGCCAGCAGGACCAGGCCTATGGCGACGCAACATGCGTTGGCGCCTCGCCCGCGCCATTGCAGCCACTCGGCGGCGACGTTGCGCAAGCCGATGGGCGCATGCACCGCGACCGCGAGGACGAAGATCGCGTAGAAAAGCGCCCACGCGACGCTGCCGCGGGTCCGCGCGAGGATATCGGCGGCACTCAAGCCACCCCTGACCGCGACGATCATGGTGACCAGATGCACCGCCACAAAGAGCGCGAGCGCCGCGGCGCTCACACGCTGGGCGATCCACAGCCGGGCCTCGACTCGCGCGGTCACAACGCCCCCTTGAGCGCGGCACGCGCGGTCTCGCGCTTGAGACCCGCAATCGATGCGGTCGGCGAGAGCTGCTTCGGACAGAGCTCCGTGCAGCTCGCAAGCGTGTGGCACGCGTGGCAACCCGCGTCGCCCGCAACGGCGCGGAGGCGCTCGTCCCTGGCACCGTCGCGGACATCGTTTTGCAGTGTCCACGCGCGATTGAGCGCGGCGGGGCCGAGATACGCTGGATTCCAGCGCACGACATCGCACGCGGCATAGCAGATGCCGCAACCGATGCACTCGATGGCCGCGTCGATTCGACGACGCGCGGTCGTTTCCGGCTCGACGCGAGCAAAGTCGGCATGGCGACTCGCGGTCGGCGCGAAGGCACCCTTCGCCCGTGCCCATTTGTCGAAGAACTCGCGCATATCGGTCACGAGGTCGCGCACGATCGGCAGATTGGCGAGCGGAGCAATTTTGAGACGGCCTTCGCGCGCGACCTTGGCCACGTGCGTGCGGCAGGTCCACCGCGACTTGCCGTTGACGGTCATGGCGCACGACCCGCACATGCCGACGCGGCAGGCGAACCGGTACGCGAGCGTGGGATCGAGTTTGCGCTGGATCCATGTCACGACGTCTAGCACGGTCTGTGCGTCCTCGCGCGGCACGATGTAGCTCCGGTAGCCGCCGTCGGCGCCGCCGCGCCAGACTGCGACGTCGAGATTCGCCTGTTCAGGCTTTTGCATCGCCATGATAGAGCCTGACCGTATGTCGCGCTTCGGCGAAAAACAGCCATCGCTCGGCCAGGAGACCCATCATACATAAAAGGACCGCGCAGAGCCCGCCGCGCCAGTCCGCCGCGCCGGAGAGTATCCACGCGCCGGGAGCGACGAAGCCCAGCGCAACGGCGGCGATACGCAGCGCAAGCGCGTGCCTGCGCGCAAGCACGAATCCGAATTCGTCGGTCAGGAACGTGCGATGGCTGTGGCCCGCGTCGAAGAGTCTCGCCTGCGCGACCGTCATCCCCGGCGGCCGAGCGCCTTCGCGTACGCCGATGGCGCGCTCGATGGTGAGCGCATTCGAGTCATCCGCGATCGCACGCCAGTAGCCGAGCTTCGCCAAAAGCGCGGCGACGCCGAGCCAGATCGCGAGCCATCGGAAGGCCATCGCGTCGGCCGAGTACGCGCCGGTGACCAGGAGCAGGAACAGCGCGCCCGACCAGTGTCCGAGCAAGACATAATTCACGGGCGTCCATCGCGTATGCCACTGCCGTATAGGTTTGAGGCTCGCATAGATCATCGCGGTGCGAGACAAGCACCGCCCACGCCAGCACGCACACGGCGACCGCGAGCGACTGCACGCGGTCTCTCAGCGGCATCCCGATCGGACCAGCCAGCCGTAGACGACGGCGATCGGCAACAGCGCCGCCGCGAACACCGCCTCGCGCGACAGCCACGACGTGCGAAATCGCGAGAACGCGCGCCACGCGTTGGAAGGTTTGGCGAGGTGCAGCACCGACGAGGCGAGTCCGGCAGCGACAAGCGCCAAGCGCCAGGCAATACCCGGCCGCGAGCGCGTTCGAGGGCAGCGCGTGCGACCGGACACAAATCGGCGAGCGCGAGCAGCGCGAGCAGCCCGAGGCCCGCACCCGAGCTGACGGTAAAGAAAATGATGCTGAGCGACGGCTTCACGACGACGCGTCCGCACGCCGCTCAGCGGCGGATCACGGGGCTCGCGAGGCTCGCCAGCCCGCGCTCGAGCAGCGCCTTGACGTCGTCGGCTCCGACGCACGCGGCTTCGGCTCGCGCGGCGGCAGATACTGATTGACCGGCGCGTAGCCCAGCTCGGGCATGAGGCCGAAGCCGCCGCGCTCGGCGGTCAGTCGCGAGACTTCGGAGGCGGGATCGTCGAAGTCGCCGAAGAAACGCGCGTGCGTGGGACATGCCAGCACGCACGCCGGCTGGCGCTCCTCGGGCGGCAACAGCACGTCGTTGATGCGGTCGACGCACAGCGTGCATTTTTTCATCGTGCCCGAGCGTTCGTCGAGCTCGCGCGCACCGTACGGGCACGCCCATGCGCACAGGTTGCAGCCCATGCATTTGTCCTGGTCGACGAGCACGATGCCGTCGGCGCGCTTGTACGACGCGCCCGTCGGGCAGACGGTGACGCAATCCGCGTCGGCGCAATGCATGCACGACATCGGAAAATTGATGGTCTTGCTCGCCGGGTATTCGCCGACCTCGTAGTGGCGCACGCGGTTGAACCACACGCCGGACGGCTCGGCGCCGTAGGGCTCGTAGTCGGACAGCGGACCGCTCACCGGCGACGACGCGTTCCATTCCTTGCACGCCGTCGCGCAGGCATGGCAGCCGACGCAGGTGTCGAGGTCGATGACCAACCCGAGCTTCATCGATGCGCGACTCCGGCGTGGTCACGCGCAGTACTGCGACGGACGCGATCCGTCGTCGCCCGGCAAGCGCTTCGACGGCGGCGAAGCGCGGCCACACGCCGGTTTCGCCGGCAGCGCATTTGCGTGACGCTCACGCGCAAGTCGAACCACGCGGCCTGGCCCGTGACCGGATCGGAGTTGGTCAGACGCCGATCGTCCGCCGCACCTTTGGGCAGCAGCTCCGATATCAGGTGATTGAGCAGGAATCCCGTCGTCGCTTCCGATGCGTCGTCGGCGAGCCCCCAGGTCCCGGGCTGCTTGCCGACCGCGTTCCAGGTCCAGACGGTGTTCGCCTCGACAGCCCTCCATCGTCTTGAGCTGGCAGCGGATGCGGCCGTGGTGGGATTCCACCCACACCCAATCGAGATCGGCAAGCCCGAGACGCTGCGCCGTGCCGCGGTTCATGTACAGAAAATTCTCGGCCATGATCTGTCGCAGCCACGCGTTCTGCGAATCCCACGAGTGGTACATCATCATCGGCCGCTGGGTGATCGCATGCAACGGGTACTCGTCGTGCGCCACGCGGGCGCTCTCCAGCGGCTCGTACCAGAACGGCAGCGGATCGAAGTACCTTGCCAGCCGCTCGCAATCGACGGGGGACGAAGGCTGCGGCCCGTCGTAGAGTCCCTGGCCGGCGAGGCGAAACTTCTGCAATGGCTCCGAATACATCTGCATGATGACCTGCACCGGCGGCGTTCCGAACAGCGCGTGCTTTTCGGCAAACTCGAGGTAGTCCTTGTTCGCGTAGCGGTAATAGCGCATGTTCTCCGGCCACGGGTAGACGAAGAACGACTGGTTCTCGATGTATTTTTCCCACTGCTTCGGATTGGGCTCGCCGCGCAGGTGCGATTCGCCGTTCTTGCCGCGCCAGCCGGCGAGAAAGCCGATGCCCGGAAACTTTTCGTAATTGACGATGAAGTCCTTGTAGTCGCGGAATTTGCGCGATCCGTCGGGGCGCGTGAATGCCGGAAACCCGAGCCGCGACGCGAGCTCGACCAGCACGTCCTGCCACGGCGCGAACGTCGCGGTCGAGGTCGCAGCACCGGGTGGCGGATGGCGTCCGCGGCAGCGTCCGGCTCGGAGATCGGACGGTCGAGCAACGATATCGCGTCGTAGCGCTCGAGATACGTCGTGTCCGGGCAGCACCAGGTCCGCGAAGTTGACGGTCTCGGAATGAAACGCATCGACCACGACGAGAAAGGGTATCTTGTATTCGCCCGCGTCATCCTTGCGCACCAGCATCTCGCGCACCTCGGACGTGTTCATCGACGAGTTCCACGCCATGTTGGCCATGAACAGGAGCAGCGTGTCGATCGGGATACGGATCCTGGTTCGCGGCGTTGGTGATCACCATGTGCATCAGGCCGTGCGACGAAAGCGGCGCTCTCCCAGGAGTAAGCCTTGTCGATGCGCAGCGGCACACCGTCCTTGTCGATCACCAGATCCTCGGGCCGGGTGGGATTGCCGTTGGGCATGCGCTTCAACGCCGTGTTCGGCGCGAAGATCACCGCGGGATCGTTTTCCGGAAGCGAGCGCATCGGGATGCGGCGCGGATACGGTGCCTTCGCGCGGAAGTTCCCGGGTCCGTCGAGCGCGCCCAGCAGCATCTGAAGCAGATGCAGCGCGCGGCACGTGTGGAACCCGTTGGAGTGTGCGGAAATTCCGCGCATCGCGTGCATCGCCACCGGCCGTCCGACGACGCTTGTCGTGCGTGCGTCCGTGCATGTCGGTCCAGCGGATCGGAAGCTCGACCGCCTCGTTGAACGCGACGTGCGCCATCTCGTGCGCGATGCGAACGATCGTCTCGGCGGGCACGCCGCATTCCCGCGCAACGGTCTCCGGCGCGTAGCGGTCGTCGAGGTAGCGTTCCGCGGCGAGCGAGAACACCGTCTTGGCGACGCGGCCGTCGTCGAGCTTGACTGTCGCGAACAGCGCGGGCGCGATCTCCGGCTCCAGCCCGTTGACCAGACGCTGCGCCTGCTGATCCCAGACCAGCGGGTTGTCGTCGGCGTCTCGCGCGAACAGACCGTCGCCTGGATGGCCCGGCGTCTGCACGACCAGCCACGGCGCATTGGTGTAGCGGATCAGGAATTCCCAGTCGATCAGGCCGGCGCTTGAGCAGAACGTGCAGCGATCGACAGCGCCAGCAGTCCATCGGTGCCGGGCCGGATCGGAAGCCATTCGTCTGCGATCGCGGAATATCCGGTGCGAACGGGATTGACCGACACGAACTTCGCGCCGCGGCGCTTGAGCTTGCTCGAGCCCGATCTTGATCGGATTCGACGAGTGGTCCTCCGCCACGCCCCACAGCACGAAATACTTGGCGTGATCCCAGTCGGGCGCGCCGAACTCCCAGAACGAATAACCGATCGTGTACAGGCCTGCGACCGCCATGTTCACCGAGCAGAAGCCGCCGTGCGCCGCCCAGTTCGGCGTTCCGAATTGCTGCGCCCACAGCCCGGACAGCGCCTGCATCTGGTCGCGGCCGGTGAAGAACGCAAGCTGCGTCGGGATTGGTCGCGCGGATGTTGCGCAGGCGATCGGTGAGGATGTCGAGCGCCTCGTCCCACTCGATCTCGACAAAGTCGCCTGCGCCGCGCTCGCTTCCGGGCTTCCGCATCAGCGGCTTCTTGAGCTTCGCCGGCGAATACTGCTTCATGATCCCGGCGGATCCCTTGGCGCAAAGCACGCCCTTGTTTACGGGGTGGTTGAGATTGCCCTGGATGAAGCGAACCTTGTTGTTCTCGACGGTGACCTTGATGCCGCAGCGGCACGCGCACATGTAGCACGTGCTGAAATGCGTTTGCTGCCGGGAGCGGTCGTCGAACGCGATATCGCGGGTCATGGGCGCATCGTGCCACGTGGAGCCTGCGACAATTGCGGGCCGATGGCTGCCCGATGATATAGGTGATGCCGGTGCAGAGCAAACGGGGCCGTGCAATCGACCATTCATGCCGACATCCATGCCCACAACGCCCTCGCTACGCCCAGGGCGGCGACCACCGCAAGTACAAACAGGACCACACGGCGAAACTGCGCTTCGCCGACGCGCGCAAAGGCGCGCTGTCCGATGACAATACCGATGAGCATCGGGCCGACCAGCCACGCGACCCAGGCGACGGTGTCCACGCCGACGAGCCCGCGCTGATAGGCCCACAACAGACCATACGACGAGCTCATGAAAAATAGCGCGATCAGCGTGGCCCGCAGCTGCGCCGCGGCCAGCGAAGTGGTGAAGAGCGTCGTTGCGACGATCATGCCGCCGATCGACGAGAGGCCCGACATGAAACCCGCCGACGAGCCCGGTTCCGAGCCGCAAAACGATCGTGTCGCGCCAGCGCGGATGAAACCCGGAGAGCAGCATGACCGCTGCACAGAGAATGATGGTCGACACTGCTGCGCGTAGCGGGATTTCCGGCAGCGTCGACAGGCACAGGACGCCTATGGGCACCGATACTGCATAGCTCGCGAGTAGCGGTCGGATCCAGTGCCACGCGATATGCGGCCACACCGAGCGCAGCAGCGAAATACTTGCGAGGATCTCGAGCATCATCGCGGGAGGAACGATCTGCTGAGGCGACAGCCAAAGCGACATGCCCGCAACGATGAATGCGGACAGACCGAATCCCGCGAATCCCCGAACGGCACCGGCAAACAGCGCGACCAGAGCGCCGTAGGCAAGCGTGGCCCATGGCGCGGGCAACCACTCGTAACCCATCAGCGCGACGGCTTCAAGTCGTGCTCGCAGTCAAAGCACGCGGCAAAAGGCGGCTCGAGCAGCTTGAGCCGCTGCACTTTCCCAGACGCTCCTTTGGGAAGCTCGGCGACGATGCGAAACACCTTGGGCGTCTTGAACCGTCCGAGCTCGCGCAGGCAATGCTCGTGCAGATCCTTTTCGGTGCAATTCGCGTTCGGCTTCAACACGACGAAGGCCAGGATCTGCTGGCCGTAGTGGGCGTCGGGCACGCCCACGGCAGCGGCCTCCAGGACCGCGGGGTGCATCAGCAGCGCTTCATCGATCTCGCGCGGCGCGATATTTTCGCCACCCTTGATGATGAGCTCCTTGAGCCGGCCGGTGATGAAGTAGAAGCCGTCCGGATCGCAAAATCCGAGGTCGCCGGTGGCCAGCCAGCCATCCGCGAGCAGCGTCTGGCGCGTGAGCTCCGGGGACTTGTAATAGCCGATCATCACATTGGCGCCGCGCAGTTGAATCTCTCCGCGCTCGCCTGTGGCGAGCACGCGGCCGTCCGGTGCGACGACGCGCGCCTCGACACCGAGCGGGAGTCCCGGCGTGCCGTATTTGCGCAGCGCCGGATCGAGCGGATTGGAAAACGCTACCGAAGCGCACTCGGTGAGTCCCATGGCCTCGATGACCGAGATCCCGAAGCGCGTCTCGAACGCCCGGTGCTGGTCCGGGGGCAGTGGCGCCGACGCCGAGCGGCCGAAGCGCACTTCGCGGCACGCGTGAGTCTCTCCTGCCGTCGGGTCCCTGCCGTTGAGCAGATAGGAAACGATAGTGGGCACCATGTTGAGCCAG
The DNA here is from genome assembly GCA_963745385.1 of uncultured beta proteobacterium. Lineage (GTDB taxonomy): Bacteria > Pseudomonadota > Gammaproteobacteria > Burkholderiales > Casimicrobiaceae > PALSA-1003. The sequence continues at coordinate 183,234 of CAVUXI010000020.1, forward strand.
GTCGGGCGATAGCGCTCGACGAGCGGCCACCATTGACTGACGCTGAAGCGGCGCGGCAATACGATGCTGCCGCCGGCGACGACGGGGCTGACGGTGGCGATGCACTGACCGTTTACGTGGTAGAGCGGCAGCGACGAGAGCACGCGGTCTGCCGCGGTCAGGCGAAGTCCGTCCACGACCGCGTCGGCCGCGTGCAGGAGGTTGCGATGCGACAGGAGCGCGCCCTTGGGGAGCCCGGTCGTGCCGGACGTGTACATCAATAGCGCAGGGCTGGCGGCAGACAGCGGCGTCGCTTCGACAGTTGCCGCCGAACCCAGTGCGAGCTCGTCGGGATCGGTGGCTTGCACCCGGACGCGGCGCCCGCTTTTCGCCAGCAAGCGCTCGATGCGCTCGACGAGCTCCGGCGCGCAGAAGACCCATCGCGTGTCCGAATGCACAAGCGAAAATTCGAGGTGCGCATCCTGAGCGACGAGATTGAGCGGTGAAACGACGTAGCCCGCGTACATCGCGCTCAGGAATAGCGTCGCCGCGGAAGCGCCGTTGGGCAGCATGAACGACACGACTTCGCCCGGCGCAATACCTTCGCCTCGCAGCACCGCGGCGAGTGCCCGCGCGGCGTCGCGCAAATCGCCATAGGAGAGCGTCGTTCCGGATTCGGGTACGAGAAGAAAAGGCGCGTCGGGGTTCGACCCGGCGTGATGGTCGATCACGTCGCGCAGCGTTTGCATCACGGGGGCGCTACCGAGTCCTACGGAAATCGTTCACCACCCTTTACATCACCATGCTCCCCTCGCCCGCCACAGCGGGAGAGGGGATGGGGGTGAGGGCTGAGCTTTGCCGATTGTCAGTCATTTCTGCAAAGCTCAGTAGACGCCGTGCTTGCGGAGGTAAGCCCCGAACAGCTCGTCCTCGCCGGGCTCGTGGCGCGGAACATCGAGCGGCCGCACGACACGCGTGATATTCAGGAAGTGCCGGTAGTTGAGGTTGTCGGAAATGCTGTTGCGGCCCCAGGTTCCGCAGCCCATGGAAAGCGAGAATGGCAGGCCGTTATCGAAGCTGCCCCCGGTCGCAAAGCAATGTGCCTGGTTGACGATGATGCGGCACACGGGCAAATCGAGTCCCAATCGCAGCGCGCGGTCCGCGCGCCGTGTATGAATACCGACCGAGTGGCCCAGACCCTGATAGCGAAGAATGCGTTCGGCGAGCTTTGCCGCCGCATCGAAGTCAGCCGCGCGATACAGCGCCAGCACCGGTGAGAGCTTCTCGCCTGAGAACGGATGCGCGGCACCGGCGTCCGTTTCCTCGACGATCAAGAAACCTGCGCGCTGCAGCTCCGGTCGGGAGAGGCCCGCGCGCTTGGCGATGCTCGCCGCGGATTGCGCGGTGAACTGAGGCACGAGCCTGCCGCCCGAGAACATCGCATCCTGGAGCGTGGCCCGCTCGCCGGCATCGAGCAGAACGCCTCCGACCGCCTCGAGGGCGGCCTGCATCGGCTCATAGGCGTCGCCGACGACGATGACGCTGTTCTCCGACGAACAGCTCGTCGCGTGATCGAACATCTTCGACGCTGCGATCTTTTGCGCAGCATCCGCGGTATCGGCGGTTTCGTCGACGATGGCCACGACGTTGCCCGCGCCCACTCCGATCGCCGGCGTTCCGCTTGAGTATGCGGCGCGCACGTTGGTCTGCGACCCCGTGGCGACGACCAGATCGACCTGCCGCATCAGCTCCACCGTGGTTTCCCGCGTCACCGGGGCGGGAAGCTGCGACACCAGGTCGCGCGGGGCGCCTATGCGGTCGAGCTCGGCGTGGATGTACTCGACCAGCAACGCACCCGTCGAATGACCCTTCGGCGATGGCGCGAGGATGATTGCGTTGCGCCCTTTGAGGGCGTTGATGATGTTGTTGGCGGGCGTGGCGCCGGGATTGGTCGACGGCGTCAGCGCGCCGACAACACCGACCGGACGGGCGATTTCGGTGATGCCGAGCTCCGGCCATTCCGCGATGACCCCGACCGATTTCGCGCCTGCAAGGTCGTCAAGCAGGCCGATGGTCTTGCGCCGGTTCTTGGCGATCTTGTCGGCGACGTTGCCGAGGCCCGTGTCGCGCACCGCGAGCTCGGCGAGGGCGCGATTGTGCTCGGGCTTCACGATCGCCCAGCCGGCGGCGGTGACAAGCTCGTCGACGCGAGCCTGGTCGTAGCGGTCGGCTGTCACTTGCGCAGCGCGCGCTCTGTTGACAAACGCGGCCACGACCCGCGCTGAGGACTTCGCGTCGCTCACTTGTGCCGCCTCGCGTTGCGCAGTGGAGCTCACTCGGGCTTGATCTTCGCTTCGCGGATTACGTAGTCCCATTTCGCCAGCTCGTCGCGGATCAGGTGATCGAATTCCGCCGAGGTCGACGACGTCGCCTCCGCGCCTTGCGCGAGCAGCTTCTGCCGGATTTCCGGCGTCGCCAGGACTTTCGCAAACGCCGCGTGCAGCTTGGCGACGATTGCGGGCGGTGTCTTCGCGGGGACCAGCGCGCCGTACCACGAGTTCACGACGCAATCGACCCCGGACTCGGCGATAGTGGGAATGTCGGGCGCGGCAACGCTTCGCTGGTCGCTGGTGACGGCGAGCGCCCGCAAGCGACCCGCCTTGACGTACTGAAGCGCGGCGGGCAGCGAAACAAACAGGAGCTGCACCTGTCCCCCGAGAGTGTCGGTGACGGCGGGGCCGCCGCCCTTGTACGGGACGTGAACCATGTCGATGCCGGTCTTGAGCTTGAAGAGCTCGCCGGCGATGTGTCCCGGCGAGCCGGTGCCCACCGACGCGTAGTTGAGCTTGCCGGGCTGCGCGCGCGCCAACGCGATGAGCTCCTTGACGTTGGTAACGGGAACGGCGGGATTCACGACCAGGATCTGCGGAATCATCGCCGCCAGGCTGACGGGAACGAAATCCTTCTCGACGTCGAACGGCAGCTTGTCATAGAGACGGGGGTTGATGGTGTGCGACGACAGTGTAAAGAGAACGGTGTATCCGTCGGCGGGCGCCTTGGCCGCGAGATCGGTTCCCAGGTTCCCCGCCGCGCCGCCGCGATTGTCGATGATGATGGGCTGTCCAAGGACTTGCGCCAGAGGCTCGGTGAGCGTTCGCGCGACGATGTCGGTGCCGCCCGCCGGCGGATACGGAACCAGAAAGCGTATCGGCTTGGTGGGATAGTCGCGCGCCGCGTCCTGCGCGGCGGCTCCGATCGGAGCCAGAACACACATCGCCGCTGCAATGCTTAGTAGAAGGAAATGCATGATCGACTTCTCGCAAACATCTCTAATATCCGTTCGCCCTTTTGCAGAGGTTCCTTAGCGCGCCGCGGTCGACTTGTATTTGGAAAGATGACGCGTGGGCAGCGCGAGCGCGTCGCGGCGGAACGGGTCGCCGAGCTCGCGTGTCACCATCATCTCGAGCACCGTCGTCTTCCCTTGGGTCTGCGCCTTCGCTGCTTCGGAGAGTGCCGGGCCGACGTCCGACAGCCGTTCGATCGTTGCACCTTCGGCGCCCATCGCGCGCGCAACCGCGGACCACGACGGCTGCTTGTCGAGGTTCACGCCCACGAACCGGTTCGAGTAGAAGTCGACGTGGTTTTTCTTCTCCGCGCCCCATTGGCCGTTGTTGAAAACCACCGCGGTCACCGGGATGTTCTCGCGCACGCAGGTCTGGATCTCGCCGAAGCTCATGCCCCACGCGCCGTCGCCGACGTATGCGATCGCCGGGCGGTCCGGCGCGGCGACCTTGGTGCCGATGATCGTGGGGAACGCGTAGCCGCAGTTGCCGAAGCTCATCGCCGCGAACATCGAGCGCGGGTGGTTGAAGCGAAGATACGAGTTGGACACCGAGCAGATATTGCCGATGTCGGTCGACACCATCGCCGCGTCGGGCATTGCGCGCTCGAGCTCGCGCAGCACCTGCCGCGGGTGCATGTGCGTCGAACCCTTCGACACTTCCAGCGACCAGGCGTCCTTCTCGTGCGTCCACGTCTCGAGCTCGGCTTCCCAGGCGCGTTTTTCGGCTTCGACGACTTTCGCTCGATCGGCTTTGTTCGCCCCCGACGCGAGCGGCTTGCCGCGAAGCCGCGAGAGCAGCGATCGGGCCGCCGCCTTGGCGTCGCCGCAGATGCCTATGGAGATGCGCTTGACCAGACCCAGCATCTTGGGGTCCGCGTCGATCTGAATGACTTTCGCGTTCTTGGGCCAGTAGTCGATGTCGTGCTGAGGCAGCGTCCCGAACGGCCCCAGACGCGTTCCGAGGGCAAGCACCACGTCGGCCTTGGCGATGAGCTTCATCGCCGCTTTGGAGCCTTGATAGCCCAACGGCCCGCACCACAGCGGATGATTCGCGGGGAACGAATCGTTGTGCAGGTAGCTGTTGCACACCGGCGCCGCGAGCAGCTCGGCCAGCTCGATCGCCTCCGGAACGCCACCGGCCATCACGACGCCACCGCCGCAGAGGATCACCGGAAACTGCGCCGATGCCAGCAGCTCGGCGGCGTCGTTCAGGCTTTGCTCGCCTCCCGCGCCGCGCTCGATGACGAGCGGCGGCGCGATCTCGCATTCGATGTCGCCGTAGAAAAAGTCGCGCGGGATGTTCACCTGCGTAGGGCCGAGCTCGAGATGCGCGCGATCGAAGGCGCGGCCGGTCAGCTCCGCGATCCGCGCGCGGTTGTTGACGTGCGCCTGGTACTTGGTGATCTTGGAAAAGATGGGCAGCTGCTCGGTCTCCTGGAACCCGCCCAGTCCCAGTGTCATCGAGCCGGTTTCGGGCGTGATGACGACGACAGGCGAGTGCGCCCAGTACGCCGCGGCGATCGACGTGACGAAGTTGGTGATGCCCGGGCCGTTCTGCGCGATGCAGACGCCATGCCGGCCGGATACCCGCGAATAGCCGTCGGCCATGTGTCCGGCGCCTTGCTCGTGCGCGACCGATATGAAGCGGATGCCGGCGAGCGGAAAGAGGTCGAGCGCATCCATGTAGGCGGAGCCGACGATGCCGAACACGTCGGTGACGCCCTGCGCCACCAGCGTCTCGACAAACGCTTCCGACGGCGTCATTTTCTGCCTGCCCGCGACGACCGAGCGGCCGGACAGGTTCCTGGTGTCTGTCATGGTGTTCATGGGTTTTTCCTGAACGATGGCGATGACGAAGCGCTAACGAGAATTATCGGCGATCACCTGCAAAGGGTCGACGTAGGGATACCCGAGCGCGTCGGCGACCGGCTTGCAGGTGACCTTGCCGAAAGCGATGTTAAGACCGTTCCTCAAATGCACGTCATCCGCCAGCGCCTTTTTCCAACCCTTGTCGGCCAGGAGCAGCGCGAACGGCAGCGTCGCGTTGTTCAGCGCGAACGTGGACGTGCGCGGAACGCCGCCTGGCATGTTGGCAACGCAATAGTGGATGACGCCGTCGACGACGTAAGTCGGATCGGCGTGCGTCGTCGGGTGCGAGGTCTCGAAGCAGCCTCCCTGATCGATCGCCACATCGACGATCACGGCGCCCTTTTTCATCTGCTTCACCAGCGCGGCGGACACGAGCTTGGGCGCGGACGCACCGGGAATGAGCACACCGCCCACGACGAGATCGGCGCTGATGACGTGCTGCTCGATCGCGTCGTGCGTCGAGAACACCGTGTTGAGCGGCCGTCCGAACTGCCGCCATAGCGCGCGCAGCACATCGGTGTTGCGGTCGAGCACCCACACTTCCGCGCCCATGCCCAGGGCGATGTGGCACGCGTGCGAGCCGACGACACCGCCGCCGAGGATCACGACTTTCGCGGGGTCGACGCCCGGAACGCCGCCGAGCAGCACGCCGAGGCCGCCGTGCGCCTTCTCCAGAAAGTACGCCCCCGCCTGAATCGCCATCCTGCCCGCGACTTCGGACATCGGCGCGAGCAGCGGCAGCCCCCCCGAAGCGGAGGTCACCGTTTCGTAGGCGATGCATACCGCGCCGCTCGCGACGAGGTCGCGCGCCTGCTCCGCGTCCGGCGCGAGGTGCAGATAGGTAAAGAGAATCTGCCCACGCCGGAGCATCTTGCGCTCGTCGGCCTGCGGCTCCTTGACCTTGACGATCATCTCGGCGTCGCGCGAATACCTCGGCGGCCGTGCCGACGATCGAGGCGCCCGCCTTGCGGTAGGCCTCGTCGTCCATGCCGATGCCCTGCCCCGGCGCCCGCTTCGACGATCACGTCGTGCCCGTGCGCGCAAAGCTCGCGTACGCTCCCCGGCGTGAGCCCGACGCGGTGCTCCAGCACCTTGATTTCGCTTGCGGAACGCCGATGCGCATGCGATCTCGATTTCGGGAAGGGGATTGGTTTTCTTGTCGCGTCGCCGTAGCGACGTCGACCGCATTACAGGCAGCTGCAAGCTGGCGTAGAATCCTAGCATAGCTTCGTCCGGCACCGTCAGGCGCGTTGGCCGGGCGCGATCGCAACGAGCAGCCTCGAGGAGATAACGAAACATGGACGCACGCCGAAACCAAGCTGCGCGACGCCACGCCGACGCGCCAGCTCTCGCTGGACGAGTACTGGATGCCGTTCACGCCGAATCGCGACTTCAAGCACGATCCGAAGATGGTCGTGCGCGCCGAGGGGATGTATCTCTGGAACGATCGCGGCGACAAGATCCTCGACGGCTCGTCCGGCCTGTTCTGCGTCAACGCGGGCCATGGGCGCAAGGAGATCGCCGACGCGGTCGGGACGCAGCTGCGCGAGCTGGACTTCATCGCGCCGTTCACGCGCGGCCACCCCAAGCAGTTCGAGCTCGCCTCGCGCGTGGCCGAGCTTACCCCGGGCGACCTGAACCGTATTTTCTTCGTGAACTCCGGCTCGGAGTCGGTCGACACGGCCATGAAAGTCGCGCTCGCCTATCACCAGGCGCGCGGCCAGGGCGGCCGCAACATGTTCGTCTCGCGCGAGCGCGCCTATCACGGCGTCAATTTCGGCGGCGTGTCGCTGTCCGGCCTGGTCAACAACCGGCGCAAATTCGGCCCGACGCTGCCCGGCATCGCGCACATGCGCCACACGCACCTCAAGGAAAACTATTTCGTGCGCGGCGAAGGCGCGCACGGCGCCGATCTGGCCGAGGACCTGGTTCGCTTCGTCAATCTGTACGGCGCCGAGAACATCGCCGCGTGCTTTGTCGAGCCGATCGCCGGCTCGACCGGCGTGCCTGGTCCCGCCCAAGGGCTATCTGCAAGCGCCTGCGCGAAATCTGCGACGCGCACGGCATCCTTCTGGTGTTCGACGAAGTGATCTGCGGCTTCGGCCGCACCGGCGCGGCGTTCGCCTCGCAAAGCTTCGGCGTCACGCCGGACCTCATGACCATGGCCAAGGGCCTCACCAACGGCGCGCAGCCGATGGGCGCCGTGGCGGTCAGCGAGCGCATCCACGACACCATCATGGCCGCGGCCGCCGATGGCGCGATCGAGTTCTTCCACGGCTACACGTACTCCGGCGCATCCGGCGCCTTGCGCGGCCGGGCTCGCGACGCTGGACATCTACCGGAAGGAAGACGCTGTTCGAGCGCGGCGCGGCGCTCTCGCCGTATTTCCTCGACGCGCATCTGGTCGCTCAAGGACGTGTCCCCGTCGTCTCCGACCTGCGCGGCTACGGCATGTTCGCGGCGATCGACATTCATGCCGACGGTACGCCCGGCAGGCGCGGCCACGCGCTGCAGAAGAAGCTGTTCGACAACGGCCTGCATCTGAAGGCGACCGGCGACTGCGTCGATCGTCGCGCCGCCGCTGATCGCGGAGAAAGCGCATGTCGACGTGCTGGTCGATATTTTGCGCAGGACTCTGGCGACGATTGAGCGACTCGATCCCATCGAAGGAGATCGGATGAGACTGAAACAGCTGGCGGATACTGTTGTGGGCGGCGGCGGTATCTGCCGCGATGCCCGCATCGGCGCAGAAGACCGTGACTTTCGCCTATCAGGACATGATGAATCCATGGCGCTGGGTCCAGCAGAGCCAGGAAATCGAAAAGGCGACCGGTTACAAGATCAACTGGCGCCAGTTCGGCGGCGGCGGCGACGTCATCCGCGCCATGGCGTCGGGTGACGTGCAGCTGGGCGAAGTCGGCTCGACCGGCATTGCGACCGCGATCAGCCAGGGCATGGACGTCGAGCTCTTCTGGATCCTCGAGGATATCGCGGCGGCCGAAGCGCTGGTCGCGCGCAACGGCAGCGGCGTCAACGGCATCGCCGACCTCAAGGGCAAGAAGATCGGAACGCCGTTCGTGTCGACCTCGCATTTTCAGCTCCTGTACGCGATGCAGAAGGCGGGGCTCAAGTCGTCGGATGCGCAGGTGCTCAACATGCGCCCGCCGGAAATCGCCGCGGCGTGGGGACGCGGCGATATCGATGCGACATTCATCTGGGACCCGGTGCTCTCCAACGTCAAGAAGAACGGCAAGGTGCTGATGACTTCGGGCGACATCTGCAAGCAAGGCGCGTGCACCTTCGACGGTCTGATCGTGACGCGCAAGTTCGCCAAGGAAAATCCGGAGTTCATGGTGGCGATGGTCAAGGCACTGGCCAAGGCCGATGACGACTATCGCTCCAATCCGAAGGCGTGGACCGGCGATCACGGCGAAGGTCGCGGCGGTCGCCAAGTGGTCCGGCGGCAAGCCCGAGGACGTGGCCGACGCGATGGCGCTGTACGGCTTCCCGAGCGTGAAGGATCAGGCGTCGCCGACCTGGCTGGGCGGGGGCGCAAACGGTGCGGCATCAAAGGCGCTGTCGCAGCAGGCGAACTTCCTCAAGGAGCAAGGCAGGCTGACGACGGTCGCGCCTGATTACAGCAAGAACGTGACGACCGAGTGGGTGACGAAGGCGATGTAGCGGTCAACAAGGCCGCTGTCCACGGGCAGCCTTGCAATCCTTAGGCGGCGGCGCGCGATGCGCCGCCGTTTTTCTGCCAAGAGCCTTGTGAATGAATTTACATCGACCGGTTTCGCGAGACGCAGGCCCGAATTGCTGCCGCCATGCGCGCGCGGTGCGGACGCGGTGGTGATAAGTGACAGCCGGTGCGAATGAATTCGCACCTACAGATCACTTAAATCAGGATCTCTTTTGCCGAAACTCGATATCCGCAACCTGGGCGTCCGCTACGCGACCCGGACCGGCACGGTCGAGGCGCTTGCCAACGTCAGCCTGAAGATGAACGATGGCGAATTCGTGGTCGCCATCGGCGCGTCAGGTTGCGGAAAGACAACGCTGCTCTCGTGCATCGCGGGCTTTCTGCCGCCTACCGAGGGCACGATCGAGCTGGACGGCAAGCCTGTGACCGGACCCGGTGCGGACCGCGGCGTCGTGTTTCAGAAACACGCCTTGATGCCGTGGCTCGACGTGGCCGAAAACGTCGAGTTCGGTTTGCGCATGCGCGGCGTGCCGCTGCCCGAGCGTCGGCGCGTGGCGATGGAGCAGCTCAAGCTCGTCGGCCTGGAGGATTTCGCCGATCGTGCGATCTACGAGCTCTCCGGGGGCATGCAGCAGCGCGTCGGCATCGCCCGTGCGCTCGCAAGCGATCCCGAGCTCATGCTCATGGACGAGCCGCTGGGCGCGCTGGACGCATTTACGCGCGAATCGATCCAGGAATTGATCCTCGATGTCTGGCAGCGCACGGGAAAGATGTGCTTTTTCATCACCCATAGCGTCGAGGAGGCGCTGTTCCTCGCCACGCATCTTGTGGTGATGACGCCGCGACCGGGACGCATTTCGCACGAGTACCGGGTCGATTTCGGGCGCCGCTTTCTGAAAACGCGCGACGCCCGCGCGGTCAAGTCGGATCCGGAGTTCATCCGGGTTCGCGAGGAAGTGCTGTCGGTGATTCTTCACCGGGACAAGGGCGCAGCGGATTTGCAGGCGAGCGCGTCGTGACCTCCGCCTCGAAGCCATCGAAAGCGGAAGATCGCCCGAAGACCTCGAGCTATTCGACACCGGGCGAGGGCTCGAGCACCGCGATCTCGGTCGTCACCATGATTGCGATCGTCGCGCTGTGGTGGATTGCAAGTCACCTGCGGATGGATGCCGCCGCTTTTTCTGCCGACACCCGAGACCGTTTTCGAGCGCTTGTGGGAATCGGCCCGAGGACAGGTCACCGACGCTCCGCTCGCCACGCATTTCGGCTGGTCGATGTTCCGTGTTTTCAGCGCGTTTTTCCTCGCCTGCCTCACCGCCATTCCCGTCGGCATCGCCATGGGTGTCTCGCGCATCGCCCGCGGCAGTCTTCGATCCGCCGATCGAGTTCTACCGTCCGCTGCCGCCGCTCGCGTATCTTCCTCTGATCATCATCTGGTTCGGCATCGACGAGCTGTCGAAGGTCCTGCTGATTTATCTTGCCTGCTTCGCGCCGCTGGCAATGAGCGCGCGAGCCGGCGTGCACTCGGTGTCGCAGGAACAGATCCATGCCGCGTACTCGATGGGAGCGTCGAAGTGGCAAGTGATATGGCATGTGGTCATCCCGGCCGCGATGCCGGAAATCCTTACCGCGATGAGGATCTCGATCGGCTTCGGCTGGACGACGCTGGTCGCCGCCGAAATGGTCGCGGCAACCTACGGCCTGGGGCAGATGGTGCTCAATGCGTCGAATTTCCTGCGCACCGACATCGTCATCATGGGCATCGTCGTCATCGGCGCAGTCGCCTATCTTTTCGACCTGTTGATGCGCTACGTCGAGCGGCTGGTCGTCCCATGGAAAGGCAAGGTATGACGCCCGGCGCGACGGCTGGTCCCCCTCGATTACCGGCTATCGGCGCAGGGTTGACAGGTTCCCCGCCCTTTGCCACGCTCGGATCATGGTTACCCGTCAGCACTTCCAGCGCCTGGTTGAGCACGTTCGGAATCTGTCGCCGTTGCCGACGGCGATCGTCTATCCGTGCGACCGCGATTCGCTGCAGCTCGCGCTTTCCGGTCAATTTGCGGGCTATCTCGACGCCCGTGCTGATCGGCCCGGAGGCGCGTATTGCGGACGCCGCAGCCCAGGCCGGCCTGGACTTGTCCCGCATCGATCTTATCGATACCCCTGACGATCCCCATGCGGCGGCCCAGCGCGCGGTCGAGCTCGCGCGGGACGGCGAGGTTCGCGCTCTGATCAAGGGCAGCCTCTACCCCGACGACCTGCATGCGTGCGGTTGCCGCAGCAGATTCCGGGCTGCGAGGCGAGCACCGGCTGACCCACGCGTATTTCGTCGACGTCCCGGGGATGCCGCGTCCGTTCCTGCTGTCGGATGCCGTTCTCAACATCGCACCGAATCTCGCGGCGAAGCGCGAGATCGTTCAGAACGCGATCGACTTCGCGCGGGCATTTAGGCATCGCAACGCCGCTGGTGGCCGTGCTCGCGGCGGTCGAAGGCGTCACGCCCGCCATCCCCGCGACCGGCGAAGCCGCCGCGCTCGCCAAGATGGCGGCGCAGGGTCTGATCAACGGCGGTTTCGTCGAAGGACCGATGACGGTCGACACGGCGCTGTCTTCCGCGGCCGCCCGCGTCCAACGGCATCGAGTCGAAGATCGCCGGCCTGGCGGACGTCCTGATCGTCCCCAACCTCGAATCCGGATCGATGATGCTGCGTGCGATGACCGGGATTTTCGGCGCGCTCGCAGCCGGCGTCGTCCTCGGCGCCAAAGTTCCGATCGTGCTTTCAGGACGCAGCGACTCGATGGAAGTCCGCATGGCCTCGTGCGTGCTGGCGTCGTTGATCGCGCAATCCTCACGCGGGGAGGCGCGGCCGTCCGAGCCGATAAGCGCCGACCGCGGCGTCAAGGTCGCGGCGTAGCAAGCCGCGGTTTCTGTCCGCAAATCCATCTTCGCCGGGCGGCTCGCGCCTCGGCCTCCTCAACGCTCGCCGAAATATCGATTGCCGCGTTGTCGGCCTCAAGCGCCGACTCGCTTGGTCGCATCCCCGCATCGCTTTGCTCGCGGGGCCCCTGCTTCCCCGCTCTCGGCGCTACTTCGGCCGCACGCAATCCACGTAGTACGACAGTTTCCCCGCGTCGCTGGTCTCGACCAGACCGTGGATGTCGGTGTCGAAGCCCGGGAAACTGCTGGTTGAAGTTGCGCGCGAACTGCAGGTACTGGACGATGGTCCGGTTGAAGCGCTCGCCCGGGAATCAGCAGCGGAATGCCCGGCGGATACGGCGTCAGCAGGACGCTGGTCACGCGCCCTTCGAGCTGATCGATCTCGCACGCGGTCGATCTCGCGATGCGCCATGCACGCAAACGCGTCGGACGGCTTCATCGCCGGCTGCATGTCGGACAGGTACATCTCGGTCGTCACCCGCGCCACGTCGTTCGCCTTGTACATGTCGTGGATCTGCTGGCAAAGATCGCGCAAGCCCCACGCGCTCGTACTTCGGCTGCTGCGCGCAGAATTCGGGCAGGATCCGCCACAGCGGCTGGTTCTTGTCGTAGTCGTCCTTGAACTGCTGCAGCGCCGTCACCAGCGTGTTCCAGCGGCCCTTGGTGATGCCGATGGTGAACATGATGAAGAACGAATAGAGGCCGGTCTTCTCGACGATGACGCCGTGCTCGGCCAGATACTTGGTGACGATCGACGCCGGAATGCCCGTCTTGGCGAACTCGCCCGAGACGTCGAGACCCGGCGTGATGACGGTCGCCTTGATCGGATCGAGAATGTTGAAGCCCGGCGCAAGCGCGCCGAAGCCGTGCCACTTTTCGTTGGCTTTGAGCATCCAGTCGTCGCGCTTGCCGATGCCTTCCGCCGCGAGCTTCTCCGGCCCCCAGACCTTGAACCACCAGTCCTTGCCCCATTCGTCGTCGACCTTGCGCATCGCGCGGCGGAAGTCGAGCGCCTCCATGATCGATTCCTCGACCAGCGCCGTGCCGCCCGGCGGCTCCATCATCGCCGCGGCGACATCGCACGACGCGATGATCGCGTACTGCGGCGACGTCGACGTGTGCATCAGATACGCCTCGTTGAAGACGTGGCGGTCGAGCTTTCGCGTCTCCGATTCCTGCACGATGATCTGCGAGGCCTGCGAAATACCCGCCAGCAGCTTGTGCGTGGAGTGCGTGGCGAAAATGATCGATTCCTTGCTGCGCGGCCGGTCCTTGCCGATGGCGTGCATGTCCTTGTAGAACTCGTGAAACGCGGCGTGCGGCAGCCACGCCTCGTCGAAGTGCAGCGTGTCGATACTGTTCGCCGAGCGTCTGCTTGAGCATCTCGACGTTGTAAGCGATGCCGTCGTAAGTGCTCTGCGTAATGGTCAGGATGCGCGGCTTCTTGTTCTTGGCCGCGCGCGCGAAGGGATTGGCCTCGATCTTCTTGCGGATGTTCTCCGGCTTGAATTCCTCGAGCGCGATCGGGCCGATGATGCCGAGGTGATTGCGCTTCGGCGTGAGGAAGACCGGGATCGCACCGGTCATGGTGATCGCGTGCAGGATCGACACGTGACAATTGCGGTCGACCACGACGATGTCGTCGGGCGCGACGTTGGCGTGCCAGACCATCTTGTTCGACGTCGACGTGCCGTTGGTCACGAAAAAGCAGTGGTCGGCGTTGAAGATGCGCGCCGCGTTTCGCTCCGACGCCGCCGACCGGCCCGGTGTGATCGAGCAGCTGGCCGAGCTCGTCGACCGCGTTGCAGACGTCGGCGCGCAGCATGTTCTCGCCGAAGAACTGGTGGAACATCTGGCCGACGGGACTCTTCAGGAACGCGACGCCGCCCGAGTGGCCCGGGCAATGCCACGAGTACGAGCCGTCCTGCGCGTAGCTGCACCAGCGCACGGAAGAACGGCGGCGCCAGCGAGTCGAGGTAGGACTTGGCCTCGCGGATGATGTGGCGCGCGACGAACTCCGGCGTGTCCTCGAACATGTGAATGAAGCCGTGCAGCTCGCGCAGGACGTCGTTCGGAATGTGGCGCGAGGTCCGCGTCTCGCCGTAGAGATAGATCGGGATCTCGGCGTTCTTGAAGCGGATCTCCTCGATGAACGCGCGCAGATTCACGACGGCGGGATCGAGCTCCGGGCCAGGGGTGAACTCCTCGTCGTCGATCGACAGGATGAACGCCGATGCGCGCGACTGCTGCTGCGCGAACTGCGACAGGTCGCCGTAGCTCGTCACGCCGAGGATCTCCATGCCCTCCTTCTCGATCGCCGCGGCCAGCGCGCGTATGCCCGAGGCCCGAGGTATTTTCGGAGCGAAAGTCTTCGTCGATGATGACGATGGGAAAGCGGAACTTCATTCGGTCCTGTCCAGTGCCGGAACGCGGCGGTAGCGCCCGCCGCCCTTGTCCGGCGGGTCGAGGCGGAAAGGCGCGAATTATGCGGCGATTCGCATCCGAAGGCTACGGCCGCCGGGGGATGAGCGGCGGGACGCCCCGGGATGCCGGCTGACGAGGGGCTCGCGAGCGGCCGCGAGCGCTAGATCTTGGGCAGCGTGACGCCCTTTTGGCCCTGGTACTTCCCCCCGCGGTCCTTGTAGGACGTCTCGCAGACTTCGTCGGACTCGAAGAAGATCACCTGCGCGACGCCTTCGTTGGCGTAGATCTTCGCGGGCAGCGGCGTCGTGTTGGAGAACTCGAGCGTCACGTAGCCCTCCCATTCGGGCTCGAACGGCGTGACATTGACGATGATGCCGCAGCGCGCGTACGTCGATTTGCCGAGGCAGATGGTGAGGACGTTTCGCGGAATGCGGAAATACTCGACGGTGCGAGCCAGCGCGAACGAGTTCGGCGGAATGATGCACGAATCGCCCTTGAAATCGACGAACGACTTGTCGTCGAAATTCTTCGGATCGACGATGGTCGAGTTGAGGTTGGTGAAGAGCTTGAATTCGCTCGAGCAGCGGATGTCGTAGCCGTAGCTCGACGTCCCGTACGACACGATCTTCTGCCCGTTCGCCTCCCGGACCTGGCCGGGCTCGAACGGCTCGATCATTCCGTGCTCGGCCGCCATGCGGCGGATCCACTTGTCGGACTTGATCATGCGCTTGACGCTTTCGCCGGCACGCAGCTTACGTGTTCTGAACGACGATGTTCGGAAACTTGGCCGAGAAGTCCTCGGCTTTCTGCGCGACGAACACCGCGACCTTTCGAGCGATTTCCTTGTAGACGGCCGCGATTTTCCCATCGGGATCGGAGACGACCGTGGGCCGGCCCGAGTCAGCCTGCTCCCGGATGCGGATGTCCAGCGGCAAGGCGCCCAGAAACGGCACCTTGTAGTCGTTGCACATCCGCTGCGCTCCGCCCTCGCCGAAAATATGCTCGGCGTGCCCGCACTGCGAGCAGACGTGGATGGCCATGTTCTCGACGATGCCGACGATCGGCACGCCGACCTTTTCGAACATCTTGAGTCCCTTGCGCGCGTCGATGAGCGCGATATCCTGCGGCGTGGTCACGATCACCGCCCCGGTGACCGGCACCTTTTGCGCAAGCGTGAGCTGAATGTCGCCCGTGCCCGGCGGCATGTCGACGATGAGATAGTCGAGGTCGCGCCAGTTGGTGTCCTTGAGCAGCTGCTCCAGCGCCTGGGTCACCATCGGCCCGCGCCAGACCATCGGCGTATCGGCGTCGATCAGGAAGCCGATCGACATGGCCTGCAAGCCGTAGGCTTCGAGCGGCTCGAGCGTCTTGCCGTCCTTCGACTCCGGTCTGCCGGCGATCCCCAGCATCATCGGCTGCGACGGCCCGTAGATATCGGCGTCCAGGACACCGACGCTCGCACCTTCGGCGGCGAGCGCTAGCGCCAGATTGACCGCAGTCGTCGACTTGCCAACGCCGCCCTTGCCGCTCGCAATCGCGATGATGTTCTTGACGCCGGCAACGAGCTTCACGCCGCGCTGCACCGAATGCGAGGCGATCTTGTGGCCGACGGTTACCGTGACCCTGCCGATCCCCGGCAGGTCGGCGAGCTGCTGCTGAACGAGCCTGCGCAAGGTCTCGTGCTGGCTTCGCGCCGGATAGGCGAGCAGAAGGTCGATGCTGACATCCTTGCCGTCGGTCTGAACTTTGCGCACCGACTTCTCGGTGACGAAATCGCGCCCGGTGTTGGGGTCGATCAGCGAGCGTAAGCGGGCCTGAACGTCGGCCTCTGAGATGGGCATGGGAAGCTTCGACTGCGATGGTGGAGAAAGAACGCGAGTTTAGCGAAAAACCAACGCGCTCGATACTAAGTGGACAGCGCTTTGCTAGAATCGAGAATTCCCCTGTCGCATCAAAGGTCTTCGCAGCAATGCCGCGCACCCTGTTCGTCACCACCGCGCTGCCCTACGCCAACGGGCCCTTTCACATCGGCCACATCATGGAGTACATCCAGGCCGATATCTGGGTGCGGTTCCAGCGCATGCAGGGGCACAAGGTGCATTTCATGGGCGCCGACGATACGCACGGCGCGCCCATCATGCTCCGGGCCGAAGCCGACGGTGTGACGCCGGAGGAGCTGATCCGCAAGGTCGGAGAGTCTCATCAGCGCGACTATCAGCGCTTCCACCTGAGCTTCGACAACTGGTACACGACGCACAGCGAGGAAAATCGCGAGCTTTCGTATTCGATCTACCGGCGGCTCAAGGACGCGGGACTGATCTACGCCAAGTCGATCGAGCAGTTCTTCGATCCGGTCAAGAGCATGTTTCTTCCCGACCGCTACATCAAGGGCGAGTGTCCGAAATGCGGCGCCAAGGATCAGTATGGAGACGCGTGCGAGGTCTGCGGCTCGACATACGCCGCGACCGAGCTCAAGAACCCGTATTCGGTGCTGACGGGCGCGAAGCCGGAGCTGCGCACGTCCGAGCACTTGTTCTTCAAATTGTCGGACGCGAAGGTCGTTCAATTCCTTCGAAAATGGACGACCGAGACGCCGCTGCAGCCGGAGGTCAAGAACAAGATCGCCGAATGGCTGGGCGCGGGCGACGCCAAGCTTGCCGATTGGGATATCTCGCGCGACCCGCCGTACTTCGGCATCGAAATCCCCGACGCGCCCGGAAAGTATTTCTACGTATGGCTCGACGCGCCGATCGGCTATCTTGCCAGCCTTAAGAACTACTTCGACACGGGAAAGGCGCGAGCCAACGGCGAGACTCGCTCGTTCGAGGAGTTCATCGCGCCATCGTCCGAGGTCGAGCAATATCACTTCATCGGCAAGGACATCATCTATTTCCATACGCTGTTCTGGCCGGCGATGCTCGAGTTCTCGGCAACGAAAGCGGCCGAACGAATGTCTACGTTCACGGCTTCATCACCGTGTCCGGCGAGAAGATGTCCAAGTCGCGCGGCACCGGCATCAGCCCGCAGCGCTATCTCGACGTCGGCATGAATCCGGAGTGGCTGCGCTACTACATCGCCGCCAAGCTCAACGACAAAGTCGAGGACATCGACTTCAATCCGGACGACTTCGTCGCGCGGGTGAACAGCGACCTGATCGGGAAATACGTGAATATCGCGAGTCGAGCGGCTCCGTTTTTGACAAAGTATTTCGACGGGAGACTGGCGCCCGCCTGCAGCGTCAGCCGACGCGGTTAGCGTGGCGATAATCGGCGCAGTGGATATTGAAGATGAAGTGGCCGCTGCATATGCCAACCGCGAGTTTGGCAAGGCCCTCCGCTTGATCATGACGTTCGCCGACCGCGTGAACGAGTATTTCAATGAGCAACAGACCTTGGGACGCTCGCGACCGATCCAGCGAACCAACGCAACTCGCAAAGTTGCAACGTGTCTGCAGTGAATGCATCACCGCTTTCGGTATCGCATGACGATCTATGTTGAAACCCGATGCTGCCCGGCGTCGCCGAGCAAGTTGAAAAATGGCTCGGGACACCGGACCTCATCTGGAATGATCTTAGTACAAAGTCCGGACCGAAATCACCGCCGTATCGAGCACTTGCTCTCATCGCATCGATCCGAAACAGATCGACGCACTGTTCGACATCCCGTCGAACGCGCAGGTAACAGCGGCTCCGGCTGCGGCATCGCCCTCCGCAAGCTCGAACAATAGCGGCGACACGGCGCAAATTTCCATTGACGACTTCGGCAAAGTCGATCTTCGCATCGCCCGGATCGTGAACGCGGAGCACGTCGACGGCGCCGACAAGCTGCTCAAGCTCACGCTGGACATCGGCGAAGGGCGCAATCGCGTGGTTTTCGCCGGCATCAAGGCGGCGTACAAGCCGGAAGATCTGATCGGACGCCTGACGCCGATGGTGGCGAACCTCGCGCCGCGCAAGATGAAGTTCGGCTTGTCCGAAGGAATGGTGCTGGCGGCGTCGGGCGACGGGCCCGGAATCTTTCTGCTCGCCCCCGACTCCGGCGCGCAGCCCGGCATGCGCGTCAAGTGACGCATCCGTCCAAGAGCGCAACGCGTAGCCGCCGCGCGATTGGAGACGGGTGCGTCATCCCGGGCGAGCGCATGCGAGACCCGGGATCCAGTGTCTTTGCGGTCGTGAGAACGACGCTGGATTCCCGCTTTCGCGGGAATGACGGCACGTATGGACAGCATCCGACGAAGGACGCAAGCGCAGCCGCCGCGCGGTTGGAGACGGATGCGTCATCCCGGGCGAGCGCATGCGAGACCCGGGATCCAAGTTAAAGTGATACGACGACGCATGGATCGAAATACTTCGGTCCCGGTCTTCGCCGGGTCGACAGCTAAGTGATCAGCGCTCTTCACCTCGTCGTCGTCGCCATCGCCGCATGGATCGCGATCGGCGTGGCCGGGACGATCCGTCCGACAAAGCGCCTCCACGTCATACGAGTGCTTTTCATTCTCGGGGCGGTCGTCGCGCTCGCGCTCGCCGTTGTCGCGCTTCTCTCGATGGGCCGGACCGCGCAATCCATCGTTCTGCCGCTGGGCCTGCCCGATCTTCCGTTTCACCTGCGCCTCGACTCGCTGTCGGCGTTTTTCCTTCTTCTGCTAGGCGCGACGGCCTCGGGCATCTCGATCTTCTCGGCCGGCTACTTTCGCGACAGCGAAGGCGCCGCCCCGGGTCTTCTCTGTCTGCAATACCACGTATTTCTCGCTGCGATGGCGCTGGTGCTGATCGCCGACGACGCCTACGTGTTCATGGTCGCGTGGGAAACGATGGCGCTCTCGTCGTTCTTTCTGGTGACCACCGATCACCGCATTCCGGAGATCCGCCGCGCGGGTTTCCTGTATCTGCTGATCGCGCACATCGGCGCGATCGCGATCCTGCTCTGCTTCGGCGTGCTTCAGGGTGGAAGCGGCGACTACACCTTCGGCTCGATGCGCTCGATGATCCTTCCGGGCACCTGGTCGTCGATCGCGTTTGGGTTGGCGATCTTCGGTTTCGGTGCAAAAGCGGGTTTGCTGCCGCTGCACGTGTGGCTTCCCGAGGCGCACCCGGCGGCGCCATCGCCGGTGTCGGCGTTGATGAGCGGCGTCATGCTGAAGACGGCGATCTACGGGCTGTTGCGCGTGACCTTCGATCTGCTCAATGGCCAATTGTGGTGGTGGGGCGTCATCGCGCTCGTACTCGGGCTTCTCACCGCGCTCTTCGGCGTGATTTTCGCGACGGTGCAAACGGACATGAAGCGTCTTCTCGCGTATTCGTCCATCGAGAATATCGGCATCATCGTCGCCGGCATGGGTCTCGCCATTCTTTTCAAGGCGCACGACAAGACCCTGCTGGCGGCGCTCGCGCTGACCGCGACCCTGTATCACGCGCTCAACCACGCGTTCTTCAAGAGCTTGCTGTTCCTGGCGACCGGCTCGGTGCTGCACGCGACCAAGGAACGCAGCCTCGGCAAGCTCGGCGGCCTGATCCATCGCATGCCGTGGGTGGCGTGGCTTGCGCTGGTCGGCACGCTGGCGATGGCGGGCCTGCCTCCATTGAACGGCTTCGTTTCCGAATGGCTGCTGCTGCAGGCGTTTCTGTTCACGCCGAGCCTGCCGCAGTCGTTTGTCAACATGCTCGTGCCGCTCGCCGCTGCCGCGCTGGTCCTCGCAGTCGCGCTCGCGGCATACGTCATGGTCAAGTTCTATGGCGTGATCTTCCTTGGACGCCCGCGTGAGCCCAACCTCGTCTATGCCAAGGACCCCGGCCGGCTCGAACGCGCCGCCCTGGTCTGGTTTGCGATCGGCTGTGTCTTTCTCGGGCTTTTTCCCGTCAACGTCATCGCCTGGCTCGATCCCGTCGATACGATGCTCATCGGAGCCACCGTCGGCGGACACGGCGGAAGCTGGTTCTTGCTGGCGCCGATCAACCCGGACCGGTCGAGCTACAGTCCCATCATCGTGCTCGCGGTGATCCTCGCCGTGGTGGCGCTCACCATGCAGGTGGTGCATCGCCACTATCATGGCCGCTTGCGCAAAGGCCCCGCGTGGGATTGCGGCTACCCGCTGCAGACGGCGCGCATGCAGGACACCGCCGAGGGATTCGGCCAGCCGATCCGACAGGTGTTCGAGGCATTTTTTCATGTCGAGCGCTCGCTGCCCTCGCCTTTCGACAGCACCCCGAGATACGAAGTGAAGATCGAGGATCATTTCTGGCGATGGCTCTACCTCCCTGTCGTGCGCAGCACGGACGCGGTAGCGCGCCTGGTCGGCCTCATCCAGCAGGGACGCATCTCGGTGTACCTGACCTACAGCTTTTTCACCCTGCTCGCGCTGCTCCTGTTCATCCGATGACGCCGACCGGGTTCCTCTCGCAGCTGCTGCAGCTCTTGATCGCGCTGCTGCTGGCTCCTCTGCTTCTCGGATGGGTCAACCAGTGCCGCGCCTGGCTGCAGAACAAGAGCGCGCCGCCGCTGCTTCTCCCGTACCGGACGATACGAAAGCTGTTCCACAAGGATGCGGTGATCGCCGAGAACGCCTCGCCGATCTTTCGCACCATGCCCTACGTCGTGTTCGCGGCGATGGCGCTCGCTGCCGCCATCGTGCCGTCGCTGGCGACCGATCTGCCGTTCGCGCAGGCGGCAGACGCGATCGCGCTGGTCGGCCTATTCGCGCTGGCTCGAGTATTTATCGCGCTTGCCGCGATGGACATCGGCACCGCATTCGGCAGCATGGGCGCGCGACGCGAAATGTTCGTGGGCTTCCTGGCGGAGCCTGCGCTCCTCATGGTCCTCTTCACCGCGTCCTTGATTTCCGGCTCGACGTCGCTGCCGACCATCGTCGATACGCTCGCGCATCGGGAAATAGCGATCTACCCGAGCCTCGCCTTCGCCGGCGTCGCGTTCACCATGGTGTCGCTCGCCGAGAACGCGCGTATCCCCATCGACAATCCGGCGACGCACCTCGAGCTCACCATGATCCACGAGGCGATGATCCTCGAATATTCGGCGCGGCATCTGGCGCTCATCGAGTGGGCCTCGGCGCTGAAGCTATTCAACTATTCGTGCATCGGCTTGGCTCTGTTCCTGCCCTTCGGCATCGCCCAGGGCAGCGCCGACTGGCTGGCCATACTCGGCGCGACGCCCGTGCTGGCGGCCAAGCTCGTCGTGGGCGGATTCGCGCTGGCGTTGATCGAAACCTTGTCGGCCAAGTTGCGCATCTTCCGGGCGCCCGAGTTCCTCGGCACCGCCTTCCTGCTCGCCGTCCTGGGCATGCTGGTCAATCTTCTGCTGGGAAGCTGAGGAATCCGATGGCGCATACGATCGCCGGACTTCCTCTCTGGGCTCAGTTGATCAACCTCCTCGCGGCGGTGCTGCTGCTGCTCGCGTTCGCGATGCTCGCGCAGCGAAGAGTGCTGACGCTGATCAACCTGTTCGCGGCGCAAGGGCTCGCGCTCGCGTGCTCGACCGCGATCGTCGCCTTCGCCACTTCGCAGCCGCACCTCTACTGGTCGGCCGGGGTCACGCTCGTGCTCAAGGTCGCGCTGCTGCCGTGGGTGCTGCACCACCTGATCCGGAAGCTCGACGTGCGCTGGGACATCGAAGGCCTGATCAACATCCCGACGACGATGCTGATCGGCATCGTGCTGGTCGTGTTCTCGTTCAATCTGGCCGTCCCGATCTCGCAGCTTTCCAATACCGTGACCCGCGCCACCCTCGGCATCGCGACCGCCAGCGTCATGCTGTCGTTTCTGATGATGATCACCCGGCGCAAGGCGATTCCGCAGGTGATCGGGTTCCTGTCGATGGAGAACGGCCTTTTCTTCGCCGCGACCAGCGCCACGTACGGCATGCCGATGGTGGTCGAGCTCGGCATCGCACTCGATGTCCTGGTCGGAATGCTGATCCTCGGCGTGTTCTTCTTCCAGATCCGCGAGCAGTTCGACAGCCTGGACCTGAAGCATCTCGAGAAGCTCAAGGAAGAGACTCACGTGATCGAGATCCTCGCTCGTGCTCGGTCTTCCGCGTCGCCGGCGCGCTCGCTGCTCGCCGCGTGGGCCATCGCGGTCATGCGGCGACGGTCAATGTCGCCGTATGCCTCGCGACCCTCCTCGCCGCCGCGGCGCTGACCGTTCGCGTGATTTCCGACGGTCCGCTGCTCGCGCTCGACCGCTTTTCTTCGTCGATTCGTTCAATGTGTTCCTGGTCGCGCTCACCGCGTTTGTCGGATTCACGACGTCGATCTTCTCCAGCCCGTACATGAGAATCGAGCGCGAGCACGGCCGGCTGACGCCGGGACGCCTGCGCCTCTACCACAGCATGTTCCAGGTGTTCAACTTCACCATGCTGCTGGCGCTCCTGACCAACAACATGGGCATCCTGTGGGTGGCGATGGAAGCCGCGACGCTGGCGACCGTGCTGCTCGTGTCGCTCTATCGGACGCCGGCGAGCCTCGAAGCCGCATGGAAGTACTTCATTCTCTGCGGCGTCGGCATCGCGCAGGCGCTGTTCGGCACGATCCTGCTCTATTTCGCCGCGGAAAAGGTACTTGGCGCCGGGGGCGGCGCGTTGCTGTGGACCGAGCTCAACGGCGTCAAGAGCGCAGCTCGAGCCGACGGTGCTCTCGCTCGCGTTCGTCTTCCTGCTGGTCGGTTACGGCACCAAGGTCGGACTTGGTCCCGCTGCACAACTGGCTGCCGGACGCGCACGCCGAGGGACCCACGCCCGTGTCGGCGGTGCTTTCGGGATTGCTTCTCAACGTCGCGCTGTACGCGGTGATCCGCTGCAAGGTGCTCGTCGACGGCTCGCTGAACACGTCGTTCGCGCAAGGGGCTCATGATGGGCTTCGGGCTGCTCTCGGTGGTCGTCGCCGCTTTCCTGCTGTCGCGACAGAAGGACATCAAGCGCTTGTTCGCGTACTCGTCGATCGAGCACATGGGGATCATCACCTTCGCGTTCGGCATGGGCGGCCCGATCGCCAACTTCGCGGGACTGCTGCACATGACGGTGCACTCGCTCACCAAATCGGCGATTTTTTTCGCGGTCGGTCACGCGGCGCAAAAGACCGGAACGCAGGTCATGGACGATATCCGCGGGCTGATCACACGGACCCCGGCGATCGGATGGGGATTGATTCTCGGCACGCTGGCTATCCTCGGCATGCCGCCCTTCGGCGTGTTCGCCAGCGAATTTCTGATTCTCACGACGGCGATCCACGAGCAGCCGTGGGCGACGCCGCTGCTCCTCCTTGCGCTGGGCGTGGCCTTCGCCGCGGTGTTCTCCAAGGTCCAACCGATGGTGTTCGGCGAAACAACCGCCAAGCGGCTGCCGTACCGGCCGGCGATGGCGCCGGTCTTCGTGCACCTGGCCATCGTGCTCATGCTGGGCTTGTGGATTCCACCCGTGCTTGCCGACTGGTACCGGCAGGCCGCGAAGCTGATCGGTTGGAGGCCCGAATGCGCGAGCGATCGGCGCGGACGTCGCGGCCATCGGCGATGAACGTTTCGCCCCTGGGCATCTCCTCCGCGCCGCTGGCGAGTGCCATTCCTGCGCAGCGCTGTCCGGTGAGCTCGGGCCAGTTGCTGACGGCGTGCCGGCTGGCGTGGGAGCGCGGAGGACAGCTCCTCGCGCTGTGGGCGAGCGACGAGCGCGATCGCCGCCGCGGCTTTTGTCTGCACGTGCTGCTCGGCGACAGCGAAGGCTTGACGATGCTCGAGCACACGCTGCCCGATGAAGGTGCGCACTATCCTGACCTGTCCGGGATATTCCCGGCGGCGAACCGGATGCAGCGCGCAGCCTTCGACCTCGTCGGCGTTCAATCCGACGCCGACGACCAGCGCCCCTGGACATGGCAAGCCGCGTGGCCGATCGATCGTTTTCCGCTGCGGCGCGATTTCGAGGCGTCGCCCAAATGGGAGCCGGGGCAGGAGGACTATCCGTTCGTCCGCGTCAACGGCGACGGCGTGCACGAGATACCTGTCGGACCGGTGCATGCAGGCATCATCGAGCCCGGCCACTTCCGTTTCCAGGTCGTCGGAGAGAAAGTCCTGCGGCTGGAGGAGCGTCTGTCTTTCGTCCACAAAGGAATCGAAAAGCGCTTCGAAACACTTCCTTTCGCGGACGCCTACCGCCTCGCCGGACGCATCTCGGGGGACTGCACCGTGGCGTACGCATGGGCGTATGCGCAGGCCGCCGAGGGCATCGCGACGATGAACGTCCCGCCTCGCGCGATCTGGCTGCGCGCGCTTTTTGTCGAGCGCGAGCGCGTCGCAAATCACCTGGGCGACCTGGGCTACCTCGGCAACGACGGCGGATTCGCCTTCGGCCTCGCGCAGTTCTCGCGCCTGAAGGAAGACGTGCTGCGATTGAACGCCAGGGCTTTCGGGCATCGCCTGCTGATGGACGTCGTCGTGCCGGGCGGGATCTTGCGCGACATCGATGCCGATGCGGTCGCGCAAATGCGCAAGGAGCGCGTCAGCCTCCTCCGCGAAATCTCTGTCTTGCGCGGGATATACGACGAGCACGCGGGACTGCAGGACCGCTTTCGCGCGTGCGGGCAGGTGAGCCGAGAGCTCGCGCTCAAGCTCGGTCTGACCGGCTTCGCCGCCCGCGCGAGCGGCGTTCCGAGTGACCTGCGCTGCGATCTCCCTATCGCGCCCTATGACGCGCTGGAGGTTCGGCGCGCGACGCACGCGAGCGGCGACGTGGCCGCGCGGGTCGCGGTTCGTTTCGACGAACTGGCCGAGTCGCTGCGGCTTATCGACGTCATTCTCGATGCGCTTCCTCAAGGCGAAATTCGAGCGCCCCTTCCCCCGTTTCCGGAATATCGCATCGCGCTGGGCTGCGTCGAAAGCTGGCGCGGTCCGGTCATCGTCGCGCTGGAGAGCGGTCCGGAGGGGACGATCCGCCGCTGTCACCCGCAGGACCCGTCGTGGCGGAATTGGCCGGTGCTCGAGCACGCCGTGATCGGCAACATCGTTCCCGACTTTCCGCTGATCAACAAATCGTTCAACCTGTCGTACAGCGGGCACGATCTGTAAGGACCTTCGATGCTGCACATCCTTCGCCAGATCGCGCGTAACGGTATCAAGACCGAGGCGGCACCTGCGCCCGCCGCGGAAATGGTCGTCGTCGCGAGGCTGCGGCAGGAAATCCTGCGCACGCTCGGGCGCGCGCTCACCATACGTCACGTCGACGCAGGCTCATGCAACGGTTGCGAGCTGGAGATCCACGCGCTGAGCAATCCTTACTACAACCTCGAGGGGCTCGGCATCAAGTTCGTCGCCAGTCCGCGTCATGCCGACATGCTCCTCGTCACCGGGCCGGTGTCCAAACACATGGCGATCGCCCTGAAGCGCACCTACGAGGCGGTCCCCGACCCGAAGCTGGTCGTCGCCGCCGGCGATTGCGGCTGCATGGGCGGCATTTTCGGCGAAAGCTACGCGAGCATCGGGCGGGTCGCGAATCTCATACCTGTCGACGTCGAGATCCCCGGGTGTCCGCCGCCGCCGACTGCGTTGCTGCAAGGCATCCTCGCCGCGATCAGCGTCGCCGCGCCAAGGCAGGAGCCGCACGATGGCGCGTCGGCGCCTCCCGTCGGGTCGGGCCCTGCGGCCATCGAATCGACGCGAGCGGACCCTTGAAATCCATTTCATAGCCGCCAACTAGGTCGGCATGCGCGGCGCATACGCGCCGTCAACGAAATGGAGAATCAGAAATGACCAGTCTCATTCATTACTACAGCCCGCTGTACCGGGACCTCGGCGCGGTGTTCGGTTCGGGCAACGGAGAAGCGAGCTTGCCCGGCCGCACGATTGCGCTGGATGTCGTCGAGACCCCGGAAGCGTATGTCGTCAAAGCGGAGCTCCCCGGTATTCCCAAGGACAGGATCGAAGTCAGTGTAGAGGATCGCGATGTCACCATCGGCGCCGAATTCCGCGATGACGGCAACGACGGCAAGTCACTGTGGCAGGAGCGCCGCTTTGCCAAGGCGAGCCGCGCAATCCGGCTGCCGGAAGCGGTCGACGCCAACGCCGCGCAAGCCAAGCATGTCGACGGTGTCCTACAATTGACGCTGCCGAAGATCGTCAAGCCGAACGCGAAGCAAATTACGATTCAGTAAGAAGCACGATTCAACAAGTGCAAAGCGCCAGCCGCGGCTGGCGCTTTGGTTGCTCGCGTCCGGCGTGCCCTATCGCGTGCCTTGAATGTCCCGGCTGTTGAACGGCTGAATGGGACGCGCATTCAGCGGGTAGATCCTGGCGAATCGCGCGAGCTCGTCGGCGGAGACTTGCGTGGGATTCTTCAGCACGAACCATGTCACGTTCTCGGTGCACGGCGGCGTCGTCAGCGAACCCGCGAACGTGTAATAGTCCTTTTTCTGCGGCAGCAGGCCCAGCGCGCTGATCTTCACGGTGTCGACGACGCGCTCCTTTCCCTTTTCCTGGGGCAGATTGCTCCACAGCGACTTGATCAAGGCGTTTTCCTTGCCCTCGTCGAGCATGACCGCCACGATCGCAATCTTGCCGTCCTTGCCGCGGTGCACGAGGTCGGCTTCCATCTCGTAACCCTTGCCGGTGATTTTATGCTCGCCCGGCTTGTGGAAGTGGAACTCGATCAGCTCGTATTGATTGTCTCCGACGATAAGAAAGCTGCCGGGCGCGTAGTTCACTTGGATCGTGTGCCCGTCATCGATGATCTTGAGCGGCGTCGGCTTGTAGTTGAATAGCAGCGACGGCAGGTCGCCTTTTCTTGCGTCGGCGTCGGGAATGTCGACCGGAGACTGGTTCGTCCCCTGTTTGCAGAGAGCGTATCCCTTTTCCAGCGTGCCCCACTTCGCCGGACCGGTCGCGCCCGCGTAGGTCCACCGGTCGGCGGCCATGCAAACCCCCGCGACGACCACCATACCGACGGCCGCGATTGCCGTCAGAACCGTCTTGAGCCGCTCCATCGCGTCCTCCCTTTGTGACTCGTCCTGTGCATCAAGGCAATCGACCGGCTGCGTGAGCGATCGTTCAGCCTAACAAGTCCGCCGCCGCTTTCTTTCCGCGTCCATTGCGCGCGGGCTCGACTTCGTCGCGGACCGCCCTTTTTCCGAACCGATCGAGCACCGGCTTCAAGTAGCGTCCGGTATAGCTGGCCGCAACGCCGGCGACGTGCTCGGGGGTTCCCTCGGCGATGATACTTCCACCGCCGGCGCCCCCCTCGGGTCCCAGATCGATGATCCAATCGGCCGTCTTGATCACGTCCAGATTGTGCTCGATCACCACCACCGTATTGCCGTGATCGCGCAATCGGTGGAGAACCGTGAGCAGCATCTCGATGTCGTGGAAATGCAGTCCTGTCGTCGGCTCGTCCAGAATGTAGAGCGTGCGCCCGGTGTCGCGCTTCGACAGCTCGAGCGCGAGCTTGACCCGCTGGGCTTCGCCGCCCGAGAGCGTCGTCGCCGACTGACCGAGCGTGATGTAACCCAGGCCCACGTCGAGCAAGGTGGAGAGCTTGCGCGCCACCACAGGTACAGGCTCGAAAAAAGCGTACGCCTGCTCGACGGTCATGGACAGCACGTCGTGGATATTCTTGCCTTTGTACTGGATCTCCAGCGTCTCCCGGTTGTAGCGCTGTGCATGGCACACGTCGCATGGAACGTAGACGTCGGGCAAAAAATGCATCTCGACCTTGATCAGGCCGTCGCCCTGACACGCCTCGCAGCGACCGCCCTTGACGTTGAAGGAGAACCGTCCGGGGCCGTAGCCGCGCTCGCGCGCCTCCTTGACCTGCGCGAACAGCTCGCGGATCGGCGTGAACAATCCCGTGTACGTGGCGGGGTTGGAGCGCGGCGTGCGGCCGATCGGGCTCTGGTCGACGCTGATAACCTTGTCGTAGTGCTCGATGCCTTCCATCTCGGTAAAAGGCGCCGGCTCCGCGCTGCTGCCGTACAAGTGACGCGCCACTGCGTGATACAGCGTGTCGTTGATCAAGGTCGACTTGCCGGAACCGGAGACGCCGGTCACGCAGACGAACAGTCCGACCGGAAGCTTGAGCGTCACGCTCTTGAGATTGTTGCCCGTCGCGCCGGTGATGGTCAGCACGCGCCCTCAGGTCGGCCTTGTGACGCTTCGCCGGCATCGGTATCTGCCGGTGGCCGGCGAGATACTGTCCCGTCAGCGAATGCGCCGCTCGGCGAATCTCTTCGGGCGTACCCTGCGCGACGATCTGGCCGCCGTGCTCGCCCGCGCCCGGCCCCATGTCGACAACGTGGTCGGCGGACAGAATGGCATCCTGGTCGTGCTCGACCACGATCACGCTGTTGCCGAGATCGCGCAGGTGCTTGAGAGTGGTCAGCAGCCGATCGTTGTCCCGTTGATGCAGCCCGATCGAAGGCTCGTCGAGGACATACATCACTCCGGTGAGGCCCGAGCCGATCTGCGATGCAAGCCTGATGCGCTGCGCCTCGCCGCCCGAAAGCGTTTCCGCGGACCGGTCGAGCGACAGGTAATCGAGCCCGACGTTGTTCAGGAATTGCAGCCGGGTCACGATCTCCTTGACGATCTTGTCGGCGATCGCCTGACGTTGTCCCTCGAGCTTCATGTCGCGGAAGAACTCGCCCGCCTGCTTGAGCGGCCAGTTGCTCACCTCGAAGATCGCGCGCTCGTTTCCGGGAGGGCCTACCTTGACGTGACGCGCTTCGCGCCGCAACCGGGTGCCATCGCACTCGGGACACGGCTTGGAATTGAGGTATTTTGCGAGCTCCTCGCGCACCATGATCGAGTCAGTCTCGCGGTAACGTCGCTCGAGGTTGGGGATGATGCCCTCGAAGGCATGCTCGCGCACCATCGGCTTGCCGCGGTCGGAAAGATACTGGAATGCGATCTTTTCCTTGTCGCTGCCGTACAGGATCATCTGCTGCACGCGTTCGGGCAGCCGGTCGAAGCGCCTTTTCCAGGTCGAAGCCGAAGTGCTTGGCAAGGCTTTGCAGCATCTGGAAATAAAACTGATTGCGCCGGTCCCATCCCTTGATCGCTCCCGAGGCGAGCGAAAGCTGGGGAAACGCGACCACTCTCTTCGGATCGAAAAAGCTGATCGATCCCAGTCCGTCGCAGCGCGGACACGCGCCCATCGGATTGTTGAACGAGAAAAGACGCGGCTCGAGCTCCTGCAGGGAATAGCTGCAGATCGGGCAAGCGAACTTGGCCGAGTACAAGTGCTCGACCCCTGTGTCCATTTCGACGGCGATCGCGCGCCCGTCGCCGTTGCGCAGCGCGGTCTCGAAAGATTCGGCGATGCGCTGCTTGAGATCGGGCCGCACGCGCAGGCGGTCGACGACGACCTCGACCGTATGCTTCTGGTTCTTGGTCGAGCTTCGGGAGTGAGTCGATCTCGTACACGCTGCCGTCGATGCGCACGCGGACGAAGCCCTTGGCGCGAAGCTCAACAAAAAGCTCCGCCTGCTCGCCCTTGCGATTGACCACGACCGGCGCGAGGATCATCAGCCGGGTCTCCTCCGGCAGCATCAACACCGCGTCGACCATCTGCGAGATCGTCATCGACGTGAGCTTCTGCTCGGGGTGGTCCGGACAGTAAGGCTCGCCGACGCGCGCGTAGAGCAGCCGCAGATAGTCGTGGATCTCGGTGACCGTTCCGACCGTCGAGCGCGGGTTGTGCGACGTCGCCTTCTGCTCGATCGAGATCGCCGGCGACAGGCCTTCGATCAGATCGACGTCCGGCTTTTCCATCAGCTGAAGGAACTGCCGGGCGTACGCGGAGAGCGATTCGACGTAGCGCCGCTGTCCTTCCGCATAGAGCGTGTCGAAGGCAAGCGAGCTCTTGCCCGAGCCGGAAAGACCGGTGATGACGATCAGCCGGTGGCGCGGCAGATCGAGATTGACGTTCTTGAGGTTATGCGTTCTTGCGCCGCGAATGCGGATGTATTCCATACCGTACGAAGCTCTTGGACAACCTGCTAATATACTCCTTTTCGCTCGCTCTTTCTAAGCCCGATTTCAAAGACGCGAGAGACGCTGCGGCGGAACGGCGCACGCTGCTTCTTCCGCGCCTTCTCGCCCCTTTGCATCGGACAAGCGGCCGATGCTGGAAGTGCGGCGTTCCGGCACAATCCAAGCATACGTACTGGGGGGTTCTCATGGCATCAGTCAACAAGGTGATCCTGGTCGGTAACCTCGGGCGCGACCCCGAGACCCGATACACGACCGGCGGAGAAGCGGTGACCAACGTGTCGATCGCAACGACCGACACCTGGAAAGACAAGAGCGGGGAGAAGCAGGAACGCACCGAATGGCACCGCGTAGCATTCTTCGGCAAGCTCGCCGAGATCGCAGGCGAATACCTCAAGAAAGGCAGTCAGGTGTATGTCGAAGGGCGCCTGCAGACGCGCAAATGGCAGGACAAGGAAGGTCAGGACAAATATACGACCGAGATCATCGCGGACCGGATGCAGATGCTCGGGAGCCGCAGCGGCAGCGGCGCGCCCGACGCACCCGAGCGCGTGTCCGCCGGAGCGCCGACCGGAGCGAAAAGCGCAGGCGCGCCGGCGAAGAAGAACGTCGACGACCTCGACGACGACATACCGTTTTAGCGTAGTGTTCCGCAGCTAACTTGATAAAGTCCGTTCGCCCTGAGCTTGTCGAAGGGAGCCTGTCGAAGCATGTCCTGAGCACAGTCGAAGGGCCTGCCCTGAGCAGCGTCGAAGGGTCCGGTCTGCGGAGCCGTTCATGGTTCGACAAGCCTGTCCTGAGCGAAGTCGAAGGGCTCACCACGAACGGCTGAAAGTAATGTGAGTTATTTGTGGAATGCCACACCAAGGCCTGTCAACCACCCCATTTTCAGTTGTGCCGGCCTCGCGTCATTGCACGGCCGCCGCAGCGACGTCGGATGTCCGAAGCGAAGGCTCGGCTCCCGCGTGTTGGATGACGCCGCCGCCCAAGCAGACGTCGCCTTCGTAGATCACGAGATATTGGCCGGGCGTAGGCGCCCATTGAGGAGCGTCGAACACGGCGCGCCACCGATCGCTTCCGCAAGGCACGAGGCGGCATGATGCGTCGGGCATGCGGTAGCGCGTCTTTGCGGCGAGCGCGATCCCGGGTTTCGGCGGCACTTCCGCAATCCAGTGAATCGGTCCCGTCTCCAGCGCAGTAGCGTAGAGCAGAGGGTGCTCGTGGCCCTGGACGACGATCAATGCGTTTCGCCGCACGTCCTTGCGCGCGACAAACCACGGAGAACCGATCGCATCGCGGACACCGCCGATGCGCAGGCCCTGGCGCTGTCCCAGGGTATGGTAAGCAAGTCCGTTGTGACGGCCGACAACGCGGCCCTCGGGTGTCTCGATCGGACCCGGCTCCCTCGGCAGGTAGCGAGCCAGAAATTCCGCGAAAGGTCTCTCCCCGATAAAACAAATGCCGGTGGAGTCCTTTTTGGCATGCGTCGGAATGCCCTGCTCGCGAGCGATCGCTCGAACCGTCCGCTTGTTCATCGCAGCGAGCGGAAACCGTGTCACGGAAAGTTGCCGCTGTGTCAGCTGATGCAGGAAGTACGTCTGGTCCTTGGCCGTATCGGTCGCCTTGAGCAGCTCGGCCTTTCCTTCGCTGGATCGCAACCCGCGCGTAGTGGCCGGTGGCGATCGCATCCGCGCCCAGCGCTTGCGCGTGATCGAGAAAGGACTTGAATTTGATCTCGCTGTTGCACAGCACATCGGGGTTCGGCGTGCGCCCGGCGCTGTAGTCGCGCAGAAACGACGCGAAGACGCGCTCGCGGTACTCGCTCGAGAAGTTGACGGCGTCGAACTCGATGCCGATGACATCGGCGACAGCCGCGGCGTCGACCAGGTCTTGACGCGACGTGCAATGCAGGTCGGTATCGTCGTCTTCCCAGTTCTTCATGAAGACGCCGACGACTTCGTGTCCTTCTCGCTTGAGCAGCCACGCGGCGACCGACGAGTCGACCCCGCCCGAGAGACCCACGACGATCCGTTGCTTCGCTTTCATGGAGGCAGGTGATAGCGCGCCCGATGCGGGCGATAAAAAAGGCAGAGGCTTGCGGCCCCTGCCTCTCGTGCAAGCTCGGGCGGTGCCCGAGCGATTCGCTTGAGCTTACTGGCCTTTCGACGACTTCTCCAATTCCTTGGTCTGCTCAGCCGTCGGCTTGGCAGGCTTCGGACCCGCCTTCGACGCTGCTGCGGCGGCGGCGCCTTCCTTGGCGTTGAACGCCTCGGTGCCCTCGCCCATCGACAGTTCTTCAACCATGGTCAGCTCCGAGCGCTTCTTGGCGTTCGCGGCCTTCCTCGTCGCGGCTTTTTGTTCGGGCGTCATCGCCGCCCACTTGGCCTTCGCATCGACCCGATCGGCCTTGAGCTTCGCCTGCTCGGCCGGTGTCAGAATGAACGACTGAGTCTTATCCTGGGCCATCGCCGTCAGGGAACCAAACGCAAATGCTCCAACAACCAATGCAGCAACCAACGTTTTCATGTGTTTGTCCTCGTGGTAGTGGGCTCGGGTCTATCGATCTTTTCCGCGCGGCCCGAACCCGTGGCTCGGCGCCTGGAAAGCCAAAAGCTCAATGATTATATTGAGCTTTGCTGTAGATTGCAACGATCCGTACCGCGCAGATTGCAACGATCTGTGGCGAATGGAACGGACGGTCGCTGTTCTCATGCGATCTACTTCGTTGCGGCGGGCTTCACGTCGGTCGTTGGGGTTGCGCCTGCCTTAGGGGCGGTCGTGCCCGTCTTCGCCGTCGATTCGGTCTTGGCGGTCTTCTTCTTGGTCTTGCTCTTTGTCTTCTTCGTGCTCGTCGTCGCCGCCGTCTTATCGGTCGCCGGCTTGGTTTTGGCAGTGGAGTCCGACTTTGCCGGCGCTGCCATCGAGCCTGACGCAGGTGCCGCGGGCGGGCTCGCCATCGGTGCGGGCGCAGGTGACGCGGCGGGCGTGGAGCTGGCCGGCGGCGTCGTTTGCGCCGCCGCGATCATCGATACGGCGAAGGCGCTCGCGGTCAGCGCGGTCAAAAGCTTGCTCATGAATCAATCCTCGATTGGATTTACGGGGTCGACACCGCATGTTCCGTGTCGCCGCCATTAACGTAAGCCTCTAATCACCGGTTGACACAGCGTGTCGACGCCCCCAAGGAAAGGTGTTTGCGCCGTCAATACAGGTCGGCCTGCAGCCACTCCTTCACCAAGGGAACCGTGATCGGGCGCTTGTTAGCCAGGGAAATCCGATCGAGCGCGGCCAAGGCATGCATCAGCGATCCCATGTCGCGCCTGCCGTGTCGAAGCAGGTACTCCAGCACGTCGCTCGACAAGCCAAACCCGCGCTTTTGGGCATAGGCCGCAAGCGCGGTCGCTTTCTCCTCGTCGGGAAGAACGACGATTTCGTAGACCAGGCCCCAGCCGAGACGGGTGCGCAAATCCTCCCGCAGATTCAGCGCCGCCAGCGGGGTGCGGCTTGCCGCGAGCAGGCGTGCTCCCTTTTCCCTGAGCGCGTTGTAGAGAGTGAATATGCGTCCGGCCGCCGCCGCGTCTGCTTGGTCGATGCGATCGACAATGACGAGTTGCTCCGCCGCCCGGATGTGCCCGTCGTCGATTTCGGAGGGATGATCGAAACGACGAGCGGAACTCCCGCGCTCGCGCGCGATTTCCTCCGCGGCGCGGAGCAGATGAGTCTTGCCGGCACCCGGCGCGCCCCAGACGAACATCCCGGTCTCGTTCTGCTGCCCGGCGGCGAATCGATCGAGCGCCGCGACAA
This sequence comes from uncultured beta proteobacterium, assembly GCA_963745385.1. Lineage (GTDB taxonomy): Bacteria > Pseudomonadota > Gammaproteobacteria > Burkholderiales > Casimicrobiaceae > PALSA-1003. The sequence goes on from CAVUXI010000020.1 coordinate 217,259, forward strand.
GCTCGGCGTTGCGGCCGGGAAGAAAGTTTTCGAGCCGCGGCGGCTCGGCGGCCGCAAGCTCGAAGACGAGTTGTTCCATTAGACGTACAAAGGCGACTCGTGGTAGGCGCTTCGGACATGGCGAAGCGCGACCAGCAACGCCGCGCTCGCGGGCAGCGCGATCAGCACTCCGGCAAAGCCGAACAATTCGCCGAAGGCGAGTAGCGCGAAGATGACCGCCACCGGATGAAGGCCGATGCGATCGCCGACCAGCCATGGCACGAGTAGGTATCCCTCGAGGAGCTGGCCGACGCCATACACCGCCAGCACGGCAACGAACCCCGGCCATCCGTGCCACTGCAGCAATGCAGCGAGGACGCCGAGCACCAGCCCCAGACCGAATCCGACATAGGGAACGAAAACCAGCAGCCCCGTAAGAATGCCGATGGGCAACGCGAACTGCAGTCCTACGATCGTGAGCCCGATGGCGTAATAGACCGCGAGCACGCCCATTACCGCGAGCTGCCCGCGCACGAACTCGGCGAGAACGTCGTCGATCTGCCTGGCCATCACGCGCACCTTCGGCACCCATGGCCGCGGCAGCAGCTCGTCGATCCGCTTGAGGAGCAGGTTCCAGTCGCGAAGCAGATAGAACATCACGACCGGTATGAGCACCAGATTGATCAGAATGCCCAGCAGCGTCAGCCCGCCGGCCTTGAGACCCGCAAGCACCTTCAAGGAGAGCGACTCGGCGCCCGCAACATTGTCAGTGGCGAACTCCTTGATCGACTCCAGGTCGAGCGGCACGTCGATGCCGAACTGGTTGAGCCAGGGAGCGATCTGCGCCGAAAAAGTTGCGGCGAGCTGGGGCAGGCGCTTGGCGAGCTGCGAGAACTCGGTGTGCACCAGCGGCGTCAGAACCACGATCAGCGCGAAAACCAGAAGGATCACCACGATTATCACCAGCAGCGTTCCAACCGCGCGCGGGACGCGATGGCGCTGAGCCCAGTTCACCGCGGGATTGCCGAGATAAGCGAGCATTGCGCCGATGAGGAAGGGCGTCAGGATCGGCCCGAGGAAATGCACCAGCGCCACAACCGCGATTGCCGCCGCCCCGAGCCAGACATAGTGACGCGTCTCCATGCGCGATTTCTGAACGACGATTTCATTGACGACAATCTCAACCTGAGGTGTCGGCTCGACCGGCGCTTGGTCTTGCGGGCTGGTAGGGGTCATTTCCGCTAAAATACGGCAAAAGTTCTGCACTCTACCGCGCCGGGAGCGGTCACTCAATCACAATGCCACCGTCCGGGCCCTCCCTGTCTTACCGCGATGCCGGTGTCGATATCGACGCCGGCGACCGGCTGGTCGAGAACATCAAGCCCTACGCAAAGCGCACGATGCGTCCCGAAGTCCTCGCGGGCATCGGCGGCTTCGGCGCGCTGGTCGGGCTGCCGAAGCGATACCGCGAACCGGTGCTGGTCGCCGGCACCGACGGCGTCGGGACCAAGCTCAAGCTGGCCTTCGCGCTGGATAAGCACGACACCATCGGGATCGACCTTGTCGCGATGAGCGTCAACGACATACTGGTCCAGGGCGCCGAGCCGCTGTTCTTTCTCGATTATTACGTCTGCGAGCGCCTCGACGTGCCGACCGCCACCGAAGTCATCAAAGGCATTGCGCTCGGCTGCGAACTGGCCGGCTGCGCCTTGATCGGCGGAGAAACCGCGGAGCATCCTCGCGCCTTCACTCCCGGTGAATACGATCTGGCCGGGTTTGCCGTCGGCGTGGTCGAGAGATCCGAGGCGATCGACGGGACGCACATCGCCGCCGGCGACACTCTTATCGGGCTCGCATCCAGCGGACCGCATTCCAACGGATTCTCGCTGATACGAAAGATCATCGAGACGTCGGGTGCCGATCTCGCTCGAACGCTGCCTGAGCTTCCCGGCCGGCCAACGCTGGGCGATGCGCTGCTCGAGCCAACACGGATTTACGTCAAACCGGTGCTCTCGCTCCTGCGCGAGCATCCCAGTCAAGGGAATGGCGCATATCACCGGCGGCGGACTGATCGAGAATACGCACCGCATGTTCTCCGACAAACTTGCCGCGCACATCGACAGCAGCCGCTGGCCGCGCCCGCCGATCTTCGACTGGCTGCAGCGTACCGGCAACGTCGCGGCGGCCGAGATGCATCGCGTGTTCAATTGCGGCATCGGCTTCATTCTTGTCGTTCGCGCCCGAGCCGCCGTCCAGCGATCGCGCGCCTGACCGAGCTCGGCGAGCCGGCATACGCGATCGGCACGGTCGTTGCCGCGCCGCGCCGGCGCGCCAGGCACTGTCGTCGCGTGAGCTAGTCGAACCCGATGAAGCGGCTGGTCATCCTCATCTCCGGCCGCGGCTCGAACATGGCCGCGATTCTCGATGCGGTGCACGCGGGTACGATCGCGGCGACGCGTCGCTCGCCGTCATCAGCAATCGCCCGGACGCGGCGGGGCTTGCCACGGCTGCCGCTCGCGGAGTCGCGACGCATCGTCGTCGATCATGGCGCATTTCCCGAGCGCGAATGCCTTCGAAGACGCACTGGCGACCGCCATCGACGCGTGTCGCCCGACCTGATCGTGCTCGCGGGCTTCATGCGCATGCTCTCGTCCGGCGTTCGTCGAGCGATACGCAGGACGAATGCTCAACATCCATCCCTCGCTGCTGCCCGCTTATCCGGGCCTCAACACGCATCGGCGGGCGCTGGCCGACGGCGTGCGCATCCACGGCTGCACCGTGCATTTCGTGACCGCCGATGTCGATCACGGCCCGATCGTCGCGCAGGCCGCGGTGGCGGTGCAGGCCGCAGGACGACGAGGCAAACGCTCGCCGCGCGCGTGCTCGTCGGTCGAGCATCGTATCCTGGTCGCCGCGGTCCGCTGGTTCTGCGAGGGCCGCCTGGTCATCGAAGGAGGCCGGGTGCGCGTTATCAATGAGCTCGGCAACGAGCCCGCATTGATCGTTCCCGCCGTGAAACTGTCACAGCAGGACGAAGGCGTCGAACGAGCACCCAGGAACGAAGCGTGCAGCCGCACCGCCGCCATGATTTCCGCTTTGCGCGCGCGCCCGCGCCGCGCGCTCGCGCTCGCGGTCGTGGCGTCGGCGCTGGTCCATCTCGCGCTCACCCTGTCGCCCGCGCCCGCGCCCGGCGACATCGAGTCGCCGCCGCCCCTGGTCGCGACGATTACCGAGTTGCCGCCGCCACCGCCTGTCGCAGCGCTTCCGTCGCCGAAACCGAAGCGACGGCCCCACGCGGCAATCGCATTCGCAGCCCCGGCGCCGATCATTCCCGAATCGATACCAGCGCCTTCTGCAGAGTTCGAGCCGGCACCCCTTCTCGAACCGCCGCCGGTCGTCGCCAGCCTTCCTTTCGACGAGCCGGTACCGGCACCGCCGATGGAGTCCCTGCCGCCACCGAAGCAGCTGCCGCCGCGCATCGATCTCGCCTACCGCGCCTTCCTCGGCACGCACGGCTTCTTCATCGGCGACGCGATCTACCGGCTCGAGCATTCGGCCAACCAATACAAGATCTCGACCGTCGGCGAGGCGCGCGGGCTCGCCGCATTGCTGTTCCACGGCCAGGCACGGGCCACGAGCGAAGGCACGATCACCGCGACCGGCCTGCAGCCCAACAGCTACAGCATCGAGCGCACCAGCAACAACCGGCGCGAGGCGGCGACCTTCGATTGGGAAACCGGCATGGTGCTGCTCAACGACGACAAGATCCGCGCCGCTGGAGCTGCCGACGTTCGATCCGCTGGTCGTGCTCTGGCAGTTCTATTTCGCGCCGCCGGAGCAGGACGAGACCGAGTTCAACATCGCGACGACGCGCAAGGTCTATCACTACAGCTTCCGCCGCATCGGCAGCGAGACGCGTGACGCTGCCCTTCGGCGACGTCGAGACGCAGGTCTGGGAGCGCCACGAGCGGCGACGGCAGCGATCGATGCGCAGGTGTGGCTCGCGCCGTCGCTGCATTACGTCGCGGTGAAGATGCGCCTGTCCAACGATCGCGCCACGATCGAGGCCTTGCTCGACAGCATCCGCGTCGACGATACCGTCGCGCAGCAATGACGGTCCGCGCGAACCAGCTCGGCGCGCTCACCGACGCGCTGGCCGCGGTGTTGCCGTCTCGGGGAGCCGGCCGATGTCGCGCTGCACGCGTTCTTCCGGCGCCACGCGCGGCTCGGCGCAGCACGATCGCGCGTTCGTCGCCGAGGGCGTGTTCGCGACGCTGCGGCGCCTGCGATCGCTCACGCGCGCAGGCAGGAACGTCCACGCCGCGCGCCGCTCGCGATCGCGCCGTCGCTGCGCGAGCTCGGCGTGAGCCTGCGCGAGCTCGAGCCCGCGCTTTCGCGAGGAAGAGCTCGCATGGGCGAAGCGATTTCAAGGCGCGGAAGGCCGAGCTCTCAGTCCGGCCGAAGCCGCCGATCTGCCCGACTGGCTCTGGGACAAGCTCGGCAGCCGCGCTATCCGCGCCGAGCGCGATGCGCTCGCTCGCGCGTGGCTCTCGCCGGCGCCGCTGGATCTTGCGCGTCAACACCTCAAGATCACGCGCGACGGCGCGCGCGCTGCGCTCGCCGCACGAGGCATCGAGCCGCAGCCGACGCCGCTATTCGCCGCTCGGACTTCGCGTCGCGGGCAAGCCCGCGCTGCAGCATCAGCCCGTCTGTTCACGACGGCGCGATCGAAGTGCAGGACGAAGGCAGCCAGCTTGCTCGGCTATCTCGTCGCGCCGAGGCGCAGCGACATGGTGGTCGATTTCTGCGCCGGCGCCGGCGGCAAGACGCTGCTGCTCGGCGCGCTGATGCGCTCGCAGGGACGCCTCTATGCGTTCGACGTCTCGCCGCAGCGTCTCGCCAGGCTCAAGCCGCGGCTCGCGCGCTCGGGACTGTCGAACGTGCAGCCGACGCTGATCGAGAACGAGCGCGACGCCAAGATCAAGCGTCTCGCCGGCAAGATCGATCGCGTGCTGGTCGACGCGCCCTGCAGCGGCTTCGGGACGCTGCGTCGCAATCCCGGATCTCAAGTGGCGCCAGACGCAGGCGTCGATCGATCGAGCTTGTCGCGAAGCAGGCGCGAATCCTCGCCGCCGCTGCGACGCTGCGTGAAGCCGGGCGGGCGGCTCGTCTACGCGACGTGCAGCGTGCTGCCCGAAGAAAACGAAGCGATCGTCGAAGGCTTTCTCGCCGCGCATCCCGAGTTTGCGCTGCGGCGACGCGGCCGCCGAGCTGGCGCGCGCGGGGATCGCGCTCGACACCGGACGCATGCTCCGGCTCTATCCGCATCGTCACGGCTGCGACGGATTCTTCGCGGCAGTGCTGGAGCGCACTTGATGACGCTCGCTCGGCTAAGGAGCCTAATCGTCACAGCGATGGCGATTTGTCTCGCGCAAGCCTCCGTCGCGGGAGACGCCTCGCGCGCCGCAGCGCTTTCCCGCCATCGGCAGCATCGAGGCCGCGTTCACGCCCGGCGACGCGATCGACGATCTGATCGTCGGCGCGATCGACGCGGCGCGCAGCGAAGTGCTTGTCCAGGCATACAGCTTCACGCATCGCAGGATTGCGCGCGCCCTGATGCGCGCCCGCGAGCGCGGCGTAGCGGTCGCCGTGCTCGCCGATCGCGAGCAAGCCCGTGCCTTGCCGCAAAGCGCGCTGGCCGAACTCGCCGCCGGAGGTGTCGACGTGTGCCTCGACGGCAATTTCCAAGCCGCGCACAACAAGGTCATCGTCATCGATGCCGACGCGCCGCGAGCAACGACGATCACGGGAAGCTACAACTTTACTTACGCCGCACAGCGAAGCAACGCCGAAAACATCGTCATTCTTCGCGACAATCCGCCTGTCGCGCGCGCCTATCGGATGAACTGGATGCGCTTGAAGCATGCGTGCGTCCCGTTGTCGTAGGCGCGATTCGGTTGCGCGCCGCGGGCGGCTGCAATCACTTTAGTCGCGGCTCCCCGAACGTCAAACCCGCAACACGGGCCTGATAAAATGCGCTCCATGCTGACGCCGCTCAATCTCGAGCTGATTCAGAAGGAGCTCGGCACGCGCAACGGCTGGATCGAGCTCGGCGCGATCCTCTTGGCCTTTGCGAGTCGGCTGGTGGGTCGATCGCCGCGTACGCCTTGGCAGCGAGCGCGAATCGCGCGTGGCCCGGTTCGGCGCCGGAAGCGTCAACCGCCTGATTTTCCCGCTGACCACGCTCACCCTGCTGCTTCTGTTCCAGGCGATCGTGCGCCATTGGCACGCGCCGGCATTTTTCCCGATCGCGATCCCGCTGGTCATCGCGCTTGCTCTGATCCGGCTCTTCATCTACACGCTGCGCAATCTTTTCGGCGCGCGCTGCTCCGGCCTCCGAGCGCGCCGTCAGCTTCACGATCTGGGGCGCACTGCTGCTCTACTACGTCGGCGTACTGCCCGAGATCGGCGCGGCGCTGGACGAGACGCAGGCTCCCCATCGGCAAGACCCGGGTGCAGCCTGCTCGACCTCGGACGCGACGACATCCTGACGGTCATCGTCGCGCTGATTCTGTCGCTGTGGATCTCGAGCTTGATCGAGCAGCGTCTGATGCGGATATCGCATTTCGACAGCAACCTTCGCGTCGTGCTGGCGAAGTTGTTGCGGGCGATCTTGATTCTGGTCGGCTGTGCTGGTCGCGCTTTCCTTTGTCGGCATCGACCTGACGGTGCTGTCGGTCTTCGGCGGCGCGCTCGGCGTCGGCATCGGCCTCGGCCTGCAGAAGCTCGCGAGCAACTACATCGCCGGCTTCACGATCCTGCTCGATCGATCGATCCGCGTCGGCGACATGATCACCGTCGACAACCGCTTCGGCGTCGTCAGCAAGGTGACCTCGCGCTATGTCGTCGTGCGCAGCCTCGACGGCGTCGAGGCGATCGTGCCCAACGAGATCCTGGTGACCACGACAGTGCTCAATCATTCGTACACCAGCAAGGACATCAAGGTCGGGATTCCGCTGCAGATCAGCTACGACAGCGACCTCGAGCTGGCGATGCGCCTGATGACCGAGGTCGCGCTGGCGCAGAGACGCGCGTGCTGCGTACAGCGCGAATGGCGCCGGTGGTCAACGTGCTGCGGTTCGCCGACAGCGGCATCGAGCTCGAGCTCGCCGTGTGGATCAACGACCCGGAAAACGGCCAGGGCAACTTGAAATCGGCCTCAACATCGGCATATGGAAGGCGTTTCGTGGAGCAGCGGAATCGAGATTCCCTATCCGCAGCGCGAGAGTACGCATCATCGATGCTCCTCAGCGCGACCCGCGCTGCAAAGGGCGCGCAGCCGCCCGGATAGCAATAGCTAACCGCTTGATCCGATGACTGAAGCTGGCGCGGCAGCGGGCGAGGCCGAAATCAGTGTAAACTTGCGAGTCTTCTCGACGGACGCGAGGCCTTTCGGACTTCGCGCACATTCAGGATCTCCGATTCGATGAGTTTTGATTTGCTTTCTCTTCTCGCGCACCGGCCTGATGCCACTGCCGTGGTGGGGCTACGTCGTCGTCGCGCTGGTCGCTGACTCACGTCACGATCGCCGTCGGTGACGATCTACCTGCACCGGTCGCCAGGCGCATCGCGGCCTCGACCTTCATCCGGTCGTCAGCCATTTCTTCCGCTTCTGGCTTTGGCTCACCACCGGCATGGTGACCAAGGAGTGGGTCGCCATCCACCGCAAGCACCACGCCAAGGTCGAGACCGCCGACGATCCGCACAGCCCGCAGACCCGCGGCATCGACAAGGTGTTCTGGGAAGGCGCCGAGCTCTATCGCGACGAGTCCAAGAACCCGGAGACGCTGGAGAAGTACGGCCTCGGCACGCCGACGACTGGATCGAGCGCAACGTCTATTCGCCGCTTCTCCTGGCAGGGCGTGGGTCTGATGCTGATCGTCAACCTCGTGCTGTTCGGACCGCTGGGGCTGCACGATCTGGGCCGTGCAGATGGCGTGGATTCCCGTCACCGCCGCCGGCATCATCAACGGCATCGGTCACTACTGGGGCTATCGCAACTTCTCCTGCGAAGACGCGAGCCGCAACATCGTGCCCTGGGGCATCCTGATCGGCGGCGAAGAGCTGCACAACAATCACCACGCGTACGGGACGTCGGCCAAGCTTTCGTCGCGCTGGTACGAATTCGATCTCGGCTGGACGTACATCCGCGTGCTGGAAATGCTCGGCCTCGCCACGGTGCGCAAGGTCGCGCCGCGGCTGAGGTTCGACCGCGCCAAGCTCCACGCCGATCTCGAAACGCTGCAGGCCGTGATCACGCATCGCTATGCGGTGCTGACGAGCTACGCGCGGTCGCTGAAGCAGGCGTACGCGCGTGGAGGTCGCAAGTCTTGCGCGATCGCGCGCGCCGCGGCGAGCTGACGCCCGACATGCCGAGCTTCCGCCGCCTGCGCGAGTGGTTCCAGTCCGATGCGCACGCGCTTGCCGGCAGTCCGATCGCGCGGGGCTGGCGTCGACGCTCGAGCGCAGCAGCGCGCTGAAGACGATCTATGCGATGCGGCAGGAGCTGGCCGCGCTCTGGGACCGCTCCAATGATTCGCGCGAGCAGCTGCTCGCTGCGCCTGCAGGACTGGTGTCACCGCGCCGAGGCGAGCAACATCGTCGCCCTGCAGAATTTCTCGCGGCGGCTGCGCAGCTACGCGTAAGGCAAGCGATCGGCTTTGAACGAAAAAGCCCGCCGTATGGCGGGCTTTTTGTTTGGGAGTCGCTTGGATCCCGCGTTCCATGGGGACCAGAGACTCGGGAGCCGTCATTCCCGCGCAAGCGGGAATCCATTTTCGTTTGCGAAGGGCACTTGGATCCCCGCGTTCGCGGGGACGACAAACTCTAGGAGAGTCATTCCCGCGCAAGCGGGAATCCATTTTCGTTTGCGAGGGGCACTTGGATCCCCGCGTTCGCGGGGATGACAAACTTGGATCCCGGGTCTCGCGCTGCGCCTGTCCTGAGCCAAGTCGAAGGGCGCTCGCCCGGGATGACGTCGGGCCCTAAGCCGCGCTACGCGCGACTTGGTCCGACGTCACTTGAGTTTCGTTTCCTTGTACATGACGTGCTTGCGGGCGACGGGATCGAATTTCTTGATCTCCATCTTTTCGGGCATCAGCTTCTTGTTCTTGCTGGTCGTGTAGAAGTGGCCGGTGCCCGCCGACGATTCCAGCTTGATCTTTTCGCGCATGCGTCGATTGCTCCGGTTGCGTTCAGCTGCGTGCGTCAGACGTGCTCGCCGCGCGAGCGCATATCGGCCAGTACCGCGTCGATGCCGTTCTTGTCGATCGTGCGCAGCGCCGCGTTGGTCAGCCGCAGGTTGACCCAGCGGTTCTCGCTTTCGACCCAAAAGCGGCGCCGCTGCAGGTTCGGCAGGAACCGGCGCTTGGTCTTGTTGTTGGCGTGGGAAACGTTGTTCCCCACCATCGGGGCTTTGCCCGGTGACTTGACAGACTCGAGCCATGGCTCGCTCCAGATCGGTGACTTTGAAAAGCCTTGAATAATAACCTGAAATCGTCCTCCGCTCAAGTTGACCGCGCCCGCAGACCGAAGCCGATTGGATCCCCGCATTCTCGGGGATGACGAACAGGGATGCCGTCGCTTTCCGCGCGGCGGGAATCGACTCTTGCAAGCCGGCACTCGCATCAGCGCCTGTGCCCGCCCATCGGAGCGGCTCGCGCACTTTATTTACCGCTTCCGCCGAACTGTTCGCCTGCGTGTCAACACTTTGGCCGCGGACAGCGTAGACGCGGAGGTGCGCATTCCGTCGATTAGACAGGCCACGCCCAGGTCGAATGTGTTGTCCCACCAGGCGGGCTTGAAGTACGGCGCGGCCGCATTGAGCCTCGGGCATTCGGCGATGATGAATTCGTCGCTCACCGGCTCTGCGGCGGACGGACCTTGAGCATAGCCCGCGGTTTCGTCGAGCGCGGCGCCGACCAGGTAATAGCCCAGCACCCGAAAATATTGCGCGGCGAGTTGGTTGTCCGGAACCACTGCATAGACGAGGTCCAACGCGTCGTCTATGGCACGCACGCCGGTCGGTGTGTTGAGCCGGTGCAGCGCAACGAGCTGGAAGAGCTTCGGGTAGCGGTGCGCCATCGCCCGGTACGAGAGGATCATCGCACGCAGCCGCTCGATCGGGTCGGCGCCGGGGGGTCTTGTCGCCACGCTTGCCATCGCATGATCGACCAGTGCATCGAGGAGATGCGTCTTGCTCGGGAAGTAGTGATAGATGCTCATCGCCTCGCATCGGAGCTCCGCGCCCAAGCCCCGGAGGCTGAACTTGGCCAGGCCCCCGCGCTCGATCAGTGCCAACGCCGCGTTGAGTACTCGCGCGCGCGACAGCGGCACCGCTCGGACCGGCAGCGGCGCGCGGGGGTGCCCGCGTTTGGCTGCACTCCCCGGCTCGGACGCTGGGTTGGCCCTGAGGGCCGGAGCGACTGCGGCGACGCGGCGGGTCATAGCGCTTGAATCTTACACCGTAAGGATGTACGATCGCAATCGACTTACGCTGTAAGAACGGCCGCGTGGGGCGGCCTCTCGGACCAGAAGGAGACCTCATGGACACCGTCGACCTCATCGGGCTGCTCGTGCCCGTCACATATTTCATATTCTTGATCACCGAACGGCTGCGGCCTGCGCGGGCGTTTCCGCCGCGCCGCGGCTGGCAATGGCTGGGTATCCTGTTTCTCATCCTGATCGCCACGCTTTCCACCGTCATCCCGCTGCTGATCCCCGAGCCGTGGCTCGACGCGCATCGCTTGTTCGATGGCACCCGACTAGGCATCGGCGGCGGGATCGTCGTCGGCTATGTGCTTCTGGAAGGCGTGATCTACGCTTGGCATCGCGCTGAGCATAATGTCGGCCTCCTGTGGCGCGGATTCCACCAACTCCACCACAGCCCGCGACGGGTCGACATCCCCGGCTCGGTACTGTTCCATCCGCTCGAGATGGTCGTGCAGGTGCTGCTGCAGCTCTTCGCTACGGTAGTCGTGCTGGGCCTGGAGCCGGTCGCTGCAGCGATCGTCGGCTATCTCATCGCCTTCAACGGTTTCTTCCAGCACTGGAATGTGCGGACGCCGCAATGGTTAGGCTATCTCATTCAACGGCCCGAGTCGCACTGCGTACATCACCGGATGGGCGTACATTACTATAACTATTCTGACTTTCCGCCATGGGACATGCTGTTCGGAACCTTCCGCAACCCGCGTCAATTCATGGGCAAATGCGGATTCGAAGAGGGCGGCGACCGCAAGTTCATGGCAATGCTTCGCTTCGACGACGTCAACGCGCCGTTATATGGCCCCGGCAATCTAGGCGTGAAGCCCGTGGCGCCCATCGCATAGCCGGTGAGTGCGTTGTGATGCGCGGTTCATCGGTTGTACCGTGGGGTTGTTCGCACGCGAAGCGCTCGCCGGGCACAGCTCGATCGAGTCTCAGTCGCTGAACTTATGTGGAGCCGTCGTGACGAAAACCGGCGCTTGCGGCCGCGCCGGTCATCCGACTCAACATACTAGGGCCTGTTACTGTACAGCCCCTAAATAAGTCCCCTTGGAGAGCGCCATGACTACAGACTTGTTACCGAACACCCGCGCGTTGATCGCGCGTTCGCCTTTTCAATCCGAGCTGACAGAGTTCGCATCGTGGCTTATCGCGGAGCGTTACACGCCGCTCGCCGTTCACCGACATTCGACCCGGGTCGATGCAGCACTGCCCCGTCTAGCGCCCGGCAACGAGTCGGGGCCCTATGCGGCCAGTGACCTAAATGCCGCTTTTGCTCTCGGGCACGGGTCCGCGTTCAACATCCATGGTTTTCAGGCGGCGCGCCGGGTCTATACGCGATTTTTATGGATACACGGCCGTCTGCTTGAGCCGAAGGCCGACGATCGCTTTGCAAGCCTTCGTCGTGACTACAATCAGTATCTCGCTGAGCTTCGTGGATTGTCGGCGTCGGCGCGGTCGCATCACGCGCACACCGTGGCCGACTTTCTTGTTCGCGGTGTCGGGTCACGCGATCTAAGCGCGGTCACGCAAGGCGACGTGGAAGCATTTGTCGTGCTCCGCAGTCGCGAACTCTCGCGCCACTCAATGCAGCATGTGGTCGCGCAAGTACGCTCGTTTCTACGCTTTTGCTACGACCGCGGTCAGCTCACATCGCGTCTCGACGAGAACATCGACACGCCGCGCACGTATCGTGGCGAGCTGCCGCCCCGCGCATTGGCCTGGTCCGCAGTGCAAGCGCTGCTGGCATCCATCAATCGCACCGCCAAGTCGGGCTGGCGCGACTACAGCATTCTGCATCTGATCGCACATTACGGGCTGCGGCCATCCGAAGTGGTATCGCTCCGGTTGGACTCAATCGACTGGGAACGGCAGACGCTACGGGTGACCCAACACAAGACGCGCTCGGCCCTGACGTTGCCGCTCGCGCCAGCCACGCTTGGAGTGTTAAGCCAATATCTCGCTGTTGGGCGCGAGCGGCAGGGCCGAACTCATCCCGAGCTTTTTTGCGGGCGCGCTGCCCCAACGGGCCACTGCTGCGTACCGCAATCAGCGACATTTTCGAGAAACGTCTGCGGCAGGCAAAGATTGGGCTGACCAGCCATGACGCCTACAGCCTGCGGCACGCCTTCGCGATGCACCTGCTCGCGCGAGGCGTCGGAGTGAAGGTCATCGGCGATTTACTTGGACATCGCAGGCTCGACACCACCTGCACCTACCTGAGGCTCGACATTGAGGCGCTGCGTGGTGTCGCGCTCGCTGTGCCTCGTCAGCTCACGCGCTCAGGAGGCCGCCATGCCCAATCGTAAACCGCTGGCAGCCTGGGACGCCGCCGTGAGCGCTTATCTTGCGAACCGTCGCGCTTCGGTCGCACTCTACGAGAACGACGAGTACACGCTCAATCGATTACGCCGGTTTCTCGTGAACGCGGGCGCGAGCGATCTTGACGAGCAACTCTTCGATCGCTGGCGAGCATCCTTTTATCGGCTCAGCAATCCCACCCGCATTATGCGCAAGCGTGCAGTCCATAGGTTCTGTCGTTATCGGCGCCGGCGTGAACCACATTGTTTTTTGCCGGACCCGAACTCCTTCACCCGTCTGCGATCGCTGCCGCTGCCTCGCATCATCGAGCATGACCAGGTGGTCCAACTGCTGCGCTATGTCTCGGCCTTAGTGCCCACAGCACGCCAGCCACTGCGACCGGCTGCGCTGCGTCTCGCCATTCTGCTGCTTTACACCGCCGGGCTGCGGCGTGGCGAGCTGGTGCGGCTCACGCTCGGCGATGTTGATGCGCAACGCGGAGTTCTTTTCATCCGCGACTCGAAGTTCCACAAATCCCGCTGGGTGCCGCTCTCGGCCAGCGTCCGTTCGGAACTGCGTCGCTATCTCGACGCGCGACGGCGCGCCGGGTTCGATACGCGCGCAAAAGCGCCGCTCATCTGTCACACGCGGGGGAATCGCGTATACCGGCGAGGGCTTTGGTCAGACTTTAAGCGAGCTTGCTGGCAGCGGTCGGCATCCGCGACCAGAACGGCCGCCGGCCGCGCGTGCTGGACTTCCGTCACAGCTTCGCCGTCGCAGCGCTCCTGCGGTGGTACGAGAACGGCGCCGACGTGCAGGTTAATTTGCCGAAGCTCGCGCTCTACATGGGCCACGTGTCGATCGTCTCGACCGCGTATTACCTTCGCTGGATGCCGGCCGTCGTGGCACGTGCAAGCGAGCGATTCGAGCGCTCCGCCGGTCATTTGATCGAAGGAGGTGCGGTATGAGACTCGCGAAACCCACCGATCTCGGCCGTGACCTCGTGCGCTTCTTCGAGGACTACCTGGCCGCGCAACGCGGGGTGAGCCCGCACACGATCCGCAGCTACCGTGATGCACTTCTGCTGTTGCTACAGTTCACGGCTCGGGACAGCAAGCGCGCTATCGAGCGCCTGGCGATTGCCGATCTCACCCCGGAGCGCATCGCTCGCTTCCTGAGTTTCCTGGAAGCCGAGCGCAAGAACGGCATCGCAACGCGGAACGCCCGACTCGGCGCCATTCACGTCTTTGCGCGCTTCATGGCTTCTCATCACCCCGAGCAACTTGGTTCGCTTCAGCGCATCATCGGCTTGCCATTCAAGCACGGCGCGCGAGAGGCACCGATCGAGTATCTGGAACGCAGCGAGATCGAAGCCCTGCTGAACAGTATTGACCGCTCCACCAAACGAGGTCGCCGCGACTATGCCTTGTTCGCCCTGATGTTCAACACGGGGGCGCGGGTTCAGGAGGTGCTCGACCTTCGCCGTCGCGACGTTCGTCTCGATGCACCATGCCAAGTCCGCCTGCACGGCAAGGGTAGTCGGGTCCGGCTGTGTCCGATCTGGCCCGCGACTGCGCGCTTGCTCCGAAATGTCATGCTGGAGAGTGAATCGACCGAAGCGGAACCGGCAGATGCTTTCTTGTTCACGAATGCACATGGGCGACAGATGACTCGCTTCGGCGTGCGCTATCTCTTGCGCAAGTACGTGGTTGCCGCTTCATGCTCGGTCACAACCCTTCGCGATAAGCGGATTCACCCGCATTCGGTGCGCCATAGCACAGCCGTCGCACTCCTCAAAGCTGGTGTCGATTTCGCGACCATCAGCCAGTGGTTAGGCCACGTGAGTCTCAACACGACGATGCGCTATGCCCGGGCCGATCTCGATCTAAAGCGTCAGGCCCTCTCTCAAGTATTTCCGGAGGCGCTCGCACCTCCACGCGGCGGACATCTCCTGCTCGACGGACGTGATCTCGTCGGCTGGTTGCGGCGGCTGTAGATCGATTACTATAGCAGGACGGCCCGGCCAAAAATATGTTGAGTTCATGTAAAAGCGGCGCGACTTCCGTCGAGAAGCACGCGCCGCTACTCCACATATCAAAGCAGACCACGTTCGGCGAAGGAAACGGTCCTGGCGCCTGCGACGATGAAGTGGTCGAGCGTCTTGATCTCGACCAGCAAGAGCGCCTGCTTGAGGGTCTGCGTCAGCAGCTCGTCGGCGCGGCTGGGCTCGGCCACACCCGACGGGTGATTGTGCGCGAAGATGACTCCCGCCGCGTTGTAGCGCAGCGCGGTTTTGACGACCTCCCGTGGGTATACGCTCGTCTGGGTGAGCGTGCCGCGGAAGAGCTCCTCCGAGCCCAGCATGCGATTCTGCGAGTCGAGAAACATCGCGACAAAGACCTCGTGCGGACGTCCGCCAAGCGAGAGCCGCAGGAACTCGCGCACCGCGCGCGGCGAAGACATCGCGTCGCGCTCGCCGATCTCCTCGCGCAAAGCGCGCCGCGCCATTTCGACGACAGCCTGCAGCTGCACGTACTTTGCGGGCCCCACACCCGGAACCGAGGAAACTTCGTCCAAGGTCGCGGAAAACAGCCGCTGCAGACATCCAAAGCGGGCAAGCAGGTCCCGGCCGAGCTCGACGGCGTTCTTGCCTCCGCTTCCGGTCCGAAGAAAGATCGCCAGAAGCTCCGCTTCGGTCAGGACGCCGACACCGTGGCGCAGCACCCGCTCGCGAGGTCGCTCGTCTTCCGGCCAATCGGTAATGCGCATTTCGCCGCCCTGTATCATCATGCTGCGAGATACTAAGCTTTGTGGCTCGATCTCATCTCGACCGGACGGATGAGATGGACGATGTCGTGTCGGACCTACGAAACAAAGCCGTTTCGCCTGCCTCGAAAGATCAACGTGACGCGCGGACACCGCGCCAAGCATCGATGAAGCAAACGCGTGCTCATGACGTCGCCAACGCCGATCTACTCGCGCTGATTCCCCGTGACTCGACAAGGGTGGTCGAGATTGGCTGCAGCAGCGGCGCACTTGGCAAAGCGTTCCTGGCAATCAATCCAAGCTGCGAATACATAGGCATCGATATCGACCCCGACTACGCGCAAATGGCAAAGGCGTCCTGCAGCCGAACGTTCGCAGCGAACATCGAATCCATGGAAGATGAAGTCTTCGACACGCTCTTTCCTTCGAGCTGCTGGGTGTTCGGAGACACGCTCGAACACCTGTACGACCCGTGGGCGGTTTTGCGCCGGATACGCGCAAAGCTCACGGCGGGTGCGTCGGTGGTTGCGTGCATCCCCAATGCGCAGCACTGGAGCGTGCAGGCGAGATTGAATTCGGGAAGCTTCCGATATGAAGACGCGGGGCTGATGGATCGGACGCACATCCGGTGGTTTACCAAAATGACGATTATCGAGTTATTCAGCTCCGCGGGATTTCAAATTGTGCAAGGCGGCGCGCGAGTGTTGCAGAATGAGCCCGAACGCGATCGCGCGTTGGCGGGAGTCAAGGCGCTCGCCGAAGCCATCGGTACCGATCCACAGCAGGCCGTAACCAACGCCCTTGCGTTTCAGTGGGTCGTCCGCGCTACCGCCGTATAGTCGCCCCTGTACCCTCCCGCCGTCGCGTATTAAACTCCGCCTCCGTCTTCACATTCAGCACAACGCATGACTACACCCAGTGCGCGACGATTGAGCCGGGTCGTTCTGGGCCTGACCGGCGGCATCGCAGCGTACAAGGCGGCAGAACTGACGCGCCTGCTGGTCAAGGAAGGCATCGCGGTCGACGTCGTGATGACGCCCGCCGCGATCCAGTTCATCGCGCCGATGACCCTGCAGGCGCTGTCCGGAAATCCGGTCCTCACCGATCTTTGGGATTCCGGCGCCGCCAACGCGATGGGACACATCGAGCTGTCGCGGCATGCTGACGCGATCGTCGTGGCGCCGGCGTCCGCGGATTTCATCGCCAAGCTTGCTCACGGACAGGCGGACGATTTGCTGTCGACGCTCTGCCTTGCACGCGATTGTCCGCTGCTGATCGCTCCGGCGATGAACCGGCAGATGTGGATGCACGTCGCTACGCAGCGCAACGTTGCGCAGATGAAGGCAGACGGCGTCGCGATCCTGGGGCCGGGGAGCGGAGATCAGGCCTGCGGCGAGATCGGCGACGGACGCATGCTCGAGCCGGAAGAGATCCTCGCTGCGCTGATCGCGTCCGCGCAGCCGAAGCTTCTATCCGGCAAGCGCGTCGTCGTCACGGCGGGCCCCACGTACGAGGCGATCGATCCGGTGCGTGGAATCACTAACCGCAGCTCGGGAAAGATGGGCTTTGCGCTGGCGCAGGCGTGCGCGGAATCGGGCGCTGCGGTTACTTTGATCGCGGGCCCGACGTCGCTTGCTACTCCCGGCGGCGTCACTCGCGTCGATGTGCGAAGCGCCGCGGAAATGGCGGCCGCGGTCGACGCGCAAATGCACGCGTGCGAAATTTTCATCTCGGTCGCTGCGGTCGCCGACTATGCGCCTGCGCAGTCGCACCCGAGCAAGCTCAAGAAAAGCGATCGTGCTTTGACGCTCACGCTCCAGCCGACCGTCGACATTCTCGCGAGCGTCGCGGCGCGCCGCGATCCTCCCTACTGCGTCGGCTTCGCGGCGGAAACGGACGACGTCAACGAGAACGCGGAAGCCAAGCGCCGAAGGAAAAAAGTGCCCCTGCTGATCGCCAATCGCGCACAGGACACCTTGGGACAGGACGAGAACGAGGTCACGCTGCTCGACGATGCGGGCGCGCATGCATTGCCGCGCATGGGAAAGCTCGCGCTGGCGCGGCGCCTGGTGGCCGAGATTGCGCAGCGACTGGGAAAGGGGGTCACCCGATAGCGCCGACCCGCGTCGGAATTCTCCATGCATCAGCGCTTCGAGACGTACTTTACGCCGGCAATCCCGTCGAAGTCGGAGTCCTGAGTCCATACGGTCGCCTGGTTCATGCGCGCCGTGGCCAGAATGACGCTGTCAGCCAGCGGAAGTTTCAAGTCCAGCGAAATCTTCGCAGCCACGACCGCCAGGTCCGACGTAACATCGATAACTACGCCTTCCTGCATGACTGCGATTGCCTGCATGGCCGCATTTTCGTCGCGTTGCTGGGCGATTCGCCTGAAGACTTCGTAGCAGTTGATCGAGGAGACAAGCAGCAGCTTCGTGTTTTCGATCGCTGGCGCAAAGAAGCTTGCGTTCTTTCCGTCAGCGAAGTATTCGAGCCAGCCCGATGAATCGACAAGATTCACACGCGATCTTTCTCGCGCCTTACACTTGCGTCGATGCCGCGAATGAATCCGCGCAACGCCTTTGCCGGCTTCACTGGAATGAATTCGAGCCGATCGAGCAGCGCTACGACGCGAATCTTCTGGCCGGGGGTGATTCCGAGCGCTTTGCGCACATCGCGCGGTATCACGACCTGGAACTTGGGCGAGACTGTTACGGTGGTCATGATCTGGTATCGATGAGATACACGTATTACAATATATCATCGATCAACGTTTTGGACAACAAACTGCCCGTTCGAAGCCTACCGCCATGATCACCACGACCGTTGCGCTCAAGGTGCTCGACGAGCGCATCCGTCCTTACCTGCCGGTGTATGCCACGCCCGGCTCCGCCGGCATGGACCTGCGCGCGTGCATCGATGCCCCGCTCACCCTGGCGCCGGGACAGACCCAGCTGATTCCCACTGGGATCGCGATTCACATCGCCGATCCCGGTCTTGCGGCACTGATCCTGCCGCGGTCGGGATTGGGGCACAAGCACGGCATCGTCCTCGGCAATCTGGTGGGTCTGATCGACTCGGACTACCAGGGGCAGCTGATGGTGAGCTGCTGGAATCGCAGCGCCAAGCCTTTCGACCTCGCGCCCATGGAACGGCTGGCCCAACTTGTGCTTGTCCCGGTGATCCACGCGTCATTTACGGAGGCAGAGGGCTTCGATGAAAGCAAAAGGGGCAGTGGCGGGTTCGGCAGCAGTGGCAGAGGCTAATGCCGCTTCTCCTGGGCGGATTCGGCTTGCCGTGGACCGGGCAGAAGGCGTGAAAGCAGTCCTGGACGTCGAAATGCGGGCTCTCAAGGCCGTCAAATCCACGGCAGACCTTGCCGTGAATGGCGCGCCGCCGATGTTCGTCCAGGCGCTTCATGTGGGTCGGCCAAACATCGGAGACCACAAGCGGTTCCTGCAGCAGGCGTCCGAAATCCTCGAGCGGGGCTGGCTTTCCAACAACGGTCCTGTGCTCCAGGAATTCGAGCGGCGGATCGCCGACTTTCTGGGCGTCAAGCACTGCGTCGCGATGTGCAACGGGACCATCGCCCTGGAAATTGCGACTCGCGCGCTGGATCTGAAGGGCGAGGTCATCGTTCCGTCGTACACGTTTGTCGCGACGGCGCACGCACTGCAGTGGCAGGAAATCACACCGATCTTCGCGGACATCGATCCCTCCACCCACAATCTCGACCCCGCGGCCGTTTGGCGGATGATCACGCCGAGAACCACCGGGATCATCGGCGTGCACCTGTGGGGCAGACCCGCACCCGTCAAGGAACTCGAAGCGATCGCCAAGGAGCACAAGCTTCGGCTCATGTTTGACTCGTCACACGGCTTTGGCTGCTCCCTGGGCGGCTCTTTCCTCGGCGGCTTCGGCGAATGTGAGGTCTTCAGCTTTCACGCAACGAAGTTCTTCAATACTTTCGAGGGCGGGGCCGTCGTCACGGACAACGATGTTCTGGCGGAGAAGATGCGCCTGATGCGCAACTTCGGATTCTCGGGTTACGACAATGTTATCTACCCGGGAACGAACGGGAAGATGACCGAGATCTCCGCCGCCATGGGCCTTACGAACCTGGAAGATGTCGGGGATTTCGTCGCGATCAATCGACGCAACTATCACTGCTATCGCGATGCCATCGCATCGGTGCCTGGGCTCAGCATCCTCGACTACGACGAATCGGAGCATAACAACTTCCAGTACATCGTGATGGAGGTTGCGCCCTATTTCCCGGTCTCACGAGATCGCATCGTCGAGGTCCTGCACGCCGAGCATGTCCTGGCGCGAAGGTACTTCTGGCCCGGCTGCCACAATTTGGAACCTTATCGATCGTATTATCCGCACGCCGGCCTGGTACTGCCCAATACGAAGCTCGTCGCCGAACGGGTTGTCGTGCTGCCGACGGGATCCACCATTTGCGAAGAAGACATTCTCGGTATCACGGCAATCTTGCGGACTCTCGGGACATACGGAGCCGAGCGATAAGTCTTTTCGCGCTAATTTCGCCCTGACTTCTTCGCTTTGACGATGGTCGCAGCGATAGGCATGGCTCAGCGGCCCCTCAGCGGCCTTTCTGGCACACCAGGAAAACGCTCGAGCACAGGTCCGGATATTGCTGCCCCAGTTTGTAGCAGCCCTCGAGGTATTCCTTCGAAATGATGTCGGCTTCCAGAAGCTTGTCCCACTGGAAATTCGCCAGCGCCTTGAAGAAGATTCCTGACCGGTGGATCACCTGCAATCCCGCCGCCACGGCATCCCGCTCGAGGGTATCCAGGCTGTAAGTGCGGAGGTGACCGTGCTCGGCTTCCGCGGGAGTTACAGCGGCGTTGTGGCTGATGAGTCCCATCTTCACGGCGATCTGCCGCGAGGGTGCGTTGGCGTTCGGGCACACCAGAAAGAGCCTTCCATCCTTCGAGATCCATTCCCGGTTGACGCGCGCGAGGATCGCGACCGGGTCGTCGATGTGCTCCAGGACGTGGGTGAGGACGATGTTGTCGTAAGTCGCCGGCAGGTCCGCGGTCTCGAAGCGTGACTTCACAAACTTGACCTTGCCGCCCACGTGCGCCCTCGCGAGCTCGATCGCTTGATCCGAGGCTTCTACGCAGGTGATATCGTCGAAATGCTGCAGTAGCCGCTGGGTGAAATTGCCCTTGAAGCTGCCGAGCTCGAGACAATTGCCCGGCAGAAAGAAAGGCAGGAACGATTTCAACATGAAAGGATGCATCACGTCGAAATCGAAGTTGTAGGCGTACTTGTGGCTCGCTGCGTCTTTCAGCTCGGAATTGTAGTCGCGTTCGTTCATGATCGACGCCTCTCGCCGATCGTCATTCCCATGACGACCGTCTCTCCCTTGCGTTCGAGCTCCGAGAAACCGAGCTTCTCGTACAAGCGGATCGCCTCGCGACTGGTCGTACTGACCTCCAACCCGATTGCCTCCACACCGTCCTGTTTCGACCTGTCGAGACAGCGATCGAGCAATGCGGAGGCGATGCCGCGGCCCATGAACTCCTTCGCGACGCTTACATTGGTGATGAAGCCTCTGCGCGCATCACGATCGTTCAGGTAGGCGGCGACCAAGCCCACGAGGGAATCGCCGAACCATGCCTCGAAGGTCTGTGCTTTCACACTGATCTTCCTCGAATATTCCCCGATATCCACCTTGAGGCTCAGGCGCGGGGAGAAATTCCCATCGCAGTCCGCCAAGTGGGCCCGGATGTCCTCTTCCGTCGCGGTCCCTTCCCGGAACTCGATCCCTTCCCGGCTCATTCCAGAACCGCAATGCCGAATCCGTGACGGCCGAACTCGTTGCCGTTGTACAGCAAGTACGTCAGGCCGTCGCATTTGAACAGATGCGGATAGCACAGCATGTCGGAATCCCAGCCTTCGCCCGACACATCGATTCCAACGCCCGCATCGTCGCGGGTCCACTGTGCCAAGTCATCCGACCAGGCGTGGCCGAGCCGGTATCCCCGGTCCTTGTTCGCCCTGAAGTCCGTCGATTGCCGGTAGCAGAAGATCATATGGTACCGGTCGCCGATCTGCGCCACCGTCGGCAGCGCCTGGCTCTCGAGGGAATCCAGACGATCGGAAATAATCTGCCGAGCCTCTTCCTTTTCCCAGGATATGCCGTCGTGCGAAATAGCATGGCCGATCTTGTACGTGCGCTCGGCGGCGGCGAGTTCCGCAGACCGCTTCCAGGCGGTGCCGAAGATGTACCACATGTGGAATAGATCGCCGTGCAGTTGGACGAACGCGTCGCCGACGAGGAAGGGCTCGTGCAGCGACGAGGTGAGTATCGGGCCGTCGCCGGTCCGGCAAAAGGTGAGCCCGTCGTCGCCGCTGACCGCCAATCCAACCGAGGTCTCCACCGAAACGGACGTCCGCCGGCTCCATCCGCAAGTGTAACCGTAGACTTTGTCGTCATACCGAAGGACGTTCATGGGAAAAATACCGTGCTCGTCGAAGCATCCGAGCTTGCCCAGCTCGATGACGGTGCGATCGCTGACGCGACTGACTTCGCGGAAGTCCTTGGTGAAATCCGCGAAGCAGACATGGCTCAGATACTTGCCGTTGCGCGGATCGCGCTCCCTCGAGGAGAAGTAGATCCGTACGAAATCGTCGAAGACCAGTGCTTGAGGCGACTGCGCGAATTGCTCGCAACGGTTCGGCAGCTCGAATTGCGCCGGGTCGAAGATTCTGCCGAGCTTTCTCCACTTCAATGGATGCGGAGCAGGACGAGTCAAAGGGCACCTTCCAGACGGGCGAGGCCAAAGCCTTCACGCCCCACCTCGTTTCCGAGATAGAACATGTAAGTCTCCCCGTCGAGCTCGAAGACGTGGGGATAGCTGATCATTTCAGAGTCCCAACCGGCGTCGGATACATCGATGCCCGCCTTCGAGTCGTCGCGCATCCAGCGGCTGAGATCATCCGACGCCGCGTAGCCAATACGGTACCCATTTTCCCGTCCGCGGAAGTTCGCGCTGCGCCGATAGCAGAAGAACATGTGGTACCGGCCGTCGCGCAAGAAGACATCCGGGCTCGCCTGCGCCTCGTCCTCCTCGAGCCTGCTCTCGATCAGGTCACGGCCCGCCTTTGTCCACGCGAGGCCATCGCTCGACCACGCGACGCGGATCTTGTAGACCGGCTCCGGCCGGCCGTCGACAATTTTCCACTTTCGCCCCGCGATGTAGAACAGGCACCATCGGTCGCCGAATCGCCGGATCTTCGGGCCGCTCAAAACAAACGGCTCGTCGGCGGAATAGGACAGGACCGGGCCGCGGCCCAGCTTCTGGAAAGTCTCACCGCCATCGCGGCTCCTCGCCACGCCGATAGCCACATTGAAGGGAACCGACTCGCAGCGAGTCCAGCCGCCGTAGTAGGCGAAAATGTCGCTCCCGTGGCGGATCACTGAGACGGGATAAGTCCCGAACTCGTCGAATTCCCCGGTTCCGCCAAGGGGAAGAATCGGTTCAGCGCCGATCTTGACGATTTGGAAAAGATCGCTCCTCTTCAAGTCGACAAATGTGGAATAGCTGCAGTACTGTCCGTTGTCGTCGGGAGGCGGCCGGCATGAGAAGTACACTCTCACGAAGTCGTCGAATACGAGGGTACAGGGTGCCTGAGCGAACTCCCGCAGCCAGCTCCGACCCTGGATGTCTCGCGGGTTGAAAACCCTGCCCAGTTTTTTCCACTTTGACATGAGTAATGGCGCGCCGATGGCGGTTTCGATGATGGCCGGACGTCCGCGCTATATCAGCTCGTAGTGGGTTTCGAGGAACTCCCGGATCCTCGCGACGGGATTGAACATCATCACATCGATGATCGATAGCCAGGGGACAAACGGATCGCCGAACTGGGGGTACTCGATGGGATGCGTTTTGAGAAACCTGAGATCCACGCCGCTCGCGCAGAACTCCTCCCGGCTGTAGAGCTCCTGGCCGCCGATCGCATTGACATACACGCTCGCGCCGGCCGCCTTGCACAAGGCGAGCACCTTATCCTGCGCTTTCAGCGTCGGGTCGATGGCGAGGCTCGACGAACGGACGATGCGCGTGCCGACTCCAAGGTAGCGGCATACCTCGATCACCGAGTTGCGAATGTACTCGAACAGATTGTCCTGAGGCGCCATCACGGATTTTTCGACAATGGGAAATGCCTCTTTGAAATAGGGTGCGCGGCGATAGGCCTCGCGCAACTGGTCGACCATCTTGCCACGGTCGAAGTCGGCCGCCACCGCACGATCCCTTACGTCGAGAAAATCGGAGTCCTTGCGCAGCGGTACCGTGAAGACGCACTCGGCTCCGTTGCGCAGAAACCGGTTGCGGTTGATCCATCCCTTCTTCGTATACTTGATGTTGTCGTATATGACGAAAAGATTCACCGAACCGATAAGCTGAAAGTACCCGATGTAGGGAAAGAAATACGGTTGCATGATGGCAACCTTCATCGCGCCGGCTGAATCTCTAAGCTGCGCGCCAATGGCTCGCAAATGCACTTACGAGCTTACTTGGAGGGTTTCTGGGGGGAGGCCGGCGCACCAGCGGCGCCACATGGTGCGCAAGGCCGATTCCAGCCCGGCCGCGATCGCTTCCGGCCGCCGTATCGGCGATTGCTCGCAACGCTCTCGCAGTCCCGCACGCAGCGCACTCAGCGCGGCAAGATCACCCGCCCACGCCAAACCCTTCGCCTGGAAATCGTCTGCGTCTTCGGCCACAAATGCCTCCAGCCCCACATGGCCAAGAATTGCCGCCCCTTGCCTCCCCGCCGGCGTGTGCCCCGCCAGCGTCAGCGTCGGCACTCCCATCCACAGCGCATGATTGGTCGTCGTCCCGCCCGTATACGGGAACGTATCCAGACACAGGTCCACCTGATGATGCAGCCCAAGGTAAGTCGCGGTGTTGCAACGCGAGTAAAAGCTCAGCCGCTCGCGAGCAATGCCCTCCCGTGCAAACCACTCGATCAGTGCATCGTAAGAACCCTCTCGCGGCATCCCTCCCAGCACCATCCGTGCCTCCGGCAGCGCTCGCAGCAGCCGTGACCATAGCGCAATCACCGTAGGCCTCAGCTTGGTCAGCCGGTTGAAACTGCCGAAAGTGACATAGCCCTTGCTCAGCGCTGGCAACGCATTGACCGCAGGCGCGCTTCGATCCGGCAGGAAAGGTGCGCTCGCCGGCAGATGCACCAGCTTCTCCGTGAATTGGCTGTCGAACGCTCCCGGAGGCAGAAAGTAGCGGTCCGCCAGGTAGTAATCCATCGCCTCAAGACCCGTGGTCCCCGGATACCCCATCCAGCTTGCCTGGATCGGTGCCGGCTTGCGCGCAAAGCACAGCAGCCGATTCTCCCCGGTGTGCCCCGACATATCGATCAGAATGTCGATGCCATCGTCCTCGATCCTTTGTGCCAGCGCCGCGTCCGACTCCCCGGCAATGGAATGCCAGTGCTTCATGTAACCGCGCAAGCGTTGGGTTACTCCGCCTTCCCTCGCGTGGTTGTAATAGGCGTGCAACTCCAACGCCGGATGCCCCGCCAGATGCTTCAGCACCGGCTCCAGAAAGTAAGCCACCGGATGATCGCGCAGGTCGCCGGAAACAAATCCTATCCGCAGCTGCCGCTCAGGATCGCGCTCGTTGCCATGCCGCGGCCAGTTCCCCCGCAGCGGCCCCTCAAACCGCTCCCCAAACCGGCAGTGCTCCGCATACAGCGCCTGCCCACCCATCGCCTCGTCATGACTCAGACAAAAAAGCATGTTGGTGTGCGCCATCGAGAAATCGGGCTTGATCTCCAAGGCCCGGCGGTACGCTGCACCCGCGTTATCGAGTCGCCCTTGTTCCCTCAATGCATTGCCCAGGTTGTAATGGGTAACCTCGGCATCGGGCTCGATGTGGAGCGCCCGCCGATAGCTCGCCAGTGCGTCGTCGAGTTGCCCGAGATCCTGCAATACGTTGCCGAGGTTGCAGTGCGCTTCGACGTAATCCGGGTTGATGGTTAATACCCGCCGATAGCTCGTTACGGCATCATCCAGCTTCCCGATGTCCTTCAACGCATTGCCAAGGCTGCATTGCGTTCGGACGTCGCCCGGGTCGATTTCCACGGCTTTTCGGTAGCTCTGCACCGCTTCGTCGAGTTGCCCGAGTGCTCTCAAGGTGTTGCCCAGATTGCTGTGTACCTCGCCGTACTCCGGACGCATCTTCAACGCTCGTCTGTAGCTGGCCGCCGCCGCGTCGAGTTGCCCCAGATCCTCCAGCACACACCCCATCGCCACTTCCGCATCGGCAAAGTCAGGCTTCAACCCAAGCGCCGATCGGTACGCCGCCAGCGCAGCTTCGGGCCGCCCCGCTCGAACACACGCGTTCCCCGTGTTGAAATGCGCCGCAGCGTAATTCGGATCATGAACAAGCGCCTTCGCGTATGCGTCCAGCGCTCCCGCGACCTCGCCTCTCTCAAGCAGCACATTGCCGCGATTGAGGTGTCCGCGCGCCAGCTTCGGCGCCACGCGAATGGCCTCCTCGTAGCGCTGCATCGCCTCCTCCAGCCGGCCCTGTTCCTCGAGCACATTCCCCTCGTCGACCAAACGCAGCGCGTCCCGCTCGAAAGCGACTGCCCCGCCGTCTGCAACCGCACGTCCCGATGACCGAAATCGCTCGAGTAAACCCATGTCACAACCGCGACTGGTTGACTTCGAAGCTTACTTGGAGGGTTTCTGGGGGGAGGCCGGCGCACCAGCGGCGCCACATGGTGCGCAAGGCCGATTCCAGCCCGGCCGCGATCGCTTCCGGCCGCCGTATCGGCGATTGCTCGCAACGCTCTCGCAGTCCCGCACGCAGCGCACTCAGCGCGGCAAGATCACCCGCCCACGCCAAACCCTTCGCCTGGAAATCGTCTGCGTCTTCGGCCACAAATGCCTCCAGCCCCACATGGCCAAGAATTGCCGCCCCTTGCCTCCCCGCCGGCGTGTGCCCCGCCAGCGTCAGCGTCGGCACTCCCATCCACAGCGCATGATTGGTCGTCGTCCCGCCCGTATACGGGAACGTATCCAGACACAGGTCCACCTGATGATGCAGCCCAAGGTAAGTCGCGGTGTTGCAACGCGAGTAAAAGCTCAGCCGCTCGCGAGCAATGCCCTCCCGTGCAAACCACTCGATCAGTGCATCGTAAGAACCCTCTCGCGGCATCCCTCCCAGCACCATCCGTGCCTCCGGCAGCGCTCGCAGCAGCCGTGACCATAGCGCAATCACCGTAGGCCTCAGCTTGGTCAGCCGGTTGAAACTGCCGAAAGTGACATAGCCCTTGCTCAGCGCTGGCAACGCATTGACCGCAGGCGCGCTTCGATCCGGCAGGAAAGGTGCGCTCGCCGGCAGATGCACCAGCTTCTCCGTGAATTGGCTGTCGAACGCTCCCGGAGGCAGAAAGTAGCGGTCCGCCAGGTAGTAATCCATCGCCTCAAGACCCGTGGTCCCCGGATACCCCATCCAGCTTGCCTGGATCGGTGCCGGCTTGCGCGCAAAGCACAGCAGCCGATTCTCCCCGGTGTGCCCCGACATATCGATCAGAATGTCGATGCCATCGTCCTCGATCCTTTGTGCCAGCGCCGCGTCCGACTCCCCGGCAATGGAATGCCAGTGCTTCATGTAACCGCGCAAGCGTTGGGTTACTCCGCCTTCCCTCGCGTGGTTGTAATAGGCGTGCAACTCCAACGCCGGATGCCCCGCCAGATGCTTCAGCACCGGCTCCAGAAAGTAAGCCACCGGATGATCGCGCAGGTCGCCGGAAACAAATCCTATCCGCAGCTGCCGCTCAGGATCGCGCTCGTTGCCATGCCGCGGCCAGTTCCCCCGCAGCGGCCCCTCAAACCGCTCCCCAAACCGGCAGTGCTCCGCATACAGCGCCTGCCCACCCATCGCCTCGTCATGACTCAGACAAAACAAAAGACTCGTGTGCGCTACGTCAAAGTCCGGCTTAATCTCAATTGCTCGCCGGTAGCTTGCAACCGCAGCATCAACGCGCCCTAGATCCTGCAGGACATTGCCCAGGTTGTTGTGTGCTTCGGCGAAATCGGGCTTGTGTTCGAGCGAGAGCCGAAAACTCTCTAGCGCAGCGTCGAGTTGTCCGAGTGCTCTCAAGGTGTTGCCCAGATTGCTGTGTACCTCGCCGTACTCCGGACGCATCTTCAACGCTCGTCTGTAGCTGGCCGCCGCCGCGTCGAGTTGCCCCAGATCCTCCAGCACACACCCCATCGCCACTTCCGCATCGGCAAAGTCAGGCTTCAACCCAAGCGCCGATCGGTACGCCGCCAGCGCAGCTTCGGGCCGCCCCGCTCGAACACACGCGTTCCCCGTGTTGAAATGCGCCGCAGCGTAATTCGGATCATGAACAAGCGCCTTCGCGTATGCGTCCAGCGCTCCCGCGACCTCGCCTCTCTCAAGCAGCACATTGCCGCGATTGAGGTGTCCGCGCGCCAGCTTCGGCGCCACGCGAATGGCCTCCTCGTAGCGCTGCATCGCCTCCTCCAGCCGGCCCTGTTCCTCGAGCACATTCCCCTCGTCGACCAAACGCAGCGCGTCCCGCTCGAAAGCGACTGCCCCGCCGTCTGCAACCGCACGTCCCGATGACCGAAATCGCTCGAGTAAACCCAACGCAACGACCCCTTATGGCTTTCTATGCCAGTGAATATGATATGCAAGCGCCCGCGGACAATTCGTCAGACCGTAGCGCAAACTGTAATTCTTGCTTTCTTTTGCGGGATGTCACTATAGTAACGACATGATACGTGAGTGGTTCGATGCCGGAGAGGCTGTGGCATTTGCGCGCGGAATTGCCACAGACATAAACCGGCTGTTCCCTTCCGCTCCCAAGAAGAAAAAGCCTGCATCTCCCAAGAAAGACCGGAAGAAGTTCGATAGCCTGGTGCTCCGCACCCGGACATTCGCGCAGCAGCATAAACTCAACGTATACAAAAAAGCGAAGCTCCTAAATACAATCAAGTGGGAACTGCGAGCCACCGGTCACGACGAAACATTTATCGATGAAATCGTGGCGTTGCTTACTCCCCTGCTGACATGAGTGGACGCGCGGTCGGCACGCACAAAAGAAAAAGCCCGGCGTAGCCGGGCTTTTTCCAATTCCAAAGAGCAACGCTTAACGGCAGTTCGCCGGCAAGTATTTCTTGGTGATGCTCGACGCCGTGCAGCTCCAGTCGAGCTGACCGTTCGCGGTGGTCGTCGGCGTAAGGATGAAGTCGCCGGCCGCGCCAACGTTACCCGCATTCGCCGATACGGTAATAAGACCATTCGCGCCCACGACCAGACCTGTCACGTATTTCGTGACCTGGTTGCTACATCCGGACGCGGTCTGATCGGGCGGAAAAGTCTGCCCCATCGTCTGAAAATACTCCGAAACCGAAACCTTACAGGCGTCGCCTGCGGTCGCCAGTTCCGTCACCTTCGAACGAATGATGTAATCCTGATACGCAGGTATCGCAATTGCCGCCAAGATACCGATGATCGCAACCACGATCATCAGTTCGATTAGCGTAAAGCCTTGTTGTACACGTTTCATTTGCCGTCTCCGTTATGTTAGGAAGGACTCCCAAACCCTTCGCATCTGGGGATGCTGGAGGTTACTCAGCAATTGATGTGCCAGTTGTCGTGGCTTGGCGACGCCGCGAGGCGCTGACGCACCGCCAGCCGGGCGCCGAGGGCATTCCTTGGGTTTGGCGGGGCGCTGCAACGCTTGCGCCCACCGTCTCGAAACACGTCGGGTTTGGCCTGTGACGTTGCGCGTCACATGCTGACGCGCATTGGCGCCCTACCTGCCGAAGGAGCGACCGAGCGGCGCTGCCAAGGGTCGAAATGCCGGCGTCGAGCACGTTAATCTTCCCAGCCGTTTCTTGGCAGGTTTTCCCGGTGTACGACACAGCATGAAGCAACACTCATGCCTGCTG
Source organism: uncultured beta proteobacterium (assembly GCA_963745385.1). Lineage (GTDB taxonomy): Bacteria > Pseudomonadota > Gammaproteobacteria > Burkholderiales > Casimicrobiaceae > PALSA-1003. The sequence goes on from CAVUXI010000020.1 coordinate 246,831, forward strand.
CTCCGCGCGGGTCGGAAGCGCTATTCGGCGATGATGAACTCCAGCTTCCTGCCTGCAATCTCGAGAACGTCTCCCCCGTGCAACTCCATGCCGGCTGCAGCGCCGGGCGCGCCGTTGACACGTGGAGCGTCGCCTTCCAGCGGCTGCAACTGAAAGGCACTGCCCGATTGGCTGATCAACGCCACTTGCACGCCCGCTCTGCCGATGGTCGTCTTTTCCTTGGTGATCGGGATGGCCCGGCCGGCGCTGGGACCGCCTAAGAGCTTGATCGAGGCGACCGGGTCGGCACGGGCTTCCGGCTTCTCCGCGACAACCTCGGGTTGCGGTTCGCGCTTCGCGGGCGAAGGTGCCTTGACATGTGCGGCGTCCGCTGCGGCTTCCTTGGTCGCTGCGGCGTCTCGCTTCGATCGCGGCGACGCCGCGGCCCGCTTGCCGCGCGCGGGCGGCTTGGCCGTCTCGACCCGGTCCCCGAAGTCCCGCGCAGTGACGCGCGCAATGCCAGCGACAACCTCGGGCGCCAGTACCGCGTCGTCATCGACGCAGTACACCAGCTTGTGGCGGCCCACGTCGATCTCATCGCGGTCCCGCAGGAAATGCTTGACGATCGGATTTCCGTTGACCAGCGTGCCGTTGGTGCTGCCAAGGTCCTCGAGAAACGAATCGGCAAGGATGGTGACGATGGCTGCGTGCTCGCCGCTGACCGCGAGGTTCGGAAGGCACACCTCGTTGTCGGCGCGACGCCCGATGTTGATGCGCTCGCGATCCAGAGGGATGTTGAACGTCGTGCCGTCGGCAAGAAAGAGAACGAGTTTTGACATTTCCACACTCAAAAGCGAGGACCGCGCGATCCTTCTATTGCAGCGGATTCTGCCAGCGCAAACCGGGGAAACGCGCGAAATCACGATCCGTCGAGCACAGCACCAAGCCATGCTCGATGGCCAAGGCCGCCAAGTGGGCATCGGGAACAAGGTTGGCTTGCACGCCGCCTCTGGTAAGAAGCGAGCCCAGCAGATCCTGATGTCGATCGGTGGCTTGCGGAACCCATGCTACGTCCGCCTGGAGCCATTCGCGAACTTGACGCCACGCTTCGGCAATCGGCTCGGGGCGCTCGAAGACCCGCGGATTGGTGACGATGCGCAGAAAGCTGAGGAGGCTCGGCCACGGCAGCGCAACAGGACCGCTGCCGCTCAATTGCGCGTCCAGCCAGCCGTGCGCCTGCGCGTGCTGCGGAAAGGACCGGACTCGGGAGTAGATGAGCAAGTTGGCATCGATAAGGATCATTCGAAAGATTCACTCTCCGCGACTGCCAGGACTTCCGCCACGTTGTCGACGTTGCCGAGCAGGCAGCGTCCAAGATCGACCGAACCGGTCTGGAATGGCTTCCGCTTGCGAGGTGGGGCGACAAGATGCTTGAGTCCTTCCCGCAACGCTTCGTTGACGATGTCTTTCATGCTCTGCCGGCGAGTCTTGCGCAGCCGCTCGATCACGACGGCCACGTCTTTTTCGAGGGTCAGGGTCGTGCGCATACATCAAAGCATACGCCGGTTGATGTCTTGATGTCAAATGGGCGTCCAAGACGGCACGACCCGCGCGTCACCGCTCCAACGATGCAAGGGGCATTTTTCAACGAAGACGATGCCCGCTGCAGCATGCTGATTGAAGCTGACTTTGATTAAGGCGCCTCCGCGTTGGCGCCGGCTTACGTTGTTTTCTTTGCCATCCAGCGCTGGAGCCAGCCACCGCTGGGCAGGAAATCGAGCGGCACGCGCACCAGCACGACCGACACGTTGTCGCGCCCGCCGTTCTGGTTGGCGACGTCGATGAGCTCCGCGGCCGCTTCGGCGAGATCGCTGCGCTTGACGGCGACGATTTCGCGCACGGCGTCCGCTTCGACCATGTCGGTCAGCCCGTCGGAGCACAGCAGATAGATGTCCTCGGCCTCGACGCGGTACTCGGAGATGTCGGGCGGCACCACGGCCTCGATCCCGAGCGCTCGCGTCACGAGGTTCTTGTTGAGCGAATACTTGGCCTGCTCCTGCGTCAGCATGCCGCTGTCGATCTGCTCCTGCAGCAGCGAATGGTCGTGCGTCAGCTGCTCGAATCGATCGGCGCGCAGCCGGTAGCAGCGCGAGTCGCCGATGTGGCCGATGCTGACCCGGTTCTGGAAGAACACGGTCGCGACCAGCGTCGTGCCCATGCCGGCGCACTCCGGCCGCGCCTGCGCAGCCTCGTAGATGCCCTTGTTGGCCAGCGCAATCTGCTGCTGCAGCAGCAGCGCCGCGTGGGTGAGTCCGCTGCTGATGTCGACCTTGGACAGCTCGCGGCCCGATTTGAGCTCCTGCGAGCATGCCGTTGCTGATGACGTTGACGGCGATGCCGCTCGCGACTTCGCCCGCGCTGTAGCCGCCCATGCCGTCGGCAAGCACCGCGAGGCCCGCGTCGCCGTCGACGAACACCGAATCCTCGTTGTGCGTGCGCACCATCCCCGGATGCGAAAGGCTGGCGACGTCGAGAGGCGAGCGGGAAGCCATAACTATCGGGTATTCCTAAGTGCGTGACATCGGTTGCGTTTCGATCAGCGGCACGAGCCCAGGCGCCGTCGTTGGAAATGCGATAACCATCGGCCAGCGAGTGTACGCTTTCGCCGTCCGAGCGGTCGAGACGCGCCGCGGCGCCGCCCCTCGTGCAGAAAACCGCATCGCCGCGGCCCGTAACGGTCGGCAAGCCATCGAATCACGCCTTTCTCATCCGTGTCCGCCTGCGGCTCAGCCACAAACCGGCGGCGACCACGAGCACGAAACCCATGGTGGGGACGACCATCGACGCATACGGCTACATTCGCGGCGATCCACGGCGCGACGGCGGGATCCTCGATCGCCATGTCGCCGGCGATGTATCCGAGCAGACCGCCGCCGGCCAGCACCAGCACCGGAAAGCGCTCGATCAGATCCGCATGATGATCTGACTCCCGACGACCACGATCGGAATGCTGACGATCAAGCCGAAAACGATCAGCGGCACGTTGCCCTTCGCCGCCGCGGCGACGCCCATGACGTTGTCGAGGCTCATGACCAGGTCGGCGACGATGATCGTCCACACCGCGGCGAGCAGGCGGTCGCTGGCCTTGACCTTGTGCTCGGCGTCGTCTTCTTCGGCGATCAGCTTGATGCCGATCCACACCAGCAGCGCGCCGCCGATGAGCTTCAGATAGGGATTCACCAGCAGGCTCATCGCGAAAAAAGTCAGCACGATCCGCAGCACGATGGCGCCGAGCACGCCCCAGAAGATGCCCAGCCGGCGCTGCCGGCGCGACAGATTGCGGCAGGCGAGCGCGATCACGACCGCGTTGTCGCCCGACAGCAGGATATTGACCACGATGATCTGCGCGACCGAAACGCAGAACTGCGGCGTGCAGCCATTCGCCCATGGCCGCGCTTTACAGCACCGACTGCCAGGAGCTTGCCCATCTCCGCCGGATTGCGCGTCACCTTGATGCCGCACGCTTCCATCACCGCGAGCTTTTCCTGCGCCGTGCCCTTGCCGCCGGAGATGATCGCGCCCGCGTGACCCATGCGCTTGCCGGGCGGCGCGGTGACGCCGGCAATGAAGCCGACGACCGGCTTCTTCATGTTGGCCTTGACCCATTCCGCCGCGGCTTCCTCGTCGGTGCCGCCGATCTCGCCGATCATGACGACCGCGTCGGTCTCCGGGTCGTCGTTGAACAGCTTGAGGATGTCGATGTGCTTGAGTCCGTTGACGGGGTCGCCGCCGATGCCCACCGCCGTCGACTGCCCGAGATCCGAGTTCGGTGAGTTGCGCGACGGCTTCGTAGGTGAGCGTACCCGACCGCGACACGACGCCGATGCGTCCCTTGCGATGGATGTGGCCGGGCATGATGCCGATCTTGATCTCGTCCGGCGTGATCACGCCGGGACAGTTGGGACCGAGCAGCAGCGTCTTCTTGCCCTGCATGCGGTACCGGGTGCGAATCATGTCGCGCACCGGAATGCCCTCGGTGATGCAGATCACGAGATCGAGCCCGGCGTCGACCGCTTCGTCGATCGCCGCCGCGGCAAACGGCGGCGGCACGTAGATCACGCTGACCGTCGCGCCGGTCGCCTTCTTCGCCTCCGCACCGTCGCGTAGATCGGAATGCCCTCGAAGTCCTCGCCTGGCTTTTTTCGGGTTGACGCCGGCGACGAAACAGTTCTTGCCGTTCGCGTACTCGCGGCACATGCGCGTGTGGAACTGGCCGGTCTTGCCGGTGATGCCCTGCGTGATGACCTTGGTGTTCTTGTTGACGAGAATGCTCATAATTTGTCCCTTATTGCCATCTTTTCACGCACACAGGAATCAATGCAACGCGTAGCAGCGTTCAGAAACTACATTGTCATTCCCGCGAAAGCGGGAATCCATGTTAAAGAATTTCCGTGTACAGATCAGCCCAATTCGGATTCGTGCTTTCGATGAGCTCTATTTTCCACAGTCGATTCCATTTCTTGATGTTGTTTCTCACGAACGATCGCCGACTCCGCACTGTCATGCAATTCGCACCACACCAGCCTATCTAACTTGTATCGGTCGGTGAAACCGTCTACGACCTTCTCGCGATGTTGCGCGATGCGCTGAGGAAGGTTCGACGTCACGCCAGTGTATAGCGTGCCTCGAGGCTGATTTGTCAGAATGTATACGCAAAATTGTTTGACCACACAATGGATTCCCGCTTTCGCGGGAATGACGACAAAATTTTGCTGCCGTTAGCCCTGGGAGATCATTGTGCTGTGCGGATTAGTCGCTCCCGTCACCCATCCGTTAGCCAGCGCGCTGACTCGCCGCAGCAACCACTTTTTCCGCCGCTTCCGCCATGTTGTTTGCGGTGATGATCGGCAGCCCCGACTCGGCGAGGATCTTCTTGCCGAGATCCTCGTTGGTGCCCTTCATGCGGACCACCAGCGGCACTTTGAGCTTGACCTCGCGCGCGGCGGCGACGACTCCTTCGGCGATCGTGTCGCATTTCATGATGCCGCCGAAGATGTTCACAAGAATCGCCTTCAGGTGCGGATTCTTGAGCATGATCTTGAACGCTTCGGTGACCTTCTCCGCCGTCGCTCCGCCGCCCACGTCGAGAAAGTTCGCCGGCTCGCCGCCGTAGAGCTTGATCGTATCCATCGTCGCCATCGCCAGCCCAGCGCCATTGACCAGGCAGCCGATGTCGCCGTCGAGCGATATGTAGGAGAGGTCGTACTTCGACGCCTCGATCTCCGCGGGGTCTTCTTCGTCCAGATCGCGCATCTCGACGATCTCCGGATGGCGAAACAGCGCGTTCGCGTCGAAATTGAGCTTGGCGTCGAGAGCGATGACGTCTCCGCCGCCGGTGAGGATCAGCGGGTTGATCTCGGCAAGTGACGCGTCGGTTTCGTCGAACGCCCGGTAGAGTCCTTGAAGCACCTTGCGCGCCTGCGGGAGGCTCCCTTCCGGAATGCCGATCTTGCGCGCGACAGTCTCGGCTTCCTTGTCGGTGAGGCCGGTCATGGGATCGATCACGACCCGATGGATCTTCTCCGGCGTCTTCGCGGCGACCTCCTCGATGTCCATGCCGCCCTCGGAGCTTGCCATCAGAACGACGCGTTGCGTTACCCGGTCGACGACCGCCGCGACGTACAGCTCCTTCTTGATGTCGGCGCCTTCTTCGATCAGCAGACGCCGTACCTTCTGTCCCTGCGGCCCCGTCTGATGCGTGACGAGCTGCATGCCGAGAATCTTGGCCGCGAGATCCCGCACCTCGGCGATCGACTTGGCCACCTTGACGCCACCGCCCTTGCCCCGTCCGCCCGCATGGATCTGAGCCTTGACCACCACGACGGGCCGCCGAGCGTCTCCGCCGCCTTGACCGCCTCGTCGACCGAGAAAGCCGGAATGCCGCGCGGCGTGGGCACGCCGAAGCGGCGTAGAGATTTCCTTGCCTTGATATTCGTGGATTTTCACGGGGACTCCGTTCTCGGCGTCTCGACGGGGCTTTAAGCGGCGCCCTTATACCACTTTGGATAATAGCGTCGTACGGTGTCAGTCGTCGTTTCGAGCGCGTGGCAGCGGTCGAGCTGAAAAGGCTTGCTTCCGTCCGGCTCGATCTCGTGGCGCAGCCCGGCGAACATCTGGATCGCCGCGGTCGGGACTTGCGCCAGCATTTCACTGATGTGGCTGCAGCCTTGGACGCCGCCCATCGTCTCGCTGACGGTCTTGCGGAAGCCCTTGAGCAGGTTTGCACCGACAAGCTTTGAGTACGCCGGCTCGATGAGCTCGCACGCTCCGGGGTAGGGCATTTCGTCGGTCTTCACTTCGATCGCCCTGATCAGATAATCGCGGCCTATGGTGACGCGCACCCACATGCCGTGTACGGCGTCGCCCGCCTTGCGCACACCGGTCAGCAGCGCGTAGTCGTGATCCTTGATGTCGGTAAGATGCCCTTCGATGTCGAACAGCCCGTCGCTGCGCCTGAAGCCTTCGAGCGAAACCCGCCGCGTATGCAGACGTTCTCGCTCGACGTTCGAATTGGAGAGTGGCATGGACGCTTCGGGAGTGGGCAATTCACTAAAAAACGCAGCTAGAATGCAAAGCGCGCCATTTTACGCGGGGGCGTAACAAGCCACAACGACGGCGACGATTCGGTTCCGGATCGACGTACGGCCGAAACTCGCTTCCACCGTTGCAGGAGGGTCTCGATGTCTTTCGTGCTTGCCCTGGACCAGGGTACGACGAGCTCGCGCGCGATCGTTTTCGATCACGCGGGATCGATTCGCGCCGTGGCCCAGCAGGAACTCACGCAATTCTATCCCCGTCCGGGATGGGTCGAGCATGACGCGACGGAAATCTGGGCGACGCAATCGGGCGTGGTCGCGGAAGCACTCGCGAAGGCTGGCATCGGCGGAGAGGACATTGCGGCGCTCGGCATCACCAACCAGCGTGAGACCACGGTCCTGTGGGAACGAGCGAGCGGAAAGCCCGTTGCGCCGGCGATTGTCTGGCAGGACCGCCGCACCGCGTCGATGTGCGATGACTTGCGCAAAGCGGGTCACGGCGAGCTCTTCTCGCGCAAGACCGGTCTGGTGCTGGATGCGTATTTTTCAGGCACGAAGCTAAAATGGCTGCTCGACAACGTGCCGGCTGCGCGCGAGCGCGCAATGCGCGGTGAGCTTGCGTTCGGAACGGTCGATTCATGGCTCGTCTGGAACCTGACGCGCGGTGCCGAGCACGTGACGGATGCGTCCAACGCAAGCCGCACGCTCCTGTTCGATATCCACCGGGGCGAGTGGGACGACGAGCTCCTGACACTGCTCGACGTCCCCCGCGCGGTGCTGCCGAGGGTGGTTTCATCGTCGGGCGTGTGCGCACAATGGAATGAAGGCTCGGCCGGCGTTCCGATCGCCGGCATCGCCGGCGACCAGCAAGCGGCGCTCTTCGGCCAGGCGTGTCTTACGCCCGGGCTCGCCAAGAACACCTATGGCACGGGATGCTTCCTTCTGCTCAACACCGGGCGCGCCGCGGTGGCATCGAAAAACAATCTGCGTGTCGACCGTCGCGTGGCAACGCGACGGGGTCATCGATTATGCACTCGAAGGCAGCGTGTTCATCGGCGGCGCGGTGGTGCAATGGCTGCGCGACGAGCTGCGGATCATTCGCTCTTCCGCCGAAGTCGAGCGGCTCGCCGCCAGCGTCCCTGACAACGGCGGGGTCTATCTGGTCCCTGCATTCGCGGGTCTGGGCGCGCCGCATTGGGATCCGTACGCGCGTGGCGCGATATTCGGCTTGACGCGCGGCTCGGGCGGGGGCCACATCGCGCGAGCCGCGCTCGAATCGATCGCCTTTCAGAGCGCGGAGATCCTCGCCGCGATGGAAGCGGATGCGAACATCCAATTGGCGGAACTGCGGGTCGACGGCGGCGCCGCCGCCAACAATCTGCTCATGCAATTTCAAGCCGACCTCCTGGGCGTCCCGGTCGTTCGTCCGAAAATCCTCGAGACGACGGCGCTCGGTGCCGCGTACCTCGCCGGGTTGGCGGTCGGATACTGGCGCGACGCGAGTGACGTCGCCGCCAATTGGCGAATCGATCGTCGGTTCGAGCCGTCGATGCCGCGGGACCGCGCCGCCGAGCTGACCTCGGAATGGAAAAAAGCCGTCGCTCGTTCCAAGGGCTGGGCACCGCATTAGCCGAGGCGTCATGCCGCGCGAGCTTTTCGACTTCCAAGTGTGCCGTTCCGTTAATAACTGCATTATTTTCAGCCCTTCGTGGTGAGCCTCATCAGCCCGTTCGTGGTGAGCCTGTCGAACCACGAACATCTCGTTCGACCTTCGACGAGCTCAGGCCGAACGGACTTTATCAAGTTACTTGCGGAGCGCCACTCTAGGACCGCCGCTGCAGGACCACGGGACTTGCGCAATCCGAAATAGGTGCATACACTCCTATTTCACGAAGCTCTCCAGCGAAGCTCTTGGACTCTACCTCAACGCTCATCGCCGCCTGCGCCTGCGGGCGCCTTCGCCGCGCCAGCCGGGCGCTGACGCAGCTCTACGACGATGCGATGGCGCCTTCCGGGCTGCGGGTCACCCAGTTCTCGCTCCTGAGAACCCTGCAGCACATGGGACGCTCGCGCATGTCGGTCCTTGCCGAAGCGGTGCTGCTCGATCGTACCGCCCTCTCGCGTACGCTCGATCCGCTCGTCGAGCGCGGCTGGGTCAAGATCGTTCCAGGGCGAGACGGCCGGACTCGCGAGATATCGATAACGCGCGCCGGCAGCGCCGCGCTGGCCGATGCGGCCCGGCACTGGAAGCGCGCTCAAGCGCAAGTCGCGCGCAAGCTCGGCGCCGCCAAGCTCGAACGCTTGATCGCGTTGCTCTCGGAAGTCGAAGCGCTCCACCCGGCGCAAATGCGCACCAGCGCTGAATCCCGACGAGGTCCCTAGCGTGCCGGCAACCGTCTCGCGCGTCGACTGGCGCAGCCCTACCGTGGTGCTTATCTGCAGCGGAGTCATCCTCACGCTGGCGATGGGCATACGTCACGGTTTTGGGCTGTTCCTGCAGCCGATGAGCGCGGACCTGCACTGGGGTCGCGAAACCTTTGCGCTGGCAATCGCGGTGCAGAATCTAGTCTGGGGCGCGACGCAGCCTTTCGCGGGAATGCTCGCCGACAAATATGGCGCGGGACGCGTGCTCGTCGGCGGCACGCTTCTATACGCGCTGGGCCTTGCGACGATGGCGCATGCGGCGACCCCGGTGATGATGGTTCTCACTGCCGGTGTTCTGATCGGGACCGGTCTTTCGGGCGTGACGTTCTCGGTCGTGGCCGGCGTCCTCGGACGCGCGTTCCCGCCGGAAAAGCGCAGCATGGCGCTGGGAATCTCCGCTGCCGCGGGCTCCTTCGGCCAGTTCGCGATGCTGCCGGTCACGCAGTGGCTGCTTGCCCACGTCGGCTGGTACGGTGCGCTATTGACGCTGGCGGCGGTCAGCCTTTTGATGGTTCCGTTGGCCGCCGCGATGGTGGAGCGGGGACTGGGCGCGCAAGCCCACGCTTTCCGCCAATCGGCTGCCGAGGCGATGCGCGAGGCGCTTGGTCATCGCGGCTACATTCTGCTCACGCTCGGATTCTTTGTTTGCGGCTTCCAGATTGTATTTATCGGCGTTCACCTTCCGTCGTATCTTCTCGATAAGGGATTGCCGGCGAGCGCGGGCGTCACGGCGCTGGCGCTGATCGGTCTTTTCAACATCATCGGGACGTATGCGGCGGGCTGGCTCGGCGGGAGGATCAGCAAGAAGTACATCCTGTCAGCGATCTACTTTGCACGCAGCGTCGTCATCGCGCTGTTTCTCCTCTTGCCGCTGTCGCCACTGTCGGTCTATCTGTTTGCCGCCGCAATGGGCCTGCTTTGGTTGTCGACGGTTCCGGCCACCAACGGCATCGTCGCTCAGGTATTCGGCGTGCGCTACCTCGCGATGCTGTCGGGCTTCGCGTTTCTGAGCCACCAGGTCGGAAGCTTTCTCGGCGCGTGGCTGGGCGGAGTCGCGTTCGATCGAACCGGCAGCTACGACGCTATCTGGTACCTGTCGATAGCGCTCGGCATCGTTGCCGGGCTGCTCAATCTGCCGATCGACGAGCGGGAGATCGATCGCGGAACGGCCGCGCGCGCGACGGCGTGACGGACGAATAGATTACGCGGGAGACGCGACGTCGACCGCGTCGGTGATGATGCCGTCGACGCCCCACGATCCCAGTGTCCGGATGACCTCGAGATCGTTGGGCGTGTAGGTAAGCACTTTGTAACCTGCATCGTGGACACTTGCGACGATGCGGGCATCGAGCCGGCGATAGTCGACGTCGATGGCAACGCAGTTCAATCGATCGAGGCGCTCGCGCCAATCCGCCGGGACTCGGTCGAGCAGCATGGCGCGCGGAAGCTCGGGCACCGAGTCTTGCGCCGCCGCCAGCGCCTCCTCGGAAAACGATGACAGGAGCGGCGGAACCGCCGCATCTCGCCACAGCGAGCGTACGTCGAACGCGACCGCGGCACCGGTTTCGCGTTCCCGGCCCGGAACGGGCTTGATCTCGACGTTGCACGCGACGCCGTTGCCGATGGTCCACCTTGCGATCTGCGCAAGCGTGGGCAGCGTCTCTCCGGCAAACGCGGGCGAGTGCCACGCGCCTGCATCGAGCTTGGACAGCTCGGCCCAGCTGAGCGCGTCGGCGCGTCCCCGTCCCGACGTCGTCCGGTCGAGCGTATCGTCGTGCAGCAGAAACGCGACCCCGTCGCCCGACAGCTTGACGTCGAATTCCACCATGCGATATCCGTGCGCGTGCCCGGCGCGCATCGCGGCCAGAGTATTTTCCGGCGCGAGCTTGCCTGCGCCGCGGTGCGCGATATAACGCGGATACGGCCACGGTGTCACGCGGCCCGCTTCGCCGAAGTGAAATTTCGCATTGCGGTTGACCGTGGCGCCCGCTTCATGCCGGAGATTCCAATGCTATTGCGAGGCGCTGTCGACGAGCGATGGCGCGAATCGCTTCCCGCCGTTGCGATCACCCGGCGATGAAACCGGGCAATTTGAGCGCCTTGACATCGAAAGTCGCCGTGGCCCGGCACCCCAGGCGGCGGTGGCGGGCGCCGATCAGGCAATCGGCAAAATCTGCACCGCGGTCCTTCCAAATATAAAGCGCTTCCTCGATGGCATGCTCATCTTCGAATGCAATCTCCGCGGTATCGAGCAGTCCGGAGATGGCGTCCATGATTTCACCCTTTTCCAGGCGGTATCGGCTGCGCAGCACCCATTCGGTCTCGAGCAGGACCAGCAGGCTGATCAACACGTCTTCCCCGGCGCCGACCTCGCGCTTGATCAGCCTGCGCGCTTTTTCGAACTGACCCTTGTGATCGCGCACCAGAAAGCGCACGAGCACCTTGGTATCGATGCCCAGCATCAGCGTGACAGGCGCTCGACGGCCACAGGTTTGCGACCCTTCCTGCGAAGCACGCCTGCCAGATCAAGGACGCTTTTGGTTTTCGCTCGCATGACCACCGTGCCGTCCGGCATCAGTGTGAAGCTCATCCGGTCCCCGGGTTTCAAGCGCAGACCGTCGCGTATTTCCTTGGGAATGGTAGTCTGACCCTTGCTGGTCAGGGTGGCATCGACTGTCATGGAGTGAGTGGCCTTCGTCCTTACGTAGCTCATTATAGTAAGGAATAAGTTCCGGCGCAATGGCCGCGCGTGGACAAGCGCGGCGCTCAGATCTTCACCCTCGCCCCGGTTTCGGCATCGAACACATACGCGCGGTCGCGCGCCGCGGCCAGCGCGATCGGTTCGCCGATCCCGGCAGCGGCGCCGTGCGGCAGCCGCGCGATCACGGTACGGCCCGCGACCGCGACGTGAATGAGCGTATCGGCGCCGAGCGCCTCGACCATCTCGACGCTGCCGACGATGTTCGCTTCGCTCGGCTTGCAAGGCGTCAGATGCTCGGGCCGGATGCCGATCGTGACTTTGCGGCCCGCGGCGAGATCCATTCCGACCGGAATACTGCCGTTGCCGTCGAGGGACACCCGCCGCTTGGCCTCGCTCGTGCCTTCGAGAAAGTTCATCGCCGGCGAGCCGATGAATCCGGCGACGAACACGCTCGCCGGATTCTCATAGACCTCCATCGGCGTGCCGATCTGCTCGGCACGTCCGGCGTTCATCACGACCATGCGCTGTGCCAGCGTCATCGCCTCGACCTGATCGTGCGTGACGTACAGGCTCGTCGTGCCTAGCCGGCGATGCAGCTTCTGGATCTCGAAGCGCATCTGCACGCGGAGCTTCGCGTCGAGGTTGGACAGCGGCTCGTCGAACAGGAAGACGGCTGGCTCGCGCACGATCGCGCGGCCCATCGCGACGCGCTGACGCTGTCCGCCGGAAAGCTGCCGCGGCTTGCGCTCCAGCAGCGGGCCGAGCTCGAGAATTTCCGCGGCGCGCTTGACCTTGGCGTCGATGTCGGCCTTGGACGTGCCGCGAATCTTCAGGCCGTACGCCATGTTGCCGAACACGCTCATGTGCGGATACAGCGCGTAATTCTGGAACACCATCGCGATGTCGCGGTCCTTGGGCTCGAGCGCGTTGACGACGCGATCGCCGATCGAGATCTCGCCGCCGCTGATCGTCTCGAGGCCCGCGACCATGCGCAGCAGCGTCGACTTGCCGCAGCCCGACGGACCGACGATGACGATGAACTCGCCGTCGGCGACGTCGAGGTCGATGCCGTGGATCACCTCGAGGTCGCCGTAGCGCTTGGTTACCTGGCGAAAATGGACTTTGGCCATGGCCGGTTCATTTCTCGTTATTTTCACTCATTTTTCACTCATTTTTCAGTATCCACCAATCCCTTGACGAACCATCGCTGCATCACCAGCACGACGACCGCCGGCGGCAGCAGCGCCAGCATCGCGGTCGCCATCACGTACTGCCATTCGATCAGCGTATCGCCGCCGGCCACCATCCGCTTGATGCCGATCACCACCGTGTACATGTCTTCCTGGGTCGTCACCAGCAGCGGCCACAGGTACTGGTTCCAGCCGTAGATGAACATGATGACGAACAGCGCGGCGATGCTGGTGCGCGACAGCGGCAGCAGGATGTCGAAGAAGAAGCGCATCGGACCCGCGCCGTCGATGCGCGCGGCCTCGGCCAGCTCCTCGGGAACCGTGAGGAAGAACTGGCGGAACAGGAACGTGGCCGTCGCCGAAGCGATCAGCGGCAGCGTGAGTCCGGCATAGGTGTCGACCATCCCGAGGCTGGCGACCACCTGGTAGGTCGGAAGGATCCGCACCTCGACCGGCAGCATCAGCGTGACGAAGATCATCCAGAAAAACGTCTTGCGCAGCGGGAAGCGGAAATAGACGATCGCGAACGCCGACAGCATCGAGATCGCGATCTTGCCGATCGCGATCACCAGCGCCATCACCAGGCTGTTCCACATCATCCGCCCGACGGGCGCCTTCGACCCCGCCGTGCTGCCGTGCAGCAGCACCGCCTCGTAATTTTCCAGCAGGTGCGTGCCGGGCGTCAGCTGCATCGGCACCGCCGTCACCTGGTCGAACGACAGCGTCGAGGCGACGAAGCCGACGTAGAGCGGCAGCGCGACGATCGCGACGCCCGCGATCAGCACCAGGTGGCTGACGATCGATCCGAGCGGGCGGTGTTCGACCATGGCTATCGATGTGCCATCAGTACTGGACCTTGCGCTCGACGAAACGGAACTGGACGACGGTCAGCGCGATGACGATCGCCATCAGGACCACCGATTGCGCCGCCGAGCCGCCGAGGTCGAGCGCCTGCACGCCGTCCTGGTAGACCTTGAAGACCAGGATCGCCGTGGCCTGCACCGGACCGCCGCCGGTCGCGGCATCGACGATCGCGAACGTGTCGAAGAACGCGTAGACGATGTTGACGACCAGCAGGAAGAACGTCGTCGGCGACAGCATCGGAAAGACGATCGTCCAGAAACGGCGGGCCGGACCGGCGCCGTCGATCGCCGCCGCCTCGATCAGCGATTTCGGGATCGATTGCAGGCCGGCGAGGAAGAACAGGAAGTTGTAGCTGATCTGCTTCCACACCGCGGCGATCACGATCAGGATCAGCGCCTGGCGCGCATTGAGCAGGTAATTCCAGTCGTAGCCCAGCGCGCGCAACAGGTGGGTTATGACGCCAAGCGTCGGGTTGAGCAGGAACAGCCACAGCACCGCGGCGACCGCCGCCGCGACGGCGTACGGCCAGATCAGCAGCGTCTTGTAGACCGTGGCGCCGCGCACGACGCGGTCGGCGAACACGGCGAGCAGCAACGCGACGGCGAGGCCGATGACCGTGACCAGGATGGAAAATACCGCCGTGATCTGGAACGACGCGAGGTAACGCGGGTCGTTGAACAGGTCGCGGAAGTTGTCGAACCAGACGAATTGCGTCCTGGCGGCGAACGCGTCCTGGATCAGCAGCGACCAGTACATCGCCTGGCTCGCCGGCCAGAAGAAGAAAACCAGCGTGATGACGAGTTGCGGCGCGACAAGCGCGTACGGCAGCCACGGCGACTTGAAGACGACGCGCTTTTCCATCCGATCCTCGTCGGGACGTCCCCGCCGCGCAAGCGCGGCGGGGCTTCATCGGACGGCCGGCGCGGCCGTCCGTGCCGATGCTAGTTGCTGTTGGCCTTCTCGAACCGCTCGAGCTGCTCGTTGCCGCGCTTGACGGCATCGTCCAGCGCCTGCTTGGCGTTCTTCTGCCCGCTCCAGACGCTCTCGAGCTCCTCGTCGATGATGTTGCGGATCTGCACGAAGTTGCCCAGCCGCAAGCCCTTGGAGTTGGCGGTCGGCGGCTTGTTGGTCAGCTCCTTGATCGCGATGTCGAATCCCGGGCGCTCGGTGTAGAGACCGTCTTTCTTGGCCAGCTCGTAGGCGGCGAGCGTGATCGGCACGTAGCCGGTGTCGGCGTGCCACTTCTCCTGCACCTCGGGCGACGACAGGTAGGTGAAGAACTTCGCGATGCCCTTGTACATTTCCGGGTTCTTCTGGTTCAGCACCCACAGCGTCGCGCCGCCGATGATCGTGTTCTGCGGCGCGCCCTTGACGTCGGCGTAGTAGGGCAGCGTCGCCGACGCGCCAGGCGAACTTGGCGTTGGCCTTGATGTTGGCGTACGAGCCCGACGACGTCGTGATCATCCCGCACTCGCCGCTGGTGAACGCCGCCAGCGGCTCGTCCTTGCGTCCCTTGTAGGTGAACTCGCCCTTCTTCGCCCAGTCGGCCAGGTTCTGGATGTGCTTGACCTGCACCGGGCCGTTGAACTCGAGTCGCGTGCCGAGCCCGCCGAGGCCGTTCTCCAGGGTCGCGAACGGCACGTTGTGCCAGGCGCTGAAGCTCTCGAGCTGCACCCACGATTGCCAGCCGGTCGTAAAGCCGCAGGCGGCGCCCGAGGCCTTGAGCTTCGCGGCGGCCTGCTCGACTTCGGGCCAGGTCTTCGGCGGATTGGCGGGATCGAGGCCGGCCTTCTTGAACGCATCGTTGTTGACGTAGAGCACCTGCGTCGAGCTGTTGAACGGCATCGAGATCAGGTGCCCGGACGTGTCGGAGTAATAGACGGAGACGGCGCCAAGGAAGCCCTTGGGATCGAACGGCTCCTTCGCCTCGGCCATCAGCTGGTAGACCGGCTTGACCGCGCCCTTGGCCGCCATCATCGTCGCGGTGCCGACTTCGAACACCTGCACGATCTGCGGCGGGTTGCCGGCGCGATACGCGGCGATCGCCGCGGTCATCGATTCGTCGTACTGGCCCTTGTAGATCGGCGTGACCTTGTAGTCCTTCTGCGAGGCGTTGAACTTGTTGGCGATCTCGTCGACGATGTCATTGAGCTTGCCGGTCATCGAATGCCACCACTGGATCTCGGTGACCGCTTGCGCCTGCGTCGCAAGCGCAAAAAGCGCGACCGCGAGCGCCGCGCGTACCAACTCGAATTGCTGCTCTTCATCGTCGTTTCCTCCTCGGGGATGGGATTCTGATCTGTGCCGGCCCTGGGTCATTCTATTGTAAACGGCTCTTCGCGTCAGTCTTCGCGCCACTTCGCCGACCGCAGCGCCGATGCAGTCTACCGCAGCGCGACCGGCGTTTCGTCGGTCCATCCGCCACCGAGCGCCTTCATCAGATCGACCGACGCCGAAAGCAGCGCCTGCCGGTTGCGGATCAACGCGAGCTGCGAGATGTTCAGCGTGCGCTGCGCGTCGAGGACATCGAGATAGGCCGAGTATCCCGGCCTCGTAGCGCTCGGTGGACAAGCGCAGCGCGTCGCGCGCGGCATCGACGCTCGCCTGCAGATCGATCTCCGTCGCCGCCGTCTGGCTGACGTTGACCAGCGCGTCGGAGACTTCGCGAAATGCCGTCTGAATCGACTTCTGATAGCCGGCGAGCGCCTGCTTCTGCCGCGCGGTCGTCGGCGTCGACTTCCGCGCTCAGGCGCGCCCGCGGTGAAGATCGGCTGCGCCAGCGCGAATCCGATCGACCAGATCCGGGCGCTGCTCGTGAACCAGCGAGCTCAGGGCCGTGCTTTCGCCGCCGAAGTCGCCGGTCAGCGAGATCCTGGGCAGCAGCGCGGCCTTGGCGACGCCGATCTGCGCGTTCGCCGCGACCAGGTTTTCCTCGGCCTGCGCGGATATCCGGACGCCGCTCGAGCAGCGTCGACGGCAAGCCCGTCGGCGGCACCGGCGGAACCGGCAGCTGCGCGAGATCGCCGGGCGGCGAGCTTGAGATCGAGCCTGCCGGTCAGCGTCCCGAGCAGATGCTCCGCCAGCGCTCGCTGCCGCACGAGTTCCTTCAGCTGCGCCGCCGCGTCCGAGCGCGCGCCCTGCGCCTGCGCGAGATCGAGACCGGATGCGAGGCCGCCGTCGACGCGGCGGCGGACGACGCCGCAGGTATTCCTCGCGCGTCGTCAGCGTTTCGCGCGTCGCCGTGATCTGCGCGTCGAGCGAGCGCAGCGAGAAATAGGTCTGCGTCGTCAGGCCCGCGAGCGACAGCGTGACGACGTCCTTCGCGTAGTGCGTCGCCAGGACCTGCGCGCGCGCGCTTTCGAGCAGCGCGGCGCAGCCTTCCCCAGAAATCGATTTCGAACGACGTCGACAGCGCGACGCGCAGATCGTTGCTCGACCGCGATCGGCGAGCGGCGACGCGACCGCGCCGCTCGAGCGCGAGCGCGCGGCGGCTGCCGCCGAGATCGATTTCCGGGAAACAGCGCGGCATTGGCTTCGCGCAGATCGGCGTCGAACTCCTCGATCCTCGCCACCGCGGCGACGACGTCGAGGTTGTCGGAGAGCGCCGTCGCGACCAGGTCGTCGAGCATCGGATCGTCGTACAGCGTCCACCAGTCGGCGCGCTATCGCCGTCGCGGAGCCGGCGCGGCGTCGGCGGCCGGCGCGTCGGCATAGGCCGTCGGCAGCGGCGTCTGCGGCCGCTGGTAGTCGGGACCCACCATGCAGCCGGCAAAGCGCGAAGCGCGAACGCGACCGCCAGGCGCAGCGACGCATCACGCGGTCCTCTCCTCGACTGCCGCCGGCGCCGCCGCGGGCTTTGTCCTTGCGCCGCGTGAGCAGCACGAAAAACAGCGGAATGAAGATCGTCGCGACGAACGTCGCGGCGAGCATGCCGCCGAACACGCCGGTGCCCATCGAGCGCCGCGCCGCCGCGCCGGCACCGGTCGCGAGCACCAGCGGCAGCACGCCGAGCACGAACGCGAGCGAGGTCATCACGATCGGCCGGAAGCGCAGCCGCGCGGCCTCGAGCGCGGCGTCGACCGGCGACAAGCCCTTCGCCTGCTCCTGCGCGGCGAATTCGACGATCAGGATCGCGTTCTTCGCGGCGAGGCCGATCAGCACCAGCAGGCCGATCTGGAAGTAGACGTCGTTGCTGAAGTTGCGCAGCAAGACCGCGAGCAGCGCGCCGAGCAACGCGAACGGCACCGCGAGCAGCACCGCGACCGGCAGCGACCAGCGCTCGTAGTTCGCCGACAGGATCAGGAACACCATGACGATCGCGAACGTGAAGGCGAGGATCGACTGCCGTGCCGATGCGCTTTTCCTGGAACGCCTGGCCGGTCCAGGCGATCGTGTAGCCGGGCGGCAGCGACTTGCGCGACGTCCTCGACCGCGGCGATCGCCTGTCCCGAGCTCACGCCCGGCGCGCTGTTGCCGAGGACCTTGGCCGCGAGGAAGCCGTTGAAGCGGTCGAGCTGCTCCGGGCCGATCGACGCTCTTCACGCTGATCAGCGCCTTCACCGGAATCATGTCGCCGCCGCGCGGAGCGGACATAGACGTTGCCCAGGTCTTCCGGCTTCGAGCGGTATGCGCCCTCGGCCTGCAGCTGCACGCGATAGGTGTGGCCGAACTTGTTGAAGTCGTTGACGTAGAGCACGCCCATCGTGCTCTGCAGCGCGTCGAAGACGTCCTTCACCGGCACGCCGAGCGCGATCGCCTTTTCGCGGTCGACATCGACAAAGAGCTGCGGCGACGTCGGGCGATAGAACGAGGCGATGCCCGTCAGCTCCGGCCGCTTGCGCAGCTCGCCGAGGAAGTGCTGCAGATTCTGGTAGAGCTTCTGCGGATCGGCGTCGGCGCGGTCCTGCAGATAGACCTCGAAGCCGCCGGCGCGTGCCCAGGCCGCGGATCGGCGCGCGGGTTGAACGCGAGCACGCGTGCCTTGCGGCAGCTTCGCGCCTTCGGCGAACGACGTACTTGGCCACGTCTTCCGCGTTCGCCTTGCGCTCGTCCCAGGGCTTGAGCGGGATGAAGATCGTCGCCGCGTTGGTCTTGTTGGCGCCGGCGATGACGTCGAAGCCGCTGACGACGAACACGTGCTCGACCGCCGGGTTGCTCGAGCAGAGCATCTGCTGCACCGCCGCGCCGACCTCCTGCGTGCGCTGCAGCGTCGCGCCGTCGGGCAGCGTGAGCGAGCCGAGGATGTAGCCCTGGTCCTCCGGCGGCACGAAGCCGCCGGGAACGACCCTGAACAGCAGCGCGTCCGCACCGAGCGATGCGCGACGAAGATGAGCACCGCGATCACCGCGTGGCGCAACGCGTCAGCCGCACGCCGCCGAGATAGGTGCGCGTCAGCCACGCGAAGCCGCGGTTGAACGGGCGGAAGAGCGCGGTTCTCGATGTGCTGCGGCTTGAGCAGCAGCGCGCACAGCGCCGGCGTCAGCGTCAGCGCGATCGAGCCCGGAGATCGTCACCGCGGTGGCGACCGTCACCGCGAATTGCTGGTAGAGCTTGCCGGCGAGGCCGCCGAGAAACGCGACCGGAACGAACACCGACACCAGCACCAGCTCGATCGCGATGATCGCGCCGGTCACTTCGCGCATCGATTCGATCGCCGCCTCCTTGGGCGACAGCTTCTTCTCGGCCATCAGCCGCTCGACGTTCTCGAGCACGACGATCGCGTCGTCGACGACGATGCCGGTCGCGAGCACGATCGCGAACAGCGTCAGCGTGTTGAGCGTGAAGCCGAACAGCATCAGGCCGCCGAACGCGCCGATCAGCGACACCGGCACCGCGATGATCGGGATCAGCGTCGCGCGCCAGCTCTGCAGGAACACGAACACGACCAGCAGCACCAGCACCGCCGCCTCGAGCAGCGTGATGATCACCTCGTGGATCGACGACTGCACGAAGCGGGTGGTGTCGAAGGGGATGAGCTGCGTCACGCCCTGCGGGAAAGCTCTTGCGACAGCTTGGCCGATGCCCGCGCGCACCGAGTCGGCGACCTTGAGCGCGTTGCGCTCCCGATTGCAGGAAGACCGCGATGCCGACCGTGGGCTTGCCGTCGAGATTGGTGAACGCGTCGTAGCTGACCGCGCCGAGCTCGATCCGCGCGACATCGCGGATGCGCAGCGCTCCGCCGGGGCCGGTCGAGCGCAGGACGATGTTGCCGAAATCCTCGGGCTCGATCGAGCCGCCCGCGCGCGGTCACCGTGTAGACCAGCGACTGGCCCGCCGGCGCGGGCTCGCGCCGATCTTGCCGGCGGCGTACTGGTTGTTCTGCGTCGCAGATCGCCTTCGCGACGTCGGTCGTGGTGACGCCGAGCTGCGCCATCTTCGCCGGATTGAGCCAGACGCGCATCGAGTAGTCGCGCGCGCCGAAGATCGTCACGTCGGCGACGCCGGGAATGCGCTTCAGCTCGTCGAGGACGTTGATCGTCGCGTAGTTGCTCAGGAACAGCGTGTCGTAGCGCGGGATCGTTCGACGCCAGCGCGATCGACCAGCAGGATGTCGGTCGAGCGCTTCTGCGCCACGACGCCGTTCTGGCGCACGACGTCGGGCAGCCGCGGCAGCGCGATCGCGACGCGGTTGTTGACGTCGATCACCGCCTTGTCGGCGTTCGGAGCCGACCTCGAACGTGCAGGTGATCGTCAGCGTGCCGTTGGTCGCCGCGGTCGAGCTGAAGTAGATCAGGTTCTCGACACCCGAAAGCTGCTCCTCGATCGGCGCGGCGACGGTCTGCGCCAGCGTCTCGGCGCTCGCGCCGGGATAGTTGGCGGTGATGACGACCGTCGGCGGCGCGATTTCCGGATACTGCGCGATCGGCAGCACCTGCGAGGCGATCAATCCCGCGAGCGTGATGATGATCGCGATGACACCGGCGAAAATCGGCCGGTTGATGAAGAACTGCGAAAACGACATTGCCGCGCCTTACTTGCTGTCGGTCTTGACCGGCGCGCTCGGCGCTGCCGCGGGCGGCGCAGGCGGCTGCGCGAGGCGGCGCCTCGGTCACCGGCGCGCCGGGCCGAACCTTGAGCAGGTTGTCGACGATGACTTTGTCGCCGGCATTGAGCCCGGACAGGATCGTCCAGTCCTTTCCGATCCAGTCGCCCGTCTTGACCGGCCGCGCCTGCGCCTTGCCCTCGGCATCGACGACGAACACGAGATTGCCCTTCTCGGTCTGGACCACCGCGGCCTGCGGCACGAGAAATACGTTGTCGCGCTCGCCCGCGGTGATGCGGACCGTGACGAACTGGCCCGGGCAGAAGCTGCTGGCGCGGATTGTCGAATTCGGCGCGCAATTGCTGCGTGCCGAGCCGCGTATCGATCGCGGTCGCCGCGAAGTTGAGGCGGCCCTTGAGCGGATACGACGGACCCGTCGGGCAGCAGCAGCTCCAACGACGACCGGCGTCGCTGCGGTTGAGGCAGCCTCCGGGCAGCTTGGCGAGATCCGCCTGGGCGAGGCTGAAGCGCACCCAGACGGTGGTCACCTGATTGATCGTCGTGAGCAGGCTGCCGTTGGCGTCGGTCGTGATCAGCGTGCCGATCGAATGCTCGGCGCGCCCGCTGATGCCGGAGACCGGCGCCGTCACTCGCGTATACGAAAGATTGAGCTCGGCCTGCCGAATCGACGGCATTGGCCTGTTGAATCGCCGCTTCCGCGAGCTGCGCGCGATGAAGTCGAATCGTCGTATTCCTTGCGGCTCACCGCGCGGTCCTGCACCAAGCGGCTTCAGCCGCGCCTCCTCGCGCCGCGCCTGGTCGACCTGCGCGCCGTCGCCTGCGCGAGCTGCGCCCTGCGCCTGCGCCAGCGCGACCTCGTACGGTGCGCGATCGATTTCGAACAGCAGCGCGCCCTCTTTCACGAAGTCGCCTTCGTTGTAGAGCTGCTTTTGCAGGATCCCGGAAACCCGCGCGCGCACCTCGACCTGCTTCGATCCCTCGATCTGTCCCACGATGTCGAACCTGATCGGGACCTTTCGCGGCTCGACCTTGAGCATGCTGGACGGCGATCGGGCGCTGCGGCGCTTGCGGCCGGCGCTGCCGCCTCGCGGCCGCAGGCGGCGAGCAGGCAGGCGACGAGCAGTGCCGCGGCACCCATCGCTGCATGCCAAGGCAGCGGGCGCAAAAACGGCTTCGTTTCGTTCTCGAACGTCGGCATGAATGGGAAGAGAAGACGAGCGCGCTCACGGCCCGCGCGCAAGAGCGGGATTATTATACAATCGCGAGTGTATGTAAACCGCGCAAAGCGACGGATCAGACGGTGCGACGAACCAAGCAGGAATCCGAGCAGACGAGGCAGCAGATTCTCGACGCGGCGCAGCGCGAGTTCGCGCGCTCCGGCGTGACGCGCACGACGCTGCAGCGCATCGCGTCCGCGGCGGGCGTCACCCGGGGAGCGGTCTACTGGCATTTCGCCAACAAGCGCACGCTCTTCCGCGCGATGCGCGACCAGGTGTCGCTTCCGCTGTTCGACCGCACCGAGCTGCTCGGCACCGACGGCCCCGATCCTCTGCACGCCGTCGAGCGGTTTCTGCACAGCGTCGTCGACCAGATCGAAACGTACGCCGCAGACCCGGCGGACGTTCGAGATCATGTCGCTGAAGTGCGAGTACGTCGACGAGTTTCGGACCGAGCTCAAGCGGCATGCGCGAAGCTGCCGCGACCTTTCTTCCAAGCTCGCGCTGGTCTACGCGCGGGCGCGCGACACCGGCGAGATGCGCAGCGATCTGTCGCCTGAAGGTGCCGCGCTCGACACCTGCGTCTTTGTCACCGGACTGCTTCGCCTGTGGCTGATCGACGAAGACGGCGGCTTGCTCCGTTCCCGTGTCGACGAGCTCATCTCCAACCACATCGAGTCGCGTCGCGCCTATCCGCGCAAGTCCCCGCCGCGCACGGTGCAGGGGGCGAGCGCAGCGCGGCCTGGCCCCGCCGCCGCGAATCGGCGCATGGGTTATTGATAGAATCGAACATCGGCGTCGGCTGTCGGTTCAGAGGGAACACAGGATGAAGCTCGGATGGGGATTCGGTCGCGCCGCGTGCGCCGCGCTCGCGGGACTGTTGTCGTTTCCGTTGCCGGCTGCCGATCAGCCTACCCGTCGAAACCGATTCGTCTGGTCGTGCCGTTCCCGGCCGGCGGGTCGCTCGACGTCGTCGCGCGCGCGATCGGCCAGAAGCTTACCGACGCCTGGGGACAACCGGTCATCATCGACAACCGTCCGGGCGCCGGCGGCAACATCGGCGCCGATCTCGTCGCCAAGAGCGCGCCCGACGGCTACACGATCCTCGAGGGCGCGCTGTCGACGCACGCGGTCAACGTGAGCCTCTACGCCAAGATGCCGTACGATCCGATCAAGGATTTCGCGCCGATCACGCTGGTCGCGGTCACGCCGAACGTGCTGGTGCTCAATCCTTCGCTGCCGGTCAATTCGGTGCAGGAGCTGATCGCCTACGCCAAGGCGCAATCCGGGCAAGCTCTCCTTCGGCTCCGGCAGCAACGGCAGCGCCGGCCATCTCGCGGGCGAGCTGTTCAAGACCGAAGCCGGCGTCGACATGGTGCACATCCCGTACAAGGGCGGCGCGCCGGCGATGCAGGACCTGCTCGGCGGCCAGATCCAGCTCATGTTCGACAACCTCGCCAATTCGATGCAGCAGGTTCAGCGCCGGCAAGCTCAAGGCGCTCGCGGTGACCACGGCGAAGCGCTCGCCGCTGGTGCCCGAGCTGCCGACGCTCGCCGAAACCGGGCTTGCCCGGCTTCGACATCTATACCTGGTGGGGCTTCATGGCGCCGGCCGGCACGCCGAAGGAGATCATCGCCAAGTGGAACGCCGAGGTGACGCGGATTCTGAACACGCCGGAGATGAAGGCGTTCTTCGCGCAGCAGGGCGCCGAGCCGGCGCCGACGTCGCCCGAGCAGTTCGCGGCGCTGATCAGGCGCGAGATCCCGAAGTACGCGAAGATCGTCAAGGCATCCGGGCGCGAAGGTCGATTGAGTCGCACCGACGGCTGACGGCGGCAAAGCGACTCGCGATCGGAGGAAGACATGATGCGCAGTACGTGCAACGCTGCGGCGCATCGTGCGCGCTCGGCATCGTCGCTGTATGCGCGTGCCGGTCGCGTCGGCGCCAGGCGCTATCCGACGCAAGCCGATCCGGCTCGTCGTGCCGTTCCCCGCCGGCGGCACGACCGACATCCTCGCGCGCGACGTCGGCGCAGAAGCTGACCGAGTCGCTCGGGCAACCGGTCGTCGTCGACAATCGCCCGGGCGCCGCCGGCAACATCGGCTCCGACCTCGTCGCCAAGAGCGCGCCGGACGGCTACACGCTGCTGATGGGCACGGTCGGCACGCACGCGATCAATCCGAGCCTGTACCGCAAGATGCCCTACGACCACGTCAAGGATTTCGCGCCGGTGGTTCTGGTCGCCGGCGTGCCGAACGTGCTGGTGGTCAACCCGGCGCTGCCGGTGAACTCGGTCGCCGACCTGATCAAGCTCGCCAAGGACAAGCCCGGACAGATCAATTTCGCATCGTCGGGCAGCGGCACCTCGATCCACCTGTCGGGCGAGCTGTTCAAGACGATGGCCGGCGTCGACATGACGCACGTTCCCTACAAGGGCAGCGCGCCCGCGCTCACCGATCTGATCGGCGGGCAGGTGCAGCTCATGTTCGACAATCTGCCGTCGTCGCTCGCGCAGATCAAGGCCGGCAAGCTGCGCGCGATCGCGGTCACGTCGGCGAAGCGCGCGCCCGCGCTGCCGGACATCCCGACGATCGCCGAAAGCGGACTGCCGGGATTCGAGGCGACGCTCGTGGTTCGGCGTGCTCGCGCCGGCGGGAACGCCGCCCGCGATCGTCGCCCGGATCAACAGCCGAGATCAACAAATGGCTGCAGAGCCCCGAGGCGAGAGAGAAAGCTGCTCGCGCAGGGCGCGACGCCGGCGGGCGGCACGCCCGAGCAGTTTCGCGGCGCACATCCGCGCCGAGACCGACAAATGGGCGAAGGTCGTGAAGGTTTCCGGCGCGAAGGTCGATTAGGAATCGAATTTGCCAGGCTCGGTGACGCGGTCTGCTTGCCCAATTCGTCTACAATGACGCTCCTTCGACGCGCCTCGTTGATACGGAACCGCGGCATGACCATTCAACGCCATCACGTCGGCAAGCGCCTCGCCGACATGGTCGTTCACAACGGCACGATCTACCTCGCCGGCCAGGTCGCCGACGATCTCACGGCCGACATCACGACGCAGGCGCGGCAGGTGCTCGCGCAGATCGACCGGCTGCTGGCCGAGGCCGGCAGCGACAAGAGCCGGATCCTGTCGGCGACGATCTACCTGCCCGACATGGGCGATTTCGCGGCGATGAACGCGGTGTGGGAAGCGTGGGTCGCGCCGGGGCAACCGCCGGCGCGCGCGACCGTGCAGGCGAGGCTCGCGGCCGCCGGCTACAAGATCGAGATCCAGGTCATCGCCGCAGCGCTAATTTCGAAAGCCGACCATGTCCGTCCCTCCGACCCTCGTCCGCTCGCCGTCGCGGCCAAGCACCGCGCATCGCCGGCGACAAGCACGCGCCGCTGCCGGTGACGCGCGCGATGTTCGACCAGCTGATGGTGCCGTGCTACGCGCCGGCGCCGTTCATTCCCGGTGCGCGGCGAGGGCTCGCGCGTCTGGGACCAGCAGGGCCGCATGTACATCGACTTCGCGAGCGGCGTCGCGGTCACCGCGCTCGGCCATTGCCATCCGGCGATGGTGCAAGGCGCTGACCGAGCAGGCGCAGCACGCTCTGGCACGTGTCGAACTGGATGACCAACGAGCCGGCGCTGCGGCTCGCGAAGAAGCTGGTCGACGCGACGTTCGCCGAGCGCGTGTTCTTCTGCAACTCCGGCGCCGAGGCCAACGAGGCGGCGCTGAAGCTCGCGCGCCGCTACGCGCACGATCATTTCGGCGCGGAGAAGTTTCGCGTCATCTCGACGCTCAACGCGTTCCACGGCCGGACGCTGTTCACCGTGACCGCGGGCGGCCAGGCGAAATACGCGACCGGCTTCGGCCCGATCGCCGACCGGCTTCACGCACATCCGCTACAACGACGTCGCCGGGCTCGAAGCGCGCGTTCGCCGAGGAAGGCGGCGACGACATCTGCGCGGTGATCCTGGAGCCGATGCAGGGCGAAGGCGGAATGATTCCCGGCACGCCCGAGTTCCTGCCGCGGCGCGCCGGCTGTGCGACGAGCACGACGCGCTGCTGATCTTCGACGAGATCCAGAGCGGCATGGGCCGCACCGGCGCGCTGTTCTCGTACATGCAGAAGGGCGTCGTGCCCGACATCCTGACCAGCGCCAAGGGCCTGGGCGGCGGCTTCCCGATCGGCGCGATGCTGACCACGACCGAGATCGCGAGCGCGTTCTCGGTCGGCGTGCACGGCACGACCTACGGCGGCAATCCGCTCGCCTGCGCGGTCGCCGGCGCGGTGTTCGACGTCGATCAACACGACCGAGGTGCTCGACGGCGTCAAGGCGCGGCACGCGCTGTTCATGGAAGGCCTGCGCACGATCAACGCGCCGGCGCGAGGTCTTCGCCGACATCCGCGGCGAAGGCGTCTGGCTCGGCTGCGAGCTCGACGCGCGCTGGCAGGGCAAGGCGATGGACGTCGATGCGCGCCGCGGGCGACGCCGGACTGATCGTGCTCGATGGCCGGGCCCGACGTCGTGCGCATCGCGCCGTCGCTCGTCATCAGCCTCGACGAGATCCTCGAGGGCCTGGCGCGGCTCGAGACGGCGCTCGGCAAGGCGCTGCGCTGAGCGTAGCGGCGACCGCACGTGCGCGAACGCCGCGCTACGCCGATGTTCTACGTCCGGCCGATCGCGCAGGACGACCTGCCCGCGGTGCTCGCGCTGTCCGAGCGCACGCGGCACCGGACTGACCACGCTTGCCCGCCAACGCCGAGCGGCTGCGCCGCGCGCATCGAGCGCTCGCTCGCGTCGTTCGCGGGCACGCGCCGCGCAAGCCGACGCCTGCTACGTGTTCGTGCTGGTCGACGGCGACGCAACGGCAGCGTCGTCGGCATCAGCGCGATCGAGGCCGCGGTCGGGCTCGCCGAGCCCTGGTACAACTATCACGTCGGCACGCAGGTGCACGCGTCGCGCGAGCTCGACGTCTACACCGCCGCGCCGACGCTCTTCCTCGCCAACGATCACACCGGGCACAGCGAGCTCTGCTCGCTGTTTCTCGACGCGCGCTACCGGCACGGCAAGAACGGCCCGCTGCTCGCCAAGGCGCGGCTGCTGTTCATCGCCGAGTTCGCCGACCGCTTCGCGCCGAAGGTGATCGCCGAGCTGCGCGGCAAGCTCGACGCCGACGGCAAGAGCCCGTTCTGGGAAGGGCTCGGCCGGCATTTCTTCGCGATGGAGTATTCGCGCGCCGACTACCTGACCGGCATCGGCCAGAAGGCGTTCATCGCCGAGCTGATGCCGCGCCATCCGGTGTACACGACGCTGCTGCCGGCCGACGCGCGCGCGGCGATCGGCGAAGTCCACGCCGACACGCGTGCCGGCGCGCACGATGCTCGAGTCGGAAGGCTTTCGCTACGAAGGCTACGTCGACATCTTCGACGCGGGCCCGACGCTCGAATGCTTTCGCGACAACATCCACGCGGTGCGGCAGATCGCAGGTCCTGCCGGTCGACGTCGGCGAGGAGGACCCGGTCCCCGACAGCCTGACGCGACGACGTGCTCTGGCTCGTCGCGAACCGCCGCTTCGACGCGCTTCCGCGCGATGCTCTGTCCCGCGCCGGCGCGCATCGCGCAGTTTCCGCTGCTGCCGCACGCGGCCGAGGCGCTCGGCGTCGCCGACGGCGACACGGTGCGCGCCGTGCCGCTGTCGCCGCGCGATCGAGCGCTGAGCGTGCATCCGAGCGCACGTCGAAGTCAACTTCGACGGCCTGCCCGGCCGACGCACAACTACAGCGGGCTCGCGACGCGGCAATCTCGCCTCCGAGCGCAACCGCAGCCTCGTCGCCAATCCGCGCGCAGGCCGCGCTGCAGGGACTGGCCAAGATGAAGGCGCTCGCCGACCGCGGCTTCGCGCAGGCGGTGCTGCCGCCGCACGAGCGGCCCGACGTCGCGCGCGCTGCGCGCGCTCGGCTTCGCCGGCGACGACGCCGCAGGTGCATCGCGCGCGCCGCGCGCGACGCGCCGCAGCTGCTCGCCGCCTGCTCGTCGGCCGCGGCGATGTGGGTCGCCAACGCCGCGACCGTCAGCCCGTCGGCCGACACCGCCGACGGCCGCGTGCATTTCACGCCGGCCAATCTGCGTCTCGCATTTCCACCGCGCGCTCGAAGCGCCGACGACCACGCGCGTGCTGCGCGCGATCTTCGCCGACGAGGCGCAGCTTCGCCGTGCACGATCCGCTGCCCGCGGCGCCGCAGTTCGGCGACGAAGGCGCGGCGAACCACACGCGGTTCGCCGCCGACGCCGGCGCGCCGCGGCATCGAGCTCTTCGTCTACGGCCGCGCCGCGCTTCGACGCGGCGGCGCGCGTCGCCGCAGCGCTTTCCGGCGCGGCAGACGCGCGAAGCTCGCGAAGCGATCGCGCGCCGCCACGGTCTCGATCCGGCGCGCACGCATGTTCGCGCAGCAGAACCCGGACGGCGATCGACGCCGGCGTGTTCCACAACGACGTGATCGCCGTCGGCAACGGCGCGCGTGCTCTTCTGTCACGAGCGCGCGTATCGTCGACGCAGGACGCGCGTGCTCGCGGCGCTCGCGCGAGCGCGTCGGCCCGGCGTTCACGCCGATCGTCGTTCGCGACGACGGAGGTGAGCCTCGAGCGCGCGGTCGCGACCTATCTCTTCAACAGCCAGCTGCTCGACGCGCGCCGACGGCGGCATGCTGCTCGTCGCGCCGGCGGAATGCCGCCGAGGATGCCGCGGTCGCCGCGTATCTCGACGCGCCTCGTCGCCGGCGGGCGGCCCGATTCGCGAAGTCGCTGACCTTCGATCTGCAGCAGAGCATGAGAAACGGCGGCGGTCCGGCGTGCCTGCGCCTGCGCGTCGCGCTGACCGCGGCGGAGCGCGCCGCGATCCGCGCCGCGTCTGGCTCGACGACGCGCTGCACGCCGAGCTGGTCGCCTGGGTCGAGCGGCATTATCGCGACCGGCTCGCGCCCGCCGATCTCGCCGACCCGGCGCTGCTCGACGAACGCCGGCGCGCGCTCGACGAGCTCAGCGGCCTGCTGCGGCTCGGCAGCGTCTATCCGTTTCAACTCTGCAGCGCAGGACGCTACGCGTGCGCGGCGAGAGGTCGGGTCAAGCCTGCGGCCACGCTCTCGATAAGCACGCGGGCTTGCCCGACCTCTCACCCGGTCAATCGCTCGCGACGCCGGCAGCTCGCGATGCCGCCGCACCGGCGACCAGAGCACCGCCGCCGCCGACAGCAGCAAGCCCGAGGACGCCGACCGTCAGCAGCGTCCCGCGCAGGCCGATCGCCGGTCGCCAGCGCGCCGCCGACCAGCGAGCCGAGCGGCGCCGACGCCACCGTGAGGAAGCGCATCGTCGCGGTCATCCGGCCGAGCAGCCGGTCCGGCGTGATCGCCTGGCGCAGCGACAGGTAGTTGATGCCGTAGAGGATCGCGCCGAAGTCGAACACCAGCATCGCCGCGCCGAGCGCGAGCGTCGCGAGCCACACCGGGCCGCCGATCAGTCCGAACGCCTGCCAGCCGAACGCCGTCAGCGATCAGCGCCGTGCACGATCACCGGGCCGACGCCGAACCGCGCCGACAGGCGTTGCGCCGACGCCGACGCGAGCACGCAGCCCACGCCGCCGAACGCGTAGGCGAGGCCGATCGCGCCCGCCGAGAGGCCGAGCTCGCGCGTCGCGAACAGGATCAGCACCGCGATCTGCATGTGGTGCAGGAACTGCCACAGTCCCGGCGAGCCAGGCGAGCGCCCACAGCGTCCGGTTGTCCCAGACGAGCTTCAGGCCCTCGCCGATCTCGCGCCACACGCCGGCGCCGGTGCCGCGCATGCGCGCACGTCGTTGCGCGCGACCGATCCGGCGCAGCATCAGCGCCGAGACGAAGAACGTCACCGCATCGAGCGCGATCGCGAACGGCGCGGTCAGCACTGGATCAGCCCGCCGGCGAGCCCGGGACCGATCAGCGCCGCCGAGGTCTCGCCGAGCGCGATCTTGGCGTTGGCCTCGACCAGCCGCTTGCGGCCGGCCATCTGCGCGAGCAGCACCTGGTACGCGGCGCCGCCGACGACGTTCTGCACGCCGCAAAGAAAGCCGACGGCGAACAGGATCTCGATCGACAGCGCGCCGAACCACGCCGCGACCGGAATCGCGAGCAGCGCGACGCCGCGCCCGATGTCGGCGGCGATGATGACCGGCAGCTTGCGCACGCGGTCGAGCAGCACGCCGGCGTGCAGGCTGACCAGCGCGAACGGCAGCGTCTCGAGCGCGACCAGGATCCCCATCTGCATCGGCGTCGCGTGCAGCAGCAGCGCGGCCGTCAGCGGCAGCGCGAGGTTGGTGATCTGCGCGCCGAACGACGTGATCGTCAGCGACGCCCACAGCTTCCGGAAATCCCGGGAACGCCAGAGGCCGCGGAAGTTGCGGCGGAACAATTGCTTGTAGTCGTTCGTTCATGGTCATACGTCTGTTCCTCCGGCCGCGACGCAAAGCGCGCGGCCGCCGGTCATCCGGCACCGGCGGGAAACGAGGCTCGGGAATGCTAGACGCCCGGACTTCGGTTCCCGCCATACCCGGCGGGAAACCGCTCGGGCAGCTAGCGCAATTGCGGCGGCAGCCGCGACACCGAGGTCGGACGGACAGCGCGCCGACGGGAATGCCCCATGCGAACGCGCGCGCCGCGAATGCAATCGCGGTGACGGAGGTCGTCGGCGTTCTGGTCATGGTGGGCGCGATTCCCTGAAGTCGCGGTGGAAGAGTGCACTGCCGCAATGTTACGCGACGCTCCGTCGCGCGATCGCGCAACGCCGCGACATGCGCATTGGACAGCGTCGATCGGCGCGCCGTCTGTCGCATTGTCGCCACGCGACCGCGACTCGCGGCACGGCACGTTCTTCGGCCGCTCTGCCGCGCGGCGTCGACGTCGAGGTACTTCCACGGATGCTCCCAGTACGCGTGCTTCTTGTAGCCCAGCACCCACGGCTGCACGAGCGTGTTCTCGATCGTGTAGACGCCGAGCCACCACGGGTTGTACGCGGCGACGAGCTCCGACATCCGGCGATAGATCTTGTTGCGCTCCGGCCCGTCGGGCAGGCGCCGCGACGCGCGGTACAGCTCGTCGTACTCGGGCAGCGCGAAGCGCGCGTAGTTGGTCTGCTCGATGTTCTGGCCGTAGAGCAGTTGCGCGAACGCGTCGCCCTCGCCGTACTGCGTGATCCAGCCGACGCGCCACATCTGCAGCTTGCCGTGCTTGCCCATCTTGATCAGGTCCGGCCATTTCTGCTTCAGGAACTCGATGCCGGATGCCGATCGCCTTCATGCTCTTCTGCCACAGCTCGTCGAACTCGCGGTCGCGCGCCGACGTCGCCGACGCCATGGTCAGCGTCAGCGGCTTGCCGTCGGGCAGCTTGCGATAGCCGTCGCCGTCGCGATCGACGTAGCCGAACTTGTCGAGCAGCGCGTTGGCCGCCGCCGGATCGTACTTGACGCCGACGTTCCAGCGTCGTCGTGACCGGGAAGGTTCGGCGGAATCGGCTGCGTCGCCGGCAGCGCCTGCCCCTGGTAGACGACGCGGATCAGCGCCGGCGGTCGAAGCCGATCGCGATCGCGCGGCGCAGCGCGATCTTGCTCCTTGGTGTAGCCGCCGACGACCGGGTCCTCCATGTTGAAGTACGCGTACTGCAGCGCCGGCTGCGTGACGCGCGCGAGCGTGACGCCGCGCGTCGACGTACTCGGGCTTGAGCTTGCCCGACGGCGTCGAGCACGTGGTCGGAGAGGTCGGACGGAACGTTGACGTAGTCGAGCGCGCCGCTGTTGAACGCGAGCAGCCGCGGATTCGATTCCTCGATGATGCAGATCTCGATGCGGCCGACGATCGGCAGCTTCTTGCCGCGCATCCTCGCGACGAGCTCGCGATCGGCCGGGTCGTCGCTGTCCGGAAAGGTCTCGTCGCGATAGTTCGGATTCGCCTCGAGCACGATCTGCGCGCCGCGCCGCCACGACTTGAGCAGGTACGGCCCGGTGCCGACCGGATTGGCCATCGCCCAGCCGCTCGCGTCGCCGTACGCTTCGATCACTTCGCGCGCGACCGCCGCCATCGGCGATCTGCGTCATGTAGCCCAGCATGATGTAGTCGGGCTCCTTGAGCTTGAGCCGCATCGTGTAGCGGTCGAGCGCCTGCAGGCCCTCGATCGGCGCGTCGTAGTCGAAGCGGCCCGATCTTCTTCGCCGCGTCGATCACCGCGTCGGCGCCGACGATCTTGTCCTGCAGGTACCAGGCGAACGGCGAGCGCACCCGCGGGTCGAGCAGCCGCTTCCACGAATAGACGTAGTCGGCGGCGATCGAGCTCGCGCTTCTTGCCCTTGAACGCCGGATCGTCGGCGAAGTAGATGCCGGGCTTGACGCGCATCGTCCAGGTCCGGCCGCCGTCGGTGATCTCGGGCATCGCCGCCGCGGTGCGCGGCACGCGCCGGTACGGCCGCGCGAGGTAGTCGAAGCCGTAGAGCGTGTCGAAGATCGCGCGCTGGACGCTGTCGGAGTAGAGGTCGCTCGTCGCCGCGGGATCGAATCCGGTCTCCGCGACGATGAACGCGGTGCGCATCGTCTTCGCTCATGTCCGCCGCGCGCCGCGGCGCCGGCGAGCAGCGCAGCGCCGCGCACGCCGCGACGCCAGCGCCGCGACGATGCGCGTGCGATGCCGCGACGTTGCGTCGCGCACGTCTATTTGGCGGCGGCCTTGCGCCGCTCGAGGTCGATGTCGTAGTACATCCACGGATGCGGATCGAACGTGTTGTACTTGTAGCCCAGCACCCACGGATGCACGATGATGTTCTCGATGCGGTAGGCGTGCAGCATCCACGGCGCGTAGGCGTCGACCAGCGCCGACATGCGCCGGAACAGCTGCGCGCGCTCGGGGCCGTTGGGCAGCTGCTGCGCCTGGTCGTAGAGCGCGTTGAATTCGGGCAGATCGAAGCGCGCGAGGTTCGACATGCCCTTGTGCGGACCGTAGAGCAGATCGAGGAAGCCGCTGCCTTCGTCGTTCGTCGCTGGTGTTGCCAAGCCCCCACATCTGCAGCTGCCCGGCGAGCGCCCATCTTCAGCGTGTCGGGAAATTTCTGCTTGACGAATTCGATGCGGATGCCGACCGCGTTCATGCTCCGCTGCCACAGCTCGTCGAACTGGCGGTAGATCGCGGACGGGTCGGACGCCGAGCGTGAGCTTCAGCGGCTTGCCGTCCGGCAGATCGCGCCAGCCGTCGCCGTCGCGGTCGACGTAGCCGAACTTGTCGAGCAGCGCCTTCGCGCCGGCGACGTCGTACTTGCGCGTCTGCCCTTGAAATTCGGATCGTGACCGATGACGTTCGGCGGGATCGGCTGCGTGGCGAGCATCGCCTGACCCAGGCGGATGACGTGAATCTCGTCGTCGATGTTGTACGCCATGCTGATCGCGCGGCGCAGCGCGATCTTGTCGTTGGTGTAGCCGCCGACGACCGGGTCCTCCATGTTGAAGTAGGTGTAGACGACCGCCGGCTGCACGCCGCGCGCCGAGAACGATGCCCTGTCGCGCGAATTCGGGCTTGAGCTTGTCGCCGTCCAGCACCTTCGGCACGAGGTCGGTCGGCACGCTGATGTAGTCGAGCTCGCCCTTCTCGAACGCGAGCAGCCGCGGGTTCGATTCCTCGATGATGCTGATCTCGATGCGGCCGATGATCGGGCAGCTTCTTGCCGCGCATCTTCGCCAGCAGCGCGCGATCCTCCGGCTGCGCGCTTTCCGGAAAGCGACATCGTCGCGAAATTCGGGTTGGCTTCGAGCACGATCTGCTGGCCGCGGCGCCACTCCTTGAGCCGGTAGGGCCCGGTGCCGACCGGATTCTCCATGATCCAGCCGCTCGGCGTCGCCGTACGCCTCGACGACCTCGCGCGCGACCGGCGGCGGTCGCGGACGACGTCGAGATCGGCCAGCAGATCGTACGCCGGAAAGTTGAGCTTGATGCGGAGCGTGTAGCGATCGATCGCCTGCGCGCCTTCGATCGGCGCGTCGTAGTCGAACTTGCCCGGTCTTCTTCGCCGCAGCAATCGCGTCCTTCGGCGCCGACCAGCCGGTCGTCGAAGATCTGCGACGTTGTAGCGAGCGCAGCTTCGGATCGATCAGTCGCTTCCACGAATAGACGTAGTCCTCGGCGGTGAGCTCGCGCTTCTTGCCCTTGAACGCCGGGATCGTCGGAGAAATAGATGCCCGGGCTTGATCTTGATCGTCCAGGTCAGTGCCGTCGGCGGAGATCTCCGGCAGCGCCGCCGCGGTGTTGGGGACGATCTTGTACGGCCGCGCCAGATAATCGTACTTGTAGAGCGGATCGAAGATCTCGCGGTTGACGTAGTTGGAATACAGATCGCGCGGTCGCCTGCGGATCGAATCCGTTCTCCGGCGCCACGAACGCGACGTGCAGAACCTTGTTCGGATCCGCGGCCTGCGCCGTGGCGCAGTCGAGTGCGAGGATGACGCAACAGATCTGCGCGGCGATGTGGACGAAACCGCGAGTCATTTCGCGTCCTTTCGTTTTACGTCGATGTCCAGATAGGGCCATGGGTGCTGGTAGTACACGTTGTGCTTGTAGCCCATGACCCATGGCTGAAGGATGACCGTTCTCGTAGCGGTACGCGTCGAGCTTCCACGGCGCATACGCGGCGACGAGCTTCGACATCTGATGAAAGAGCTTGGTTCGCTCCGGCGTATCGGGCATCTGGCGCGCCTGGTCGTAGAGCCGGTTGAACTCGGGAAGGTTGAAGCGGGAGAGGTTGGAAAAACCGGAATGCGGACCGTAGAGGAGCCCCAGGAAGCTGGAAACCCTCGGGCGTAATGCTGATGTTGCCCAGCGTCCACATCTGCAGCTGGCCCAGGCGCGCCATCTTCAGCAGGTCGGGCCACTTCTGCTTGACGAACTCGACTCGCACGCCGACCGCGTCCATGCTCTTCTTCCACAGCTCGTCGTACTGGCGATCCAGCGCCGACGGCGGCGATGCGAGGTTCAGCACTAGCGGCCGGCCATCCGGCAGATCGCGCCAGCCGTCGCCGTCGCGATCGACGTAGCCGAACTTGTCGAGAAGCGCCTTCGCGCCGGCGGGGTCGTAGCTTGATGAATGCCGCTGAACGTTGGATCGTGGCCGGTGACGTTGGGCGGGATCGGCTGGGTCGCGCGGCTCGGCCTGCCCCTGACGCACGATGCGGATCTCCTCCTCGGTGTTGTACGCCATTGCGATCGCGCGCCTCAGCGCGATTCTTTCGTTGGTGTAACCGCCGACGACCGGATCGTCCATGTTGAAGTAGGTATAGTTGATCGCAGGCTGCGTCCCGCGCCCCATGGTCACGCCTGCCTGCACGAACCGGGCTTTGAGCTTGCCGCCGGGATCGAGCACGTTCCAGATGAGGTCGATCGGAACCGCCAGGTAATCGAGCTCGCGATTCTCGAAGGCGAGGAGCCTGCGGATTGGATTCCTCGATGACGCTGATTTCGACGCGTCCGACCAAGGGCAGCTTGCGCCCGCGGAGCTTCGCGAACTTGGCGCGATCGGCTGGATCGCCGCTGTCGGGAAACAGGACTTCGCGATACGCCGGGTTCGCTTCCAGCACGATTTTCTGTCCGCGCCGCCACTGCGCCAGCCGATACGGCCCCGTCCCGACCGGATTGGCCATCACCCAGGTGCTCTCGTCCCCGTACGCGTCGACGACTTCGCGGGCGACGGCCGCGGTCGCCGGCGTGGTGAGATCGGTCAGCAGCTCATACGACGGATAGTTGAGCTTGAGGCGCAGCGTATAGCGGTCGATCGCCTGCAAGCCCTCGAGCACGGCATCGTAATCGAACTTCCCGGTCTTCCTCGCGGCTTCGACGAGAGCGTCGGCGCCCTCGAATTTGCCGTCCAGGGTCTGGAACGCATTGGAGCGCATCTTCGGATCGAGGATGCGCTTCCATGCAAAGGCATAGTCCGCGGCGGTGAGCTCGCGTTTCTTTCCCTTGAATGCAGGATCATCGGCGAAATAGATGCCCGGCTTGATCCTGATCGTCCATGTCTTGCCATCGGGCGAGATGTCGGGCAGCGCGACCGCGGTGTTGGGAACGAGCTTGTAAGGACGCGCGAGATAGTCGTAAGCGTAAAGCGCGTCGAAGATGTGGCGGTTGACGTAGTTGGAGTAGGCGTCGCCCGCGGCCTGCGGATCGAATCCGGTCTCGGCGATCGGAATCGACACGCGAAGCACCTTGGCCATGTCGGCCGCGCCGGCGGACACGCAGAAAGCGAGTGCCAGCGCGATCGCTGCGCACGCGACCCGGCCCGGCGCGATGCGGAACACCTACAGAAGCTTTTCGATGTCCCCGGCAATCGCCTCGGGCTCGACGTTGGGCGCGTAGCGCTCGACGACCTTGCCGTTGCGATCGACCAGGAACTTGGTGAAATTCCACTTGATCGCTTCGGATCCGAGCAGGCCGGGCTTTTCGCTCTTGAGATACTTGTACAGCGGCGCCGTGTTGTCGCCGTTGACGTCGATCTTGGCGAAGAGCGGGAAGGTCACGCCGTAATTGATCTCGCAGAACGATTCGATCTCGCTGCTCGTCGCCGGGCTCCTGCGCGCCGAACTGGTTGCAGGGAAAGCCGAGAACTTCCAGGCCGCGGTCGTGCATCTTCTTGTAAACCGCCTCGAGCCCCTTGTACTGCGGTGTGAAGCCGCACTTGCTCGCGGTGTTGACGATCAGCAGCACGCTGGTCCTTGTACTTGTCGAGCTTCTGCTCCTTGCCGTGGATGTCGACAACGGGAATTTCGTACAGCGATTTGCTCATCGATTTGCTCATGGACGCTCCGGGTGACGCAAGGGCGCATTATGCTCCGCCGTGATGGGGTTGCCCAAGCTTGCGCGCGGCGTCCCGAACCCGCCGCCGCCCGGCGTCTGCACCACAAACACGTCGCCCGGTTGCATCTCGACCTGAAACGTCGCGCCGTATTCCTCGCGGGTTCCGTCGGACCGCTCAACCCAGTTGCGGCCGGGCCCGCCCGGTAAGCCACCGTCGACGCCAAAGGGCGGGACCCGCCGCCGGTTCGCGAGCATCACCGCGGTCATCCGCTCGAGAAACCTCACCCGCCGATCGCCGCCGTCGCCGCCGCGATGCGCGCCGTCGCCGCCGCTTGCGACGCGGATGCGATATTCCTCGAGGCGAACCGGGAAGCGCCACTCCAGGACTTCGGGATCGGTCAGGCGGGAATTGGTCATGTGCGTCTGCACGACGCTTGCGCCATCGAAGTCGGGTCCCGCGCCGGCGCCTCCGGAAATCGTCTCGTAGTATTGATACGTCGCGTTGCCGAACGTGAAATTGTTCATGGTTCCCTGCGACGCCGCGAGCACGCCGAGTGCCCCGTACAGCGTATCGGTGACGGCCTGCGAGGTCTCGACGTTTCCCGCCACCACCGCGGCGGGGTAGCGGGGCTTGAGCATCGACCCTTCGGGAATGACCACGTTGAGCGGCTTCAGGCAGCCTGCATTCATGGGGATCTCGTCGTCGACGAGCGTTCGGAACACATATAGCACCGCGGCCTTGCACACCGCGGACGGCGCGTTGAAGTTGGTCGCCTGCTGCGCGCTCGTTCCGGTGAAGTCGATGGTCGCTTCCCGATTCGCCTTGTCGATGGAAATGGTCACGGCGATTTTCGCGCCGTTGTCCATCTCGTACTCGAAGTGGCCGTCCTTGAGCACATCGAGCACGCGCCGCACGGCCTCCTCGGCGTTGTCCTGCACGTGCTTCATGTATGCGCGCACGACGGCGAGGCCGAAATGCGAGACCATCTTTTCAAGCTCCTCGATGCCCTTCGCGCACGCCGCGACCTGTGCGCGCAGGTCGGCGAGATTCTGGTCGACGTTGCGTGACGGATAGCGCCCCGAGCCCAGCACCCGGCGCATTTCAGTTTCGAGGAAGCGGCCCTCGGCGACGAGCTGAACGTTGTCGAGCAGCACGCCCTCTTCATCGACGTGCGTCGAATCCGGCGGCATCGATCCGGGCGTCGTCCCTCCGATGTCCGCGTGGTGGCCGCGGGCCGCGACATAGAATTCCGGGCCGCCAGGAACAATGCGGCCCCGCGTTTCTTGTGGGTCGTCATCCCCGCGCAAGCGGGGATCCAGTGTCTGACCGTCAACGTCACTGGGTTCCCGCGTTCGCGGGAACGACAGACGCAGGAACACCGGAGCGATGACAGTGACATCCGGAAGGTGCGTGCCTCCGTTATACGGCGCGTTGAGCACGAACACATCGCCCGGCCGCATGGTGGCCCCTCGCCGGTCGATGATCGTCTTCACGCTCTCGCCCATCGATCCCAGATGCACCGGCATGTGCGGCGCGTTAGCGATGAGACTGCCCTGCGCATCGAAAAGCGCGCAGGAAAAGTCGAGCCTCTCCTTGATATTCACCGAGTAGGCCGTGTTGGCGAGCGTCACGCCCATCTGCTCGGCAATCGCCATGAAGAGATTGTTGAACACCTCGAGCAGGACGGGATCGGCGGTCGTGCCGATGGCGTGCTTGCGCTCGATCGGAATCACACGCTCCAGGATCAGCTCGTCGCGGGCGCCCAGCGTCGCGTCCCAGCCCGGCTCGATCACGGTGGTGGCGTTTTTTTCCGCGATCACCGCCGGACCCGCGATGCGGTCGCCGGGGCGCGCCGCTTCGCGCGAATAGACAGGGGCCGCGGACCACGCGCCCGCCATGAACACGCGACCGGTTTTCACCGGTGCGAGCTCTTCGCGGCGAGGCGTCAACGCCGGCGCGGTCTCGCCGGCGGTCGCGGCAGCGCCGATGGCCTCGACCGCGGCGGCCTCGATGATCAACGGCTTGTCGGGCATCAGGAAGCCGTACTGCACGCGGTAGCGCGCCTCGAAATCCGCGACCAGACGGGCCATGCGCGCTTCGCCTTTGGGCCGCAATGCGATCTCGAGCGTGGTGTCGGTGCCGTCGTATTTGAGATGCAGGCTGCGCTTGATCTCGATACGAGGCGCCGCGATCCCCTGTGCCTCGACTTCGCGGCGCGCGACGGCGGCGAGCTCGTCGAGCACGGCGTCGGCGTCGGAGAGAGACGCGATCGAAAGCGCCTCCTCCATCGCGCGCTGGCGCATCGCGCGAACGTCGGCAAGCCCCATGCCGTAGGCCGAGAGCACGCCCGCGAGCGGATGAATGAATACCCGCGTCATTCCCAGCGCATCGGCGACCAGGCACGCGTGCTGACCGCCGGCGCCGCCGAAGCTGCACAGCGTGTATTCGGTGACGTCGTAGCCGCGCTCGACCGAGATGTGCTTGATCGCATTGGCCATGTTCTCGACCGCGATTTTCAGGAAGCCGTCGGCGATTTGCTCGGGCGTGCGTGCATGACCGGTCGCCGACGCAAGCTCGGTCGCGAGCTGCCGGAACCTCTCGCTCACGATATCGGCGTCAAGCGGCAGATTGCCGTCGGGGCCGAAAACGTGGGGAAACAGCGCAGGATCGATCTTTCCGAGCATGACGTTGCAGTCGGTCACGGTCAGAGGGCCCCCGCGCCGGTAGCTTGCGGGCCCCGGATTCGCGCCCGCCGATTCGGGACCAACCCGAAGACGCGCGCCATCGAACGAGCAGATCGATCCGCCGCCGGCGGCGACGGTGTGGATTTTCATCATCGGCGCGCGCAGGCGGACTCCCGCGACCTCGGTGACGAAAGCGCGTTCGTATTCACCGGCGTAATGCGTCACGTCGGTCGAGGTGCCGCCCATGTCGAAGCCGATGATCTTGTCGAATCCGGCGAGACGCGACACTTCGACGGCGCCGACGACGCCGCCCGCCGGCCCGGAGAGGATCGCATCCTTGCCCTGGAAGCGA
This sequence comes from uncultured beta proteobacterium, assembly GCA_963745385.1. Classification (GTDB taxonomy): domain Bacteria; phylum Pseudomonadota; class Gammaproteobacteria; order Burkholderiales; family Casimicrobiaceae; genus PALSA-1003. The sequence continues at coordinate 286,683 of CAVUXI010000020.1, forward strand.
TGCGCGTCGGTGAGGCCGCCCGACGACTGCATGAACTCGAGCCGAACGCCGGGGAGCTCGGACTCGACCTGCGCCACGTAGCGCCGCAGGATCGGCGAAAGATACGCGTCGACCACGGTGGTGTCGCCGCGCGAGACAAGCTTCATCAGCGGACTCACTTCGTGGCTCACCGAAACCTGCGTAAAACCGGCCGCGCGCGCCAGTGCGGCGAGCGCTGCCTCGTGCCCCGGATAACGATAGCCGTGCATGAGCACGATCGCGCAGGCGCGAAATCCGTCGGCGAACGCTGCGCGCAACGATGCCTCCGCGGAAACGGCGTCCAGCGCACGCACGATTTCGCCGCGAGCGCCGATGCGCTCATCCACCTCGACGACGCGCTCGTACAGCGGCGACGGAAGCTCGATGCGGCGAACGAAGAGCTTCGGCCGGTTCTGATAGGCGATGCGCAGCGCGTCCCCGAAGCCCTTGGTGATCAGGAGCAGCGTGCGCTCGCCGCGACGCTCGAGGAGCGCGTTGGTCGCGACGGTCGTCCCCATCTTGACCGCTTCGATCTCGCCCGCGGGAATCGGCGAATCGGGCGGTAGGGACAGGAGCTCGCGTATCCCCTGAACGGCCGCGTCGCGATAGCGCCCGGGATTCTCGGAAAGCAGCTTGTGCGTTACCAGCGTGCCGTCGGGCCGGCGCGCGACTACATCGGTAAACGTTCCGCCGCGGTCGATCCAGAATTGCCAGCGGGCTTGTACGGGTTCGGTCATCACGGCGGGGAGGCGATCGACATTCGCAAAGGCGCGTTCGCCGCGCGAAACCGAGTGCACCGGCCCGCATTATATCGGCGGGACGCGGACACGCGACAACGGCGCAGGCTTCCGCCGCTCGCGCAGTCTCGCCGGGTGCCGAGTAAATATGGTACAAATGGATCATCCGAAAATGCGCGCGTCGCGGGATCCTCGACTGAACGCGAAATGGACGTCCGCTTTTCCCCCGCTGCGCGCGCATCCGCCAAGCCATCCGTGCAATCACGATGAGAAATCTTGCCATCGATTTTGGTCCCCGGCCGCCCGAGCGCGCCGGAAAGCGGAAGCCGGAGGCGGCACAGCCTTTTGCGGCGAAGCTCGCCGCGCCCTTTGCCGTGCTCGGCATTCGCACGCGCGGCAACAAGGTTGTCGGCATCGAATATCTCCCCGTCGGCGAACGCGAGCTCGCGCCCTCCGACGCCCTCGCCGAGCGGACTTGCCGTCAGCTCCAGCGCTATCTCGCCGACCCGCACTTCAGGTTTACGCTGCCGCTCGCGCCGGAAGGCACGCCGTTTCGGCAGCGCGTGTGGACTGCGCTCGAGGGCATTCCGGTCGGCGAGTCACGGACTTACGGCGAGCTCGCGCGACGGCTTGCGACCGCGCCGCGTGCGGTGGGCGGCGCATGTGGAGCAAACCCCATCGCGCTGGTCATTCCTTGCCACCGCGTCGTGGCGAGCCAGGGCTCGCTCGGCGGATTCATGGGTGCTGTCGAAGGCCGGCCGATCGACCTCAAGCGCTGGCTCTTGAAGCACGAAGGCTACCGATTCGGACAGTGACGCGATATCGCAGCGCGCGAGCTCGAGGCCGGCCGTGACTCGAAAAGCATCGTCCGACGCCTCTGCGCTGATCGACGCGTTCTGCGATCAGGTCTGGCTCGAGGACGGACTGGCGGCATCGAGCCTGTCCAGCTATCGCCGGGATCTGACTGCGTGGGCCGACTGGCTGCGGCGAAATGCAGACAAGACGCTGGATGCCGCGCAGCGAACCGATGTCGAGGCGTTTCTCGCGGCGCAGTTCCGCGCCAAAGCCAAGGCAACGTCCATCGGGAGACGGCTCTCGTCGCTGCGTCGCTTCTACCAGATGGAGGTGAGGAAGGGACACATCGCGTCGGACCCTACCTTGCGCGTGCGGGCGCCGAAGCTTCCGCGACGGCTGCCCAAGAGCCTTTCGGAAGCGCAAGTCAACGAGCTGCTCGACACGCCGGACCCTCGAACCACGCTGGGACTTCGCGATCGCGCGATGCTCGAGACCCTCTATGCGACGGGAATGCGCGTCTCCGAACTCGTGGGCTTGAAACACGCGCAGGTGAGTCTGGACGCGGGCGTGGTGCGCGTAATGGGCAAGGGCAGCAAGGAGCGGCTCGTGCCGCTGGGCGAAGAAGCGATCGACTGGCTGACGCGCTACCTCGAGACCGCGCGGCCGGTGCTGGCGGGTGAGGCCACGACCGACGCCGTCTTTTTGACGGCTCGCCGCAAGCCGCTCTCCCGGCAGGGGTTCTGGCTTCTCATCAAGCGCCATGCAATGAAGGCGGGAATTGCCGGAAAGACCCTGTCGCCGCACACGCTGCGTCATGCGTTCGCGACGCACCTCCTGAACCACGGCGCTGACCTCCGTGTCGTGCAGCTTCTGCTCGGCCATTCCGACATCACCACTACGACGATATATACCCACGTCGCGCGCGAGCGCCTGAAGCAGCTCCATGCACGTCATCATCCGCGCGGCTAGAGTATGGCTGGAGCCCCGCTGGACCGGCCCCGACACGCTAGCGAAGCCACGCTTCGAAGGCCTGACCTTGCTCGTGAGCGTGGCTCCAATAGTCGAGGGTACATCCTGCCTTCTGTGCAAGCTTGCGCATGCTTTTTTTTGAGAAGTATTGAATGTGCGCGGGTACGTGATTGTAGCTATAGGACTCCCAAAGCGAGACTCCCTGCGAGTTCTTTGTCCACCCTATCGGACGATGAGGCGCTGTGGTGAATATCACTCCGTCGGCTCGAAGTAGGGACTTGCAGCGGCGAATAACGGCAATAGGATCGACGAGGTGTTCTATGACGTGTGTCAGGGAAATGACGTGATACGGCGCGTGTCGCTCGAGCAACACGTCGAAGATGTCGTTGAGGAGATAGAGATCGACCCACGAACATTTTTCGACTGCCTCCGGAGAAATATCCTGCGCCACCGTAAAATTTTCCGGGTTCAGCGATTTGGCGGCACGGCACATCCATGCAAGGCCTGCGCCCACTTCCAGAACCGATGCGACGCCGTTTGCCGTCAGGGACGTGCGTCGCAGTATCCGCACAAGGCACCCACTCATGTACTCCATGATGCCGGCTACGCGAGTCGGATCGGTATACACCGCGTTGTCGAATTGCGTCGTCTCGACGTACATGGTCCGGAGGTCGCATTCGGACGGCCCTGGGGAAATATAGATAAGGTCGCAAGCCCTACATTGAGCAAGGTCGTATTCGCCTCGCTGCAGGCTTACGAGCACGTTGGTCTTTAGCCGACCGATTGGCCTCGCGCCAGAGCGGCCGCACACGGGACAGTCCCTGATTTCGGAAGAACTGGGCTCTTTGTTCCTAAAAAGCCGAATCATGATTTCAAAAGGGATGACGGAGTCGATATTTTAGTCGCTGCAATGCCATCAGAATCTTCATGGAACGGGCCGATAAGGCCAACTGGTCGCGAAGCGCGCCTTCTCGGTTCGGTTGCATTAGATCCCGTAGCCGTTGCTCCTTTTCTATCAAGAGCTTTTGATACATCTTGAGCAAGCCGTCCCGGTTTTGCATACAGATATTGAGTTCCACGAAGTCGGTTTCTGTCAGCGTGTGTCCGGCTTTGATGTTCTCGGGAAGCGGCTGCGGAACATAGAACGTGGTGTGCGGTGCGACTATCTCTTCAGCGGGCCGCTCCTTCGTATAAAGGTATATCGAAAACGATTTGCGCGAGAGGTGTTGCTTGTTCGGCGGCAATTTGATCCGCTTGAACCCATGCCATGAATATTCGTTCGTCTCAAAAATGAGCGCTCGATTGAACAGGGGAAGAAAGCTTTCGACCGCATCCATTGCGGGATTGTGGGGGTCCGAATGCAACTCGATTGCGCCACCCCACGCCTCCTCCCACTCCTCGTTGAGGTAGATCAACAAGTTGATGCGACGATGCAGCATCCGCCGCTCATCGATATTGAAATCGATATGCACATCGAGACTTTGGCCGTTCTGGTTATCGTGCGTGCCTCCGCCAAAAAGAGTTTTATCGGCGATCAAGTCGGGGATACCCGTGAGCTTGCTCATGAGGTCCAAAAAAGATTCCGAGTTGATATATTTATAAAACGCCGCGTAAAACGGGCTTATATTCGAAACGCGCTCGACGACCGCTTTTCGCCCAACACCGCCATGCTCGTCCTTGGCATACCGGTCGTTGAACGGCGGAAAGTCCCGCAGAAGCGCCTCGCAATTGCCCGCTTCCAGAAAGGCGTCTATGACGACGTGCCGAAATGGCTTCGCCTCCTGAAACCGATTCTGAATATCGGCTGCGCTGCCGAGGACGCGTGAGCTGATCATGGTGGGTCGTAAAGCGGAGGCGCCGGAGACGACAACACCGACGCGGAAACGATGATTGTACTTCCTGCAATCCATCGACGGAAGGCACGGTCTTGCGGTCGATGCCGGGGACGCGGCTCCTTTCGAACGCTTCGTGCGGAGTTATCCAAGTGCAGGTTCGTCAAGGAGGAATCGCTGCAACCCGCCTTTGCGAGGCGAGCATCCAAGCTTTCGCGACGGCCATCCAAGAGTCTTTCCGGCGAAGCGTCAGCGAACTGCTCGAGATGCCGGACCCGCGCACCACGCTCGGCATCCATCCGCGCGGCTGGCAAACCCGTTCGTTCGCCGGACCGTTAGAATGTGGCAATGCCGGCTACCTATTCCGCGTTTCGCGCACTGCGCTCGCTGCCGCGTCATATGCGCCGGCTGCTCGGCGTTGCCGATCGCGCTTCCACGAACGCATCCGCCTTTGTCGCATTCCGCTGCAACGTCTGTGGCGCCGATTGCCGTGCGGCGACCGCGGCAATGGCACGCGAGACCATATCGTGCCGCCAGTGTCGGTCGACCGTGCGTTTACGCGCGATCGTGCATCTGCTGACAACTGAGCTCTTCGGCCGCAGCATCGCACTGCCCGACCTGGATCGGCGCAAGGACATCTCCGGCATTGGACTTTCCGATGGACCGTACGCGCGACAGCTCGCGGACAAGCTCGACTACACCAATACCTTCTACCGGGCGCCGCCGCGACTGGATATTACCGACGTGCCCACGGATCGCGAAGCCGCGTACGATTTCATCATCGCAAGCGATGTCTTCGAGCACGTCACCCCTCCCGTATCGCGAGCGTTCGTCAACGCGCGACGCATGCTCCGGCGAGGCGGCGTGATGATATTCACCGCTCCGTTTACGCTCGAGGCCGATACGATCGAGCATTTTCCGGATTTGCACGACTATCGCTTGCTCGAAACAGCCCAAGGTTGGCGGTTGGAGAACCGCACGGCCGACAGTCGGCAACAAGTGTATGAGGACCTGATTTTTCACGGCGGTATTGGATCGACGTTGGAAATGCGTAAGTTCTCCCGCGCCGCGCTCGAGCGCGAATTTGCGCAAGCCGGCTTTTCCCGCGTGCGCGTCGCCGACGAGCCGTGTCCCGAATTCGGAATCGTCTGGCCGGAGCCCTGGTCGGTGCCGATGGTCGCGTACGCGTAGCAGGACAGGATAATGGACAGCACCCCGTCTCCCACTGCGGCGCAGCTTATCGCGTGCGGTCGATGAAATGAAATCGCCAGCGCCCCCGTTACCGGAGCGTCCCGACGCAAGCGCGATCCGCTCTGCGTTTCTCGCCGAAGAGAGGCGATGCATCGCGGCCTTGCTTCCGCTCGCCTCGTTCGATGCGGCCGCGTCGGCGCGTGTCAGCGAGCGCGCCCGTGCCTGGGTCGAGCAGGTTCGCGGCAAATACGCGAGCAATGCGGGAATGGAGTCTTTCCTGCATCAATACGACCTCTCGACGCAGGAGGGCGTGCTGCTGATGTGCGTCGCGGAAGCGCTGCTGCGCATTCCCGATGCGGCGACGGCGGATCGGCTGATCCGCGACAAGCTCTCGCGCGGCGACTGGCAAAAGCATCTCGGGCAGAGCCCGTCGCTGCTGGTGAACGCCTCGACATGGGGTCTGATGCTCACGGGAAGGCTCACGCAGATCGACGCCGATGCCGCGGGCGATCCCGTCTCGTGGTACGAGCGCGTGGTCGCGCGCGCCGGAGAGCCGGTGGTCCGCGTCGCCCTGCGCCAGGCGATGAAAATCATGGCGGAACAGTTCGTGATGGGGCGCACCATCGCCGAAGCGCTGGCGCGGAGCCGCTCCGGCGGAAATTCACAGTTTCGATATTCGTTCGATATGCTCGGCGAATCCTCGCTTGACCACCGCGGACGCTGCGCGTTATCAATCGGCGTACGCCGACGCCATCGCTGCGATCGGGCAGGCGCGCGTGTCAGGCGCCGGCGTGTTCGCGCAGCCGAGCATTTCGGTCAAGCTGTCGGCGCTGCACCCGCGCTATGAGCTCGCGCAAAGGGAGCGCGTGCTCTCCGAGCTCGTCCCGACGCTGACAGGCCTGGCGCAGGTCGCCCAATCGCATGAGATCGGAATGACCATCGACGCCGAAGAAGCCGAGCGGCTCGAGCTTTCGCTCGAAATCTTCGGCCGCATTCGACGCGATGCGTCCCTGCGCGGCTGGGAAGGGCTGGGTCTCGCGGTCCAGGCGTACCAGAAACGCGCGCTGGCGGTGATCGACTGGCTCGCCGCGCTGCACGCCGAGGTCGGTCTGCGTATTCCGGTGCGGCTGGTCAAGGGAGCGTACTGGGATACCGAGATCAAGCGCGCACAGGTGCAGGCCCTGGAAAACTACCCTGTATTCACGCGCAAGGCGCACACCGACGTGTCGTATCTCGCGTGCGCGCATCGCATGCTCGCTGCAACGGCGAGCGCGAAGGCGCTCTATCCCATGTTCGCGACGCACAATGCGCACACCGCCTCGGCGATTGTCGAGCGTGCTGACGAGGTTGCGCTGGCGAAGTCCGAATTCGAATTCCAGCGCCTGCACGGGATGGGCGATGCGATGTACGAGGCTATCGTCCCCCCAGACAAGCTCGGCATCGCGTGCCGGGTCTACGCGCCGGTGGGCAGTCACCAGGACCTGCTTCCCTATCTCGTGCGCAGATTGCTCGAAAACGGCGCCAACACCTCGTTTGTCAACCGCATCGCGGATGCCGCGATTCCGGTCGACGACATCGTTGCCGATCCCGTGGCGCGCGTGCGGGCGAGCGGGGGCGGCCCGAATCCCACGCTGCCGCTTCCGCGCGACCTGTTTGCTCCTGAGCGGGTCAACTCGCGCGGCGTGAGCCTCGCGGACCAGCAAGCGATGACCGTGCTGGACGATGCTTTCGCGGCGCACGCCGCACGGCAATGGTCGGCGTCACCGCTGATCGGCGGCGCGCGCATGAAAGGCCTTGCGCGTGAAGTCGTCGATCCCGCGGATCTGGGACGCGTGATCGGCACGGTTGTCGATGCCGACCGGGCGCAGGTCGATGCAGCCTTTGCCCGCGCATCCGCGGCGCAGCCTTCGTGGGATGCGGCGGGCGGAGCAGCGCGGGCCGCGGTGCTCGACCGTGCGGCCGAGCTCCTCGAGGGACACCTGGACGAGCTTGTGGTCCTGCTCGCGCGCGAAGCTGGAAAGACGCGCGCCGATGCGATCGGCGAAGTTCGCGAAGCCGCGGATTTCTGCCGCTATTACGCGCATCTTGCGCGCGAGCATTTCACCCGGCCCCTGCCGCTTCCCTCCCCGACCGGCGAATCCAACGAGCTCGCGCTTCACGGACGCGGCGTTTTCGTGTGCATCAGTCCGTGGAATTTTCCTCTGGCGATCTACACCGGGCAGATCGCGGCCGCGCTTGCCGCGGGGAACGCCGTGCTTGCCAAGCCCGCGGAGCAGACGCCGCTGCTCGCGTTCCGCGCGGCGGAACTCTTGCTCGACGCAGGCGTGCCTCCCGACGTGCTTTCGCTTCTTCCCGGACCCGGAGAAACGGTCGGCGCCGCGCTGGTCGAGAATCCGCAGACCGCCGGCGTCGCCTTTACCGGCTCGACCGACGTCGCCCGCGCGATCGCGGGCGTACTGGCGCGCCGCGGAGCCATCGTTCCCCTGATCGCCGAGACGGGCGGGCAGAATGCGCTGATCATGGACAGCTCGGCGCTGCCCGAGCAGGTCGTGGTCGACGCGGTAATTTCAGCGTTCAACAGCGCGGGCCAGCGCTGCTCAGCTCTGCGCGTGCTGTTCGTGCAGGACGACGTCGCGCCGCGAGTGATCGAACTGCTTCGCGGAGCGATGGACGAGCTCGCGATCGGCGATCCCGCGCTGCTCGCGACCGATGTGGGGCCGGTCATCGATGCCGCAGCGCGCGATACGCTCGAAGCCCACGTCGCATCGATCGCCGCGAAGGGCGGCTTGCTGCATCGTGTCCGTCTGCCCGAAGCGTGCCGCAGCGGCATCTTCGTCGCGCCGACGCTCCTTTCGCTCGATCGCATCGGCCGCCTCGAGCACGAGGTCTTCGGACCGATCCTGCACGTCGTCCGCTACGCCGCGGAGGAGCTCGACAAGGTGCTCGATGCGATCAACGCCACCGGCTACGGCCTGACGCTGGGAATACACAGCCGCATCGACCAGACGATACGTCACATTGTTTCGCGCATGCGTGTCGGCAACATCTACGTCAATCGAAACATGATCGGCGCGGTGGTCGGCGTGCAGCCGTTCGGCGGCGAAGGTCTGTCGGGGACCGGGCCGAAGGCCGGCGGACCGCACTACCTGTTTCGATTCGCGGTGGAGCGCACGGTATCGATCAATACCGCCGCCGCGGGCGGCAACGCGGCGCTGCTGGCGCAGGACGACGGCTGAAGTAGACGGCTGAAGTAGTTAGCCGCGCGCTCCCCGCTCGATCGCGACCCCGATCTGCCTGACGCCCGCGACGGAGCAGAGCTTGGCGACGCGCACCTTCGACCCAAGGCGCGCCGAACTCGCCGCGCAGGATGTCGGCAATCGCCTCGGCGAAGCGCTCCAGCAGCTTGTGCGGGTGATCGGCGGCAAACGCCTGCAGTCGCTTGACGACCGCGGCGTAGTCGAGCGCGTCGGCGAAGTTGTCGCTCTTGAACGCCTTCGCCGATGGGACCTCGATCTCGAGATCGAGCAGCAGCGGCTGCGCCAGATGCTGTTCCCACTCGTAGACGCCGATGCGCGTCTCGACACGAAGCTCGCTGATGAAGATCGTGTTCATCGAAACGATCGGGGGCCGGTCTTGCTAGAATGCGTCGCGCATACGCTTCCATTCTAGATGAATCCGACGCTTGCCACGCTCGCCGTCGTCGTCGCTGCGTATCTTCTCGGCTCGGTGTCCTTCGCGGTCGTCGTGAGCAAGATCTTCGGCCTGCCCGATCCGCACAGCTACGGCTCGGGCAATCCGGGCGCGACCAACGTGCTGCGCACCGGCAACAAGGCCGCGGCCGCGCTGACGCTGCGTCGGCGACGGGCTCAAAGGCTTCGTCGCGGTGTGGCTCGCGCACCGGCTGGGCGCGAGCTGGGGCGACGCATCGCTCGCGACCGCGGGCGCTGCGCTCGCGGTTTTCGTCGGCCATCTCTATCCGGTCTTCCACCGTTTCGCCGGCGGCAAGGGCGTGTCGACCGCCGCGGGCATCGCGTTCGCGCTGTCCTGGCAGCTCGGGCTCGCGCTGGTCGTGCATCTGGCTCGTCGTCGCGCTGCTGTTTCGCATGTCGTCGCTCGCCTCGCTCGTCGCCGCGATCGCGGCGCCGCCGCTGGCGTTCTATTTCCTCGGCAACTGGCCCGAGGCCTGGGCGCTGTTCCCGATCGCGCTGCTGCTGTTCTGGCGCCATCGCGCCAACATCCGCAAGCTGCTCGCCGGCGAAGAGCGCAGGATCGGCAGCAATCGATCAGCCAGTGCGCCCGGCGGCGCATCGTCTACGGCCGCGTCAGTCGCTCGCGCGCGACCGGGCGCCGAGCGAGGCGAGCTCCCAGCGCGGTCGCACGGTGAACGCGTAGTCGCACGCGGTGGATCGTGCGCAAACGCAGCGCGCCGACAAGCGCGATCATCGCGCCGTTGTCGGTGCAGAACTGCGAGGTCGGGATAGAACACTTGCGCGCCGCGTGCGCTCGCGCCGCCGCTGAAAGCGCGCGCGCAGCGAACGGTTGGCGCCGACACCGCCGGCGACGACCAGCCGCGTCATGCCCGTCTGATCGAGCGCGGCAAGCGACTTCGCGACCAGCACGTCGACGATCGCGTCTCGAACTCGCGCGCGATGTCGGCTTTGCGCTGCGCGTCGAGCGGCTCGCGTGCGCGCCAGCGTCAGCGACCGCGGTCTTCAGCCCGCGAGAAGCTCATGTCGAGATCGCCGCTGTCCTTCATCGGCCGCGGCAGGTCGACCGCGCCGCGCCGTCCCGTCTCGGCGAGCTTGCGCCAGCGCCGGCCCGCCCGGATAGGGCAGGCCCAGCAGCTTCGCGGTCTTGTCGAAGGCTTCGCCGGCGGCGTCGTCCAGCGTGTCGCCCGAGCAGCGTGTAGTCGCCGACCCCTGCGACCGCGAAGAGCTGGCTGTGTCCGCCGGAGACGAGCAGCGCGACGAACGGAAACGCGGGCTTGGGATCGCGAGCAGCGGCGAGAGCAGATGACCTTCGAGATGATGGACGCCGATGCACGGGCTTGCCGAGCGCAAAACCGAGCGCGTTCGCGACGCTAGCGCCCACCAGGAGCGCGCCTGCGAGACCCGGGCCCTGCGTGTAGGCGATGCCGTCGAGATCGCGCGAGTCGCATGCCCGCCTCGCGCAAGCACCTGCTCGACAAGCGGCACCACCCGGCGGATGTGGTCGCGCGACGCGAGCTCGGGCACGACGCCGCCGTAGGCCTCGTGCATCGCCACCTGCGAATGCAGCGCATGCGCGAGCAGGCCGCGCTCGCTGTCGTAGATGGCGAGGCCGGTTTCGTCGCAGGAGGTTTCGATGCCGAGAACGCGCATGATCGCTCGATGGGCGGAAGTATAGCCGCTTGTGCAGCCCCTGGTCGCGCTGCTATACTTATTGGCTAATCTAAGCTCTTTCGTAGAGGATCTGTCAGCCAATGCCCAGCGTTCGCGTCCGCGAAAACGAGCCGTTCGAAGTGGCGCTGCGCCGCTTCAAGCGCACGATCGAAAAGACCGGCCTGCTCACCGAGCTTCGCGCCCGCGAGTTCTACGAAAAGCCGACCGCCGAGCGCAAGCGCAAGCTCGCCGCCGCGGTGAAGCGCCACTACAAGCGCCTGCGCAGCCAGCAGCTGCCGCCGAAGCTCTACTGAGCTGTACGTCAGACGCCGGCGCAGTACTTGCCGCGTCGAACAGGGGCGAAGCGATTCGCCCCTTTGCGGCATTTTGCGTCGCATAGGAGAGCTCGCATGACGCTCAAGGCCCGCATCACCGAAGACATGAAGGCCGCGATGCGCGCCCGGGAAGCGGCGCGCCTGTCGACGATCCGCCTGCTGCTCGCCGCGATCAAGCAGAAGGAGGTCGACGAGCGCGTCGAGTTGTCGGACGCCGACGTCGTCGCGATCATCGACAAGATGATCAAGCAGCGCCGCGAGTCGATCACGCAGTTCGAAGCCGGCGCACGGCCGGATCTGGCCGCCGCCGAGACGCGCCGAGATCGAGCTCCTGCAGGCCTACATGCCGCAGCCGCTCTCGCGAGGCCGAGATCGACGCGCTGATCGACGCGGCGATCGCGGCGACGGGCGCATCGGGCGCCGCCGGCATGGGCAAGGTGATGGCTGCGCTCAAGCCGCAGCTTGCCGGCCGCGCCGACATGGGCGAGGTTTCGGCCAAGGTCAAAGCTCGACTCGGCTGAGCGATCACGGCCGGAGCACTCGCAGGCCATGATTCGTCGCCTATAATGAAATCCAGGTGGCTCCGCTGGCTGATGTTTTCGGTGTAGACGGACTAAGCCCATGATTCCCAACGACTTCATCCAGACGCTGCTTGTCGCGGGTCGACATCGTCGCAGGTCGTCGACCGGCACGTTCCGCTTAAGAAAGCGGGCGCTAACTTCGTCGCCTGCTGCCCGTTTCACAGCGAGAAGACACCGTCGTTCACGGTCAGCCCGACCAAGCAGTTCTATCACTGCTTCGGCTGCGGCGCGCACGGGACCGCGATCGGCTTCCTGATGGAGTACGGCGGCAGGCCGTTCCCCGATGCGGTCGAGGAGCTCGCCCGCGACGCGGGTCTCGAGGTACCTCGGGCGGTCGACGCGCGGCACGATGAAGCAAGCGCGAGGCAACGCGCAGGACCTGTCGGGCGTGCTTCTGCAGGCCGCGAAGTTCTATCGCGGCGCGCTCAAGGATTCGCCGCGGGCCATCGATTACCTGAAGATGCGCGGCTTGACCGGCCCGATCGCCGCCCGCTTCGGGATCGGTTACGCGCCGGACGACTGGCAGCCGCTCGCGCGGCGCATTTCCGGACTATCAGGCCAAGGCGCTGGAGACGGCGGGCCTGGTGATCGCCGGCGAACGGCGGCAAGCGCTACGACCGCTTTCGCGACCGGATCATGTTTCCGATCCACGATGCGAGCGGGCGCGTGATCGGTTTCGGCGGCCGTGTGCTCGACAAAGGCGAGCCCAAGTACCTCAACTCGCCCGAAACGCCGTTCTTTTCGAAGGGCCGCGAGCTCTACGGTCTGTTCCAGGCGCGCCCCGCCATTCGAGCGCCGGCAAGGTCGTCGTGGTCGAGGGCTACATGGACGTGGTCGCGCTTGGCGCAGCACGGCGTCGAATACGCCGTGGCGACGCTGGGCACCGCGACGACGCCCGCGCATGCGCAAAAGCTCTTCCGCCTGACCGACACGGTCGTCTTCTGCTTCGACGGCGACGAGGCCGGCCGTCGCGCGGCGTGGCGGGCGCTCGAAAACACGCTCGCGCGTCCTGGCCGACGGCAAGCAGGCGAAGTTCCTGTTCCTGCCCGACGGCGAGGACCCGGACGACTACGTCCGCCGCCGCGGCAAGGAAGCCTTCGAGAGATTGTTGGACGAGGCCACTCCGTTGTCGGAATTTCTGCTGTCGGAGCTGTCGCAGCGCCACCCGCCGGTCTCCGGCGAGGGCCGCGCCGCGCTGGTCAATGCTGCCAAGCCGCTCCTGGCCGAGCTGACCGCGCCCGTGCTGGGAACGCTGCTCCGCCGGCGCCTGGGCGAGCTCGCCGGCCTGGCCGAACGCGACATCGCTCGCCCTGGTTCCGGCAAAGGCAGCCTCGTCCGCGTCCGAAAAGGCACCGGCACGCAGCTCACGCTCCGCGCCGTCGCTCGTACGCGGTCTGGTGCAGTGCGTTCTCCTCGAGCCGGGCCTCGCGCGCACCGTCAAGGTTCCAAAGCCTCGCGGATCGGACCCGGAGAGCGCGGCGCTATGCGCGCTGGCGGCATTCTGCGAGCAGCCCGGGCCGCCGTTGACGACCGCGGGGGTGATGCAGCATTTCTCCGGCAGTCCGCATGAGCAAACGCTGGTATCGGCGCTGACCGCCGGCGAGAGCGGTGCATTGGACGGCGAATTGCTGGAAGTCCAGCTTGTCGAAGGTGTAAAGCGGTACTGGCTCAACGCCCGGAAGCGCGGTGAGGGAGAGGAGTCGTCCGACGACGCGCCGGATTTGTCGCCGGAGGAAGCCGAGCGCGCGCGCCAGCGCAAGATGATGCGGGACCGGCTGGGCGGAGGCGCATGAATCCGCTTCGAGCCAATAAGCGCATGTTATAATTTGAAGTTTTCCCGAGCGCCCCCATCTTGGGAAGATTGAAAGCTGCGCGGCGTCCAGGCGTCCGCGCCCAACTCGTAGGACGACCATGGCCAAGAAACCGTCAAAGCCCCAGAAGAATTCGCGCAGCAACTCCAAGCACGGGCGCAAAGCGAAGGCGAAGAAGCCCGTGCGCAAGGCCGCCTCGCGCAACGGCAAGTCAGCCGCACGGCGCGGGGGCAGCGTGGGTAAGGCGCGCACCCCAACTCGCAGCAAGGCGCCGTTGAAGAAAAAGAAGGCCGCGCCCAGGGCGAAGGCTCGTACGTCGCCCAAGGCGCCGCCGAAACATTCCGGCAGGACCGCGGTCAAGGCGCGCGGCGCGCCCGCGAGCCGCAAGCCGGTCGTGACGAAATCGACCGCGCCGGCGGTGGTCAAGGCGGTGAAGACGAACGGCAAGACGCCGGGCAAGGCGGGTGTCCCGCCGGGCAAGCCCGTCACGCCGCCGGTTAAACCTTCCGCGGGTGAAATTGCGGCGCGGCTATCGGCAAAGCGAACCGAAAAGGCGCTCGCCGAAGGCAAGGTCCGCAGCGGCAAGAACGGCAGCGTCGAGCTGCGCAAGCTCGAGCTCTCCCCTGCGGAGGCCGAGGCTCGCAAGACACGCCTGAAGAATCTCATCGTGCTCGGCAAGGAGAGGAGCTACCTCACCTACGCGGAGATCAACGACCATCTGCCGGACGACATCCTCGACGCCGAGCAGATCGAAGGCATCATCTCCATGATCAACGACATGGGGATTCAGGTCTACGACGAGGCCCCCGACGCCGAGACGCTGCTCATGTCGGAGGCTGCACCGACCGCTGCCGCCGACGACGTCGACGAGGAAGCCGCCGAAGCGGCCGCATCCACGCTGGATTCCGAATTCGGCCGCACCACCGACCCGGTGCGCATGTACATGCGCGAGATGGGCTCGGTCGAGCTCCTCACCCGCGAAGGCGAGATCGAGATCGCCAAGCGGATCGAGGAAGGCCTGAAGTACATGATCATGGCGATCTCGGCGTGTCCGATGACTGTCGCGCAGATCCTCGAGCTCGCTGCCAAGATCGAGCGCGACGAGCTCAAGATCGACGACGTCGTCGACGGTCTGATGGATTTCAACGAGCAGCTCGAAGCGATCGATGACGATGACCTCGACGAAGCCGAGGAAAGCGAAGACGACAGCGGCGCCATTGCAGCGGAGAACCTGGAGCGGCTGAAGGTCGCCGCGCTGGAGCGCTTCGCCGTCATCCGCCGCCTCTACACGCGGATGCTGGGCGTCCTGCAGAAGGAAGGGCACAAGACACCGAAGTATCTCGAACTGCAGAAGAAGATCTCCGCGGAGCTCATGCAGATTCGCTTTGCAGCGCGGCAGGTCGAGCGTTTGTGCGACAGCGTGCGCTGCGAGGTCGACAACATCCGCCAGATCGAGCGCAAGATACAGGACCTCGTCGTCAACAAGGGCGGCATGCCGCGACCCGACTTCATCAAGAAGTTTCCGGAGCACGAGACTTCGCTGCGCTGGATCGACCGCGAGATCGCCGCCAAGCTACCCTACAGCGAGCCGCTGACGCGTTATCGTCAGGCGATCGTGGAGCAGCAGCACAAGCTGCTCGATCTGCAAAAGCGGGTGATGATCCCCTTGAAGGACCTGAAGGAGATCAACAAGCAGATGTCGACGGGCGAAGCCAAGGCGCGGAAGGCAAAGCGCGAAATGACCGAGGCCAATCTCCGCCTCGTGATCTCGATCGCCAAGAAATACACCAATCGCGGCCTGCAGTTTCTGGACCTCATCCAGGAGGGCAACATCGGGCTGATGAAGGCCGTCGACAAGTTCGAATATCGTCGCGGCTACAAGTTCTCGACGTACGCCACGTGGTGGATACGCCAGGCGATCACGCGTTCGATCGCCGATCAGGCGCGCACTATCCGCATCCCCGTGCACATGATCGAGACGATCAACAAGATGAACCGCATATCGCGGCAGATACTGCAGGAGACCGGCCAGGAACCTGATCCGGCGCTGCTCGCGGAAAAGATGGAGATGCCCGAGGAGAAGATCCGCAAGATCCTCAAGATCTCGAAAGAGCCGATCTCGATGGAGACGCCGATCGGCGACGACGACGATTCGCATCTGGGCGACTTCATCGAGGACGCGAGCACCGTGGCGCCCATCGACGCCGCGGTCAACGCGTCTCTGCGCGACGTCTGCAAGGACGTACTCGACACCCTGACGCCGCGCGAAGCCAAGGTGCTGCGCATGCGCTTCGGCATCGAGATGAACACCGATCACACGCTCGAGGAAGTCGGCAAGCAGTTCGACGTCACGCGCGAGCGCATCCGTCAGATCGAGGCGAAGGCGCTGCGCAAGCTGCGGCATCCGTCGCGCTCCGAGAAGCTGAGGAGCTTTCTCGAGGGAGAGGGTTGACGCGAACCGCGCCCCTCAGTGAAGCAGCTCCGAATCAAGCGCCCCGTTCGCGGGGCGTTTGCTTAGCGCGATTCCGATTTGAGCAGCGCGGGATCATGTCCTCCAGCGCGGAATGTCCCGCTTCGGCATGCCGGCCTCTAAAGACCCGCCGCCGGTGAAGCCTTCTTCTTCGATCAGCCGCTTGGTGACCCGGGCACGGTGTTCATAGAAAAATTCTCGCTGTCCCGGCATTGATACCGGTTGCGTGACCTTCGCGACATAGGGTTGACGTGCCCCTGTCTCGGATGTACTGTTCATATATGAAGAAACGAGCGGCCAAGAGTCCCGCCCGAGACCGCGCCGTCGCAACCGACGACGTCATGTACTCGCTGATGCACGCAGCCGGTGCGATCGAGCGCCGTCTCGAGGATGCGCTCGGCCAGGTTGGACTGTCGATGCCGAAATTCGGCGCGCTCACCCACCTGGTCCGCGCCGGGGGGCCCATCAGCCTGAGCGAATGCGCAGAGAAGATGACTTGCGTGCGCTCCAACATCACCCAGCTTGTCGATCGGCTGGAGGCGGACGGTCTGGTGCGCCGCGTCGACGATCCCGGCGACCGCCGCGGCGTGAAAGCCGTGTTGACGCCGCTGGGAATCGAGCGCCAGGCCGCAGGGGCGAAGCTCGTGGAACAAGTGCAAAAAGACTTCGCGAAGTCTCTCGCGGGCATCGATCGCGCCACGCTCGCTCGCGCGCTCGACGCGATCGTGTAGTTTTTTTTACCGACTCACCTCATGTATGAGCCGTTCATGAACGAAAAGCAGCTCTTTTTTGGCCACTATTATTCATAGATGAATGATGCATAGGCGAAGTTGCGCGGACGCATCTCCCAGGAGAATCCATTGAAAAGCGTATTGCCAGTGCTGAGCAGTTCCCGAGACGACGAGTCGCATCGCGCGTGCCAAGACTCGCTTTCACGACCTGGTGCGGAGCATCGCGCCGGGCCGTGCACAGGCGCCGCGCGGGCTGCGGCATGAGACCGGATTCGCTTCGCAACTTCGCTTCCGGATCGTTGATCGGTGCAGCGATGGTGTGCCTCGCGCTGGCGGTCGACGCACCGGACGAGCAGTGGACAGCGATCGCGGAGGCGTTGGCGATCATGCTCGCGTGCGCCGGGACGCTGCACGGCGCGCGCGTACGTTCTCTCTTCACGAATTCGGCCCGGCGCTCCGCGTCGGCTATAATCGCGCCGCGTCGTTCGAAAGTCTTGGATGAGGCGTGTTCGGATGCTTCCCAGAGGGCCTGTAGCTCAGTTGGTTAGAGCAGAGGACTCATAATCCTTTGGTCGCTGGTTCGAGTCCAGCCGGGCCCACCGCAATTCGCACCAGGTCGGCGCACGCCCACTCACTGTTTATCTGCGGTGGGCGAGGAACGCGGTTCGGCATTGGTCATCGAACAACGATGGTTCTCCACAGGCTGCTGACTTGCCGCCGTGCAAGATGACGGCCTGGCCTGTTGCGGCAACGGTCCGTTGCGACAGGCGTTTTCGTCCCAAGGTGCGCTAGGCAGTTTCGAGGCATGGTTCGATTGATCTCAAAGAAACACGACACGAGAGGAGTGACACCGTGATAGACGCAAGGCGAGCCGGGGTTGCGCTTGTCACGGCCGCATGGCTGTCGGGCTGCATGGTCGGGCCGAATTTTCGCCAGCCCGACGCACCCGATGTCCCGCGCTACACCGAGACCGCGATCCCCGATCAGACGGTGTCCGCGCCCGGCGTCGGCGGCGCACAGCAAAGCTTCGCCAACGGCGCGGAGTTGTCCGCGCAATGGTGGGCGCTGTTCCGCTCGGAGCCGCTCGACCAGCTGATTCGCCAGGCCATCGGCGACAGCCCGAATCTCGCCGCGGCCCAAGCGACGCTGCGGCAAGCACGGGAAAATCTTGCCGCGCAGAGCGGCGCCCTGCTGCTGCCGCGCGTCGACGCCAATCTCGGCGCGACGCGCGAGAAGATAACCGGTGCCTCGCTCGGCGAACCGGGGCTGGGCGCGAGCATATTCAGCTTGTACAACGCGTCGGTGAACGTTTCCTACGCGCTCGATCTTTTCGGAGGCAATCGCCGGGAGCTGGAGGCACTGCAGTCGCTGGTCGACTACCAGAACTATCAGCTCGAGGGCGCCTACCTGGCCTTGACCGCAAACATCGTTACCACCGCGGTCCGCGAAGCATCGCTGCGGGCGCAGCTCCGCGCGACCGCGGACATCATCGACGCCGAGCAAAAGCAGCTCGAGCTCGTCGAGAAGCAATATCGCGCTGGGCGCCGTTTCCAAGCTCGCGGTGCTCACGCAGCGCGCACAGGTCGAGCAGACGCGCACGACGGTGCCGGGGCTCGAGCGCAACCTGGCGCAGACCCGCCATCAGCTCGCCGTGCTGGCGGGACGTTTTCCGAGCGAGGCGGAGGCGATCCCGCAATTCGACCTCGACGCGCTGATGTTGCCGGTCGGAGCTGCCGGTTTCGCTTCCATCGTCGCTCGTGCGCCAGCGTCCCGACATCCGGGCCGTCGGAAGCGCTGCTGCATCAGGCGAGCGCGCAGATCGGCGTAGCCGACGGCCGACCTTTATCCGCAAGATCACTCTGTCGGGAAGCTTCGGCGAGCAGGCGCTCGCGCTGCATCAGCCTTTTCGCCGGCCCGCGCGTATGGAGCATCGGCGCCGGGCTGCTGCAACCGCTTGTTCCACGGCGGCGAATTGGAGGCCAAACGGCGCGCTGCGGTCGCGGCATACGATCAGGCGCGGGCGCAATACCGGCAGACGGTGCTGAGCGCTTTCCAGAACGTTGCCGACGCGCTGCGCGCGCTCGACGCCGACGCGCGGACGCTCCAGGCGCAGGCGCTCGCCGAGGGCTCGCCTTCGCGAAACCCTCGCGCTCGTACAGCGCCAATATCCAGCTCGGCGGATCGAGCGCGCTGGCGCTGTTCGATCGCTCAGCAACAGTATGAGCAGGCGCATCTCGCGCTCGTCGTGAGTCAGGCCGCACGCTACGCCGACACCGCCGCGCTGTTTCAGGCGCTTGGCGGCGGATGGTGGAACCGCGACGAGCAGCTTGCACCCGTTGCGCGAGCCCGCGGCAATTGATCGCGAGCGCGCTGCGCTTACGCGTCATACACGGTATCGGTAGAAAGAGGTTCGAATGAAAAAGCGCATGGTGATCATGTTGATCGTCGTTGGAATCCTCTCGGCGGCGTGGTCGGCTTCAATTTTTTCAAGGGCTACATGATGCAGAAGTACATGGCGAGCGCGCCGATCCCCTCGGCGACGGTGAGCGCCATGAAGGCCGAGTACCAGGAATGGCAGCCGCAGCTCAGCGCAGTCGGCACGCTTCGCGCGGTGCGCGGAGTCGACGTCACCACCGAAGTCGCCGGTCTCGTGCGCAGCATCAATTTCAAGTCGGGAGACGAGGTCAAGGCCGGACAGGTGCTCGCGCAGCTCAACGCCGAGTCCGACATCGCCCAACTGCGCGCGCTCGAGGCTGCGGCCGACCTCGCGGCCACCGTTTACGAGCGCGACAAGGCTCAGCTTGACGCGGAAGTGATCAGCAAGGCGCAGGTCGATGCCGACGCCGCCGACCTCAAGAGCAAGCGCGCGCAGGTCGCGCAGCAGGCGGCGATGGTGGAAAGAAAGACGCTGCGCGCGCCGTTCTCGGGCAAGGTCGGCATCAGCACGGTCAACCCGGGTCAATACCTCAATCCCGCCGACAAGCTGGTCACTCTGCAGATGATCGATCCCATCTTCATCGACTTCTACTCTTCCGCAGCAGCAGCTGATGCAGGTCTCCGTCGGTCAGACCCGTCACCGTGACGACCGACGCGTTCAAAACGCTGAGCTTCGCCGGAAAGGTGAACGCGATCAGCCCGAAGGTCGACCCCGCCACGCGCAACGTCCAGATCGAGGCCGTGGTCGCGAACTCGAAAAGACAGCTTCTTCCCGGAATGTTCGCCAACGCCAAAGTAAGCTCGGGCGAGCCGAACCGCTATCTCACGCTGCCGCAGACGTCGATAACCTACAATCCGTACGGCGACACGGTGTTCGTCGTGAAGCCCTCCGACAAGAAGGATGCGAAGGGCAATGCGTCGCTCGTCGCGCAGCAGGTCTTCGTCACGACCGGCCCGACACGCGGCGACCAGGTCGCCATCCTCAAGGGAATCGATCCCGGAACGCAGGTTGTCACCAGCGGACAGCTCAAGCTCAAGAACGGCGCGCCGGTGGTCATCGACAACACGGTTCAACCTACGAACGATCCCAATCCGCATCCGCGTGGGGAACAGTGAACGGAACGGCAACCAGGGGCGAGCGCAAAACATGAACTTCACCGACATTTTCATCCGCAAACCCGTGCTGGCCACCACGATCAGCCTGCTGATCCTGGTGCTGGGCATCCGCTCGCTCGTGAGCCTCCCGGTGCGCCAATACCCGAAGACGCAAAACGCCGTCGTCACCATCAGCACCACGTATTACGGCGCGGACGCACAGACCATCGCCGGGTTCATCACGCAGCCGCTCGAGAGCGCCATCGCGCAGGCGCAGGGCATCGACTATCTGTCGTCGACGAGCGTGTCGGGCGTGTCGAACATCACCGCCACGCTGCGCCTCAACTACGACGCGAACCGGGCGCTGACCGAGATCAATACTCAGGTGAATTCGGTGCGGAACCAGCTTCCGCCCGAGGCTCAGCAGCCGGTGCTCACGGTCCAGGTCGGGCAGACGACCGACGCGATGTACATGGGGTTCTTCAGCGACGTGCTGCCCAATAACAACGTCACCGACTATCTCGCGCGCGTCGTCAAGCCGAAGCTCGATTCGGTCGAGGGCGTCCAGACCGCTGAAATTCTGGGCGCGCGCATCTTTGCGCTACGCGCCTGGCTGGACGCGCAGCGCATGGCTGCCTACGGGGTCACCGCCGCCGACGTGCGCAACTGCGCTTGCGAGCAACAATTACCTCGCGACGCTGGGGACGACCAAGGGGCAGATGGTCAGCGTCGAGATGTCCGCGGCGACCGAACTGCATTCGGTCGAGGACTTCAAGAAGATCGTCGTCAAGCAGAAAGATGGCGCGGTGGTGCGCCTCGAGGACATCGCCACCGTGTCGCTGGGATCGGAGAACTACGATTTCACGACGTCGTTCGGCGGCCGCAACGCCGTGTTCATCGGCATCAAGGTCGCGCCCGACGCCAACGTGCTCGACGTCGTCAAGCGCGTCCGCGATGTGTTCCCGGAGATCCAGGCGCAGATGCCGAACGGGATCACCGGCGAGATCGTCTACGATTCGACCAAGTTCATCACGCAGCTCGATCAACGAGGTCGTGAAGACGCTGATCCAGGCGCTGGTGATCGTCGCCGTCGTGATCTTCCTCTTCCTCGGCAGCGTGCGCGCCGTGGCGATTCCGCTGATCGCGATGCCGCTGTCGCTGGTCGGCACATTTTTCGTCATGCTGGTGCTCGGCTATTCGATCAACCTGCTCACGCTGCTCGCGCTGGTGCTGGCGATCGGCCTGGTCGTCGACGACGCCATCATCGTCGTGGAGAACGTCGACCGGCACATGAAGGAGGGCAATCTCCGATGCAGGCATCGCTGATCGCCGCGCGCGAGCTCGGCGGCCCGATCATCGCCATGACCATCGTGCTGGTCGCAGTCTATGTTCCGATCGGCTTTCAGGGCGGCCTGACCGGCGCGCTGTTCACCGAGTTCGCGTTCACGCTGGCCGGCGCGGTCACGGTGTCGGGAATCGTCGCGCTGACGCTTTCGCCGATGATGACGCTCGCGCATTTTCCAGCTCGGAGCAGGAAAGCGGCCGCTTCGTCCACTTCATCGATCGTCAGTTCGACCGCCTGCATCGACGGCTACGAGCGCCGACTGCACGGCACGCTCGATACGTGGACAGTGCCGGTGGTGATGGGCGTGATTCTGCTGGGCGGCGTCGTGTATCTCTTCATGACGTCGAAGTCGGAGCTCGCGCCCGCCGGAGGATCAGGGCATCGTGCTGGCGCAGATCGTCGGCCCGCCGAATGCGACGTCGCAGCAGATGAACGTCTACGCCAATCAGGTGTTCGAGATCTCGCGAGACGCTGCCCGAGTACGACCAGATGTTCCAGATCACCGGCGTGCCCACGACCAACCAGGGCATCGGCGGCGTGCTGTTCAAGCCGTGGAACCAGCGCAAGCGCAGCGCCGCCGAGCTGCAGCAGGAGCTGCAGCAGCGAGTGGAACACGATTGCCGGCGCGCGGGTCGCCGCGTTCCAGTTTCCGCCGCTGCCCGGCTCGCAGGGCCTGCCGCTGCAGTTCGTCATCAAGACCACCGAGCCGTATCAGAACCTCAACGAGGTGGCGCAGGCCGGTGCTGCAGAAGGCGCAGGCCAGCGGCATGTTCTTCTACGTCGACACCGATCTGAAGATCGACAAGCCGCAGACCACCGTGAACGTCGATCGCGACCTGGTCGCGACGCTGGGGCTGACGCAGCAGGATGTCGGCGCCGCGCTGGGCGCGGCGCTCGGCGGCGGCTATGTCAACTACTTCTCGATCGCCGGCCGCTCGTACAAGGTCATTCCGCAGGTGCTGCAGGTCGGACCGGCTGAATCCCGACCAGGTGCTCGACTACTACCTTCGCACGCCGGACGGATCGCTCATCCCCGCGTCGACCGTCGCCAAGCAGAAGACCGAGGTCGTGCCCGAGGGGATCGCGCACTTCCAGCAGCTCAACTCCGCGACGATCTTCGGCGTCTACTCGCCCGCCGTCTCGCAGGACCAGGTGCCTCGCTTCATGCGGCAGGCGCTGCAGGACTCGCGCCGAGCGGCTACACCGCCGACTATTCAGGCGTGTCACGCCAGTTCGTCCAGGAATCCGGCGGCTTCGCGATGACCCTGCTGTTCGCGATCATCATCGTGTTTCTCGCGCTGGCGGCGCAATTCGAAAGCTTCCGCGATCCGATCGTCATTCTGGTGTCGGTGCCGATGGCGCTGTTCGGCGCGCTGATCTTCATCAATCTGGGCGTCGGCTACGCTCGAATATCTACACGCAGGTGGGACTGGTGACGCTGATGGGCCTGATCAGCAAGCACGGCATCCTCATCGTGCAGTTCGCCAACCAGTTGCAGCTCGCGGGCAAGATCCAAGCGCGAGGCGATCGAGGAGGCCGCCGGCGGTGCGGCTGCGCCCGATCCTGATGACGACCGCGGCGATGGTGCTCGGCGTGGTGCCGCTGGTCATCGCCGCAGGCGCCGGTGCGGCGGGTCGCCATGCGATGGGCATCGGTGATTTTCACCGGCCTGTCGATCGGGACACTGTTCACGCTGTTCGTCGTCCCTGCGGTGTACATGTTGTTGGCGGAGGATCATCACGCTGCGAACGAGGCACGCAAGGGTTCGCCGCCGCTGTCTTCGGAGCTCGCGCCTTCGAGCGCGGACTGACCGCGCCGGGTGAGGGGTGACGCTTTGCGGCGCCTCATGCGCGAGGGGCCACTGCACAGGTCTTGTTTTCTAGGCGGCGGCCGGAAGACATCGCATTGGCATGACGCTTGCTGAAGTGTTGGTACCCGGACGGGGCGGCGCTCCCTTGGTTTACTCCTCGCCCTTCGCGCCGTCTCCGTTCCGGGACCTCCGCTGTTCTTCCCTTTCGCTCGTCCGATGATCTCGAGAGGTTTGTCGTAATCCTGCGGCGTACAGCATGCTCCGGCTCACGCACCCACAGGCGCCGCATCGCGACCGCGTGTGCGCTCCGATATAATCGTCGCAGCATCCTCGATCCGACCCATGATCGACGCCTCCCCTGACACCCACCCTGGCTTCGAGGACCCGCTGGCGGTGCTGCGCGCGTGTCACGAGCGCATACGCCGCGAGCTCTCGGCGCTCGAGCGGCTGCGCCGTCATCTCCCGGAATTCGGCTGCGATGCGGACGCGCGCAAGGCAGCGCGCAGCATCCTGAAGTATTTCGACGGTCCGGCGCCTAACCACGACGCTGACGAGGAGGCGAGCCTGTTTCCGCGCCTCATCGATGTCGCGAGCGCCGATATCGCCGCCTT
This sequence comes from uncultured beta proteobacterium, assembly GCA_963745385.1. Lineage (GTDB taxonomy): Bacteria > Pseudomonadota > Gammaproteobacteria > Burkholderiales > Casimicrobiaceae > PALSA-1003. The sequence goes on from CAVUXI010000020.1 coordinate 310,810, forward strand.
GATCGAGCGCCTTGAGATCGAGCACCGCGACTTGAAGGGCCGGTGGCGCGTCATGCGGCCGGACATTGCCGCGATCGAAGCGGGCAAACGCAGCGTGCTTACGCCGGATAGCGTTCGGCGCATGCGCACGGCCTATCTGGCACACCTCGATTGCGAAGAAGAAAGTCTCTTCCCGTTCGCGGCGGCGCGTCTCGACGCAGCCGCGCTGCAGAGCATCGGCGCGGAAATGGTGGCGCGGCGCGAAGCTAGATTCGGAGCGTCCCGATAGCGCAGCTCTCGCGCTCAGGCGTTGCAGGAGCGCCCAGCCGCTTCAGCCTCTCAAACCGCGAGATGCGCACGGACGTTGTCGCTGTCCATGGACTTGCCCAATCCGCGCGCAACGACTTCGCCGCGGGAAAGCACGACGTAGTGGTCGGCAAGCGATTTCGCAAAGTCGTAATACTGCTCAACGAGAAGCACCGCGATGTCGCCTGACGCGATCAGCTTGCGAATCGCGCGTTCGATATCCTTGATGATCGACGGCTGAATCCCCTCCGTCGGCTCGTCGAGAATGAGCAGTCTCGGCCGCATCGCGAGCGCGCGTCCGATCGCGAGCTGCTGCTGCTGACCACCCGAGAGATCGCCGCCGCGCCGGTTCAGCATGTTCCTCAACACCGGAAACATCTCGAAAATGAACTCCGGCAGCGCGCTTCCGCGCTTGCGCGTCGCAAGCCCCATCTGCAGGTTCTCCAGAACGCTCAGTCGCGGAAAGATGTCGCGGCCCTGCGGCACGTAGCCGATCCCCAGGGCCGCGCGGGCATAAGGCGGCAAGTCCGAGATACGTGCGCCGTCGAGCGCGATTTCGCCCGACCGTATCGGCAAGAGCCCCATGAGGCACTTCAGCAGCGTGGTCTTGCCGACGCCGTTTCGGCCAAGCAGCGCGGTGCATCCCCGCGCAGGAACATCGAACGCCACGTCGCGCAGAATGTGGCTGCCGCCGTAATACTGGTTGATGCCGGAGACGGACAGCATTGGGGATGATCCCTATCGGCCGCCGCGCGCCGCCGACGGCGCACACCATCGAGTGAAGCCAGCTTTAGCGCAGCTCGGATCGTTCAAAATCTTTCCCTCGCTCATCGTCCGAGAAAAACCTCGACCACCTGCTCGTCCTGCTGAACCTGGTCCATGGTGCCCTCCGCCAGCACGCGGCCCTCGTGCAGGACGGTCACCTTTTGCGCGATCCGCTCGACAAAGTCCATGTCGTGCTCGACAACGATCAGCGTATAGGCGCCTGCAAGCGAGACGAAGAGCTCGGCGCTGCGCATGGTCTCATCGTCGGTCATTCCGGCCACAGGCTCGTCGAGCAGAAGGAGCTGCGGCTCCTGCATTAGCAGCATGCCGATTTCCAGCCACTGCTTCTGCCCATGCGACAGCAGCCCCGCCTGCCGCGATGCCTCGGGCAGCAGCTTGATCGTTTCCAGCGTCGTCACAATGCGCTCGCGAGCATCCGCGCTCAGCTTCGCGCCGAGCGTGGGCCACACCCGCTTGTCGCACTTCTGCGCAAGCTCGAGGTTCTCGAACACCGTGTGCCGCTCGAAGATCGTCGGCTTCTGGAACTTGCGCCCGATGCCGGCATCGGCGATCTCCGGTTCGGAAAAGCGAGTGAGGTCGATCGTCTGGCCGAAGAACGCCGTGCCCGCATCGGGCCGCGTCTTGCCCGTGACGACGTCCATCATCGTTGTCTTGCCGGCGCCGTTGGGACCGATGACGCAGCGGAGCTCGCCCGCGTCGATCGTGAGCGACAACCCGTCCAGCGCCTTGAAGCCGTCGAAGCTCACCGAGATTCCATCGAGATAGAGTATCCCGCGATTCGTCGTGTCGACGCCGGTGCCGAGCACGCGGACGCCCGACCCCGCGCCCGCATCGTCCCATTGCTCGCGGACCATGGTCATGTTCGCGTCCGGCGCAGGGTCGCGAGTCCCGCGAGCCCTCGCGGCAGAAAGAGCGTCACCAGGATGAACAGGAGTCCCAGCACGAACAGCCAGTATTCGGGAAGCGCCTGGGTGAACCAGCTCTTGCCAAGATTGACGATGGCAGCGCCCAGGACCGGACCGAACAGCGTTCCGCGCCCGCCGACGGCGGTCCAGATGGCGATTTCGATCGAGTTCGCGGGCGACATCTCGCTTGGATTGATGATCCCGACTTGAGGAACGTAGAGCGCGCCCGCGATACCGCAGATCACCGCCGAAAGCGTCCATATGAAAAGCTTGAAGTAGAGCGGGTTGTAGCCCGAGAACATGACCCGGGTCTCGGCGTCGCGAATCGCGGTCAGCACGCGCCCGACTTTGGACGTCACGATCCAGCGCGCGAGCAGGATGAACCCGAGCAGCGCCGCGCCCGTCAATGCAAAAAGCGCCATGCGGGTCTGCGGTGCAGTGACGGAAAAGCCCAGAATGCGCTTGAAATCGGTGAAGCCGTTATTGCCGCCGAACCCGGTATCGTTGCGGAAGAACAGCAGCATGAACGCGTAGGTCAGCGCCTGGGTGATGATCGAGAAATACACGCCTTTGATGCGCGATCGAAACGCAAAGAATCCAAACACGAAGGCGAGGACGCCGGGGACCAGCACGACCAGGAGCGCCGCATACAGGAAGTGGTCGGTGAAGCTCCAGTACCAGGGATAGGCCTTCCAATCCAGGAACACCATGAAGTCGGGGAGGTCGCTGTGATAGACGCCCTCGCGGCCGATCGAGCGCATCAGATACATGCCCATCGCGTACCCACCCAGGGCGAAGAACAAACCGTGCCCCAGCGACAGGATGCCGGTATAGCCCCAGATCAGATCCATCGCCAGCGCAACGATGGCATAGCACATGATCTTGCCGATGAGCGTGACCGAATAGTCCGACAGATGCGCGGCGCTGTCGGCAGGAACGACGAGATTGAGCACCGGGAAAGCGACAAACAGAACCAGCGCCGCGCCGATGTAGAACACCCATCCGTTGCCCGACAGGAGCCGCATGAACCGCGGTCCTGCGGCCATGGCCAGCGGGACGAACGCGGCGCCGCCGAGCGAGCTCACGTCGGACCGCCGAATCGCGTCGCGCGCCTCATCATGTCTCCGCTACGCGGCCTCGTAGCGCGAACAGGCCTTGGGGACGCTTCTGGATGAACACGATAATGAAGACGAGCACCGCGATCTTTGCCAGGACCGCACCCGACCACGCTTCGAGGAATTTGTTGACGATGCCGAGCCCCATGGCCGCATACACCGTTCCCGCGAGCTGCCCCACGCCGCCGAGCACGACAACCATGAACGAGTCGACGATGTAGCTTTGGCCGAGGTCAGGGCCGACGTTGCCGATCTGCGACAGCGCGCAGCCGGCAAGCCCCGCGATACCCGATCCCAGCCCGAACGCCCAGGTATCCACACGGCGCGTCGGCACGCCCGTGCAGCTCGCCATGGCGCGGTTCTGCGTCACCGCGCGGACGAACAGACCCAGTCGCGTGCGGGTCAGCAGCAGCCACGTCGCCAACACCACCAGTGCCGCGAAGCGCGATGATCGCGATGCGGCTGTAGGGAAGGACGACGCCGGTGATCGCTTCGATGCCTCCCGACATCCACGACGGATTTTCGACCTGGACGTTTTGCGCGCCGAAGACGGTGCGCACGGTCTGCATGAGGATGAGGCTGATGCCCCAGGTCGCGAGCAGCGTCTCCAGCGGCCGACCGTAAAGGAACCGGATGACGCTGCGCTCGAGCGCCATGCCGATGAGCCCGGCGGCGACGAACGATGCGGGTATCGCGGCGATCAGATAGGCGTCGAAGTACGCGGGCGCGTGAGACCGGAAAAGATTTTGAACGACGTAGGTCGTGTAGGCGCCGATCATGATCAGCTCGCCGTGCGCCATGTTGATCACGCCCATCAGGCCATACGTGATCGCCAGGCCCAGCGCCGCCAGCAGGAGGATGCTCCCCAGCGAGACCCCGCTGAAAATTCTGCCGATCATCTCTCCCGTCGACAGCCTGCTCTGCACCGCGCGCAGCGACTTCTCCGCCGCGGCGCGCACGTCGGCGTCGGACTCGGCGAAGGCACCGCCTCTCTGCTCGAGCACGCCGAGCAGCAGCGTCTTGGTGCTCGCGGTGTTGCTCTCGGCCAACGCGCGAATCGCGGCGAGCCGCGTGTTCTTGTCGCTGCTGGCAAGCTGGACCGACGCCATCGCCAGCGTCAGCAGCCCCTTGACTTCGGGATCCGCCTCCTTTGCTATCGCCGCGCTCGATCGCCGGCAGCAGCTCCTCGTCGGCGCTGCTTTGGAGCTCCTTGGCGGCCGCGAGCCGCACCGCGCGGTCGGGCGCATTGAGCTTCAGCGCGGCGATGGCGGTCCGCAGCTCCTTGCGAATGCGGTTGTTGATAACGACGTCGTCGCGGTTCTCCGGAAGAGGCGCGACGGTCTGCCCGGAAGCGAGGTCCGTGGCCACTCCGCCCTTGATAAGGAGCACCTGAGCGTCGCCGACGGTCTGCACTTCGCCGTCCAGCAGCGCTTGGAGAAGCGGCAGCACCGTCGTATCGCCGCCGGCCGCCAGGGCGCCTATCGCCTTCGCTTTGGCGTCGTTGTCGCCGAAAGCAAGATCGCGCACGACTTCAGGAGCGAGCGCGTGCGCAACGAGCGGCATTGCGCCCAAAAAGAGGGCGACGCAGCATCGCATGATCACGGACACCACAACTCCCTCGCGCTATATCGAATGCGACCGGCGGCATCGGGTGATCACGGGCCGACGCCGCCGCGTCCACTCACACACTATGTTGTCCGTCGTTCCCGCGTACGCGGGAACCCAGTGTCGTTTGCACAAAAGCCACTGGATCCCCGCTTTCGCGGGGATGACGCAACTGTCTCTAATCGCGACCCGTCCCGCGGCGGGCCGCTCTTGGACAGCTGCGTCACTTCTTTTCCGGCTCGTCCTTCTTGCCCTTGTCTTCGGGAATGTACGGGCTCCACGGCGTCGCCTTGATCGGGCCCGCCGTCTTCCAGACGACGTTGAACTGGCCGTTCGCCTGCACTTCGCCGATGAACACCGGCTTGTGGAGATGGTGGTTCTTCTCGTCCATCTTGATCACGAATCCGTCGGGCGCGTTGAACGTCTGGCCCGCCATGGCGACGATCACCTTGTCCACATCGGTCGACTTGGCCTTCTCGACGGCTTGCTTCCACATGTTGATGCCGATGTACGCCGCTTCCATCGGATCGTTGGTCAGCGGCTTGTCGGCGCCGGGCAGGTTTTTCGCCTTGGCGTAGGCCGCCCACTTCTTCTTGAACTCGTCGTTTGCCGGGTTCTTCTGCGACATGAAGTAGTTCCACGCGGCGAGGTGGCCGACCAGAGGCTTGGTGTCGACGCCTCGCAACTCTTCCTCTCCGACGGAAAACGCGACGACGGGAACGTCGGTCGCCTTCAGTCCCTGATTGCCGAGCTCCTTGTAGAAGGGCACGTTGGAGTCGCCGTTGATGGTCGACACCACGGCGGTCTTGCCGCCCGCCGAGAATTTCTTGATATCCGCGACGATGGTCTGGTAATCGGAATGACCGAACGGCGTGTACTTCTCGTCGATATCCTTGTCGTCGACGCCCTTGCTATGCAGAAACGCGCGCAGGATCTTGTTGGTCGTGCGCGGATAGACGTAGTCGGTTCCCAGCAGCACAAAGCGCTTGGCGCCGCCGCCCTCCTTGCTCATGAGGTACTCGACAGCGGGGATCGCCTGTTGATTCGGCGCCGCGCCGGTATAGAAGACGTTCTTCGAAAGCTCCTCGCCTTCATATTGCACCGGGTAGAACAACAGCCCGTTGAGCTCCTCGAACACAGGCAGCACCGACTTGCGCGAGACCGATGTCCAGCAGCCGAACACGACGGCGACTTTGTCCTGAGTGAGAAGCTGACGCGCTTTTTCGGCGAAAAGCGGCCAGTTCGACGCGGGATCGACGACGACCGGCTCGAGCTTTTTGCCCAGAACGCCGCCCTTGGCGTTGATCTCGTCGATCGCCATCAGCGTCACATCCTTGAGGACGGTCTCGCTGATCGCCATCGTGCCCGAAAGCGAATGCAGAACGCCGACCTTGATGGTGTCGGCGGCAAGCGCCGGCGCCGCTACGGCAATGCCCGCGCTCGCCAGCGCGGCGGAAAATGCCAGCCGCTTGAGGAAACTTCTTCGTTGCATGGTTTGGCCCCGTGTCGAAAGTTGACGAATGCGTCCCTGAGTAGCGGGACGCATCGGCAAGACTCACAGCGATCCTGCAATGGTGCGCGGCGCGTCCCTGCCTTGTTGCTTCGCACAATCCATGCCATGCGAACGCACGAGGCGTAACGCCCTGTTTAATCAATACTGAATCGACGATGGAGGAACCCACTGCACCGGCGGAGCACATCGCCGAAGAAGCCGCACGTCCCAAACCGGTGCACGCAATCCTTCGGCGCGCACTAGTTTGGACGAGAGATCGTTCGAGGCGCGGGTCGTCGTGTCGTCAGACAGGCCGCATTCAACCGACTCGCGCAGCCGTGCCGGCGCCCGAGGCCGGGTGCAGCATGCCGCGCTCGACGACGAACTCGATGACGGCATCGACGCCCTGGCCTGTCTTGAGATTGGTGAAGACGAAGGGACGCTCGCCGCGCATGCGGCGTGCATCGCGATCCATGACCTCGAGCGAGGCGCCCACCATCGGCGCCAGGTCGATCTTGTTGATGATGAGCAGATCGGATTTGGTGATTCCGGGGCCGCCCTTCCGCGGAATCTTGTCGCCTGCCGCGACATCGATGACGTAGAGCGTAAGGTCGGAGAGCTCGGGCGAGAATGTCGCCGCCAGGTTGTCGCCGCCGCTTTCGACGAATACCACATCGAGGTCGCCGAATCGCGTCGCCAGCCGCTCGACCGCTTCGAGATTGATCGATGCATCCTCGCGAATCGCCGTATGCGGGCAGCCGCCGGTCTCCACGCCGATGATGCGCTCGGCGGGCAGTGCCTGATTCCGCACCAGGAACTGCGCGTCCTCCTCGGTGTAGATATCGTTGGTGACGACGGCGATCTGCAGCCGGTCACGCAACGCGAGGCAAAGCGACAGCGTCAGCGCGGTCTTGCCGGATCCGACGGGGCCGCCGATTCCAACGCGCAGGGGTTGTGAGATCTTCATGCGCGGCGCCGTGTCGGAAACATGCGCGATGGTCACGATCGGAAAATGCGGGTGTATTGCGTTTCATGACGCGACGACGCGATGGCGAGCCCGGGCGCGAAGCTCACGACGTCGTCGTCCGGCGTATTCTGTGCGATGTTCACGACGGCGGGGATACGCGCCCCGAGATTCTTCAGCAGCCGCTGGCCGGCAACTTGTCCCAGCGGCACGGCTTTCATCGCCGCAAGCACCTGGTTCTCCAGCCACGACCACAGATAGGCGGTGAGCGCGTCGGCGGACTCGATCGCAAAGCCCCGCGATGCGAGGGCGTACGCCGCGGGCAGCGTCCATGTTTCGGCCTTGAAAAATGCCGACAGCGTGGGTGCGTCGATCAGCTCGAGCTCCACCGAGAGCTTGAACAAGGCGGCGCCCATCTGCGCGGTTTCCGCGCGGAGCTCGGCGGTTTCGCGCGAGACGAGGAACCACGTGTTCCACTCGCGGAAGCGTTCCCAGTCCGCCGCGCGACAGGATTGCAGCATTCGCCATGCCGCGGGCGCTTCGCCGTGCGCGATCACGCATTCCAGCATGTCTGCGATCCATTGCTCGGCGCCGGCCGCGTCGCGCACGATGTTCGCACCGACGACCCACTCCAGCCCCTGCGAATAGCTGTAGGCGCCGATCGGCAGCGCCGGGCTCGCGATGTGCAGCAGACGCACCAGCGCCAGAACGGATCGGTCGCTGGATCCGGCGCTCATCGCGAAGGGTCCCGGCGCAGCGCAAAATCGTGAATCACCCCGGCGTGTCTCGCTTCGCCTGAATGGTGAGTATGGCCCGCCGCATAGGCGCCCGCCTCGGGCTCGAACGGCATCGACAGCGTCGACACCGTCAGGCCGAGACCGACCAGCATATCGGCGAGCACGCGATCAGACGCAAAGCGCAACCATCCCTCGCCGATCTGCACGGGAGTGTGGCGGTTGCCGAGGTGGTAGGCGGCGCGGGCGAGCTGCTCGGCGTCGGCCGCGCGAACCTCCATCAGCGTTTCGTCGGCAGCGACGACGCGTACGATGCGTCCGTCATCCGATTCGAGACAGTCGCCGCCCCGCAGGACCGTGCCGCGCTCGAGGAACAGCCCCACTTCCTCGCCCGACGAGAGCACCGTGCGCAAACGGCTCTTCTGCCGCTGCTCGAAAGGCAGCACGAGATCGACGTCGGTGCGCTCGCGCGCAACGCTGCGCTTCTGAACGATGATCATCGGCGAGCTCGGTCTCTTCAGAACAGAAAATACCGCTGCGCCATCGGCAGGACCGCGGCAGGTTCGCACGTCAGGATCTCGCCGTCCGCCTTGACCTCGTAGGTCTCGGGATCGACGCTGATCGCCGGCGTCGCGTCGTTGAGCTTCATGTCGCGCTTGCCGATGCCGCGCGTGTTCTCGACGGCGATGAGCGGCTTCGCAAGGCCGAGATCGCGTAACGCCGGGTTCTTGAGCGCGGCCTTGGAGACAAAGGTCACCGACGTCGACATCGCCTTGCCGAACGCTCCGAACATCGGCCGGTAATGCACCGGCTGCGGAGTGGGGATGGACGCGTTGGGATCGCCCATCGCGGCTGCGGCGATCATTCCACCCTTGAGGATCAACGCGGGCTTCACGCCGAAGAACGCCGGCTTCCACAGGACGAGATCGGCGAGCTTTCCCGGCTCGAGCGACCCGACGACATGCGAGATGCCGTGCGCGATCGCCGGATTGATGGTGTACTTGGCGATGTAGCGCTTGACACGGAAGTTATCGTGCTGCGGGCGGTCGTCGGCGAGCTTGCCCCGCTGCATCTTCATCTTGTGCGCGGTCTGCCAGGTCCGGATGATCACCTCGCCGACGCGCCCCATGGCCTGCGAGTCGGATGAGAGCATCGAGAATGCGCCGAGATCGTGCAGGATGTCCTCCGCCGCGATGGTCTCTCGGCGGATGCGGGACTCGGCAAATGCGATGTCTTCGGCGATCGCCGGATCGAGATGATGGCAGACCATCAGCATGTCGAGATGCTCGTCGATGGTATTGACGGTGTAGGGCCGCGTTGGGTTGGTCGACGAAGGAAGCACGTTGGGCTCGCCGCAGGCGCGGATGATGTCGGGCGCGTGCCCGCCTCCCGCGCCTTCGGTGTGATACGTATGGATGGTGCGTCCGCCAATGGCCGCGAGCGTGGTCTCGACAAAGCCTGACTCGTTGAGCGTATCAGTGTGGATGCTCACCTGCACGTCCATCTTGTCGGCCACGCGCAGGGCAGCGTCGATCGCCGCCGGCGTCGTTCCCCAGTCCTCGTGCAGCTTGAGCCCGATCGCGCCGGCGACGATCTGCTCGGCGAGCGGCGGCGTGAGGCTTGCGTTGCCTTTCCCGAGAAGCCCCAGGTTCATGGGAAACGCCTCGGCGGCCTCGAGCATGCGATGAATGTGCCACGGTCCCGGCGTGCACGTCGTCGCGGAGGTACCCGTCGCAGGCCCCGTTCCCCCGCCCAGCATGGTCGTCACACCGGACATCAGCGCTTCGTCGATCTGCTGCGGGCAGATGAGATGGATGTGCGAGTCGACGCCGCCGGCGGTGACGATCATGCCCTCGCCGGCGATGATTTCCGTTCCGGCGCCGATGACGATGTCGACGCCGGGCTGGATGTCGGGATTGCCTGCCTTGCCCAGCTTCGCGATCCTGCCTTCCTTGATCGCGATATCGCACTTGATGATGCCCCACCAATCGATGACCAGCGCATTGGTGATGACGGTGTCGGCGCTGTCGCGCGAGACTCGCTGGCTCTGGCCCATGCCGTCGCGCACGACCTTGCCGCCACCGAACTTCACTTCCTCGCCGTAGACCGTGAGGTCCTTTTCCACTTCGACGACCAGGTCGGTGTCGGCGAGCCGCACGCGATCGCCCGTCGTCGGTCCGAACATTTCGGCGTATGCGCGCCGGCTGATTTTCATCGCCGCCCCGCTTTTTTCGAAGTCTTCGCCGCGCGGCCTTTGCTTTGCGGCTTGGCGGCCGGCGTTTGGGCGCGCGCGTCCAGCGGTCCCATCACCGCGCCGGTGAAGCCGTACACGATACGCGCGCCCGCGAAAGCGACGAGCTCCACCGTGCGCGTTTGTCCGGGCTCGAAGCGCACCGCGGTGCCCGCGGCGATGTTGAGCCTTCGCCCGCGCGCCACGCCGCGGTCGAAGGCGAGGGCCGCGTTGGTCTCCGCGAAGTGATAGTGCGAGCCGACCTGGATCGGGCGGTCGCCGGTGTTGGCGACGACGAGCGTGACCGCGTCGCGATCCCGATTGAGCTCGATAGCCCCCGAATCGACAAGGATTTCGCCGGGGATCATGGGATCGGATGGTGAACCGTCACGAGCTTGGTGCCATCCGGGAACGTCGCCTCGATCTGTATCTCTGGAATCATCTCCGGCACGCCTTCCATCACCTGGGCGCGCGAAAGAAGCGTCGCGCCGTGGCTCATCAGGTCCGCGACCGTGCGGCCGTCGCGAGCGCCTTCCATGATGGCCGCGCTGATGAAGGCGACCGCTTCGGGATAGTTGAGCTTGACGCCGCGCGCGAGGCGGCGCTCGGCCACGAGCGCCGCGGTGAAAAGCAGGAGCTTGTCGCGCTCTCTGGGCGTCAATTCCATCGCGGGCCTTCCCGACCGCGGCGCGAGCTCACCGGGTACATCGCGCTTACGTGCTCCAGATGCGCGGCATCACTGCATCGCGACCGATCAGTTCGGCTCGCGCGCATTGCCACAAACGCCTGAAATGCCGACGCGCCGCTTCCGCACTCGAGCCGAGAAAACGTCCGAGCAAAAGGCCGGGCAGGCGCGTCACGGTTGCTTCACCGCTATCGGCGATCGCTGAACGGCTCGCGTGCAACAACGCATCGGACACGCTCGTGCAGGCAGCAAAGAATGTGCCAAATACCGGAGCGCCGTCGAGGCCCGCGGAAGACGCAAGTATCCGCGACCCGCCGCGGACGATGCCGCGCTCGATGAAAAGGGGGACGCCGTCGCGGCGGACCACCACGCGGTGCTTGAGCACACCTCGGCCGAAGCGCTCTCCCGAGGCGGTGCGGCCGAGACAGACGATGTCCCAGCCGATGAACACGGCGTCGCCATCGAGCTCGATCGAGGATTCCATCTCGACAATCGCGCCTCCAAATAGAATGGTTTCCTGCGGCAACCATTCGAGCACCGCGCCTGCGGCTGCGCGCAGCGCGAGGCGCTGCGTCGCTGCAGCGCCTGCGGAGCGATACCACTTGGCCGCCCCCGGAGTCGTAAACTGGGCGTGGGCCTGCGGCCCGACACTTGCATCGAAGATCAGCGAGTCGCCGCCAACCATGCCGCCGGGTGGGTGCACGATGATGTTCTGACACACCGCGTCGCCCTCGGGATACAGCGATTTCTGCACGACCAGCGGACCGGTGTGACGACGCTCGAGGAGCACGGTTCGATTACCGTCGCGGACATGCGACAAGGCGAGGTGGCCCTGCCACCCACTCACTTTCGCGTGCCCGGCAGCGTGCATGCCTTAGTGTAGCGCACGCGGCTCGCAACAAGAGTGAGGTGCGACACGTACGCCGGTGACGCCTCAAATCGCTGCGTCAGGCGATCTGCCGGCAGCGAGGTCAAACAAGCTCGTCGCTTCCAGATCGAGCACCGGCTGCTGAGCTTGATTGAACATGCGCCACCGCCAGCGAACGATGCCCAGCTCCGGGCGGCTTTGCGCAACCCTCGTTTCGATCACGTCGATACGCAGGCGTAGCTCATCGCCGGGGCGCACGGCATTTTCCCATTTCACGTACGCCAGTCCGGGGGACCCGATCGAATTCGATCCGACGAGTGCCGTGCCACACACCATTCGCATGGCGATCGCGCACGTCTGCCAGCCGCTGGCGATCAGGCCGTGCCAGGCACCTTTCCCGGCACGAGCCGAATCGACGTGGAACCACTGCGGGTCGTACTCGCGCGCGAAGGCGACAATCTGGTCCTCGCGGATGGTCTCCGGGCCAGCAGTCATGACCTGGCCGGGGTAAAACTCATGAAACTGCATTTGTCGCGGTGACGCGAGTCACTTGAGCGTCAGTAGGTCTCGACGTGGAATCGCCCTTCCGCCTTGAATTGCTGCCACAGCGGTTCCCAAGCACCACCGTGTTTCGCAACGACGTCGCTGAGTGCCTGCATGACACCGTCCTCCATGCCTTTCAGCCCACAGACGTAGATGTGAGTATTGGTATCCTCCAGCAACGTCGCCACGTCGTCGGCGCGTTCGCGCAGGAGATCCTGGACATACCGTTTCGGTTGATTCGGGGCACGCGAAAACGCCAGATTCGTGTCGATAAAATCCTTCGGTAGTCCGGTAAGCGGACCGAAGTACGGAAGCTCTGCCTTGGTACGGGCGCCAAAAAAAAGCAGCAGTCGTCCATCCCCAAACTGATCTCGCGATCGCCGTCGCCGCTCGGTCATTGCTCTCATGGGTGCTGAGCCCGTGCCGGTACAGATCATGATCAAATGCGACCCCGGATGGTTCGGCATGAGGAATGTATTGCCGAACGGGCCGATAACCTTGACCGCATCGCCCTTTCTTAGGTCGCACAAATAGTTGGAACAGATACCTCGAACCGGCTTGCCTGCGTGGTCCGCCGTCACGCGCTTCACGGTGATCGACAAATTGTTGTATCCCGGTCGCTCGCCATCGCGGGGGCTGGCAATCGAATACTGGCGCACATAATGGGCGCGTCCGCTGGGATCGACGCCGGGGGTGAGGATGCCGATCGACTGACCCTCGAGAACGGGAAATGGCGTGCTGCCAAAATCCAGAACGATGTGGTGGGTGTCGCTGTCGGCAGCAATATCGGTCACTCGGAAATTGCCGACGACTGACGCCACGATCGGGCTCTTGTGCGTAAACAGGTTGACGTGTGGACGTGCTGCGGATGCGGGTGGCCGGACAGAACCGAGAACCGTGTTGCTGCCTGCGATGACAGGTGGGACATCAGCCGCTTGAGTGAGCGGCGCGGGCGACCCGACTGCTGCGACATGCGGCGCCGCCCCCATCGCCTCGGAAGGAAGCACGTCCCAGGTGAGTTGTTCCTCGATGCGGTAGGCCTCAGACCTTACAACGTTGCGCCAGTTGTCGATCGCGCCCGTCGGGCAAGGCGAGATGCAGGCTCGACAAGCATTGCAGACGTCCGCGTTCACCACATAGTTGCGGGAATCATGTGTAATCGCATCGACCGGACAGGTTTCCTCGCACGTATTGCAGCGAATACAGATCTCGGGATCGATCAGATGCTGCTCGATAACATCGGCGCGGAACGGGGCGTTCATCCCACGCTCCGGGCCTCAGCCGAGCCGCACATACTGAAAATCCAGCGGCTGGCGGTTGACGCCCATGACCGGCGGCGCGATCCAGCGTGCAAATTTGCCCGGCTCGACGACGCGCTCCATCAAAGACGCCACAAATGCCCGGTCCTCGTCGCTAGCCAGCCATTGCTTCTCGCTCGCGAGCCAATCCGCTTCACTGAGCAGCTCGCCGGTTGGCGAGACCCGTGTATTGGCGAACGTGCCGATCTTCCGGTTGAACGCCTTGTGCGGCACTGTCAGCCGGAGCGGAATGCCGGCCTTCTCGATTACCTTGTTCCATCGACCGATGCCGGCAATCGAGTCCTTGATGAAGTCGTCGCGCAGGACTTCGTTCAAGGAGTTCAACATCGGCACCTCCCGCTCGATCAGTTGTCCGTTGGCGATTTCGGTTATGCGGTACGTCGCCTGGGTGAGCACATGATCGTCGGTGCGCTTGGCTTCTTCGTAACGCCCCTTGAGCCCGGCGCTGTAGAAAGTGGCTGCGTTGGAGGACTGATCGGCGCCGAACAAGTCGATGGTGACCGAGTAGTGAAAGTTGAGGTAGCGCTGCAGCGTCTCGAGATCGATTGCGCCGGCGGTACGAATCTTGATTGGGTCTTCGGTCTGCAACTGCTTCATTACCTCGCACGTTCGCTGGATAACGCGCGAGACACCCGATTCGCCCACGAACATGTGGTGAGCTTCCTCGGTCAGCATGAATTTGGTCGTTCGCGCCAGGGGGTCAAATCCCGACTCCGCCAGCGCCGAGAGCTGAAACTTGCCATCGCGATCGGTGAAGTACGTGAACATGTAAAACGCCAACCAATCGGGTGTTCGTTCGTTGAACGCTCCCAGGATTCTCGGGTTGTCGATGTCGCCCGAGCGACGGTCCAACAGGGCTTCTGCCTCCTCACGACCATCGCGCCCGAAGTAGCGATGAAGCAGATATACCATGGCCCACAGATGCCTGCCCTCCTCGACGTTTACCTGGAAGAGGTTACGCAGATCGTACAGAGAGGGGCAAGTCAGCCCTAGGTGGCGCTGCTGCTCGACCGACGCAGGTTCGGTGTCGCCTTGAGTCACGATGATCCGCCGAAGATTGGCGCGATGCTCACCCGGCACCTCTTGCCACGCAGCTTCGCCCTTATGTTCCCCGAACTGGATCGGCCTTCCCTCCGCCGCGGGCGCAAGGAAAATGCCCCAGCGATAGTCGTGCATCTTGACGTAATCGAAGTTCGCCCAGCCGCTAGGGTCGACGCTGATCGCCGTGCGCAGATAGACTTGAAACTCTTGAGAACCCTCGGGGCCCATCTCATGCCACCACTTGAGATAATTAGGCAGCCAATGCTCGAGCGCGCGCTGCAACGCTTTGTCGTCGGACAAATTGACGTTGTTCGGAATCTTGTTGTTGTAACTGATGCCGTCCATGCTGAATGTCCTTACCGCAGATTCGGCCAGGCTTGCGCGAAAGACGAAACCTGCCCTGCCTGGCATAGCCGCTGATTTATCACACGCGGCTCCAGTCGAATTGAGCCTGCACGCCCCTGCCGTATACCTTGAGCGCACCTTTTTCCCCAACCGCGTTGGGGCGAGTGAAAATCCAATTCTGCCATGCCGATAGCCGCCCGAAGATACGTGTCTCGATCGTCTCCGTGCCGCCAAAACGAAGATTCGCCTCCAAGCCTGTGAGGGCGTCGGGGGACATACTTGCCCTTTCTTCGAGCGCGATACGGATCTCGTCGGTCCAGTCGAGATCATCAGGAGCGGAGGTGATCAAGCCCAACTGCATGGCGGCCTGCGGCGCCACCGCCGTTCCGATGCTCTTTCGCGCGGCTTCGACGGGTCCGATCTCTCCATAGAAGCGATGGACGAGTCGCGCCTGCTGGTTGACCATGGGATAGGTGCCGAAGTTGACCTGCGACAACGCTATCCGTGGCTCTTCGTCAACATTTCCCGGCAGGCTCAGCATGTAGCTTCGGTCCGCCGCCAGGGCCAACTCGAAGAGCGTGCCGGCAAAGCACGATCCGGGCTCGATGAGCGCAAACAAGCTGCGTGACGATATTTCAAGGCGCGCGAACGTCCGCCGCAGCATACCGACCGTCTCGCGCACGAACCAGTTATCCGCATGCTGCAACATGGCGGCATCGACGGCCAGCACCGCGTTTGGGTCGCCTTCCGTGTTGAGCAGCCAGGTGCCAATGTCGAGCTGGTTGGTGCGCAAGCAGAGGATGGCGTCGTCCAGCTCCCGAGCCATTTGCAGCGGCCACCAGGCGGCGCCCATAGCTTGAATTCCACCGATGTCCTGCGGCTGAGGCGCGAGTGGCGCCTTCACCGTCACGGTTGCAGCGCGTTTGGCGTGATTGATTTCTACATTGACGTACTCATAGCGGTACGTGGTGTCGTCAACGATGCGATGCAGCGGGGTCAAAGTTACGCCTTGGGCGCCGGCAGGCCGATCGCTCGATGACGCAAGTTCAAGCGCCCGCGCCTGAACAGTCGCGTGGAATTGCGCCGGCCTCACGACTTCATCAACCAGTCTCCATTCCTTGGCGCGCTGGCCGCGCACGCCTTCGTTGAGCGTGCAGAAAATATCTGCGAGATCATGACGCACTCTGCGCTTGTCGGTAACTCGAGTGAGCCCTCCCGTACCCGGCAATACGCCGAGCAAGTTGAGGGGAACCCCGGCCGCACCGTCACCGTGTTGGAGATGGGATCGCTCGGCCCCGATGAGATGATGATCGCCGAGCCGGACGATGAGGACATTCCGCTGGCGATCCAGCGCGTTGTGCCGCCGAAGAACGACGAACCGCGGGAGGACGATGGCGCAGTGGCGCGCGACGCTGGCGGAGAGGGTGCCGGCCGATGAGGTGGTCGAGCTGAGTGTGACATCGGCCACTACCCATGAGCAAGATGGCGATGACCGCCGAGACTTACCAGTCGATGTTGGAGATGCGCGAAATGGAGCAATGCGAGGATGAGTGAAACCAAGGAAGCCGAGGACCACATCTCTATTGAGGTCCCGCGTATGTCCCCGCCTCATCTATAACCTGTTGGCGGCAGAGGACACGGCACCGCGTGGCGTTCGGTGCTCTGGCGGAGATACTGGCGCCTGCGCGTGGTGCGCTGCCTATCCGATAAGATGATCGAATTTCTCATCGGTGGCCTGCCTGCCGAAGTGCGGCGACTGCGGACTAGAATCTGATGAGGAGTCGCTTAGCTGAGTGGATCGGTCGCCTTGTTGTCCGCTGCATAGGCCGCAACAAGGCGATCCTCCAGCAACTCCAGAATGACATCACCAATTTCCGAGGTGGGTTTCCTGCACCCTGGCGGTCTCACCATCCGGCACCAGGAGCGTATGGTCGCACCAGCGCGACGCGGGCGCGCCAGTGCCGCCGAGCAGTCCCACCGTGGTCACGTCCAACTCAGTGCGCGCCACTTGCAGCACGCAGTTGAGATTGGTCAATTCGCCGAAGTGGTCAGGACGCGATGCGCACGAACAACTTCACGGTATGGGCGCACGTGAGCGCGACGCAGAGGACGGAGAAGAATGAGCGAGAGTGACCAACCGCAACCGCGCCGGGTGGTCCCGTTCAGCAGCACGACAAACCGCTGAGCGAGATATAACACGGCCTTAGTCTGCGTTGCCGCCAGACCGAACAGAGCGCCGACTAGCGCGTTTCACTCCTTCAAGGCGAACGGCAAAAGCGACGGCCGCAGCCCATAGCGCGGCCTATTCCAAAAAGGCAGGCAATCCCGTCCGTGGCATACCCGCGAGGCGGGAAACCACCGCGGCCATAACGAGGAGCAGTTCCGGCGAAGCCAATCAGGGACGCCCAGACGGCTCGCCCGATCTGCCGGCGCCACTGAGCAGGGCAGGGCCACTGCGGCGGCCAGAACCATCCTATTCATACTTTTGGAACAGCGCTTCGAGGGTGTCCGGCTAAATACCGGCACCATGCATGACCTGCCAATCCTAGCCGCCACCCTATTGGCCAACTTTACCACGGTTCGAATCTCGCGATGTGAACGCCTTTGGTTAAGCTCGGTGCCCAACCCGTTACCCAAGCACCTGTGCAGGTCGCTGTCGAGGGCGCTCGCGCACGAGACCTTCATCATGAGTTGCCATCGCCAGCACCTTCAACATCGACTGCTGGAGCACGGTCATGGCGCATTCTTCGACCGAGCGGAGGGCGGTGGACGATACGGATGGCGGCTGCACTTCTTCTGTCTCGATCCTGCGGCTGTCACCGTATTGTACCGACATCGGCGTCGGGGAGTGCGGTCCTGGCAAGGCCGTGACATTCGATCCCGAGCAATTCGTTATGCATCGGCTTCGTCAACTGGAGCGCACTGGGCGTCTCGACATGCCGGATGGATGGTGGGATTGGGACCCGTGAGGTGCAGTGCCATGTCGTCATGCAGTTCTAAGTTGTATCCAAATTGTACCGCATGGTTCGCTTGTCAGAACTGGTTTCTGTGATAGGATTTGGCATTGATGAAGCGCGTCGCAATTTATGCCCGATCAAGTCCCGATTGTCCGCTATCCGAAGACGAGCAGATTGATCGTTTAAGGACGATCGCAGCCGAGCGTGGTTGGACGGTTACAAGCGTATGCAGCGACCGCCCGACGACGGTGAGGAAGGGTCAGGATCGTCGTCCGGGCGAATTGGCGCTGATCGAGGCGATCCGATCGGGGGCTATCGACACGGTATTGATCTGGTCCATCGACAGGATCGGCAAATCCCTGGTCGAACTGGTTGGGTTCATGGAGACCTGCCGGCTCCATGACGTGTCGTTGTGGGTGGAGGAGCAGAGGCTCGATACGGCCACCTCGAACGGAATGTCATTGTTCGACCTGTCCACGATGATGGCCTCGCATCTGAGGCAATCACGTCGGGATGGCATCCTCCGTGGTCAGGCGGCTGCAAGGAGCCTGTCGATCAGGTTTGGCCGACCACCGCTCACCAAGCCGAAGGTGGAGAAGGCCAAGCAATTCCTCACGGCAGGTAAGGGGGTCAGAGAGATCGCACGATTGGCCGGCATTTCTCCTGCGTCCGTCTCCAGGATCAAGACCTCAATGAACGCCGAGGTCGCCGGAATCTGACGCTGTGTGCGCTCGGTCGGTTGTCCGCGGTCCGCTAGCGGCGTGGAGCGCAGACGGAGCAGCGACCGCCAGCGCTATTGGTTTGATGATCATCGGGTCGTCTGGTGCCGCCTGCAACTGGGCCGGCTGCGGCGACGCGCCAAACAGGCCAAGGTTGCTTGTGATGTTACCCTCGACGATCTGCTGGCCCTGCTCGACGAGACCGATATGATCGATCCGGTGACGGATACCCGGATGCAGTTCAGCAGGGGTATGGGGAGCGGCACGCACCCCGATACTCCGGTGTGCGAGCGGCTGGATCAGACCGGGCCGTTCACCCGCAGCAACCTGCTAGTGATCTCGCACCGCACGCGGCAGACGCTCGCCGCGCTCAGTCACGACGAGATACGCAAGCTGTCCAGATTCGTCACCGCACTCGACGTCGCCGATCGCCTCCGCTGGCTAAATAATCGATGAGCGACATCATCACGCCGGCAGGCAAATTCGGTTCCTACCATCACGCCGCGCAGCACTACGGCCATCACCATGGCCGCCAGAACGCGCTGGAGGGCTGTCTGGCCTTGCTGCGTGGTCTCCCCGGTGGCCAAGAAGCCTGCGAGGCCACCCTGGGTCATCTGATGGCTGCGCTCGCCCACAGCCATCACATCCGTGGCTTGATGCAGCCGCTCGCGCGTGCAGCGGCGAGCATGGATCACTATGCCACCGAACCCCAAGCGAGGGCTTACTGAGATGCCGGCCACCTCGGCCGGGAGACCGCTGGAGAACCCGCTGCGCAATTGGTTCAAAGGCAAGCGTGGTCTGGAGCACAATCTCAGCAAGCCCGTGATAACGCCGGTGGGCGTATTTGGTTCCTGCGCCCTCGCCGCCGAGTACTGATGGCGTGGCCCGAGTCACGATGTGGTATAAGGCCAATCGCGGCAGCGCTGGCTTTCGCGACGATTTCATGTGGCTCTGATCGCGTCGCCTTGCCGATGACCTATCAGCGCGACAAGCACGCAACCTCCTGGACCATAAGCACGATTGTGTCGAAGCCATAGGTCAGTGCTTCTGCACTGCTCAATGCGACCGCGTTTGTCGCTTGACCGTGCGCATGGGCACGCCTACACGCCGCGTCCCGCATCGCGATCGCGATCGCGGAACAGGAGCAAGACATGAATGATGATGAACAGGATGAAGCACAGTTGCTCACTGAGGACGAGTGGGCCGTGCGGTTTGGCTGGTCGGCCAACGCGGGCAAGGTCTCGAACCTGCTGAGCGTGGATGACGAGGACATCTGCATGTTGCTACAGCGTGTCGGCGAGCGGTTCGTCTGGAGCCAGCAGGATCGTGACAACGGCGGGCTGGAGATCGTGCCCGGGATGACCTCGTCCGCGAACGGCTACTATCTGACCGATAGGCCGCGCCTTACGCCCGATGATGAAAATATCGTCGTCTTCATCCCGCCCATCGAGCAGGAGGACTAATACGATTGTACGCCGCCCCTGGCACGTTGCTGGGGGCGCATCCGACATCACGATGAAAGATTCCGGACATGAAGCGTACGATACTGATGTTGTTGAACGACCAGCGCACGTTCACCGATTTGAAGGGTTGTCTGGTTGTCAGCGTGCCGGCGGACTGGGATACCGAGCAGATCACCGAAGCCATCCGCGAAGGCGACGACGCGGTGATCGTGCTGCGCGCGTTCACCACTGAAGACGAAGAGTTTGAAACCTTGCTACAAGGAGCGAGCATGAGTGACAGAGAGCCGACCAGCCTCAACGCCGTCGCCAACGGCCTGTTCGCGCATGGTAACGATCTCTACCGAGCCGTGATCGAGCACGCTGCTGAGATGGACGACGTCGCGACAGACGACGCCGCAGAACTGGCCGCAGCGATCGAGAGCACGTACCGCGGCGTCGTGACGCAGGTGCTCCAGCAGTGTGGGTGGAAGCCGACGCCAAAAGCCGAGGAGGGCTGAATGCCAGACCTGCTTGCGACCAAGCCTCAGCGGCTTCCCGAAGATGGCAACCTGTTTCGTATTGTCGTCAGAAAGGAAATCCTCGATTGGTTGGCGCATTTCCAGTTAAAAGACGGCGAGACGTTCGATAGCGTCACCTCCCGCTTGATCGACCATGAGCTAGATCGGCGGGCGTGATCGCCGACAACCTAATCAATGTCGGCCTCGCCATTAGCAAACAGTCAGCCAAATAGCTGTTGTCCCCTACCCGATAATTCTGCGTGAACCCCGTCAGCTTCCGTTGGCGGGTTTCACTGGGTTGCCTCTGATCGATCGCGGGTCACCTCAAGGCTGGAATTTTGCGCCGGAAAGTAGCTATGGTCGGTCAGCAGGCCGCCTGATTGGCGTGGATCGTCCGCGTCGGCAGTCGGTTACTTCTTGACGCCCACCCAATGAGGATATGAATGCACTGGAGCACAAACCCGCACTGCTCGCCTCGCTGATAGCCGTAGCCTTGCTAGCCTGCGAGGCTGGTTCTGCTGCGGCTGCGGTCAACATCGACGGGCAGGCCCAGGCGGGCGGTGGGCCAGTCGCACAATCCACGGTTACCCTCTGCGCCGCGAGCGCAAATGCGCCGACGCACCTGGGACAGGTGAAGACCGGCGCTGACGGCCACTTCGCGATTTCCATTGATCGGTCTGTTGGCAACGACTCCTACTTATATCTCGTCGCCACAGCGGCAAACCCACTGTTAACAAGGCGACCACCGACAATCCGGCCATCACGTTGATGACTGTGCTGGGCAATAAGCCGCCCGGCCAAGGTGACGATCAACGAGATGACCACCATCGCCTCGGTATGGACGAATGCGCAGTTCTTCGAAGGCGCCGGAATTAGGGGCTACCCGCTGGGTCTGCGCATTGCGGCGAGCAATGTCCCAACTTCGTCGATCTGGAAGACTGGCGGATATGTCGCCACGATCCAGGATGGGCTGAACAGCACCCAGACGCCGACCATGATGAATTTCGCCACGCTTTCCAGCGTGATGGCCGGCTGTACAGACCCTGAGTGAAGCCCGATGCTTGCAGCAATTTCATTGCCGCCGCGACGGGGCGGGACGGCCAGACGCCCACCGACACACTGACGGCTGCGATCTCCATCGCGCACAACATGGCCTATAAAGCCGGGACGGGTCTTTGCCCTGCTCGATGTGTTCTATCCAGTGCCCAGGGGAAACAACTGCGGCCGACGCCATTCCTGCCCTATCAGAGCTTTGCGTCTAGCGCCTGGGTCCTATCGCTAAAGTTCACGGGCGGCGGTTACACGGGTGGCGCCAAAGTGATGTTCGACAGCAAGGGGAACGCCTGGAGCGGCGCCAATTTCATCGTCGGTTCGGTCGGGCACGATTCCCTATGGACGGCAATATGGCGGAGTTCGCGCCGAACGGCCATCCGCTCTCTCCCATGACCACAGGGTTCCACGGTGGCGGCCTGCAAGGTCCCGGCCACGGATGCAGCGAATAGTTGTGCTAGCAGTACGATTGCCTAAACCGGAAGTTCCTTCTACGCTCACCCTGTCTTACGCCCGGCTGACCGGGGAGTAGGATGTGGCTGAGACTGGGAAACGGTGCCGCCTTGAAGCGTGAGGTCCCACTCCTCACCCACCATAGCACTTAAAAAGGTCTCTACGCGCAAGCCGTAGGGTGCTTCAGCCGACGCTGGCTAAGCACCAACGCAGCAGGTCTCCCATTCGTGTTTGGGAGTCAACCTGTGCTGCGCTGCCATCCCCGTCCGGCGTACCTGCGGTCCCAACTGCCCCTTCCTCGTCAGGGGACAGGTTCTGGCATCAACGGCCCCGATCGGCAGCCGGTGGTGGTTGATGCCGAAGCAGGTTCCGGCAGCGAAGCCCCAATCGTTGCAGATGCTGACAGCAGCTTCACGTCGGCCTGGCCGATTGCTCGCCCGAAGATGGGCCGCCCTTTTCCGAGGGCGGCATGAGCGCACGCCTCGGAGAGCCTGCAAATGCAACCGTGACCGTGGGCGGATTGAAGACCGTCGCTCACCGTAACGACCGGCCTAGGCCGGATGTTCCGGCATCAAACCGTGCGCCATCGTTGGATCGACTTGTGAAGGATGCGCGGGATGCCGAAAAGCGCATCAATAACCTTGAACACACAAGGAAGCGAACCGCCAAAGCGCTGCTGTTTGAGAACCTCGACCAAGCCCAGCGAATTGAAACGGCGGTCGAGCGGGGCCAATCTGTCGCGGCTTTTGCTCGTCAGGCAGGGATAGAAGAGCGTCGGGCGCAGCGACTATACAAATTGGCGGCACGGTCTGACAAAATCCGGCAGGAAGTCAGAACGGCCGAGGCCGGGTATGGCGACGATTTTGTGTGCCCGTCCTGGAAGCAGTTTCTGCGTCCAGGATCGACACCTGGAGATCATAAGACCGACTTGAAGCTCGATGTTGATGCGCTATCCGAGGAACTTGCCGAAGCACAACGCAGGATCGCCGAGCTTGAGGCTCAAAAGGCTGAGAAATCGGTACGGAATGTTCAAGCGTGGCAGCAGTTCTGAGCGAGAAACCCCTAAATGGTTTTTTGATCACTATGACCGCGAGTTTCGCCTTGGCCTCGATGTCTGCGCCACCAAAAATAACAAAAAGTGCGTCCGGTTCTTCACCAAGGCAGAAAATGGCCTGCGGCGAAACTGGTTTGGTAACATCTGGCTCAACCCGCCATACAGCGAACTCGAACGGTGGTGCGAAAAGGCTTGGGCGTACAGCTAAGACCGGAAAGGGAGTACCGTTGTTGCATTGCTGCCGTTATGGCCTACTGCGTCTTGGTTTAGGAAGTATGTCATCCACGGGCACATCCGGCTGTTGACAACGCGTGTGAGGTTCGTAGCGGAGAAAAGGGCTACGCACCATTTGACCTCATGATCGTTGTATGGACTTCCGCCTCGCAATCGAGAAATGGGCGGCTTCGCGTGACCCTGGAGGACGTGCCAAACCCGAAGTTCGCGAAGGAGGCGAGGCCGCTGCAAAAACTCGCTGAGTGCTCGGCGCTCTCAGCTAGGTGGAAGTCGGTCTCATCTCTTGACACGCTCCCACCGCAGTTATGCGGAATTCCGCAGAGGCCCAGCACGCCGGTAACATAGCGTTTTGGTAGGAACTCGGAACTGCCAGCTAAATACTGCCGCTATGCTGACACTCTCCGCCAAGATGCTTGTCAACTTTCGGACAATTTGTACCCGGGTTCTGTGGACAGTTTGCCGCGATCACCGACGCTTTCTGACTGGCGGCAATCCGCGAACGCACGGATGGCCGACCGTCGAGCAGTGAAAGCCTATCGTGGCGAGCTTAGAGCCGCCCTTATCAAACATGGTTTCCGCCGGTTCTTCGATCACCTGGAATCAGACGCCAAGAGTGGATGGCGTCAGGCCGCGAAGGGTGCCGTTGCTGGGGCCAGAGGCGAGGGAGTGAAGAACAAATTGACAGCCACCTCGCCGCGTCCGTTTGATACCTCGAAGATCAACACCAAGACGAGGAGGATGCCAAATGCCGCGCATTACCGGTGGCTGCCTGTGCGGGGCAGTCAGATACTCCATCGATGGTGAACCGATCTCCCGACCGCCAGTTTCTCTGCCATTGTGTGGACTGCCAGAAACACACCGGCACGGCTTTCGTTTCGGGCATCGCGTTCCTGGCAGACAGTGTCGTGGTCACCGGGCCAATGACAACTTTTACAATGCCGGGGGGGCAGAGTGGGCTAGCTCGACCAATTGTCGTTTCTGCAATCGGTGTGGTTCGCCAATCATCATCGACAAGGACGGCACCGGTCGGAAACTCATTATGGCGGGCACCTTGGATGACAAGTCGCTGTTCAAGCCAAAAACCAGCCTGTTTTGTGAGCAAGCGCCATCGTGGGTCGTGATGCCGGCGGATACCGAGAACCTGCCTCGCTACTATACCTAAAGACCGCCGTCCTCGGACCTTTGTCGCGCGTTCGCCTTTGCGCTGACTTTCGATGCCGCAAGCGGTTCACGCAGGGCAATGAACTGATGGCGCGCTGCGGACCATCGGGCGCGGGACTGCGCAGCGAGACCGTCTAAAGGCGGCCAGAGTGCGTCCGAATGGCAGGCAAGGCGGAGTTCATACCGCCGATCCCGTCAACCACCCGCCACCAGCGCGACTACAACCCCAGCCAAGCCCAACCAGCCCCACCAGCGCGACGAGCGTCAGCGCGGCACCAAGCGCCATGCCCGTGTGCCGTCGTATAAGGGGCTGCCAGGGCCGCTATGCCGGCCAGGGCCATGACTGCGCCCGGCGTGCCCATAACACCCTGGAAGCACATCCAGGCCACCCAGGATGCGGTTGCCATGAACGCCAGCAGGAGCGGCAGTGCGGCAACGGCGAGCAGGAAGCGCCAGATCGGCAAGTATGGGGCGTGACGGGCGCGCCAAGCGGCAGTGCCGCTGTCGTCAGCAAACGGGATGGGCGTAGGCATATCGTTGTCCTGTGCGCAGTCCATATCAGAGGTGGCCACCCCTCCCTGCTCAGCCCTGCCAACCTGCCTTTCGCAGGCCGCGCAGCATGTGTTCGTGGTCTTCGGACCTGAACCATGCTGGCCGGCTTCGCACATGGAACTCGAACGAGTTCGACGCCATAGCGTGTTCCAACGCTTCGCGTGCCTCACCCTGGCGGCCAAGCTGGCCCAATGCCGCCGCAGCCATCTGTAGATATTTGTGAAGTTAGGATAACGCTCGATCACCGTGTTCGCCAATGTCACGGCGCAAGCATAATCACCATCATAATAGTAGGACATGGTATGCCAGCCAGGAAACAGACCGGTGCTCGGATCGCGTGGGTTGAGCTTCATCGCCGCCGAGAGTGCTTCTCGGCCTTCAGACCTACGACCAATCATAACGAGAACTACCCCATTGACGCCGATGACCCAAGGGGAGTTGGGATTCTGCGCCAACGTGGCTGCTAGTCCATGCAGTGCTTGCTCGCCTTGCCCGACGGTTCCCCGCCACCAAGCTAGAACAGCCTGCCCTTCTGGATCGTTCGAGTCTCTTTCGACTGCCTTTCGCGCGTGTTCACCAGCGAGCCGGAGGCCCTCGTCGAACGAAAGAACACCAGACACTCCGGCGTGAAAAGCAAATGCCATCGACAAAGCAGCGTGGGCGGAGGCGAAACCGGCATCCAGAGCGATTGCCTGCTCAAAGAACTGCTGCGCTAGGACTGTATCGGTGCCATTGCACTTTCCCAAGTGCCACAGACCGCGCTGATAGGCTTCCCATGCATCAAGGTTCTCTGGCAGCTTGCGAAGCGCGCGCCGCTGCTCGGCATCCGTCACCGCAGGCACAATGGCAGTGGTCACCGCAGAGGCGATCTCATCCTGGACTGCAAATATTTCATTCAAATTGCGGTCATAGCGGTCCGCCCAAATATGGTTGCCGGTTTCCGCTTCAATCAATTGCGCTGTCACGCGCACCCTGCCGACGCTGCGACGGACGCTGCCCTCCAGAAGGTATCGTACACCAAGTTCGCGGGCTATCCGTCTCACGTCGAACGATCGCTCACGGTAGGCAAAGCTGGAATTGCGCGCGATGACAAACAGTGCACGACTTCGCGATAGCTCAGTGATGATGTCATCTGCAATCCCATCCGAAAAATATTCTTGATCAGGATCGTGGCTCAGATTAGCAAATGGCAACACAGCAATCGACGGCTTGTCATGCAGCAGCAGATTCTTTTGAGCGGCTATATCGACGTCGAAAACATAACCTCGGCGGCGCAATGTCTTGAGCATCCGCTGCTCTCGATCGCCCAGAACACGGCGGATATCTCCGACACATTGGGTAATACTATCATCGGTTACCGTGACGTCTGACCAGATTGCCCTACCGATCGTGTCTCGATCCAGCAGCCGGCCCTTATTCTCGATCAGAAAGCGCAGGAGGTCGAACGACTTACGTCGGAGAGGCAGTTCCTCTCCTTTCGCGTTGGTGAGCATCCCACGCACTAGGTCTAGAACAAACCCCTGAAACTGATACACTGGGCCTGCTGCTGCCGGCTCCATAATTCCCCCATGGCAGCGACACCGCCATGCGCATCTAGCAGATTTTCGCGCCTCGCGCCATAGGTTATTTCGGTGGCATTTCGTCGCAATTTCGCCCTCATTTCAGGCGGCGAGCCTAGGATCGTGCTCAACTACCCACGTTAGCGGGACCTTCTTCTCGGGAGGAACGTCGCTAATGGCAACTACCCCAGATCGGGATGATCTAGCCGACTTTCTTGTCCCACTGCAAAAAAGGAGCAAGGTGTATGGTTACGAAGTTTCGCCCCCAGCGGGTAAAGTCTCCTTCCAACCTTTCGGCACCAGCCACGCCAGACGTTCCGATGCGACAGCTAGCTGAGGCAAATGAGCGCCAACGGGTTTTATTCCAAGAACTGCAACATCGAGTCGCCAATGCGCTGCACTCAATGGCCGGCGCGCTTGAGATCGCAATGACAAAGATAGACTCCGCACCGGCAGAGGCAGGTCACATACTTGAGCGAGTGACGCGACGCATTTCCTTATTGTCAGATATGCACCGTTGCTTGAACAACCCTGCGCAGTTCGACAAGGGGCTTAGCTCACTACTGAGCGACGCCGTGGCGACGGCAATTGACTCGCACTCAACCTGTATCAGCTTTCAGGTCGATGAACTCGGTTTATCCTTCGACCAGATGAGCATCATAACCATGATTGTGATTGAAGTTGCCAACAATGCCCAGAAGCATGTGTTCGGGCGCAACCTCGGAGGGCATTTTCTGATTTCGTTTAGAGCCGTGTCAGCCGATTGCGCGGCGTTAGTGGTGAAGGATGATGGGCCGGGTTGGTCTATGTACGATGCGGTCATCACCGGACGTACATTGGGCCTAACGGTCCTTGAAAGTTTGGCAGACCAGCTTCATGGGACGTTACGCATCACATCGGAAAAAGGAACGGAAACCAGTGTGCTATTTCCGCTGCTTACGGGAGGCCCGCTATGTAAAAGCGAATCGTCACGACAGTCGGTTCAGCGTTTAGCTCCGCGCACAAGCAGACGGGTTGCCTTCCAGACGGACGCCACGCTCATACGACTCGGCGCGACAAGCACGAGATCGCCTTCTCCAGGCTGATAGCCTGCGACTGTCATAGGGCCGCGCCTCGACCATATGGCAAAACAGTTCAGGCGCGTCTGGCGCTAGTGGCATCAGCCCCGCGATCCGGTCGAACGGCAGGGAAAAGGAAAGAGTGGCGACAGGATCGGATCAAACGCCGGCTACATCGGCAGCATTTATCGCCCCGGCGTTCGCAATAGCGCAGGCGAGTTCTCGCCCTCCTAACCGACCGCAGCCAACCCTTTCTTCAAGGGTCCGACAGACTATTTCTCTAGCGTGCTGCCACTGCTCATCCGATGGATCGAACGGCGTCGCAATTGTCACCAGCGCGTCTCCAGAGTTCCGAACGGTGATGTAGAGTGGGAAGGTCAGACCGACATCGCGCATTGCTAACCCGATGTCGTTGGTTATTGCGTCGAGTGATTGCCTAATGATGTCGCGCTGAGTGTCGAGCTTATTGCCTGTCGATGAGCCGTCGTCATGTTCGATGGTGTTCATGTGGTTGTCCTCCATGTTGTGGAGGGTTATTTATCCTCGCCGATATGGCTTAGCTTCTGGCCATCAAATCAGGATGCTCACTTCCGCGTTGTCGGCGGTAGCAGTACCATAGGCGCACCGCAGTAAACGGATAGAACTCTCAGCGTGACGGCATTCGGCGGCCTAGCGGGTTAGCCACTGTGGCGATGGACGCCCCAGCTACGCTGATGAGATCAAATAGGCGCCAGTGAGTGCCATTCTTCTACTATCAAGGATGCCGCTGTCGCCAGTCGCTCAGCATCTTGTTGGTCACTTGATTGGGATAGCAAACCGGTTCGGGCAACGCCTTTATGGTCTCGTGTCGGCCTTTGCACGACCGACCATTCGAATCCTTTGTCTGGTATTGACACACGCACCGGCCGCTGTAGTGCGCTTGGCTGTCCTGCATGATCTGTTGCCGGACGCGATCGTCCGACAGGCGTTGGAGTGCTTCAGGGTGTGCGCTCGGCAAATTCGGGTCAAGCAATGGCGCCTGAGCATAAAGCGGTGAACCGAGCGAGGCGAGCAGAACAGTGATCAAACGGACATTCCTAACTGGTTCCATGTTACCGTTCGCTAACGACTAAACATGAGCTTACCATATTGCAGTCCGATCAATATCTATCAGCCCCCTTGCACGTCCTTCGTCAACATCGCCGGAATATTCGCGTCTGGACGGCCGGCAAGAACCTTCTCTTCGTCCTCCATGAACTCGTCCGTGCGTTTGTCCCTCAAGTGTTCGAAGGTCGCCGACAGCCAATGATCCTGTGCTCGCCCGTCCGGACGACCTTCGTGCTCCCAAATGAAGTACGCCCTCTCCCGAATGGCGTTTCGGTCCAATTCCAGCATTCGTCGCCCCCCGCATTGCAGCCACAGTCACCATCGGTCAGCGAGTAGTTACTTTACCGAGCGGCCCCGGACTGTTGTCAACTCTCCGGTCGCGGGATCAGACCTCCCAAGGTCATCATGCCGGGCGCGAGTAAGGACGCAATAAGCGCTCTGGTTGGGCTTGCTGCACATCTGGTGTTGACTGGCCTTGCCGACCCACTGGGCGTGTCAGATCGTGCGGGGCTAGACGACCTCGGTCCCATCCCTCAGTATGACTTGCACCCATCGTGCAAGTGGCGCGTTCGAACGATTAGAACCGGTGTCAGAAGTTGATTTTCTTGGGATGCCAGCATGAGTTCCGCAGTTGCGTCTCTGATTGTTGCAGGTATGGCTATTTGCTTGGCAAGCTGCGCGACCCCAGATCGGACTGGCTATCGTATTGCGGCTGATCATCATGCAAAATCCGCCCAGATTGCAAGGGACGGGGTTGCTGCGGACGAGGCTGCTGCACAGTCTTTCGCTGCACAAGGAGACCTGTCCGCAGCAAGTCAGGCAGAGGAATTTGCAAGCCAGTTCAGGAGAGCATATCGGTCCGAGCAGTTGCAGGCCAACAAGGATCGCTGGTTGAGCCAATGGTGGCCGTCATTATCGCTTCCGTGATCACGGCGGAGTTACCAGATTGATTCGAGGGTTTCTCTATTCGGCTGTCATGGGCGGTTTTCTGGCGACCACGCTTTTGGTTATCTGAGGCACGGATGATTGGTCAGATTTGGGCGTTACTGAAGGGCAGCGTCGATAGCTTTCTGGAGGACGAGGCACTCACGCGAGGCGCCGCCATCTCGTTCTATACCGTCACATCTATTGGGCCAGTGTTATTCATTGTCGTTGGCTATCGCCGGCCTCGTTTTCGGCGAGGAGGCCGCGAGCGGCGCCGTGTCCGCTCAACTTAGCGGTTTGATGGGCCGACAAAGTGCGGAGTTGCTTCAGACAGCCATCCAAAACGCTTCTGGCAAGTTGTCGGGCACCTTGGCCACCCTTGTTGGCGTTGTCGCGCTCGTGATCACCGCATCTGGTGTGTTCACGGAGATGCAGCAGACCTTGAACGTGATCTGGCGGGCAGCGCCCCGACGCAGCACTGTGTCTGCCCTGCTGCGCTCTCGTGCCACCAGCCTGGGATTGGTGGCTGCGTTGGGTTTTTTGCTGCTGGTGTCCCTGGTGATCAGCGCCATTCTGACGGCGCTGAGCAACTACATCAACGGGATGCTTCCAGCAGGTCATTTCATTCTACAAACACTGAACTTCCTCGCGTCGTTTGTTTTGATTACCATTCTGTTCGCCGCGATCTACAAGGTGGTGCCAGACCGACGCATCGAGTGGCGTGATGTGATTGTGGGCGCCGTCGCTACGTCCCTTCTTTTCACGGTCGGTAAGTTCCTGATAGGACTTTACCTGGGCAGCAGCACCGTGGCGTCGAGCTACGGTGCGGCAGGTGGTCTAATAATCGCTTTGCTATGGGTGGACTATTCGGCCCAGATATTCCTGTTCGGCGCTGAATTTACGAAGGTGTACGCGCACCACTACGGCAGCCGCACACATCGCGCCACATCCCGCTCGTGATTCTTTTGATCCATCACGATTTGGACCAGGGGCACTGCTGCGCTTCGACTGCGCACTGGCACCGAGTGCGCATCACCTGCGTTAGGACCCATGGGAGAGTTCACACGAGCTTCTTCGGCGTGGCAAACAGCGCCGCCGGCTTATACTGGCCCAGATAGACAGGCTGCGGCGCGCGACCGCGCCGGGACCAGCGAGGGATATTCGAAGGCGGACCGCCTTGGTGGGAGAACTGCCTCACGAGCGATGGTCTTCTCAGCGGGCACAAATATCGGGCTGCACCGACAATGCCGGCACAGCCCAAGGATAGTTTCGTAGTGCTCCGGACCGGTGGAGGACAACCCGGAGCGTGTACATCAACGGATGACGATCTCCACCCGTCGGTTTTGTGGCTCGCGCACGCCTGGACCGGTCTGCACCAGGAGGCGCGTGTCGCCGAACCCCTGGATGGTAATGGCATTCTCCGGCACGCCGTCCGCAATCAGTTGCGCCTGGACCGCCTTAGCGCGACGAATTGATAGTCCTTGGTTGTACTGCGGCGTGCCAGAGGTATCGGTGTAGCCGTTCACCTCGATCCGCGTGTACTGCACCTTGGTGGAGTTGGCTGCGGCTTCCGCGATGATCTGGCGCGCACGATCGGTGAGGTTGTACTTATCCCAATCGAAGAACACCAGATAGGACCGCGATGGCGCCGCTGCTGGGACTGGCGCGGGGGCCGGCGGCGGCGGTGGCGGCTGTCCAAAGTTGTAGCGCAAACCAATCATCACGGCATGATTGAAGTCATTGCCAAGCTTCGCCGTGCCGAACGTGACTGGAGCAGCAAAGGCGGCCTGCGTCGCCACGTTGTACTTGCGTGATCCCATGCCGAAGAAACGATATTCGGCGGTCAAGGCCAACCCGCGCACCGCCGGGATCGGCATCGCGCCACCTAGGATGAACTGATAGGCAATCGCACCGTACGTGTCATTGGAGGCGACGCTGGGGAAGCCAGTGGTGCCGGAAGCGGTAAACCCACTCAGATGCGCCCACTGGTAGCCGACACCGACACCGACATACGGCGAAAAGTAGGGCACGGTCAGACCGGTGGTCTGCGCCAACAGATTGGTCATGTCGTACAACACGTTGACCATCGGGCCATACTTGATTTCCCTGCCGCCAGCGCGGGCCGGGAAGCCAAAATCACGTCCATGCGCGAATTGATTGTTGCGATAGTCGCCTTCAATCTCGACACGGATACCATTGGGCAAGGCCCAGCCGATGCTGCCGACACCGCCCCACCCGACGTGCGATTGCAGCGACGACGACGCCGCCGTGCCGGTGGCGTTGATCAGATGCTCATTTTGCAGCCAATTCACCCCTGCGCCGGCTCCGATATACAGCCCGCTGAGCGGTGGTGCTGGCTCCAAGGAGGGCAGCGGCATCTGAGCGTGGGCCGCAAACGCACTACCCAACGTCGCAACGCTTGCGAGCAAGAGACGACGAAGATTTGCCCGTATCATACCTGGGTCCTTTGTTAATTCTATTCGGATTTGACGCTCTGTACTACCTTGTCAATCGCATCCCAGCCCACAAGAGCAGCCGATCCTTCTGTAGTGCGTGTGGCCATTTAGCAACTGCCAAGTTTGCAGCCCGGGTTTATGAGGATGCCGGCGAGCGCTTCTGCGCCTGTGGCGTCATGCTAACAGTAGACAATGACGCAACTTCCGGCAGACAATGACGCAACTTCCGGCCGGCTCTTGGTGGCGTTGCGCACGACTACCGCACAACACGCAACTTCGGCGGCGATCGGGTCGCCAAGTTGCGATAGATATCAAGATAATCGAGCGCCATGCGGCGTGCTGTGAAGCGCTCTTGAAAATGAGACCGAACCACCTGCCGCGAGGCCGTATGAATTCGTCAACGGCTGCGACAGCCTCCGATTCGTCTTCCACGATGAACCCCGTCACCCCATGATCCACGATTTCGGGAACCGATCCTCTGTTGAACGCGACCACGGGAGTTCCGCAAGCCATTGCCTCGATCATCACAAGGCCGAACGGCTCTGGCCAGTCGATGGACATAAGCAGAGCAACCGCTCCGCTCAGGAAATCTGCCTTCTGGGCTTCGCTGATCTCTCCCTGCATCTCAACGGTCCGGCCGTCGATCATCGGTCGGATGATCTTCGAGAAATAGGTCTGATCCTCTTGATCGACCTTCGCGGCAATCTTCAATGGGATGCCAGCCTGACGGGCAATCCGGATGGCGCGCTCCGGCCCCTTGTCTGGAGTTATGCGCCCCAGGAAAGCAAGATACCTTGGTCGCACTGGTTGCGGCTGCAATAAATTCACCGGCAGCCCGTGGTAGACTGTTGATACGAAGTTTGCGTGCGGGGCAAATGCGCGTTGACTATTCGAAATAGAAACCAACGGTGCGTCAGGGAACGCGCCGAGAAATGCAGCCACCTCAGGCGAATCCAGGCGCCCGTGTAGGGTCGTGAGAAATGGTGTCGATTGGTGCTTGAGCAAAGAAAAATGGTAGTAATCCAGGTGACAATGGATAACGTCGAATTCGCATCCGCGACGAAAGACTTCCTCAAGCATTAACAAGTGCGGTATTCCGGCGTCTTTCAGATCGTGATCAAAACGCAGCGCGCTGGGCCAAGCGGCAACCAGTTCAGCATTGGTGCGGGAGTCCCCGGTCGCAAATAGGGTCACCTCGTGCCCCATCGCGACCAATTCGTCAGTAAGATAAGAGACGATCCGCTCGGTTCCGCCGTACAGCCTTGGTGGCACTGATTCGGTGAGTGGAGCGACCTGTGCGATTTTCATTTTACAGAACCATCCGAGAAGCCGCCAGCCCAACGGCTCAACGCGAAAAGTTCGGTAGGGTTGCGTAACCTCATCCGCGCATGAAAAAGTGACCGCGCCATTGGCATAGTTGCGGAAGCTTCTTGTGCGACCGTCACGAAGCGGGGAGGAGGCGTGACATTACCCGATGCGGCTCAGGTTTTGCTGCCGCTTAGCCGGTATCGCGAGGTAAGCCAGATTCCTTCCCCGAGAGCGGATCGGATGTTCCCGACCCCTTGTCCCTCTTCCGCGCACCGGAATTTG
>CAVUXI010000021.1:0-12555 GCA_963745385.1 uncultured beta proteobacterium
ATTTCTTCGATCTACCCATTTTGGGTATATTACTACCCAAATTGGGTATGGTCACTAGGGAACGCCAGACGCCAATAGTTGTGTGGCCATTTAGGCAGGTTATGGCGGCGGGCGCTATTGGCCAAATGGCTGATGCGTTGGTGGGTCAAAGCCGCGAGTCCCCATCGTCGCCAAAGAGAGATGGGTTAGGTTCAATCTCGGCGGGTCTGACCCTCTTCCCTGCCACCCGACCCTACGTCGCCCCGCCCCTGCGACGTCGCGCAGGATAAACTCGTCGCCCCGGCGCAGGCCGGGGCCCAATTTGCGTCTTCAATTTCGATCCCAGGCTCCGCCGGGATGACGCTCACTGCGGCGGCTTGACCCCGTCCTTGCTGACCTGCACTCGCGCCGCGCTCAACGTGCCGTCGGCCGCCGCCTGCGCGACGATGAACACGTACTCGCCGACGACCAGGTCGGCGCGGGTGCCGGGTACCGCGCGCACGAGCGCCGCAGTCTCGGGGACGACGATCTTCTGCGTCGTGTCCTTGAAGCGCAGCGTCAGCTCGCGATTGCCCGTGGCGGTGACCATTGACTCCACGTTGGCGTTGGTCATCGTCGACCCAGGCTGGAGATCCCAGGCGAGCTGCCCTTCCGGCGTCGTCGGCGCCAGATAGTGGACCTCCACCGCGACGTGCGTGCCATTCGGTCCGGGCAGGGTCGTGGCGCCGACGTAGTCTCCCTTCTTGATGTCCTCGAAGCGGATCGTCTTGGCAACAGCGACGGCCACGTTGTCGGCGAGGTCGATCCTGAGGTCCTTGCCGTCGCGCGATTTGACCGACAGGACTTTACCGTCGATTCCGGTAATGGTCCCGCGTACCCGTACACTGGTCTGGGCTTGCGCCGCAGAAACGGCGAGCACGATACCCGCCAGCACACCTATGATTTGCCGCAGCTTCATTGTGGTCTCCCATGGATGATGGCGCCGCTTGAGCGCGGCGTTTTTCGAGCCTCGGACGATCCCCCATGTTAACAGCGGATCGGAGCGTTTCCTTCGTCGCGACCACGCCCAACACGCGCAAGAGGCCGGGGTGCCGATGCGCTAAGCAGATCGTCGCCGGCATCATCGACATCATGGTCACGTGGTCGACTCCGCACACGGAGACGGGGAGGCGCATGCTCGCCGCCATCGTGACCGAATGGGGCTGCACGCAGCAGGAGGCGTGCGAGCGGCTGCAGCCGGGAGGTACGTGTTACTTCCAGGTGCGCGAGGACGACGTGTAGCGCGTGCTCGAGTATCCGGCCACCATGATCGGATCGGACGGACTTCCGCATCCACCGATCGAACGATAGAAAGCGATTTCCGTGGAGATCGAGTGCGGGCTGGTGAATGGGGTGTTTGCGTATCGCTCTGAGCGAAACGGGATGTCCCGCCCAGACACAAACCGTGGGTCAACTCTATTCGTCCGCGATTCCTAAAGCGTGAGACGGCCGAGACCCTAGGCGCTACGTGCCACGCTATTTTATTCCTGGAGAAAGCGCTGAGCAGGTTACGACGCCTTAAGCCGCTTAGTCTTTGAGCTTTTGAATTCAACGGCGTGTTGATAACCTAGGTTGACTTTGAGCTTTGACGCCACCCACTGCTTATCTTGCTCAGATGTTCTGAACATGTATAGGTGTTGCACAACCAGCATATGCAAAACTCTACGTGCAACTGCCGAAGAAACTGCATCGTCGTAAAGCCGCCCTAGTAACTCTCTCGGCAGTGGGCGCACCGAGTCCAATAGTACCCCTGCCTCAATTAGCCGAAATGCGAATGATGCGTCGGCTTCAGCGACGTTTCGAATGTCTTCGCGCAGCGCATCGGCACTTACTGCTACACCCGCTTTTTGAACAAAGGCATAAGAGATGAATTGAAAGAAGCCAGCCACGATCCTCCGCGCAATATTCTGACGAGCCGCGTCATCGTTAAATTTATCCATCTTCGCGAGTGCAGCATCAATTTCTGCGATGAAGTGATCTGGGTTGTTTCCGAAGAATTTATAGAAATTGCTAAGCGCCCGCATTGCGCCAGAAAAGAGTTCGTTTAGAATTTTTTGTTTTCGAGGGCGAGTGATCCTAGCGTACTGATTTTTCAGGATCTGTCCCAAAATTTCAACCGTCTTGAACAAACAGATAAGCTCGGCGACTTTGCTTAGTTCTCCTCCTGTCTCCTCAACATCGGACAATCCATCGTCGCCATCATCCGACCTATCCTTGGCACGGTTTACCTTTTCGCGATGCGACTCTGGCCGCTCGCCCGAGTATTCCAGTTTCGGGGGCACTCTCAATCAGCGCCTCAACTATTTTTGTGTCTCCAGTGAATGTTATTGGCTCCTCCTTCTTGAACAGGCTTCGTAGCGTTTCTTCGATTGTATCCAATATGAATTCATCACTCGTGTGATGAGCGAGAAACAGAATCGTATTAGCGTTTTCTCTCACATATAGGTGTTCACAACAGTGTTTCACATAGTCTCGTATTTCATTTTTTGCCAACTCTTGGCTCAGGTAACGACCCTTCAGAAAATAATATGCATACGGATATCGAAATGAGTACTCATTACCGCGTTTGAGTAGGATCTTCGAGCGCACGAGGACTTCCATTCTTTCAGAAAAGTCGACCGTATGTCGCTCTCGCGTGAAGTTACCGTTGAACTCTCGGAGGTCGTGTTCGTCGAGCGTGTGCCGGCCGCTCTTGAAAAAGAACCACGCCATCACAGTGCAATATTCGAATAGTTCCCCGAATTTTTCCTTTTGGACACCGGCTCCTTCGAACGCCTCGGTAAGCAGGAACTGATAATAAAAGCCAAGAGCGCTTTCCCTAAAATCGCCGCTGCGACCGCCCTCAACGCTCTGGAGCAACGTAAGTAAGTACAGTGGCATCGAGGGAATGATGTTCTTTGCCATGACAGAGTGCATGACTCGCTCCGCTCCGTCACAACGTTCCAAAAGTGCCGCTTCGTCAAGAGTTCCATCATTCCCTTGCTGAAACCAGCGGCGTACGAGGCGTGCACGAAGAACAAAGCCCAGCGGCTGAAGACGATAGTGTTTCAAGGTTCCAAGGCCCACAGAGCCTAGTCCATCCAAAAGTTCGCGAACCTCGAATAGTTCTCCGACAACAACAACAACATGACCGAAACGTTTGCGTAGGTTATTGAGTACCGCTCTCCGCGCAGCTTCCGCTCTAATAGGACCATCATCAAAGTCATCAAACAATAGAAGTTTCTTGGACGTGGGTAGCTGTGCAAATAGCGGTACGGCGGCATTTCCGTATTGGACGATAACTGCACTGCGGATGAGTCGGTCTATCTCCTTGTCGGTAGCACTCTTAATTTCTGGTCCACGCAACAGAAGCGGTACATACCCTCGTTCGTGGTATTCATCGTACAAACGGTATAGAAGGCTAGTACACCCGACTTTTTCGGCCCCTTCGATAATCACTCCTTCTTTTGTGTTGTCCGGCTCGAGTAGCACGGAACTGCTTAAGAAGCCTCGTTTGTGTTCGTCCGGGGAAATGTCCCGTAAGTCTGGATACACGTAAATGTCGGTCAAAGTCCACGGAGAACGCCGGCTTTGGTCGCCAGGTTGGCCATGCGCTCGAACGCCTCGATGTACTCGGGCCGGCAGTCGGGATAGCCGGAGTAGTCGAGCGCGTTGACGCCGACGAAGATATCGCCTGAGCCGACGACTTCCGCCCAGGCGAGCGCGAAGCTCAGGAAGATCGTGTTGCGCGCGGGAACGTAGGTGATGGGGATGCCGTGCGACATGTCCGCCGCCGATCGGCCCTTCGGGACCGCGATATCGCTGGTGAGCGCCGACCCGCCGAACGCGCGCAGGTCGATCTCCACGACGATGTGCCGTGCGGCGCCGAGGTGCTGCGCGACCTCCTTCGCCTTCTCCAGCTCGATGACGTGGCGCTGCCCGTAGCGGAAGCTCATCGCGTACGCGTCGAATCCCTGGTCGATCGCCATCGCGAGGACGGTGGCCGAATCCAGTCCCCCGCTCAGCAGGACGACGGCCTTGGGTTTGTTCATCTAGCGATCCTTGGGAGATGCCCTTGAATCAGCGCCTCTGGAAGGCTCATTTGCGCCGCAGTCCTTTGAGGATCTGCCACGACGCCTGTCCTGGCAGCCGGCATTCCCAGAAGGTCCAACCGTTTGTCGGGCTCTTCGTAATGAATACGGCTGCGGCAGAGGGCGTTTCAAATCGCTTTCCGTTAACCGCAAGTGCGCCACGCTCGACGCGTCCAAGCCAAGTTTGGCCCTTATAGTTAGCGCGAAACTCGGTGCGAGCGGGAAAGCGCACGCCCTTAACTATCCAATCATTCGCGTCCGAAGCTGCTGCGGGGATGGATGAATCATTGCGTTGCCGCTTGGGTGACAGTCCTAGCAAGTCACGAAGGACGTCATTCTCAGTGACGTCCTCGGTCGGCCTACGGGAAGTCAGGGTCTTATAGACATCGAAATCGACCTCGATAGTACGCATGGGGACCTCGGGATGGGGAAGTTTGGATAGTACTATAGTACTCTCTACGCAGCAAGCAGGGGGCAGCAAGCGACATGTATTGGGGCCTTGACTTTCAAGGGACCGCAACTATTATGTTAATTATATTTAACATTAGAGTAATTCGTAATGCGACTTCAGGAAATTGGCTATGAAATTCGCCGAGCGCGCATCGAGCGAGGCTTGACGCAGGCAGCTTTGGCTAAGTTGGCAGGCCTTTCGCGGGTCACGCTCAACCAACTCGAAAGGGGAGTGTTTCCCGAGCTTGGTGCAAGAAAGCTTCAGGCGCTCCTGGAGCATCTAGGTCTGACGCTTGCGATCCAGCCGGCACAACGTGCGCGCCGATCTGACTTTATTCGCATAGCCGCGACGACGGCAAGCGTAAGCTTCAAACAGCCGCTGGGCGAGGACGAACTGATCATCGCGTTGCTCACAGCAAAGATTCCGCCGGGTAAGCGGCCCCACTTCCGTTTCCTGCTCGACGAAGCGCCAACCTCTCTAATGCGAGGGCTCGTGGGCGAAGTAAGCCGGTGGTCGAAACCTGGCCGGGTAGAGAAGAATTTGGTCAAACTGGCCCACGATATCGGCGCGACTGAAAGGATCGAAGAGTGGATCAAGGGCGACTGAAAACCTGGGAGACGCTATTCCAACGGGCCTTGGTGCTTATCGATTCGACCCAAAAATCGGGAACCGCGCTGACGAATTGGAGCTTCGGCGGCGGTACCGTTTTAATGAGACGACATTTCCATCGAATTAGCAAAGATATCGACATCTTCGTTCCCGATGCGCAATGGCTTGCATATTTGACCCCTCGTCTCAACGCGACAGCCGAAGAACTTACGGCAGATTACCTGGAACGCGCGGAATCGCTGAAGCTGAGATTTGCCGAGGGTGAGATCGACTTCGTCGCCTCGCAACCGCTGACTAGGAACGCTACGGCGTTAGAAACGCTATTCGGCCGCGAAGTCCAAGTTGAGACTTCTGCAGAAATTATCGCCAAGAAAATCTGGCACCGGGGTGACAGATTCACCGCGAGAGACATTTTCGACCTCGCAATGGTCGCCGAAAAGGAACCGGACTCGCTTGCCCCAATTACACCCATTCTGCAAGGTAGTCGAGATGATGTATTGACTCGAATCGCGACGCAGGATGCGGCCTTGCGGGAAACGTTCGACGCGTTGGAGGTATTGAATTATCGACGTAGTTTCGATGAGTGCGTGGCTATTGTGAAGGACGTGCTCGCCTAGCGATGTTTACTACATATCGCTGGTGAGCGCCGACCCGCACGGAAAGGAAGACGATTGCGACGCCGACGTTATCCAGAGCCACTTGACCCGGCCCAGCTTTGGGCAGATTCTCGCCCGGAATCGCCTTCGCAGCGAATGGACACGATTTCGACCAAGGGGGTGTCGCATGAGTGCGCGTCAGTGGTGCAGGCTGCAGTGGCTCTTCGCCGTGGCGTTGTTTGCCTTGGCGGGCGCGTGGTCTTACGCGGTGGCGGCCCCTCCCGGCACGACGACCGTGTATCCGACGGGTTCGTTTCCGCTCGATGTCCACAACGTTCAAGCCGCGCTCGATCGCGGCGGGACCGTCCTTCTCAAGGCGACCAATGCGGCCGGACACCTGACTGCGTTCAACTTCGGCGCGCCCGATCCGAACATCGGCAGTGGAGTCAATCTGAACACCGACGTGACGCTGATCGGCGAGCGGGTCGGAACACACATTGCCACGATCAACGGCGGCTACATACCGATCCTGGGTTTCGTTCCGGTCAAGACGCACATCGAAGGCATCGACTTTGAGACTCCTCTCGCGTCGGCGATTACGTTGCTCGCGTCCACGGGCACCGAGATCGTCGGCAATCGCATCAACGGAGTCGTCGGCGTGCTGTTGGTTTTCGGATTCACGGACGGAGACGGCATCGACCTGTTCGGCAATGACGACCCGCAGAACGCGATCACGGGCCGGGTCAGGATCGCCAACAACGTCATCGAGAATCTCGGCGCGGATTTCGCCAACGGCATGCAGCTCGATGAGGTCGCCGCGGAGGTTGAAATCACTGGCAACACCGTGAACTTTCCTCAGAGCAACGGTTCCATCCAGACGGTCGGGATCACGGCGTTCCGCAGCCACAACCTCGTATCGATCGTCGGCAACGACGTGACGATGGGTCCGGGCAGCCTCGATGCGTTCCCCGCCCCATTTTTGTCGGTGGCGATCTCGATGCGCGCTACCTGGTGCTCGCCAACAATGTGGTCAGCAACCATCCAAACGCAGACGGCATCATCGCGGTGGGCGGGGATCTTCCGAACCCACGCAAGGTGCGGTGATCGCCGCCAATCACGTCTTCATCAACAGCTCGTTCATCGGATTTGGCGGTGCCGGCGTCAGTATCTACGGCGCGGTGAACAATTCGGTCGTGTCGGCGAACCAGATCGAGGGGACGAGCTCCTTCGCGCTCCAGGTCGCCGAAGGTTTCGACCCTTCGTCGACTTCCGATTCCAACCGTCTCGTCGGCAACAACATCTCGCACCATACGGCGACCAATGCGGATGTCTACCTGGGCACCAACACCAGCAACACGTTCTTCGCCGGACATTGCGACACGTTCATCGACCTCGGTATCAACAACCGCATCGCCTGCGGTCACAGGCATGGCTTATCTGCCGCTGCAGCGCGGATTGCGGGCGGGGCGAGCCACACGCCCAATTCGCAAACCCTGGATATCCGGGGCGCCATGCTCGACGCCATGCGGGGGCGAATGGGCAGGTAGCGCGGTCCGCGCCGTTGTGCAGGGGCTATCTGCGAGATGCGGTCGAGATTTTGCCGTCATTACCGCGCAAGCGGGAATCCATTGTCTTTGACACAGGAAAATGGGTCGCCGCTTGGCTGTTCCTCGAAACTTCGGCCTCGTTTTCGCGGGGGCGACGAAAATGTAGGTCGCGTGCGAATGAATTCGCACCTACAAGTCGGCGCTGCAGGTCCGAATTTATTCGGACACCGTATAAAGAAAGTCCGTCCGGCTTGCTAGTTATGTTCTTGTCGCCACCGTGAATGGCCGGCGCGTCAGTCGATGAGCTCGTCCGCGCGCAGCAGTATCGTCTGTGGAATCGTGAGCCCGAGCGCCTTGGCGGTTTTCAGATTCACGACGAGCTCCAGCTTATTGGGCTCCTGCACCGGAAGATCGCCCGGCTTCGCGCCTTTGAGGATCTTGTGCACGTAGATCGCGGCTTGCCGGTAATTTTCGGTCATCTCGTACCCATAGCTCATCAAGCCGCCGGCTTCGACATATCCGCGGTTTCCGAATATCGACGGCATCCGGTACTTGTTTGCCAGCTCCGCGATCCGCGGCCGGTGGAGAGCGAACAGGGGTGCGGCACCGACGATGACCCCGTCGACCTTTTCCGCGGCCATCGCAGCGAATGCCGTCTCGATGTCCGGCAGTGAAGATGCCTCGGCCGCGATGGTCTTCACCCCCGCCTTTTGCGCGCCTGCCTGGACACTCTCCGATATCGCACGCGAAGTCGGGCTGGTAGGAGTCACCAGAACCCCCACGCGAGACAGCTTGGGCACCACGG
Organism: uncultured beta proteobacterium; assembly: GCA_963745385.1. Taxonomy (GTDB): domain Bacteria; phylum Pseudomonadota; class Gammaproteobacteria; order Burkholderiales; family Casimicrobiaceae; genus PALSA-1003. The sequence continues at coordinate 8,097 of CAVUXI010000021.1, forward strand.
CAAGCAACAAATCGAGGAGCTTGGCGCCGGTGTCGCCACCCAGATTCGAGAGCCCGGTGATGTTGCCTCCGGGATGCGAAAGGCTTGACACGAATCCACTGCCTACCGGGTCGCCCGTGGTTGTCATGACGATCGGAATCGTCGTCGTCGCTTTCTGTGCCGCACCGATCGCTGCCGACGCGACCGCGACGATGACGTCGACTTTCAGCTGAACCAGTTCCGCGGCCAGAGCAGGCAATCTTTCGAACTTGCCGTCGGCAGAGCGCCACTCGACGACCAGGTTCTTGCCCTCGACATAGCCAAGCGCGTTCATCTCTTTCAGGAACGCCGCCGTATTGCGAGAACTGATGGTGCCGCTGTCCAGCGACAGAAAGCCCACGCGCCAGATCTTGCCTGGCTGCTGAGCGAAGGACACCGGCGGCCAGCTTCCGGCGGCCAATCCAGCGAGCGCGAGCAGTGTTTCACGTCTGTCGATGGGAATTCCTTTGGGCGATGCAGGGAACGACGATCAATATTTGTCACGCAATTTCGTAAAACTCAATAGCACTACTCCCCATACATTTCCACGATCAGCCTCCGCACGCGCGCCGCGTCCGCGACGGAGAGATGGTCCAAACGCTTGCCCAGCCGATCCTTGCTGATGGTTCGGATCTGGTCAACCGCGATCTCTGCCCTCCGCCGGGCGCAGGTGACTGGAATGCGGCTGCGCCAGCGCGGATGCAGCTTGGTCGTCAAGGGACAGACGACGATGGTATCCAGATATCGGTTCATTTCGTCCCTGCTCACCACGACGACGGGTCGTGTCTTGGCGATTTCCGCGCCGCGCGTTGGATTCAGGTCCGCGAGGTAGATGCCGTAGCGCTCGACGGCGAGAGTCACCAGCGCTCCGCTGGATCGAGTCCGTCGGCAACCGTGCCTTCAAAATCGCTCCAGTCTTCGCGCTCGCGCGCCATGGCCTTGAAGGTGTCTTCCCAGGACAGGCGCTTGTCTCGCTTGTTGCGGAAGATCAATGTTTCTTCGTGCGCTTCGAGCAGGATCGTATCTTCGATGGCGTAGCGCTCGATGATCTCCTTAGGCAGGCGCACCCCCCGGGAATTGCCGATCGCAACGATCTTGAGTTCGACGGTCTTCGTGATTTTCATTTCAGGCTCCAAAGCCCGTGCGAATAAAATTCGCACCTACAAAAGGATTCCATAGAGTGTAATTACTGTACTTACATTGAGGGGATGGTGTCAATGTCATGCGAGGGCGGCCAAGGACCGCGCGTGTTTCCGATGCCTATGCTCCGGCGCCCATCCCGTGAATATTCCCCGCCCGCAGCCACGAATGCTCCTTCTCTCTTCGACGATGGCGATCGGTAGGCTAGTAGGGCGAATCCGAAGTTCGCGACATTTTTCTTGCCGTCATTCCCGCGAAAACGAGCCCGAAGGGCGAAGTTTCGAGGAACGGCCAAACGAGCCCGAAGGGCGAAGTTTCGAGGAACGGCCAAGCGGGAATCCAGTGGCTTTGAAAATGAATGGATTCCGGCTCGCGCCCGCTCCGCGGGCTTGGCCGGAATGACGGCAGTTTATGCAAAGGAACGCCATGCAAAACGCCATCGCCTTCTCCGACAACGACGTCATCACCATCGCCTGGAGCTACGGCAAGCAGCCCGTCGGCTGCATGGGCTTCGCCATCTACCGCATCGACAACAAGAAAGTGGAGACGCCGCTGCCCAGCCACGCGGTCTTCAAGGGCGACACCATCAAGCCGGGACAGACCACCGCGCAGTTTCCCATCCAGAAGTTCTACTGGAAGGATCCCTACGCCCGTCTCGTCGCGGAGAAGACCGGCAACCGCAAGTTTCGCTACAAGGTGGTCCCGCTCGAAGGCGCGCCGCACCATCTGAAGGAGATGACCTCGCTGCCGCACATCGTCTCCAACGAGGTGGAGATCTCGCCCTCGGTGTCCGCCGATACCAATGCCTACTTCAATCGCGGCATTGATCTCCACTCAGCGCGTCTCCAGGGCGATGAAGGGCAAGCCCAATGCGCCGGGCCTGATCGCGCGCGTGTCGGACGCCAAGGACGCGCTGCGCGCGAGCCTGTCCGGCGACATGGTCGAGGCGCTCACCGGCTTTGTCGATCGCGCCAAGTCGTCGGGCAAGATCTACGCGGCGCTCTACGAATTGCACGACGAGGAGCTGATCCAGAAGCTGGAGAAGATCGGCAAGCGGCTGAACATCGTCCTGTCGAATGCGGTCGAGACGCTCACGACGACCAAGACCGATCCCGCGACGGGCAAGAAGAAGAAGGTCAGCACCAAGATCGACGGCAACGCGCCGGCGCGCGCCCGTCTCGCCAAGACCGCGGCCGTCAAGTGGGACCGCATCATGCCCGCCAACCATATCGGGCATAACAAGTTCCTGGTCTACGTCGACAAGGCCGGCAAGCCGCAGGCGGTGCTGTGCGGATCGACCAACTGGACGCCGACCGGCCTGTGCACGCAGACCAACAACACGCTGGTCATCGAGAATCCCAAGCTCGCGCAGCGCTACCTCGATTACTGGAAGCAGCTCGCCGCCGATACCAAGGCGGCCAAGGGTGTGTCCAAGGACCTGCAGGGCAAGACGCTGCGCGCCTTGGACGTCACCGACAAGACGATTGCGCTGAAGGGCGCGTCGCTCGAAAGCTGGTGCTCGCCCAATACGCCGGCGGCCCGCAAGAGCGGCGCCAAGAACGAAAAGCGGCCGCCGGACATGTCGTCGCTGGTCAAGCGCATCGACGCGGCGAAGCATTCGATCCTGTTTCTCGCCTTCTACCCGGGCGCGCCGTGCATCGCCAATTGGGCCGCCGACGCATTGAAAAAGGACAAGAACCTGTTCGTGCGTGGCTGCGTGACCAACGTGTCCGCGGCCGAAGGCTTCTACTACACGCTCAAGGGCGCGACGCCGCCCAAGAAAGTGAAAGGCCAGAAGGTTCCGGTCAAGCAGGACCCGCGCGTGTTCGCCGCGGAAGCCCTCGACGGCAAGATCATTCCCAAGGGCTGGCAGAAGGAGCTGCTCAACGCCGGCTTCGCCATCATCCACGACAAGATCCTGGTGATCGATCCCTTCTCCGACGACTGCGTCGTGGCGACGGGCAGCCACAACCTCGGATACAAGGCCTCGTACGACAACGACGAGAACCTGGTCATCATCCAGGGCAACAAGAAGCTCGCCGCTGCGTACGCGACGCACGTGCTCGACGTGTACGACCACTTTTCATGGCGCTACACCGTCAAGCGCCTGGGCGCGAAGGGCGCGGACCAGTCGCTGTCGAGCACCGCCGCGGAGTGGCAGACGAAGTACTTCGACGCCGCCGGCAAGATCAAGACCGCGCAGCTCAAGTTCTGGATGAGCGCGGTTCCGTAAGCTGGACGTAGCCCTCTCCCGTGCTGATGCACCCCTCCCCCGCGCTGACGCGCACCTCCCACGCTGATGCGCACCCCTCTCCCTGTGGGGGAGGGGCTGGGGTGAGGGCCCGTGGAATGAGCGCGGTCCCTAATCGCCAAGAAGCGCGTCAATTCCTGCGTGGGCGCAGTGGCGCCTGCCGCCTGGCGCAGTTCACTTATAGCGCCGGAAGACTGAGGCGCCGCCTGGCAATGCCAGAGACAATTTTCGTGGGCAATGCTTGTAGAGGCCGAGCTCGCGTGTTGTAAAGCATTGCTTGACACAATGTAAAGCAACGCGTTACTATCTGAGCTTGCCAACCCTGACGTGATCCGCACTTTCCGCCATAAAGGCCTTGCCCGGCTGTTCACCGAAAGCCGAGCGAGCGGAGTTCCAAGCGCACACCGTGCGCGAATCGATCGAATGCTGGACCGACTGGATGTCGCCATTCGGCCGCAGGACATGAGTATTCCCGGCTGGAGATTGCATCCTCTTCAGGGCGATCGGAAAGGACGCTGGGCTGTCGAGGTGTCGGGCAACCTGCGCCTTACGTTTGCCTTTGATGGCGAGGACGCCGTCGACGTTGATCTCGAGGACTATCATTGATGAAATCGCTGCGCCATCGCCGCCGCAAGCCTACGCACCCGGGCGCTATCTTGCGCGAGGACGTGTTACCCGGGCTGCGGATGTCTCAGATCGAGCTCGCGAGCCGCCTGGGCGTGTCGCGTGTGACGGTCAATACGCTTCTGCAGGAAAAGCGCGGCCTGTCGGTCGAGCTCGCTGTACGCATCGCCAAGCTGCTCGGCCACTCTCCCGAGAGCTGGATCCGCATGCAGGAAGCGCTCGACCTTTGGGAGATCGCGCAGGACCCGACGTGCCTGGAAGGGGTAGAACCGCTGCCGGCGAGCCGCATCGCGGCGTAGGGGCAGATTGGAGCCCAGGCCGTTCGCCCAGAGGCTGTCTAAGGGCGGCGATATTCGTGGTTCGACAAGCTCACCACGAACGGGACTTAACCAAGAACGGGCCTCGCCGTGAGCGGGCCGCGCGTCA